>NZ_CP020809.1:3164967-3797960 GCF_002157835.1 Mycobacterium dioxanotrophicus | reverse complement strand
CGGTGCCTGCGCCGCCATGGGCAGCAGCCCGGAGGAGATCCTGCTGGCCGCCCTTGGCCGCACCGTCGCCCGCACCATCGGCGACGGCGTGCTCGACGTCGACCTCGACAGTGAGGTGATGCGCCGGGCCTCGGTGGCGTGCAGTTCCCATCGGAGCCTGTCCGGCTACGACCTGCTGACGACGGTCACCCGCTCAACGGGTCCGTCCCGCGACCACTCGTGCGCGAACGTCCACTTCGGCTACGCCGAAGGCCGAGGATCCACAGCACCCGCGGGGTATTTGCTGTCACTGCTGGTGCGCCCCGGTTCCGATGCCGGACTGCAACTCGAATGGACGTACGACACCCGCGGTTTCGATCCGGTCACGGTGGCGGAACTGGCCGAGCAGTTCCCGTTCGCGCTCATCGAGGTGACCTCCGGCTAGCTGCCGCCTGCGCGATTTGCACTGCTCATTAGACTGCTTGCAGCGGCGTCGATCCGGCCATCACCGGGGAGCCTCCGGAAGAACGGCTGCGCGGGTTCCCCGCAACGCGGCTCAGTAGAACCGGGCGGGTGGGCCCGTCATCGCCCGAAAGTTGAGCGGCGCACGAGTTTTCGTGTGCAAGCGGGGTGGTACCGCGGCGCTCGCGCACCTGCGCGACGTCGTCCCCGTGCCTTGAACGCAGTTGGGCCCCCGGGCGCAACACAGGCACAGGAGACGAAGACGTGAGCGCCTATCCCAAGCCCGCCGCACCGAATTTTCCGGAGCGCGAACTTGAGGTGCTGGACTACTGGGCCGGCGACGACACTTTCCGGGCCAGCATCGCGCGCCGCGACGACGCACCGGAGTACGTCTTCTATGACGGTCCGCCGTTCGCCAACGGCCTGCCGCACTACGGCCACCTGCTGACCGGCTACGTCAAGGACATCGTGCCGCGGTACCGCACTATGCGCGGCTACAAGGTGGAGCGCAGGTTCGGCTGGGACACCCACGGCCTGCCCGCCGAGCTCGAGGTCCAGCGCCAGTTGGGCATCGCCGACAAGGCGCAGATCGAGGCGATGGGTATCGAGAAGTTCAACGATGCCTGCCGTGCCTCGGTGCTGAAGTACACCGACGAGTGGCGCGCCTACGTCACGCGGCAGGCCCGCTGGGTGGACTTCGACAACGACTACAAGACCCTGGACCCCACCTTCATGGAGTCGGTCATCTGGGCCTTCAAGCAGCTGTGGGACAAGGGCCTGGCCTACGAGGGCAACCGCGTGCTGCCGTACTGCTGGAACGACGAGACCCCGTTGTCCAACCACGAGCTGCGGATGGACGACGACGTCTACCAGAGCCGCCAGGATCCTGCGGTGACCGTCGGGTTCTCGGTGACCGAGGGGCCACTGCAGGGCGCCCACCTGCTGATCTGGACGACGACGCCGTGGACCTTGCCGTCCAATCAGGCCGTGGCCGTCAACCCTGACATCACCTACGTGCTGGTGCAAGGCTCCGAGGGGCGGCGGTACGTCCTCGCGGAGGCCCGGCTGGCCGCCTACGCACGCGAGCTGGGTGAGGAGCCGGAGGTCCTCGGTACCTATCCGGGCCGGGACCTGGTGGGCATGCCCTATCTGCCGCCGTTCCCATATTTCATGGACTCGCCCAACGCATTTCGGGTGCTCGCCGCAGACTTCGTCAGCACCGAGGACGGTACGGGCATCGTGCACATGGCGCCCGCCTACGGCGAGGACGACAAGGCCACGGCAGACACCGCCGACATCGTCGCCGTCACACCCGTGGACTCCAAGGGCCGGTTCGACGCGTCGGTTCCCGATTACGTGGGTCAGCATGTGTTCGAAGCCAATTCGCAGATCATCCGGGATCTCAAGAACGGTGACGGATCAGCTGGCGCCAACGGCGCGGTCCTCCTGCGGCACGAGACCTACGAGCACTCCTATCCGCACTGCTGGCGGTGCCGTAACCCGTTGATCTACCGCGCGGTGTCGTCGTGGTTCATCAAGGTGACTGAGTTCCGCGACCGGATGGTCGAGCTCAACAAGGAGATCACCTGGTACCCCGAGCACGTCAAGGACGGTCAGTTCGGCAAGTGGCTGTCCAATGCGCGTGACTGGTCGGTATCGCGAAACCGCTACTGGGGCAGCCCTATTCCGGTGTGGAAGTCCGACGATCCGGCGTATCCGCGGATCGACGTGTACGGCAGTCTCGATGAGCTCGAGCGTGACTTCGGAGTACGCCCGACGAACCTGCACCGGCCCTACATCGACGAGCTGACCCGGCCCAACCCCGACGATCCGACCGGCAAGTCCACCATGCGCCGCATCGAGGACGTGTTCGACGTGTGGTTCGACTCGGGGTCCATGCCGTATGCGCAGGTGCACTACCCGTTCGAGAATCAGGCCTGGTTCGACGGTGTCGGCGGTGCCGAGAATCAAGCTGGTGCCGAAGGTGCCGACGCCCACTTCCCGGGCGATTTCATCGTCGAGTACATCGGCCAGACCCGCGGCTGGTTCTACACCATGCACGTGTTGGCCACCGCGCTGTTCGACAAGCCGGCATTCAAAACCTGTGTGGCACATGGGATCGTGCTCGGCAACGACGGCCAGAAGATGAGCAAGTCGCTGCGCAACTATCCCGACGTCAGCGAGGTGTTCGACCGCGACGGCTCCGACGCCATGCGGTGGTTCCTGATGGCCTCGCCGATCCTGCGGGGCGGCAACCTCATCGTCACCGAGCAGGGCATCCGCGAGGGCGTGCGTCAGGTGCTGCTACCGCTGTGGAACGCCTACAGTTTCCTGGCGCTCTACGCGCCGCAGAAGGGAACGTGGCGCACCGATTCGACGAACGTCCTGGATCGCTACATCCTGGCCAAGCTGGCGCAGTTGCGCGACGATCTGACCGCGTCGCTGGACGTCTGCGACATCTCCGGGGCATGCGACGAGCTGCGGCAGTTCACCGAAGCGTTGACGAACTGGTATGTGCGCCGGTCACGTTCGCGGTTCTGGGAGGAGGACGCCGACGCCATCGACACGCTGCACACCGTGCTCGAGGTGACCAGCCGGCTCGCCGCGCCGCTGCTGCCGCTGGCCACCGAGGTGATCTGGCGCGGGTTGACCGACGAGCGGTCGGTGCACCTGACCGACTGGCCGGAGGCCGACGTGCTGCCGAAGGATCCCGATCTGGTCGCGGCGATGGACCAGGTGCGCGAGGTGTGCTCGGTGGGCTCGTCGCTGCGCAAGGCCAAGAAGCTGCGGGTGCGCCTGCCGCTGCCGAAACTGACCGTGGCCGTGGACAACCCGGATGCGCTCGCGCCGTTCGGCGACCTGATCGCCGACGAATTGAACGTCAAGGCGGTTGACCTCACCGACGACATCGATGCCTATGGCAAGTTCGAACTCGCCGTCAACGCCCGGGTCGCCGGACCTCGGATCGGCAAGGACGTTCAGGCCGCGATCAAGGCCGTCAAGGCGGGTGAGGGTGTGGTCAATCCCGACGGCACCCTGACCGCGGGCCCGGTGGTGCTGCAACCGGCCGAATACACCTCCAAACTCGTTGCGGCGGACCCGGAATGGACTTCGGCGCTGCCCGACGGGGCCGGGCTGGTGGTGCTCGACGGCACCGTCACCGAGGAGCTCGAAGCCGAAGGCTGGGCCAAGGACCGGATCCGCGAGCTTCAGGAGCTGCGCAAGACGACGGGACTGGAGGTCTCCGACCGGATCGCGGTGCAGATGGCGGTGCCCGCGGAGTTTGCCGCGTGGGCCGACACCCACCGCGACCTCATCGCCGGCGAGATCTTGGCCACCAGTTTCGAATTCGTGGGCACGGATACGGTGCTGGACGGCGCGGCGATCGGCGACGGCGTGCGGGTGGCGATCGCGAAGGTCTGATTTCGCGCGACCATGCCGAGCGTGAAGAAGATTGCGAGAAATCAGAACTTCTTCGAGATCAAGTTCACACTCGGCGAACGAGATCAGCGTCAGCCTTGGACGACCCGCGCCGTGCGGCCTTCGAGCGACACGGTGTCGCCCGGGTGGAGCTGGCGGCCGCGCCGCAACTCGACGTCGCCGTTGACCATGACGAGGCCGTCGGAGATCACCGCTTTGGCATCGGCGCCGGAGTCGATCAGCGAGGCCAGCTTGAGGAACTGGCCGAGGCGGATCGACTCGTCACGGATCGGGACCTCATCGGATGCCATGCGGGTCAGGTTAGCCCCATAGCATCGACAGGTATGGCAGGCAGCGGGCTCCAGACGGGTGGACGCTGGGTCCTGCATCTCGACATGGACGCGTTTTTCGCGTCCGTCGAACAGCTCACCCGGCCGACGCTGCGCGGGCGCCCCGTACTGGTCGGCGGCCTCGGCGGGCGCGGCGTCGTGGCAGGCGCCAGCTATGAGGCGAGGCGTTTCGGCGCCCGGTCCGCGATGCCGATGCACCAGGCGCGTCGCCTCGTCGGCGCGCCCGCGGTGGTGCTCCCGCCGCGCGGCGCGGTGTACAGCGTGGCCAGCCGCCGGGCGCTCGACACGGTCCGCAGTGTGGTCCCGGTCGTAGAGCAGCTGTCCTTCGACGAGGCTTTCGGCGAGCCCGCCGAGCTCGCGGGTGCTTCGGCGGTCGAGGTCGCGGAGTTCTGTGAGCGGTTGCGGGCCAAGGTGCGGGAGCACACCGGCCTGGTGGCCTCCGTCGGGGCCGGGTCGGGCAAGCAGATCGCCAAGATCGCGTCGGGCCTGGCGAAACCGGACGGGGTGCGGGTGGTCAGCCGCGACGAGGAACGGGTGCTGCTCGACGGGTTGCCGGTGCGGCGGCTGTGGGGGATCGGTCCGGTCGCCGAGGAGAAGCTGCACCGGCTGGGCATCGAGACCGTCGGCGCATTCGCGGCCTTGTCGGAGACCGAGGTGGCCAGCGTGCTCGGCGCGACCGTCGGCCCTGCGCTACACCAGCTGGCGCGCGGGATCGACGACCGGCCCGTGACCGAACGGGCCGAGGCCAAACAGATCAGTGCCGAGTCGACATTTCCCGAGGATCTCACCACACTGGCCCAGCTTCAGGACGCGATCGGCCCCATCGGTGAGCACGCGCACCGGCGCCTGGAGAAGGACGGCCGTGGCGCCCGGACCGTCACGGTCAAACTCAAGCGGTCGGACATGAGCACGCTCACCCGGTCGGCCACGCTGGGCTATGCCACCACCGAGGCTGCCACCCTCATCGGCACCGCGCGCCGACTGCTTCTCGACCCGGTCGAGGTCGGTCCGATTCGTCTTGTCGGCGTGGGCTTTTCGGGCTTGTCGGATACCCGGCAGGAGTCCTTGTTCCCTGATCTGGAACAGCCGCAGGAGGTCTGGGACACCCACCAGCCCGTCGACGCGAGTCCCGCGGCCGCCACGGTGTGGCGCATCGGCGACGACGTGGTGCATCCCGAGCACGGTTTCGGCTGGATCCAGGGCGCCGGGCACGGGGTGATGACCGTTCGCTTCGAAACGCGGGCATCAGGGCCAGGGCCCACCCGCACGATCGCAGCGGACACCCCTGGGCTGGCCCGGGCCAACCCGGTCGACAGCCTGGCCTGGGCCGATTATCTCGAGGCGCTCGGGCGGACGTGAGGAGCCGGACTACCAGAGCACGCCGTAGGTGGCCGACAGCACGAACCCGTGCTGTCCATAGGTCTTACACGTCACGGTGCCCTGATGCCCGACGCCGCAACTGGCTCCCCAGTTCTCCAGACGTTGCCCTTCGGGCAGGACATCGACATCGCGGGTGAACCTGGCGGTGTCGGAATGCTGGTAATCGGCAGGTCCCCAGCTGTTGACGACGGTCTGGTTGGTCCCGGCAGGCGCATCGGTCGGCACGGCGTCACAGCCCACCGGGCCGCCGTTGGGGCCGATGCCACAGTGCCTGCCGTCCGGGGTCTTGAAGAAGATCCAGTAGAAGTCGCCGGGTGCAGCCGACGAGAACGAGCCGCGGGCATTCGGATAGCTGTCGATGTCGTCGGCACCAGATGGCGGCTCGGCGCCCGCGGATGGCGCGGCCGCCAGGGCCAGCGCTGCGGTTGCGACAGCCGTAGCTAAGCGGTACAGCATGCCTTCCATTGAACCGAAGACGTCAACCCCACTGGCCGATAATGCCGCTCACCGGCTGTCCTGACGCCAGGACCGCCATCAGCAACACCCGGGCCTGCCCGGGTCGCAGCCGCGGCGCCAGGACCGCGCCTGCGTCGACGAGGCGTTGCCCCGGTCCGTAGTCCGGCCTGACCGGCCCGTCGGGCACCCGGGTGGACACTGCCACGGTCACGCCCTCGGCGGTGAGCCTGCGGACCGCTTCGATCACGGGTTCACCCGCATTGCCCGAGCCCACGGCCTCCAGCACGATCCCGCGGGCGCCTGCCGCGACGCACGCCTCCATGGCGGCCGCGTCGCTGCCCGGATAGACCGCGACGATGTCGACGCGGGGCGCGCGGCCTGCGGTCAATCCGCTCAACTGGGGCCGCACCTTGGCGGCGCCGGGCTCGAACCCGCCCGCGGTCACCGCACCCACCGGGGTCCCGGTGAAGCCCGCGAGGTTGATCGTCGAGTCCTTGCGCAGTCCGAGCGGTTGCCACACCGTACCGGCGAACGTGACGAGGACCCCCAGGTCACGGGCGTTGGTGCTGCCCGCCACGACCAGCGCGTCGTGCAGGTTGGCGGGCCCGTCCGAATCCGGGGAATCAGAGCTGCGTTGGGCTCCGGTCAGCACCACCGGCACGGCCCCGGTGTACGTCAGCTCCAGCCAGAGTGCGGTCTCCTCCATGGTGTCGGTGCCGTGGGTGATCACCACCCCGTCGGAACTGCGGGCCGCAGTCTCGGCTGCCGCCCGGATCCGGTCCCAGTCGGCCGGCGTCATCATGGCGCTGTCGGTGGACATCAGATCGACGATGTGAATGTCGGCGGCGATGTCGAGGTCGGCGGTGAGGTCGGTGCCCGTGCGGGTCGGGTGGCGCACCCCGGCGCCGTCGGTGCTGGTGGCGATGGTGCCGCCAGTTGTGATGACGGTCAGACTCACGGGCTTGTGCACGGCTCTAGATTGTCCCGCATCGACACTTTGGGATGATGGGGGAGTGACTGAGGAAACCCCCACCCCGGCGGAGCCGGTGACCGAGGCTTCCGGGGATGCAGAATCCCCTGCCCCGCCCCGACGCCGGCTGCCCCTGCTGCTGATGGTTGCCGGGGTGGTGCTGTTCCTCGACGTCGTGACCAAGGTGCTCGCGGTGCGGCTGTTGACGCCCGGACAGCCTGTTTCGATCATCGGCGACACGGTGACCTGGACGCTGGTCCGCAACTCCGGTGCGGCGTTCTCCATGGCGACGAGCTACACGTGGGTGCTGACGCTGATCGCCACCGGCGTGGTCATCGGCATCGTCTGGATGGGCCGCCGCCTGGTCTCGCCGTGGTGGGCGATCGGGCTCGGCATGATCCTCGGCGGCGCCATGGGCAATCTGGTGGACCGCTTCTTCCGTTCCCCTGGTCCGCTGCGCGGGCACGTGGTCGACTTCTTCTCCGTCGGTTGGTGGCCGGTGTTCAACGTGGCCGACCCTTCGGTGGTGGGCGGGGCGATCCTGCTGGTCGCGTTGTCGTTGTTCGGGTTCGACTTCGATACCGTCGGCCGGCGCCAGCCGGACGCGCAACAGAGCGAGGCGAAATCGAAGGCGGAGCCCGCGAAGACCGACAGCACCGAGACCGATACCGCGAAGACCGAGAAAACCGGCGAGGACGCCCAGGAGCCGGCCGACGAGTCGAGCCCGGTCGGCCGCCAGGCTGATCCGTCATAGTGGCCACCCGGTCGATGCCGGTCCCCGAGGGGCTGGCCGGTATGAGGGTCGACGCCGGCTTGGCGCGGCTGCTGGGGCTGTCTCGGACCGCCGTGGCGGCGCTGACCGAGGACGGTGGCGTCGACCTCGACGGAGCGCCTGCCGCCAAGTCCGACAAGCTGGTCGCCGGGGCCTGGCTGGAGGTGCGGCTGCCGGAGGCTCCCGCACCGGTGGAGAACACGCCCGTCGACATCGAGGGCATGGCCATCCTCTACTCCGACGACGACATCGTCGCGGTGGACAAGCCGCCGGGTGTCGCCGCGCATGCCACGGTCGGCTGGCACGGTCCGACGGTGCTGGGCGGGTTGGCGGCCGCGGGCTTCAGGATCAGTACGTCGGGAATCCACGAGCGGCAGGGCATCGTGCAACGCCTGGATGTCGGCACGTCGGGGGTCATGGTGGTGGCGCGTTCGGAACGGGCGTACACCGCGCTGAAGCGGGCGTTCAAATATCGCACCGTCGACAAGCGTTACCACGCTCTGGTGCAGGGGCATCCCGATCCGTCGAGCGGCACCATCGACGCGCCGATCGGCAGGCACCGGGGCCATGACTGGAAATTCGCGGTGGTCGAGGACGGACGCCACAGCGTCACCCACTACGACACCATCGAGGCCTTTCAGGCCGCCAGCCTGGTCGATATCGCACTGGAAACCGGCCGCACCCATCAGATCCGGGTCCATTTCGCCGCGCTGCACCATCCGTGTTGCGGTGACCTCACCTACGGCGCCGATCCGACGCTGGCGAAACGGCTCAAGCTCGAGCGCCAGTGGCTGCATGCCCGGTCACTGGCCTTTGCGCATCCGGCCGACGGCCGCCGCATCGAGATCACCAGTCCGTATCCGGCAGACCTGCAGCACGCCCTCGACGTGCTCCGCCGGCACTGATCGTGAGCGACGCGCAGCGCGGACGTGAGGAGCAGATTCAGCTCCGGACCGGAGTGCTCTACGGCGCAGCTGCGTACATCTGGTGGGGTCTGTGCCCGGGGTTCTTTCTGCTCCTGCTGCCCGCCGGAGCTCTCGAGGTGCTCGCCCACCGGATCGTCTGGAGCGCGGTGTTCCTGCTCCTGGTGCTGGCGGTGGCGCGTCGGCTCGGCGATCTGCGGCGGCTGCGCGCCCGCACCTGGCTGCAACTGCTGGCCGCGGCGGCGCTCATCTCCATCAACTGGGGTACCTACATCTACGCGGTCACCAACGGCCACGTCGTCGACGCCGCGCTCGGATACTTCATCAACCCGCTGGTGAGCGTGGCACTCGGGGTCGCGGTGTTCCGGGAACGCATCAACCGCTGGCAGGCGGTGGCCTTGGCCATCGCGGTGGCCGCGGTCGCGGTGCTGACCGCACAGGTCGGTGCGCCGCCCTACATCGCGGTCGTGCTTGCCGTGACGTTCGGCCTCTACGGACTGGTCAAGAAGGTGGTGGCGGCCGATCCGCGGGTCAGTGTCGCGGTCGAGACGCTGCTGGCGCTGCCGCTGGCCGCGGGATACCTGATCGCCCTCGCTGTGCTCGGGCAGGGCCATTTCCTGCACAACGGCACCCGGCATGCGGCTCTGCTGTTGCTGGCAGGCCCGGTCACGGCGATCCCGCTGCTGTTGTTCGCCGCCGCGGCGCAACGACTCCCGCTGGTCACCCTGGGGCTGTTGTTCTACCTCAACCCGGGCCTGCAGATGGCGTGGGGCGTGTTCATCGGACACGAACCGATGCCGCTGGGCCGGTGGGTCGGGTTCGCGCTGATCTGGCTAGCGCTGCTCATCATGACCGCGGGGGCGTTCGGCAGACGATCTCGGGATCCGGTTCCCGGATCTGTCGATCGAGTCGAACCGGAATCGTCATCACGGTGACAGGCTGAAAACCACGACACCGGGAGGACACCATGCAGTACTGCCTGCTCATGCACTATCAGGAAGGGCCGGAGGCCGGCCTCTCCGAGGAGGACATGGCACCAGCGCGGGCGGCGTTCGCCCGCTATGCCGACGATCTCGACGCGGCCGGCGTGCTGATCGGCACCCAGGTCCTCCAATCCGCGTCGGCGACAACCACTTACACCGCCCGCAACGGTAAACCCGAGATTCAGGACGGCCCGTTCGCCGAGACTCGCGAACGGCTCGGCGGGGTGTTCGTCATCGATGTGCCGGATCTGGACGCAGCGCTGCAGTGGGCCGGGCGGTGCCCTGCCGCGCAGTGGGGTTCGGTCGAGGTCCGCCCCGTCGCGGTCACCTATGCCCGCGGAACCGGGTGGTACACGCCCTGACCGAGTCGTCGGCGGCGCAGTCGCGGGTGGCGGCGATCACCCGCGACTCCTATGGTCGGCTGCTTGCGCTGCTGGCCGCGCCCACCGGTGACATCGCGTCGGCCGAGGATGCCCTGTCGGATGCCTTCGAGCGCGCGTTGCAGCGCTGGCCGCAGGACGGTGTACCCGGCAATGCCGAGGCCTGGATCCTGACCGTGGCGCGCAACAGATTGCGGGACCTGTGGAAGTCGTCGGCCTACCGGCTCACCAGGCCGCTGCCCGACGACCACGATCCCGTCGAGGCCTCCGATGAACCGGCCGAGATACCGGATCGGCGACTCGAACTCATGCTGGTGTGTGCGCACCCCGCCATCGCGCCCGACGCCCGTACCCCGCTGATGCTTCAGACCGTGCTCGGCGTGGACGCGGCGGCCATTGCCGGCGCGTTCGCCGTTGCCCCTGCCACGATGGCGCAACGGTTGGTGCGCGCGAAGAAGCGCGTCCGGGATGCTCGCATTCCGTTCGTCCTGCCGGAACGTGCCGACCTGGCCGACCGGCTTCCCGGCGTGCTGGAGGCCGTCTACGGCGCGTATGCCATCGACTGGCAGTCCACGCCGCAGGGCGCCGTGCTGGACTCGCTGTCCACCGAAGCGCTGCACCTGGCTCTGATCCTGGCCGAACTGCTGCCCGACGAACCGGAGGTGCTCGGGCTGGCGGCACTGTTGTCGCTGTGCGAGGCACGCCGTGATGCCCGGCATGATGCCGACGGCCGATTCGTCCCGCTCGACGCGCAGGACGCCGCACGATGGGACAGGGCGGTGATCGAATGCGGCGAGCGGATGCTGACGCGCGCACACGGGTTCTCCTCACCCGGGCGGTTCCAGTACGAGGCGGCCATCCAGTCCGCGCACTGCGCGCGACCGGTGGACCGCGCGGCGTTGCGCAGACTGCACCGCGCCCTGGTCCGGATTGCGCCGACGCTGGGGGCCGTGGTGGCGCTGGCTGCCCTCGACGGCGAGATCGACGGTCCGCGAGCAGGTTTGCGCAGCCTCGACGCGATCGACGATCCCGCCGTGACCCGGTTCCAGCCCGCCTGGGTGACGCGGGCGCACCTCTTGTCGCGCGCCGGCCGCACCGACGACGCCGTGCGGGCCTATCGTCGTGCGATCGAGCTGACCCCGCAGGCCGAGGTGGCGTCGTATCTGCGACGCACACTCGACGGGCTCACCTAGCGTCGGACGCCTCGGTGCGCGCGCTGACCGAGCGGCCCAGTGCGGCCACCTCGGCGTCCATCCTCGGCAGCAGCGCTGGAGCGGATTGCCGCATCGCGGTCTCGCCGACGTAACTGGTCAGCACCGGCTTGAGCCAGCGGAACAGCCCCACCCAGCCGGGGCAGTACACGCGGGTCTTGCGGCCTTCTATGCCCTTGACGAAAGCCCTGGCGCACTTGTCCGCCGACGTGGTCCAGTTCACCGGCCACCACGGGGCCATGGCCAGCATCTCGCCGAACACGGGCAGATCGGCCTTGGTGTCGCGGATCAGGTCTGTGTCGATCCACGACATGTGGGCCGAGCCCACCTTCACGCCGCGGTAGGCGACCTCCAGCCGCAAGGCGTTGGCGAGATGTTCGGCGCCCGCCTTGGACGTGCTGTATGGGGCCATCCCGGGAGCGGCGGCGAACGCGGCCATCGACGACACGATCAGCACATAACCCTGGCGGTCGATCACCGACGGCAGGGCGGCGCGCACGGTGTTGAAGACTCCGAGCACGTTGACGTCCATCACTCGTTTGAACGCCTCGGGGTCGACCTGGAGCAGGGAGCCGTAACTGGCCACGCCTGCGTTGGCCACGACGACATCGATGCCGCCGAAACGATCGACGGCCTTGTCTGCGACGTCTTGCATCGCGGACAGGTCACGCACGTCGGCGGTCATCGTCATGACCTTCGCATCGTCGGCGAGTTCGGCGGCGAGGGCTGCCAAGGGTTGTGCATCGACGTCGACGAGCACCAGTCTGGCGCCGCGCTTGTGCAGCAGGCGGGCCACCGCGGCGCCGATGCCACGGGCGCCACCGGTGATGACCACGACTTGCGAACTCAATGACACCATGTGCCGAAAGGTACCCCCGGTGTAGCAGGGATACCGATCGAATTGCACGACTGGTAGCTGAATTTCGCGACTGTGCGCACATGGGCAGCCACGAGCGGCCGGTTATCGCCAGCGGTCGTTGCCGTGAGACGCCAGCCGGCGCTCGATGTCGCCGACCACCTCGGCGACCTTCTCGGTGATGAAGAAGTGGTCGCCTGCCACCACCTGGATGTCGAAGGCTGCGGTCGTGAAAGCCGACCAGGCCGCCACCCGCTCGTAGCTGACCGCGGTGTCGTCGGCCGCCGCGTAGGCATAGATCGGGCACGCAACGGTTGTGCCGGGCGGGCAGTTGTATTCGGTGATCGCACCGTAATTGCGCAGGGTCCGCAGGATCGTCGCGCCGAATCGGTCCCCGATGAACTCGGTGTCGGTGCCGGTCATGTCGGCCACCATCTTCAGCAGCTCACCATCGCTGCTCTGGTGCAGCTCTTGGTAACCGCCGTGCCCAGGTGCGGGTGAGGCGGACAAGAACAGCGCCGCAATGGGTTTCCCGCCGGCTTCGAATTTGCGCGCCACTTCGAAGGCGATCAGTCCGCCCATGCTGTGGCCGAAGAACGCGACCGGTGCGTCCGACGTGATTCCCGCTGCGAGTAGGTCGTACACGTCACCGGCAAGCGTTGGGATACTGCCGATGTCGGGCACGTCGTGCCGGTCCGCGTGGCCGGGATACTGCACCGCGACGCGCCGAACCGGCGAGGTGAACGCACGGGCGAACGGTACATACGACCGTGCGGAACCCCCGGCGTGCGGAAATATGTACAGGGTTTCGACCGGATCCGGTCCTTGATCGCCTCGGGCTCCCGCTGTCATGTCGCGATCCACGAGCTGTGTGTCGTTGACGAACGCACCGGCTATTACCTCCCCGGGCCCGTCGGCGCAGTACCGGCGGGTTGAGAGCTCATTATCGGGGAGCGACGAAGGAATGCCAATCGGCAAATGACAGAACAGAATTCTGCTAGCTCAGCTAGGCGATTGCTCAACTCGTCAGTAGGTGTTCAGCCGCCGTGTCGCCGGCGGCGACAAGCGGCATTCGCCTCTGCGTGCGAGGCGGAGAGCGTCTGCCCAGGATCGTCTTTCCAGTTTCTGCGCGATCGGCTGCCCGTTGAGGCAAAACTTTGCGACAAGAAGATCGGCAATCATGATCGGTTGGATGCAAACTGCAGCCTTGTCACGAATCACCTTGTGCCACACCATGTCCAGATAAAATCTCGACATACTGCGAAAACGGCGCAACAGGCGAAGGCAAACGTCGTGTCAGGGGTGAAATGGTGGGCGATCTCGAGGAAAGCTCTGATTTGCGACGCGTAGCTAATTTGCACCGGCAAACAAGTTGGTGAGGTCGCCACTCTCGAGTGGGAAAACCGGTGACAGTTTGCCAACACCGGCGTAAATTTCCGCAAAGACGCCACGGGAGCCATCTTCGCCAGCCCGCACAAGGGATGTGCGGTTGACGAAATGATGACGCCCGCTGTCAGAACCAGTCGGGGGACGGGCTTGCGCTGGGCACCGACGGCCAGCGCAAGATGCGGCCTGCGCCGCCGACGACGGCGGCGCACAGCAAACAAACACGCAGACGGTGTGCTGTTCGCGTGCTGTCGGCATGAGCGACGAAGTCTGAGCGGGAGTGAATGGAAGGAAAACCCATGGCTGAGCATTCCCTGACAGCGCTTCTTCGTGAGCGGGCGAGCAAGCACGGCGACGCCACCGCCTACACCTACCTCGACTTCGAAGTCGACCCCAGCGGGTACCGCGACTCTTTCACCTGGGCCGAGCTGTACCGACGCGTTCGCGTCGTTGCCGAGGAACTCCGGTTGTGCGGCGCACCGGGTGACCGTGCCGCCGTGCTGGCACCGCAAGGGCTCGAGTACATAGTCGGTTTCCTCGGCGCCATGCACGCCGGGTTCGTCGCGGTACCCCTGTCGGTCCCGCAGCCGGGTGTGCATGACGAGCGGGTCGTGTCTGTTCTGCGGGATTGCAGTCCTTCGGTCATCCTCACCACGACCGCCTCGGCCGGCGATGTGGCGGGCTATGCCCAGGGCGCGGAAACCACGCGTCCGCCGGCGATCATCGAAATCGACACGCTTGACCTTGATTCGCCGCGCGAACCGGACACCGTGCGGCCGGGCATGCCGCCGGTCGCCTATCTGCAATACACCTCGGGGTCGACGCGACTGCCTGCCGGGGTCGTGGTCACCCACAAGAACGTCGTCACCAATGTCGACCAGGCACTCGCCGACTACTTCGGCGGGGAAATCCCGCCCGACACCACTTTCGTATCGTGGCTGCCCTTCTACCACGACATGGGGCTGATAAAAGGCATCTGCGCACCCCTGGTCTGTGGCCGCAGTGCCGCGTTGATGAGTCCGTTGTCGTTCCTGCAGCGTCCGGCCCGGTGGATGCAGTTGCTGGCCACCAGTCCGGCGGCCTTGTCAGCGGCACCGAACTTCGCCTTCGAGTTGGCCGCCCGTCGGACCACCGACGACGACATGGCCGGTCTGGACCTCGGCGACGTGCGATCGATACTCAGCGGCAGCGAGCGGGTGCACGCCGCCACCCTCAACCGATTCATCGACCGGTTCACGCCGTTTCACCTGAAGCCGAGCGCCATTCGACCGTCCTACGGCCTCGCCGAGGCGACGGTCTATGTCGCCACCTCGGACCTGGGCACCGCACCGTCGCGGGTCCGGTTCGATTACGAGAAGCTGTCGAACGGGCACGCGAGGCGGTGCGCGGCCGACGCGAGCGGAAGCACGGAACTGATCGGGCATGGCACCAGCCGGTCCACGATGCTCAGGATCGTCGATCCCGCTGCCGGCACCGAGAACCCGGCCGGAACGGTCGGCGAGATCTGGGTGCACGGGACCAACGTCGCCGCGGGATATTGGCACAAATCCGAAGAGACACAACGCGTCTTCGACGGCAGCCTGGTCAATGCCTCACCCGGCACACCGGACGGTCCGTGGCTCAAGACCGGCGATCTCGGCGTGATCTCCGACGGCGAGCTGTTCATCATCGGCAGGATCAAGGATCTGCTCATCGTGGACGGCTCGAACCACTATCCGGACGATATCGAGGCCACGATCCAAGAGCTGAGCAACGGCCGTGCGGCAGCCATATCCGTGCCCGACGGCCAGTCCGAGAAGTTGGTGGCCATCGTGGAGGTCAAACGCCGCCGCGAATCCGACGACGAATGGGCCGAGCGGCTCCATCTGTTGAAACGTGAACTGACGTCTGCGATTTCGACGACGCATCGGGTGCGAGCCGCCGATCTGGTGTTCGTCGCGCCAGGCTCGATACCGATAACGACCAGCGGGAAGGTGCGCCGGTCGACCTGCGGCGAGCGGTATCGACAAGACCTGTTCGAGCGATTGGACGGACCACGATGACTGCCACCATCGGAGACGACGCCGGACTGCGGCGCTGGCTGATCGACTATCTGGTCACCACCGTCGGCTGCAAGCCCGAAGAGATCGACCTCGATCTGTCGCTCAACGACCTCGGCGTCGGATCCAAGGACGCCGTGGTGCTCTCGGGTGAACTTGCCGAACTCCTGGACCGGCCGGTGTCACCGGTCGACTTCTGGCAGCATCCGACGATCAACTCGCTGGTCGGGTTTCTCGTCGACGGTGAGCCGGAATCCGCTGGGGAGCAGGCGTTCGGATTCGACCGCGGATCGCTCGACGAACCCATCGCCGTGGTGGGGCTGGGATGCCGGTTCCCTGGCGGGATCACCGGTCCGGATGCGCTGTGGGACTTCCTGTGGGACGGCCGCTGTGCGGTCGGCGAAGTTCCTCCGCAGCGTTGGCAGCCGTTCGACGACGGATCCCCCGAGGTTGCGGAGGCGCTGGCTGGCACCACCCGCTGGGGTTCGTTCCTGACAGACATCGACGCCTTCGATGCGGAGTTCTTCGAGATCTCACTGCGCGAGGCCGCGAAGATGGACCCGCAACAGCGGCTGCTGCTCGAAGTCGCCTGGGAGGCTTTTGAACACGCCGGAATCCCGGCGAGTTCACTGCGCCGTTCGCAGACCGGGGTGTTCGCCGGAGCGTGCTTCAGTGAGTACGGCTATCTGGGGTCGACGTATCTTCCGACAGTCGACGCCTGGAGCAATACCGGTGGCGCACTGAGCATCATCGCCAACCGGTTGTCCTATTTCCTCGACCTTCGCGGACCATCGGTCACCATTGACACCGCATGTTCGTCGTCACTGGTCGCCATCCATCTGGCGTGCCAGAGCCTGCGGATGCGCGACTGCGACACGGCGCTGGCGGCCGGGGTCAACATGCTGCTGTCGCCCGCCGTGTTTCACGGTTTCGACCAGGCCGGCGCGTTGTCACCGACCGGTAGGTGCCACGCTTTCGACGCTGCCGCAGACGGTTTCGTACGGGGTGAGGGCTGCGGGGCGGTCGTGCTGAAGCGTCTCGGCGACGCCGTGCGCGACGAGAACCGCATCCTGGCGGTGGTCCGCGGATCGGCGGTCAACCAGGACGGGCGATCCAACGGGTTGATGGCACCGAACCCGGCCGCCCAGATGGCGGTGTTGAAGTCGGCGTACACCAATGCCGGCCTGACGCCGCACGACGTGGACTATGTGGAAGCCCACGGGACGGGAACGTTCCTGGGTGATCCGATCGAGGCGCGCGCACTGGGAACCACACTGGGCCGCGGACGCCCGGAGCAGTCTCCACTGCTGATCGGCGCGATCAAGTCGAATCTGGGTCATCTGGAGGCTGCGGCCGGTATCGCGGGCTTCCTCAAGGCGGTGCTGGCGGTGCAGCAGGCCCAGATCCCCGGAAACGTCGGGTTCGAGGCACCCAATCCACACATTCCGTTCAGCGCACTGCGGCTCAAAGTTGCTGCCGAGAACCAGGATTGGCCATCGGTAGGGCGGATGCGGCGGGCCGGCGTGTCGTCGTTCGGGTTCGGCGGCACCAATGCGCACGTGGTTCTCGAACAGGCGCCCGACGCGGCCCCCGTGGGGCCCGGGCAGGATGCTGCCGTCACGACGCTGGTGGTGTCGGGGAAGGACCGCGAACGGATCGAACGGACCGCCGGGACCTTGGCCGGGTGGATGACCGGCGCCGGCGCGGGGACCGGGTTGGCCGATGTCGCACATACGCTCAACCACCACCGATCCAGTCATTCGGTGTTCGCCACGGTGTGTGCGCGCGATCACGAGCAGGCAATCGCAGGTTTGACGGCGTTGGCCCAGGGGGAACCCGCCACCGGCGTCGTGGGCCCGCACGACGGATCCTGCGGCGCGGGAACGGTGTTCGTGTACTCCGGCCAGGGTTCGCAGTGGGCAGGCATGGGACGGCAGTTGCTCATCGACGAACCGGCGTTCGCCGCAGCGGTTGCCGAGCTGGAACCGGTGTTCGTCGAACAGGTCGGATTCTCCCTGCGGCAGGTGCTTGCGGACGGGTTGCCGGTCCGCGGTGACGCCCAGGTACAGCCGGTGATCATGGGGCTGCAGCTGGCGTTGACGGAACTGTGGCGCTACCACGGCGTGACCCCGGACGCGGTGATCGGCCACTCGATGGGCGAAGTCACGGCAGCTGTCGTGGCCGGGGCCCTGACGGTTGACGAGGGGTTGCGGGTGATCGCCACCCGATCCCGCCTGATGTCGACACTGGCAGGCCAGGGCGCCGTCGCGCTGTTGTCGCTGAACGCCGAGGCGACAACGGAACTCATCGCCGATCACCCGGACGTGAGCCTGGCGATCTACACTTCGCCGCGCCAGACCGTGATCGCCGGGCCGCCGGAGGCGGTCGACACATTGATCTCGGCCGTGCAGCAGCGCGGCCGCTTCGCCCGCCGGGTCAACATGGAGGTGGCGTCCCACAACGCGCTGATGGATCCGATTCTGCCGCAGTTACGGGCGGCGCTGGCCGGTCTCGCGCCGCGGCGACCCGTGATTCCGTTCCTCTCGACGGTTCGGGATTTCACCACGGATCCGGTGCTCGACGCGGACTACTGGGCGGCCAACATCCGCCAGCCGGTACGGCTGCAGCAGGCGGTCACCACCGCCGGCGAAACCTACACCACCTACGTCGAGATCAGTGCCCATCCGATGCTCGCGCCCGCGATCTCGGAGACCCTCGGGGACATCCACCACCACAGCGTCGGCACCCTGACCCGCGACGGCGACGACACGGTCAGTTTCCACACCAACCTCAATGCGACGCACACCGCGCAGCCGCCGGTCACACCACACCCACCGGGACCGCATCCGGGCCTGCCGACCACGCCGTGGCTGCACGCGAGCCACTGGGCGGACTTCATGCCCATGAGCAGACGATCCCGCGGCGGTACGCCGTCCGCGACGTCTGGTGTCGTCCCCGCGGAGTGGTACTGCGAGTTGACCTGGCCTGAGCGACCCGTGGCAGCCGAGTCGATGCCCGCCGCGGGATCGTGGGTGGTGATCGGCGACGACGGCCTCGCGGCGGAGATCGCGCGTGCCGGGGACAACCGGGTCACCGCACTGGACGAGGACGCGGATCCCACGACAGTGCGGGCCGCCGCCGCCGATGCCGATTTCGTGCTGTACGCGGCACCCGTGTGTCCGGCGTTCGACGCGGCGTCGGGATACCGCGTCTTCGGCGCCGCGCGCCGAGTGGCAGTCGTGCTGGCGGACGCCGGATTGCCGGCGCGGCTGATCCTGCTGACCCGCAACGCGCAGCCGATCGCCGACGGGGACCGCGCCAATCCGTCCCACGCCGTGCTGTGGGGCCTGGGCCGCACGCTGGCGTTGGAATGCCCCGACATCTGGGGCGCGGTGATCGATGTCGACGAGTCGGTGCCGGCCGGTCTGGTCGCCCGTTACGCCGTCACCGAGGCCCACGCCGGCGATGAGGAAGATCAAATCGTCTACCGGGCGGGTGTCCGCCGGGTAGCCCGGCTACGCCGGGCGCTGCCGCCCACCACATCGGGGGATGGGCTGGACGGCAACGGCAGCTATCTGGTGGTGGGCGCGACCGGCAACATCGGTCCTCAGCTGATCCAACAGTTGGCCGACATGGGCGCCGGGACCGTCGTGGCGGTGTCACGCAATCCCGGTGCCCGGTTGGACGCGTTGTCCGCGACACTCGCCGGTCAGGGCAAGTCGTTGGTACCGGTGGCTGCCGATGCCACCGACGAAGCGGCCATGACGGCGCTCTTCGCCCGATTCGGGCGCGATCTGCCGCCCTTGGCCGGAATCTACCTGGCCGCCTTCGGTGGTGGTCCGGTCACCGTGACGGATATGACGGACGTGGACATTGCGGCGATGTTCCGGCCCAAGCTCGACGCGATCGCCGTCCTGCACAAGCTGTCGTTGGACACGCCGCTGCGCCAGTTCGTCCTCTTCAGCTCGATATCGGGACTGCTGGGCTCCCGATGGCTTGCGCACTACGCGGCGACCACGACGTTCTTGGACACGTTCGCCTACGCCCGGCGTGCTGCCGGGCTGCCTGCCACGACCATCAACTGGGGGTTGTGGAAATCGTTGGCCAACAATCAGATCGAGCAGGAACGGAACATCACCCTGGGGTCGGGCCTGGAACCGATGCCCGACGAGGTCGCGATCCAGGCGTTGTGGTCGGTGTGCGGATCCCGTGCTCCGGTGCGCTCGACCGTCGTGGCGGCCGACTGGACCCGCCTGGCGGCCGCCTACCGCACCAGGGCACCCCTGCATATCGTCGATGACCTCCTACCGCTGGACAACGACGAACCCGATGCGGCCGACGCTCCCGCTGTGCCGGCTACTCAATTCCGGAAAGCCCTGCGCGAGTGTGAACCCGAGCAGCGCTATCACCGACTCGCTGAGCACGTCAGCTCATTGGTCGCGCGGGTGATGGGGTTGGCGTCGCCGCAACTTCTCGACCGGTCGGAGGGGTTCTTCCAGTTCGGGATGGATTCGCTGATGAGCGTGACCCTTCAGCGGGCGCTGGCCGAAAGTCTCGGGCAGGCGGTGCCCGCCTCGGTGATCTTCGACTATCCGACCGTCGACGCGCTCACCGATTACCTGACCACCATCCTGCCGGAGCTCATCGAGGTTGCCGACGACACCGAGGTCGACAGCTACGAGGACTTCAGCGAAGACGAACTGCTGCAACAACTGTCACAGAGGCTGGGTTGATTTTTATGGTTGGTGCTGGGGCGGATCGTCGGGCGATTATTGCTGAGGCTTTGCATCGGATTGATGAGTTGACGGCGCGGTTGGCGGTGGCTGAGCGTGCTGATGTTGAGCCGGTGGCTGTGGTGGGGATGGGTTGCCGGTTGCCTGGTGGGGTGGGTTCTGCTGATCAGTTTTGGCAGTTGTTGCAGGACGGGCGTAGTGGGATTGTGCCGGTGCCGGGGGATCGGTGGGATGTTGAGGAGTTTTATTCGGCGGATCCGTCGGTGCCGGGGACGATTTGTGCGCGTGATGGTGGGTTTTTGACGTCGTGGCGTCCGGATGAGTTTGATGCGGAGTTTTTTGGGATTGCGCCGCGGGAGGCGGCGGCGATGGATCCGCAGCAGCGGTTGTTGCTTGAGGTGGCGTGGGAGGCGTTGGAGAACGCCGGTATTGTGGCGCAGTCGATTCGGGGGACGCAGACCGGTATCTTCGTCGGCCTGACCACCAACGACTATTCACTCACCTTCGCGGGGCGGCTCCGCCGCGAGGACATCGATGCCTATATCCCGTTTGGGAATGCGGCGAATTTTGCGGCGGGGCGGTTGGCGTATTTTCTGGGGGCGCGGGGTCCGGCGTTGGTGGTGGATACGGCGTGTTCGTCGTCGTTGGTGTCGGTGCATCTGGCGTGTCAGAGTCTGCGTCGTGGGGAGAGCGACACCGCCCTGGCCGCCGGCGTCAACCTGATTCTGCGCCCGGAGAACAGCATTGCGTGTTCCCGGTTTGGGATGTTGTCGCCGGATGGGCAGTGCAAGACCTTTGATGCCGGTGCCAATGGGTATGTGCGCAGTGAGGGTTGCGGGGTGGTGGTGCTCAAGCGGTTGAGTGATGCCCTGGCCGACGGGGACCGGGTGTTGGCGGTGGTGCGCGGATCGGCGGTCAACCAGGACGGCGCCAGCAGTGGGCAGACGGTGCCCAACGGCCCGGCCCAGCAGGCGTTGATGCGCCAGGCATTGGCAGCCTCACGACTGGTGCCCGCCGACATCGACTACATCGAGGCCCACGGCACCGGTACCGCATTGGGTGATCCGATCGAGTTGGATGCGCTGGCACAGGTTTTCGCCGACCGCGGCGACGCCGCCCCGCTGGTGGTGGGCTCGGTCAAGACCAACCTCGGACATTTGGAATCGGCCGCGGGCATCGCCGGATTCATCAAAACCGTCCTCAGCGTCCGCTACGGATACATCCCCAAACACCTCAACTTTCACCAACTCACCCCCCACGCCTGCCAAGACGCCACGCGCTTGACCATCGCATCGCCGGCGTTGGAATGGCCTACTGTGCCGCGTCCACGCCGCGCGGGGGTGTCGTCGTTCGGGGTCAGCGGAACCAACGCACACATCATCGTCGAGCAGGCACCGTCTCCCGAACCTGCTGTGTGGGAGCCGGATTCACCGGTGACGACGCTGGTGGTGGCGGGCAAGTCATCGCAGCGGATCGCCGCGACCGCAGCCATGCTCGGCCAGTGGATGACCGGCCCCGGCGCCGAAGTCCGCCTCGCCGACGTCGCCCACACCCTCAACCACCACCGCGCCCAACACCGCACCTTCGCCACCATCTGCGCCCGCGACCATAACCAGGCGGTCGCCGGACTGTCGGCCCTGGCGGCCGGCCAGGCTGCGGTCGGCGTGGTTCGGTCGCATGACGGGCCGTGCCGTCCGGGCCGGGTGTTCGTCTACTCCGGGCAAGGCTCCCAATGGGCCGGCATGGGCCGGCGACTGCTCACCGACGAACCCGCCTTCGCCACCGCCATCGACACCCTCGAACCGGCATTCCGCACCGAGGTCGGCTTCTCGCTGCGAGAGGTGCTCGAAGCGGCAGAACCGCTGACCGGTATCGAGCGCATCCAGCCGGTCCTGACCGGCCTGCAGCTCGCGTTGACCGAGTTGTGGCGGCACTACGGCGTGGTTCCCGACGCCGTCATCGGACACTCCATGGGCGAAGTCGCCGCCGCCGTCACCGCAGGCGCACTCACCCCCACCGAAGGACTCCGCGTCATCGCCACCCGCTCCCGGCTCATGTCGCGGCTGGCCGGCCAAGGCGCGATGGCACTCCTCGAGCTGGATCCCGCCTCGACCCTGGGATTGATCGCCGAGTACCCGGCGGTGACGCTGGCGGTCTACGCCTCGCCGACCCAGACGGTGATCGCCGGACCACCGGCCGACGTCGACATGTTGATCGCGAAGGTCGCGCAGCAGAGCAGGTTGGCACGACGCATCGACGTCGACGTCGCGTCGCATCATCCGACGATCGACCCCGTGCTACCTGATCTGCAGGCCGCATTGAGCGATCTCGCGCCGAAACCGCCAGCGATCCCGATCATCTCGACCACCTACGACGAGAGTCAGACGCCGACAACGAGTTTCGACGCCGATCACTGGGTCGCGAATCTGCGCCGACCGGTACGGTTCAGTCAGGCAATCGCTGCGGCCGGGACCGATCACGCCACCTTCATCGAGATCAGCCCCCACCCGCTGCTGACCCATTCGATCGCAGACACCCTCGCAGGCACACACTTCCACACCGTGCCGACCCTGCAGCGCGACGGCGACGACACCCACACGTTCCACACCAATCTGAACTCCGCTCACACCGGCGCGCCACCGCGCACCTCGCATCCGCCCGAACCGCATCCGGTGCTGCCCGCGACCCCGTGGCACCACACCCGGTTGTGGATCAAGCCGACGACCCCGCAGCTGCATGCGCCCGCGGCCGGATCGAACGGATGGAGCTATGCATCCGACTGGCCGATCGGGCCGATCACCGCGGCCGATACCGCCGGTGACGGTTCCTGGGTGGTGTTCGCCGACGAAGGATGCGGCGCCAAGGTGAGCAGCGCAGTCGGGGACGCAGCGGTGGTCACCGTCCTGCCGATGGACACGCTGGCCGACGGAGCAGCGGCATCCGAGTTGCCGGACATCCTCGGCAAGGCTGCGAATGTCCTTTATGCGCCGGACCTTTCGGCTTCCGGCCACTTGCCGGAATGGGGTTATCGGCTGTTCAACACGACCAGGCGCCTCACGGCTGCGCTTGCCACGATGGCGGTGCCACCCAGAATGTTCATCCTGGGACGGCGTGACGGCTCCGACGACCATCCGGCGGATCCGGCCGATGCCGTGCTCTGGGGACTGGGGCGGGCCTTGGCGTCGGAGCATCCGGAGATCTGGGGCGGTGTCGTCGACGTCGAGGAAACGGAGCCGCCCGGTGTGGGTTCCGATCCAACTGCGGGGCCCGTCGGCGACATCAAAGACGTGTGGCGAGTCTGCGAACCGGAAGAACGTCGTGCCCTGTTGCAGAACCATGTCGGTGTCCTGGTGGCAGCCGTCATGGGGCTGCCGTCAGCTCAGTCGCTCAATCCGGACGCGGATTTCTTTGAACTGGGCATGGATTCGTTGATGAACGTGATCCTGCAGCGCGCGCTTGCCGAGACCCTCGGCGAAGTTCTGCCCCAGACAGTCGTTTTCGACTACCCGACGGTCACGGAGCTCGCCGACCACCTCGCCGAGATCGTCGACGCCGACCTCCCGGAAAGTGTGGGTTGATTTTTATGGTTGGTGCTGGGGCGGATCGTCGGGCGATTATTGCTGAGGCTTTGCATCGGATTGATGAGTTGACGGCGCGGTTGGCGGTGGCTGAGCGTGCTGATGTTGAGCCGGTGGCTGTGGTGGGGATGGGTTGCCGGTTGCCTGGTGGGGTGGGTTCTGCTGATCAGTTTTGGCAGTTGTTGCAGGACGGGCGTAGTGGGATTGTGCCGGTGCCGGGGGATCGGTGGGATGTTGAGGAGTTTTATTCGGCGGATCCGTCGGTGCCGGGGACGATTTGTGCGCGTGATGGTGGGTTTTTGACGTCGTGGCGTCCGGATGAGTTTGATGCGGAGTTTTTTGGGATTGCGCCGCGGGAGGCGGCGGCGATGGATCCGCAGCAGCGGTTGTTGCTTGAGGTGGCGTGGGAGGCGTTGGAGAACGCCGGTATTGTGGCGCAGTCGATTCGGGGGACGCAGACCGGTATCTTCGTCGGCCTGACCGGATACGACTACATGTTGAGGCTCACCGAAACGCTGCGTCGCGAAGACTACGACGCGTATATCCCGTTTGGGAATGCGGCGAATTTTGCGGCGGGGCGGTTGGCGTATTTTCTGGGGGCGCGGGGTCCGGCGTTGGTGGTGGATACGGCGTGTTCGTCGTCGTTGGTGTCGGTGCATCTGGCGTGTCAGAGTCTGCGTCGTGGGGAGAGCGACACCGCCCTGGCCGCCGGCGTCAACCTGATCCTCAAGCCCGAAGCCAATATCGCACTCACCCGGTTCGGCATGTTGTCGCCGGATGGGCAGTGCAAGACCTTTGATGCCGGTGCCAATGGGTATGTGCGCAGTGAGGGTTGCGGGGTGGTGGTGCTCAAGCGATTGAGCGATGCCCTGCGCGACGGGGACCGGGTGTTGGCGGTGGTGCGCGGATCGGCGGTCAACCAGGACGGCGCCAGCAGTGGACAGACGGTGCCCAACGGCCCGGCCCAGCAGGCGTTGATGCGCCAGGCATTGGCAGCCTCACGACTGGTGCCCGCCGACATCGACTACATCGAGGCCCACGGCACCGGTACCGCATTGGGTGATCCGATCGAGTTGGATGCGCTGGCACAGGTTTTCGCCGACCGCGGCGACGCCGCCCCGCTGGTGGTGGGCTCGGTCAAGACCAACCTCGGACATTTGGAATCGGCCGCGGGCATCGCCGGATTCATCAAAACCGTCCTCAGCGTCCGCTACGGATACATCCCCAAACACCTCAACTTCCACCAACTCACCCCCCACGCGAGCCAAGACGCCACCCGCCTCACCATCGCACCCGACCTGCTGACGTGGCCGGAGAGCAACCGCCCGCGTCGCGCGGGCGTATCGTCATTCGGCGCCAGCGGGACGAATGCACACATCGTCATCGAACAAGCATCCGCGGTTGACGACGTTGTCGCGCAGCCGGATTCGCCCGTGACCACGCTGGTGTTGTCAGGCAAGACGCCCGAGCGGATCGCCGCGACCGCAGCCATGCTCGGCCAGTGGATGACCGGCCCCGGCGCCGAAGTCCGCCTCGCCGACGTCGCCCACACCCTCAACCACCACCGAACCCAACACCGCACCTTCGCCACCGTCTGCGCCCGCAGCCGTGCGCAGGCTGCAGAGGCGTTGCAAGCGCTCGCCGACGGACGTCCGGCGCCAGGCGTGGTTCGGTCGCATGACGGGCCGTGCCGGCCGGGCCGGGTGTTCGTCTACTCCGGGCAAGGCTCCCAATGGGCCGGCATGGGCCGGCGACTGCTCACCGACGAACCCGCCTTCGCCGCCGCCATCGACACCCTCGAACCGATGTTCCTCGACACCGTCGGCTTCTCGCTGCACGAGGTCATCGCCAACGGCGAGCCAGTGCTCGGCGACGCCCGGTTTCAGCCCGCGATTTTCGGCCTGCAGGTGGCGTTGACCGCGTTGTGGCGGCACTACGGCGTGGTCCCCGACGCTGTCATCGGACACTCCATGGGCGAAGTCGCCGCCGCCGTCACCGCAGGCGCACTCACCCCCACCGAAGGACTCCGCGTCATCGCCACCCGCTCCCGGCTCATGTCGCGGCTGGCCGGCCAAGGCGCCGTGGCACTGCTCGAGCTCGATGCCGACGCCACGTCCGCCCTGATCGCAGGGCGGGAACAGGTGAGCCTCGCGGTGTATTCGTCTCCAAGGCAGACGGTGGTGGCCGGGCCACCCTCGCAGATCGACCAGCTGATCACCGACGTCCAGCAGCAGGACCGCTTCGCCCGACGGGTCAACATGGAGGTGGCCTCACACAGCGCCCTCATGGATCCGATCTTGGCCGAGTTACGCACCGGCCTGGCGGATCTGGAGCCGAAACCGCCGGCAGTGCCCTTCCTGTCCACGGTGACCAACGACTGGGCCCCGCACGTCGACGCAGCCTATTGGGTGGCCAACGTCCGCCAACCGGTCCGGCTGTACCAGGCGCTCGCCGACCTCGGCGAGCAGTACGGCACGTTCATCGAGATCAGTCCGCACCCGGTGTTGGCGCATTCGATCACCGAGACGCTCGGCGACACACACCATCACACCGTCGGCACGCTGTCGCGCGACGGCGACGACACCCACACGTTCCACACCAATCTCAACGCGATCCACACCGCGGCGGCGCCGCAGACCCCGCATCCCGACGGTCCGCCACCCGAACTGCCCACCACGCCATGGCAACACACCAGGCACTGGATCGACGGTCCCGCCATCGCCCGTGCCGTGGCTGCGCAACAGTCACTCCCGGGGGCAGGGGGAGTGCCGCCACAGTGGTGCTGCGAGCTGACGTGGCAAGCACGTCCGCTGCCGGCGGATCGGCATGCGTCAGGGCGCTGGCTGGTGGTCTCCGATGCCGAGCTGAGTCTGGAACTCGACGCCGTGCTGCTGGCCCCCACGGCTTTGACCGAGCGCGATGGCGCGCTGGCGGACGCGTTGAACGGTGCAGCACATGTGGTGTTCGCGCCGGACGTGGCCATCGGATGCCTGGACGCGGAACCCGGCTATCACCTGTTCAACACGTGCCGCGAGCTCTGCGCGGCGTTGGCAGCGCTGCCGGAGCCGCCGCGTCTGTACCTGCTGACCCGTAACGCCCAGCCGCTCGCGGAGGGTGACCGGGCGAATCCCGCCCATGCGGTGCTGTGGGGTCTGGGCCGGACACTGGCGCTGGAGCACCCCGAATTCTGGGGCGGTGTCATCGATGTCGACGAGTCGGTGCCCGCCGAGCGGGTGGCCGGCTACCTTCGGGCTGAGGCCGCCGGCAGCGACGACGACGATCAAGCGGTGTACCGCGCCGGGCGCAGACATGTACCGCGGCTGGTGTCGGCACCGGCACGGCCCGCGCCACCCGCCGAAATCGATGGCGCGGGAAGCCATCTGGTCATCGGGGCCACGGGCAACATCGGGCCGCATCTGGTCCGCCAGCTCGTCGCGATGGGAGCCAAGACCGTCGTTGCGGTGTCCCGCAATCCCGGTGCACGGATGACAGAGCTGGCACAAGCCGTGGCCGAACACGGGGCGACGCTCGTGCCCGTCGCGGCCGACGCGTCGGATCCGAAGGCGATGGCGGCACTGTTCGAACGGTTCGGCCGTGACCTACCCGCACTCAACGGCATCTATCTCGCGGCATTCGGTGGTGGACCGGTGACGCTGGCGGACATGACCGCAGAGGACGTGCAGGCGATGTTCCGACCCAAGCTGGACGCGGTATCACTGCTGCACACCCTGTCGTTGAAACATCCGGTGCACCAGTTCGTGCTGTTCGCGTCGATCTCCGGGTTGCTCGGTTCGCGGTGGCTCGCGCACTACACAGCCACCACTGGGTTCCTGGACACCTTCGCCTACGCCCGCCGCGCCGCTGGGCTGGCCGCCACCACGGTGAACTGGGGGTGGTGGAAATCGTTGGCCGACAACCAGTCCGACGAGTACCAACAGGTCACGCTGAGCTCTGGGCTTGAACCCATGCCTGACGAGGTGGCGATCGGGGCACTGTGCTCGGCGCTGGCCACCGATGCCCCGGTTCGGGCCGTCATCGCTGCCGCCGACTGGACCCGACTGGCCGCGGCGTACCGCACCCGCGCGAGCCTGCGGATCGTCGACCCACTGATCCCCGCGGCGGGCGCCGAGAACCGTGCCGGCGACGACGATCAGGACGATCAGTGGGCCGGTGCCCCCGACTTCACCGAGCTGGATCCGCTTGACGTCGAACGCATCATCGGTGAGCGGCTGCGAACACGGCTCGCCGCGATCATGGGCTACGCCGACCCGGCTGCGCTGAGCCCGGCTGTCCCGCTGATCGAACTCGGCATGGATTCGCTGATGGCCGTGCGGATCCGGCATGCCACCCAGTCCGACTTCGGGGTCGAACCTCCGGTGGCCATGCTGCTGCAGGGTGCCTCCCTGGATGACATCACCGCCGATGTGATGCAGCAGTGCGGAGTGTCCACCCCGGACACCGGAGCAGCCGTCGACGCGCTGCGGGACCGAGCCAACCAACGTGCCGCCGCCCGCCGGGGCGCCGCGGTGCGGCGTAAGAGAGGACAGCGCGCGTGACTGCCACCGCCGAACAGGATCCGTTGTCGCCCAATGCCATAGCTGTCGTCGGTATGGCGCTGAGATTCCCCGGTGCCAACTCACCGTCGGCTTTCTGGCAGAACCTCCGCGCCGGTGAGGAGTCCATCCGGACGCTGACCGAGGCACAGCTCATCGACGCCGGAGTCAGCGCCGTCACCCTCGCCGATCCGCAATATGTGCGCCGCGCCCCGATCATCGACGGGATCGACGAGTTCGACGCCGAATTCTTCGGGTTCCCACCGCAGGTGGCACGCATGATGGATCCGCAGCAGCGGCTGTTCCTGCAGTGCGCCTGGCATGCGCTCGAGGATGCCGGCTGTGATCCCGCCGCATTCGACGGTTCGATCGGGGTGTTCGCGACCAGCGGCGCGAGCATGTACATGCTGCACAATCTGCTGTCGCATCACGACCGGTCCGCGTTCCTCGGGCAAGGCGCCACCTTCGATCTGATCAACATGTCATTGCAGAACGACAAGGACTACCTCGCCACCCGGGTCTCGCACCAGTTCGATCTGCGCGGGCCGAGCGTGACGGTGCAGACTGCGTGTTCGTCGTCGATGGTCGCCGTGCACACGGCCTGCCAAAGCCTGCTCAACGGCGAGTGCGACATGGTGCTCGCCGGCGGCGCGTCCATCCGGATTCCGCATCACGTGGGTTACTGGCATGAGCCCGGCTCGATGGTCTCCGGTGCCGGACACTGCCGGCCGTTCGATGCAGCAGCCGACGGTACCGTGTTCGGCAGCGGTGTTGCCGTGATCGCACTCAAACCGTTGCAAGCAGCGCTGGAGGCCGGCGACCGGATCCACGCCGTGATCCGGGGCTCGGCGATCAACAACGACGGCGCGAAGAAGATGACCTACGCGGCCCCCAACGGCGCCGCGCAGGCCGATGTGATTGCCGAGGCCCAAGCGGTCGCCGGCGTCGACGCGTCGTCCATCAGCTACATCGAGGCCCACGGCACGGGCACGCCCCTGGGCGACCCGATCGAAATGGAGGCGCTCCGAGCCGCTTTCAGCCTCTCGGACACGCCGCGGTCGGGTCCGTGCCTGGTGGGCTCGGTGAAGTCGAACATCGGCCATCTGGCGGAGGCCTCGGGAATCGCCGGTCTGATCAAGACGATTCTGTGCCTGAAGAACCGGGCCATTCCCGCGACGCTGCACTTCACCACGGCGAATCCGGCGCTGAACCTCGACCGTGGCCCGTTCACGGTGAGCAATGAGTGCACGCCGTGGGAGTGGGACGGTGTGCGCCGCGCAGGCGTGAGTTCGTTCGGTGTCGGCGGCACCAACGTCCACCTCGTCGTCGAGGAAGCGCCCGCGCAACCCGCATGCCCGGTGCAGGACGGGACACAGGTGCTGCGGCTGTCGGCCCGCACGCCTGAGGCGCTCGAAGACTTCCGGGCAGCGATGGCCGCCGAGCTGGCCGCAGACCCGGCATTGGACCTGTCCGACGTGACCGCCACGCTGGACCGGCGGCGACTCGAGAGGTTCAGGCTGGCCGCCGTCGTGCACGACCGGCACGACGCGGCGGCAGTACTGGGCGCCGCCGAGAGCGACAACGTCTTCGTCAGCGAGTCGACCGACGGAACCGCGACCAGCCGCGCGCCTGCCGGTGAGCGCCGCGTCACGCTCATGTTCCCGGGGCAAGGCGCCCAGCACGCCGACATGGCGCGCGGCCTCTACGAATCCGAGCCGGTGTTCACCGAGCACTTCGATCGGTGCGCCGAGGGCTTCCAGAGTGAGCTCGGCATCGATCTCAAGGCTGAGCTGTTCGGCTCCGATCAGTCGGACCTCGAACGCACCGACCGCGCCCAACCCGCGCTCTTCACCGTCGAATACGCACTTGCTCGGCTATTGCACGCCTACGGTGTGCAGGCCTCGGCGTATGTGGGCCACAGCATCGGTGAATACGTGGCCGGGGTACTGGCGGGAATTTTCGATCTGCCGACGGCGATCGGTGTTGTCGCGACCCGGGCCCGGTTGATGCACGGCTCTGCCCGGGGTGCGATGGTCGCGGTCGCGATGACACCCGAAGCCATCGCCGAGCACCTCGCACCGGGCCTCGACCTGGCAGCGGTCAACGACCCCGGCAACTGTGTCGTGGCAGGGTCACCGGAAGACGTCATGAAGTTCCAGAACCGCCTGCGGCAGCGGGGGATACTGGCCCGCCGGGTCCGCACCGCGCACGCGTTCCACTCGCAGCTCATGGATCCCGTCGTGCCACAGTTCGGCGAGTTTCTGTCCGGCGTCCAGCTGCGCCCGCCGCACACACCGGTGCTGTCGAATGTCACCGGAACCTGGTTGACAGACGCGCAGGCCACCGATCCGACCCTGTGGGCCGGCCAGATTCGTGCCACTGTCAGGTTCTCCGATGAGCTTGATCACGTGTTGGACGATCCCTGCGCCGTGTTGGTCGAGGTCGGGCCGGGTGGTGCGTTGACGGGATCGGCCATGCGCCATCCGAAATGGGCCGAACGGCATCGCGCTGTCCGCTTGATGCGGCACCAGGTGCAGAACCGCGGCGACCGGGACACGTTCCTGCTTGCGCTCGGCCAACTGTGGTCGGCCGGTGTCGAGGTCGACTGGTCTCCGTTGTCCAGCCGCACACCGACACTGGTCTCGCTGCCCGGATACCCCTTTGTCCGGCAACGGCACTGGGTGGACCCGGAGCTCACCGCCGACGGGGCGGCACCGGTCAGAACCAACGGCAGCACACCCAACGGGCATGTGGTCGAACCGGCCGGCGAGACGAAGACCGGCGGCGCCGGTACCGGACAGGTGGATATCGAGTCGACGCTGCGGCGCATCTGCGCCGAATGCCTGGGTGTCAGTTCGGTGGGCCCGAACGACGACTTCTTCGAGATCGGCGGGGACTCCCTGATCGCGATCGGCGTCGCGATGAGCGCGACCAACCAGGGTCTGGAGCTGACGCCACAAGATCTCTACGATCACCCGAACGTGGCGGCGCTGACCGCGGTGCTGTCCGCGCGTTACGCTGCCGGCGGGTTGGCCGCTGTGTCGGTCGACGATGCACCCCAACCTGTTTCACCGCTCGCGGCGCACTTCTTTGAGCATGGTCTGCGCGAAGCCGGGCGCTGGCGGGTGCCGCTGCTGGTGAGGCTGGATTCTACCGTCGGAATCGAGGACGTCCGGTCGGTGTTGGCGGCGGTGATCAACCACCACGACGCGTTGCGGACCGGGTTCAGCCAACGGGCCGGAGCGTGGGAACAGCAGATCCGGCCACCGTGCGATCAGCTCGACGTCGCCCAGGTGTCGTTGCCCGACACCGTGACGCCCGGTAGCGACGACGAACGGCGCGCGGCCATCGACATTCTCACCGCGCAGGTACGCCGGCAGGATCTTTCGAGTCCGGCACTGGCCGCGACCTACATCGCGGATGCCGACGGAGCCGGGCGGTACCTCGCGATGTCGATCCATGAACTGGTGGCCGACGGCGGGTCTCGGGAGATTCTGCTCACCGACCTGTTCACCGCGTTCACCCAGCGCCTGGCCGGCAGCGACATCACGTTGCCCCCGGTCACCGCGACATGGCGGGAATGGTCGCAGCGCTACGCCGGGCTCGCCACCCATCCGGCAGTCCTCGACAGCAGGCAGTACTGGCTGGACGAGGCCGCCAAACCCACACTGCCCCTGGCCGATCGGGGGCCCGGACAACCGCCCGGCGTGGACGACATGGAGTGTGTGCCGTCGCTGATCGGCGCTGAGCCGGCGGGTCTCATCGAACGGGCGAGGGGCAGATTCGAATTCGTCGTCGAGGAACTGATGCTCGGTGCGCTGTCCCGGACTATCGCGCACTCCGTAGCCGAGGGAACGGTCGCCGTCGCACTCGCCGGAACCGGGCGTGCCGTGCTCAAGCCGGATGTCGATCCCCGGCGCACGGTCGGCGGCTTCACCACGGTCTACCCGGTGTCGCTGTCGTGCCACGGCGGGTCCACCGCGACGCAGGTGCTCGACGGCGTGCACGAAACCATGCGCGCGGTCCCACATCAGGGTGTCGGCCACGGGCTGTTGCGCTACCTGTACGGGCCGACGGCGCGGACGTTCGGGGCTGTGGAATCCCCGGACATCCTGCTGTGCAACGAAGGTGTGATTCCTGATCTGCCGACGGCAGCCGGGCCGGTGCAGATCGATCGCGAGACGGCGATGGGTGTACGGGACAAGACGCCCGGACTGGGATTCCCGATCGAGATGCGGATCTACCGTTCATCGGCCGGAATGCATGTGGATTGGTGGTACGACGTTCGCCGGGTTGCCCAGGCGACCGTCAAGACGATGGCCGAACGCTTCCCGATCGAGTTCGAGGAACTCCTGTCCGAAGCGCTCGCGACGGCGCCGACCCAGGATGAATTCGGTGGCGCCATGTCCGAACTCGGGTTGGTGGACCTGTCCGCCGAATGAATCAACCGGTGAACCGGTATCAGCAACAGAGGATCTGATGAGGAGGTTGTGTTGACTACCCCGGACAAGAGCGTCGTCGTCAACGAGATCCACAAATCGTTCGGTGCGGTAAAGGCACTGCGCGGGGTCAGCTTCGATGTCGGGCGCGGAGAGGTGGTGGCACTGCTCGGGCCGAACGGGGCCGGTAAGACCACGATGGTCGACATCCTCTCGACGCTGACCCGGCCGGACCGTGGTGAGGCCAGCATCGCCGGCTTCGACGTCACGAAAGACCCGGCGAGCGTGCGCCGATCGATCATGTTGACCGGGCAACAGGTAGCCCTCGATGACGTGCTGACCGGTCGCGAGAACCTCATGCTGTTCGGGCGATTACAGGGTCTGACCAAGTCGGTGGCACGCTCCCGCGCCGAGGACCTGCTCGCCGAGTTCGACCTGGTCCATGCCGCGGATCGCCGGGTGGGCACATATTCGGGTGGTATGCGCCGACGCATCGACATCGCCTGCGGACTGGTGGTCCGCCCCGAGGTGGTGTTTCTCGACGAGCCCACCACCGGACTGGACCCGCGGAGCAGGCAGACCATCTGGGACCTGGTGTCGGGCTTCAAAAAGCTGGGCATCGCAACCCTTTTGACGACCCAGTACCTCGAAGAGGCCGACGCGCTGAGCGACCGGATCATCGTCATCGACCACGGCACGGTGGTGGCCGAGGGAACCGCCGATCAGCTCAAGGAACGCACGGGCGGCAGCTACTGTGAGATCGTCCCGCGTGACCTCAAGGATCTGCCGGCGATCGTCACTGCACTCGGACCACTCGTACCCGAACACAGCAGGACGGCGCTCGAGGAGTCGGCCGACCGCATCGCGGTGCCTGCCCCGGACGGTCCCAGCACCCTGGTGGAGGCGCTGTCGTTGCTCACTGCGGCGAACATCGAACTCACCGACATCGCCCTGCGGCGGCCGTCGCTCGATGAGGTGTTCCTCACCCTCACCGACGATTCCGACGTGTCACCACCAGATGTCGCGGCAGCCGAGGAGGACGACGGGGACGACGCGTTGGCCGGCGCCGGCGCCGGCAAGCACCGGTTGAACGGCAGCGAGCCGCAGTTGGAGAGGATGTGATGCCATGACGGCCGCGCTGAGCGCCGCGCGACCGCGCCCGTCGACCATTGGGCAGTGGTGGGTCCTCACCGTCCGGCTGGTCGCGCCCTCACTGCGCAACGGCGAGGTGGCCACTGGTGTCGTGGCAGTCGTGGTGTTCGCGGCGGGTTGGTACATCCCGCTGAATCACATGATGGGCGCCAGGTCGGGAATGAGCAGCTACGCGCAGTTCCTGATGCCGCTCATTGCACTGCAAGGCATTTCGTTCGCCGCGATCACCGGGGCGTTGCGGGCCGCGACAGATTCGGTCAAGGGCATCAACCGCCGGTTCGATTCCATGCCGATCCCGGCTCTGACACCGCTGGTTGCGCGTATGTCGGCGGGCGCCTACCGGTGCGCGATCGGTATCGCCGCAGCACTGGCCACCGGATATGTCATCGGCTTTCGGTTCTATCGCGGTGTCGGCTACGCCGTACTGTTCTGCGTGCTGCTGTTGGCGATCGGCATGGTGCTGTCCTACCTCGCGGATCTGCTGGGCAGCTCGTCGAAGAACCCCGAGGCCACCACACAGTGGCTGATGCTGCCGCAGCTGATCTTCGGGCTGCTGTCCGTCGGTATCCAACCCGTGGAGCACTTCCCGCATTGGATCCAGCCGGTGGTCCGCAATCAACCGATCTCCCAATTCATCTACGCGATGCGAGAACTGGCCGGCGATTCGACGCCCACGGCGGCTCCGGTCAGCTGGTCGGCGGTGGGTCCGTCGGTTGCCTGGCTGGCGGGGGTCACCGTCGTGATGATCCCGCTGTCACTGGCTCTTGTGTTGAGGCGGCGATGATGTCGGTCACCGATCACGCGGTACCCCGTGACTCTGCCGTGCTCAGCGAGTCCGCGTTCCCGATTCCGGATCGCCGGTTCGGCGAGAACTCGGTGCGCGTGCTGCCGGCCCACATCTGGGCGCAGACCAAGCGGCTGCTGATCCGGCTGGTTCGCGATCCGATGACGTTCGTGTTCGGGCTCGCACTACCGATCTTCTTCCTCGTGGTGATGAACATCGTTCTGGGGGACGCGATTTCGTCGGTCACCGGGCACAGCGCACTGTATGGCAGCGTTCCGCTGGTGACGCTGATCGGCGCGATGAACGGCGCTTCGGTCGGTGTGGTCGGGTTCATCTCGGAACGCAACGACGGGTTGCTCGCCCGGCTGTGGGTGCTGCCGGTGCATCGCGCATCAGGGCTTGTCGCACGGCTGTTCTCCGAGGCGATCCGGGTCGCCGTGAATTCTGTTGCACTGCTTGCGGTCGGCCTGGCGTTGGGCCTTCGACTGGAGCGGGGCGTGCTGGCCGGTGTCGTCTGGTTGTGCGTACCGGTGCTGTTCGGGATGGCGTTCGCCATGCTGGCGCTCACCATCGCGGTGTACTGGCCCAGCGCAACGCTGGTCGAGGCGATCACCCTGGTTTCAGCGCTGCTGTTGTTCTTCTGCACCGGTTTCGTTCCGCTCGACCAGTATCCGAACTGGATTCAGCCCGTTGTCGAACATCAACCGCTGTCCTACGCGACCGAGGTGATGCGCAGCCTGACGCTCGGCGGCGGCTTGCTCACGCCGGCTGTCGGTGTCCTGCTCTGGTCCGGCGGCATCATCGTGGCGTGCGTGGTCCCGATGGTGGTCGGCTATCGCCGGGTGAGCATGCGCGGATGAGCACCATGACGACCGGACCGCGCAAGGACGAGGAGCCCTGATGACCTTTCCCACCGCTGTCATCCGCAAGCTCGCGCCGAGCGAGGACTTCTTCGCTGAGACACAGACATTCACTTCGGTGACGCTGGAGTTGGCGGGACCTCTCGATGCGGACGCGATGTCGATGGCGTTCGACTGTCTGCTGGAGACATATCCGGTGTATGCCGGTCACCTCGAGCAGGCCGCCGACGGGCGCTTTCAGATTGTCGGCGACGATCTTCTTCATCCGGGAATGTGGTTGGCCGGAGACGATGACGCCGACGCGCAGATGCCGCTCGATCAGGGTGCTTCGCTGATCAATCTGGTCGTGCGCCCCGTCGAGGGCGGCGGTGAACTCATCTTGTATGTGCACCACAGCCTGGCCGACGGCAATCACATCGCCGGACTGCTGTTCGACCTGTTCACTCGCTATACCTCGGTGGTGACCACAGGGGATGCCGGGCCTGTCAGCCCGCAGCCGGCTCCCGAACCAATCGAGACGATCCTCGAGCAGCGTGGCGTCGAGAAGCTGTCGAGGTCGGGGCTCGATCGGTTCATTCCCGCCATGTTCGCCCATGAGCTGCCGCCCCGGCGATCGACCGACTCCACCAAATTTTCGCAGCCCGTCGCCGTACCGACCGCACGAGGCCGCCTGAGCAAAGCCGAAACAGCCGCATTGATCAAATACGGCCGCAAGCATCGGCTGTTCGTCAACAACCTTGTGTCGGCGGCAATCCTGTTGGCCGAGTGGCGGGTTCGCGAGACCCCGCACATTCCCATACCGTACGTCTACAACGTCAATCTGCGTCCGCTGCTCGAGCCTCCGGTCTCACCGACAGCGTGCACCTTGGCGCTGGGAGTCGCCACGTACCTGGCGCAGATCACCCCGTCCACCACACTCGTCGAGCTCGCCGCAGAGATCGCGTCGACGCTGCAGGCCGATCTCGGCGACGGCGTCGTGCAGCAGTCGTTGCTTCACTTCAACCTGCAATACGAGGGGACCCTGCCGGGGTTGGCAGATGTGGTGTTGTCCACCAACATCGGCAACGTCGCGGCGATGCCGACACCGCCCGGGTTGGAAGTCGTCGGTTTCTCATCGCAATTCCATCGAGCCTCGTCGGCTGTCATCGACGTGTACGGATTCGGAGTTGTAGCCGGTGAACTGGTCCTCGAACACCACGTCGACGCGGCTGCGCCGGAGCGATCGCTGGATCTGATTCTCACCATGCTGCGTGCGGCGTCCGTCGAGGCGACCGCGCTGTCCTGACCGTCAATCTCGAGTACATCACCGAAGGGTTGGTTCGAATGGCTACCAAGATGCACGTCGACTTGAGCGGTCCGCCGCAGACGATGCTCGACATGGTCTACGCGAAGGCTCTGGACGCAGATTCCGCGCGGCCCGTGTTGGGTGATCGCTTCGCGAAACAGCTGATGACCCAGCTGGATTACGACTGGACCAAGAGTCCCATTCCCCGTCAACGCCGCAGGCAGGTGACCTCGATCGCCGTCCGCGCCGCTCAGTTCGACATCTGGGTAAAGCAGTTTCTCGCGGTGACTGAACAGCCCATCGTGCTTCATGTGGGGTGCGGGCTGGACAGTCGGGCATTCCGGGTCGATCCGGGACCCGGGGTCGAGTGGTACGACATCGACTTTCCGGACGTCATCGCCCTGCGCGAACGTCTGTACCCGGCCCGCCAGAATTATCATCTGGTGTCGTCCTCGGCCACCGATCCCAGCTGGCTCAACAACATTCCGAACGATCGTCCTGCCTTGTTGATCGCCGAAGGCGTCAGCATGTATCTCACCGAACATGATGGCATCGACCTGCTGCGTCGCGTGGTCAGTCGGTTCCCGTCCGGGGAACTGCAACTCGACTTCTGGAGCCGGTTCGGTAGACGCGCCCAAGCGAAGAACAACAAGGTGGTGCGATGGTCAGGATCCGATCTGGGCTGGGCGGTCAACGCGCCGGATGAGATCATCGGTCAGATTCCGCGGGCCCGGTCATTGTGTGCGATCTCGGTGTTCGAGGCGAGCACCGTCCAGCTACTGCCGAAGGGATACCGGCGATTCGCCGCCGCCGCAGCACGCACGCCGGGGCTCCGCGACATCGTTCAGTTCCACCGGTACGCATTCTGACCCGCGGTCAGCTGAAGTGGTAATCGCTCAGCGGGAACCTCATCGATTCACGAATCGCATTGCGTCGCGAAGTCGGCCGAGTGATGGTGGCATTACCACGGAAGTAGTATGACCGCGACGTCGCGCAGTTGCCCCGGAAGAACACCATGTCGCCGAGGCGACGGGAGATCCGCCGGTGGAACGCCGCGCTGGCGCGCTCGGTGATCTCGAACGTGTCAGAACCACGACGGAGTAACTCCCCGAAAAGCCGGGACATGTGCCGCATCTGGTACTCGGTCATGGTGAAGAACGACGCACCGGTGAAGGCATACGGGCTGGCCATGTTCAGGTAGTTGGGGAAACCGGGGACCGACAGGCCCTCATAGGTCTGAAAATTGTTTTCCCGCCACCATTTCCCCAAATTGGCACCGGCACGGCCGATGACCTCGATCGCGGGGAAATTGGCATCCCACAGGTCGAATCCCGTTGCCAACACCAGTGTGTCGGTGACGGTCTTGCGGCCCTCGCCGTTGATGATTCCGTCCGGCTCGATCTGGGCGATGCCGGTGGTCTCCAGATGGACGTGGGGCAGTGCAAACGTCCGATAGTAGTGATTGGAGAAGGTGGTGCGCTTGCACCCGAAATCGTAGTCGGGCGTGAGTTTTCGCCGCGTCGCCCGATCGCGCACAGATGCGAACATGTGCAGCTTGGATACCTGGGCGGCGCCGCGATTCAGCGGTTTGGACCAGTTGTAATGCACCACCGCCGTGAAGATTCCCGCCTCGGCGATGGCATCGGTGAGGACTCTGAGCAGCCGCTGCGACAGGGGGAATCGGGCGAACAGTCGCTGCACGGCCGCCGGAATCGCGAAATCGACGCGCGGCACCACCCAGATCGGTGTCCGTTGGTAGACAGTCAGTTCCGCCGCTCGCTCGGCCAGTTCGGGGATCAACTGCACGGCGGTCACACCCGTGCCGATGATCGCGACGTGTCGGCCGTCGAGCGAATAGCCGCCATCCCACTTGGCGCTGTGCATGATCCGGCCCTCGAAGCCCGCGATCCCGGGGATGTCCGGGATCCGTGGCTGCGACAGGTAGCCGGTGGCGGTGATCAGGAATTGCGCGGTCAGCGTGTCGCCACCGGCGAGGGCCACTTGCCAGCGCTGGGAATCCTCGTCCCACCGGGCACTTTCGACTGTCGTGCCGAAGCGCATGTAGCGGCGCAGATCGTATTTCTCGGCAACGTGGTCGGCGTAGCTCTTCAACTCGTCGCCGGGGGCGTGCAACCTGGACCAGTACGGATTGGGTTCGAACCAGTACGAATACGTGGTGGTGGGGATGTCGACGGTCAGCCGGGGGTACCGGTTGACATGCCATGTTCCACCGAGGTCGTCTTCACGATCGAGGATGGCCAAATTCTCGAATCCGAGGCGATTGAGCTGGATCGCCGCACCCATACCGGCGAAGCCGGCGCCCACGATGACGGCGTCGAATCCTTCTGCGGTCACACACATACGGTACCCGTGCGGCACCGACTTAATGGGCCGAAATAAGACCGAGATCTGCATCCGAGATCACAAAAGTCGGACTTAGTTGCGAGTACAAACAATTCCTCGCCGAATCCCGATATTTCGCCATCGCCCAACGAAATTCACAGGTTCAATTTGCCGGACACAGCACATTTCGCGGCCCACCTGGTGGATGATGCATGGGTATCGCAAGTCGGGGCGAGCCAAACTGCACACCACAATCAAGCGGGTTCATCATGCGCGTCTTCATTCGGTCAGTCCTGGTGGCACTGTTGGTCGTTTCAGCCGCGGTCCTGCTGGCCCTCACCGCCACGATGACCTCGGTGTTCACCCTCACCGCGGCATCGAACTACATCATCAGGGGCACCGAGTACGCCCAACCGTTCTGCAGACCCTATTGCGGCACGCTCGACACGCCGCAACAGAATATCGACCTGGCGACGCCATACATCGATGCCACTGTCCCGTCAGCGGCTGCGCAGCCGAATGTATTCGTCAACTATCCCGCGAGTTTCTGGCCGTTCTCAGTGGGCTACTTCCACGCCATGACTTACGACGACGCCGTGGCCCTCGGCGTCGCGGCATTACCGTCACCCGGAACCATCAGTTCCGGAAGTGTGATCTTCGGATACTCACAGGGCGCGAATGTCGCGACGCAGTACAAGCGGAGCTTCAATCAATACTGGGCCAACAATCCGGGGACGCCGCCTGCGGTCAGTTTCGTTCTGATCGGCAACGGCAACCGGCCCAACGGTGGTGCGCTGGAACGCTTCAACGGGCTCTACATCCCTGGCCTGGACTTCACCTTCAGCGGCGCCACGCCCACGACGACCGCCGGTGCCGCGCCGGGCCAGATCACGACTTACGACATCGCCCAGCAGTACGACGGCTTCGCCGACTTCCCGACCAACCCACTGAATCCGTTCGCCATGGCGAACGCCGCGGCCGGTCTGGTCCTGGTGCACCCCAACTATCAGAACGTCGACCCGAACAGTGCCGTTTACCAGGGGACCCAAGGCGATACGGCCTATTACCTGATTCCCACCTACCCGGTGCCGCTGCTCATGCCCATCGCGAACATTCCGGGAGCGGGCCCGATCATCGCCGACACATTGGACCCCGTGATGCGGGTGCTCATCGAATCCGGCTACAACCGCACGATAAACCCAGGGCAGCCGACGCCCGCGAACATCTTCTACTTCCCGAATCCCGTGAAGTTCGCGGCGGCCCTGGCCGTCGCCATCCCGACGGGCCTGTTCATCGGATTGGAAGATCTCACGGGGGAGCGCACACCGGGAACGCCGCCGGCATACGTGCAAGGGCAGGGCGCCTACGGCATCTTCGGTCCGCCGGTGACGCTACCGAACCAGCCTCCGCCACCCGTTCCGCTCTCCCAGGTCATGGCGTCAACGCAGGTGCCCAGCGGCCAATCATCCACATCCGCCCCGAATCCCACGGAATCGCAACAGGTTGCCGATACGCAGACCGCGGCACCGACCACCGATACCGGGACGCCCGAGAGCAGCACGCCGCCGGCCGACACGACCAGCCAGCCGGTGCTGAACAAATCGATTCTGACGCCGCTACTGCCGGCGGTGAACAAGCCGAAGTTGAATGTCGTGCGGGGCGCGACAACGGGCAAGTCAGGTTTGACGACCGGCGTCCAAAGCACCGTTTCATCGGTGAAAGGGGTTGTGACGAAAACGATCACGTCCATCGTAAAGGCGCTCGGCACGAAGCCGCCGGCGGCGCAGGCGCACACTGGTTCGGCGGATACAAGCTCTGCGGGGGCGGCGGGATAGCGCTCAGCGGCTGAGCTGCCGTGCGTGGCTCGTCCAGTTGTTTGCTGAATAACTGTTGAGTTCAGCTGCTGCTCGCGCCATTGTGCCCGGCGGCGGATCACTCCGGCCGATCCAGCAATGTCCGCGGTCCAGGCGTCCACGTGGCGTGGGGATCGCGATATCGGCGTGCGCGGTTGCCGCTTTGAGCACAACGGATACGTCGCCCGATGCAGGTGGCTGATACTCCGGCTCGCGCCAGTCATTGTGATACATACGCATTTAGCGGCGGAGTGCCACCCGCGCGCCTGCTGCAGCGAATGTCGCGTTCCGCGCTGGAGCTACGAACCGACCACTGGGCTGCCGCCACCGTAAGAGCTACCGAAAATATTGTTTCTGGCGAAAATTGCAGCAATTTCACAGGAACGGCACTAGTCTTCGATGTGAGCGGTCCCATCAGTTAGCCAGATTCACCCGTCGGGGCGGAGGAATGCCGTGGGAATTCATCGACACAACACCATGAGCGCCAGGACGGCGTCGTACGTGACGGCCGGAGTTGCGCTGGAACTGGCCGGTCTGGTCGGGTTCGTCAATGTCGTAGACGCCAACGCGCCGATGGTGCGCCTCCTTGCGGCGACCAGTATCTTCATCGACGGCACCAAGGACATCATTCCCACCGGCAATTCCCAAGCGCCAGACCGGATGCGCGGCACCCTCAGCGGTGTCCTCGACCAGGGCTACGACTATGTTTCCACCCCCGGTGCGGGCGGCAACTACTACGTCCAGTACCCGCGATCGTTCGGAGTCCTCACCGGGCTCACCGATCCCACCTATGACGCGTCGCGAACCATCGCGACCCAGAACACCATCACCGCCATCAAAGACGCCCGTACGCAAAACCCGAACGACCCCATCTACGTCGTGGGCTATTCCCAGGGGGCCAACGCCGAGTCCGAGGCGATCCGCCAGTTGGAGGCCGAGGGATATGACACCTCGAACATCACGTTCGTGTTGGTGGGCAACGGTGCGCGCAACAACGGCGGCCTCTGGGCACGGCTGCCCGCCGGCGTGTACGTACCGCTGATCGGGCTGAGCTTCGGCGCGTCGATGAACCCGGATCCCAACGGTCCGCAGGTGATTCAGATCAGCAAGCAGTATGACGGCGCCTCGGATGTGCCGCAGTACGTGCTCAATCCCGTCGCCTGGGCCAATGCCGCCCTGGGGTTCGTCTACGTTCACAACGGCTACTACCAGGACGTGGATTTCGACCTCAACCACGATGGAACCATCAGTTCGGCCGATGTAGCTCTGGCCCAACAGGATCCGGCGCACTATATCGTGACGACCAACGGCAACATCTCCGACGTGGTGATCCGGAATCCCGAGGGTCAGCTGCCGTTGACACGGCCGTTGCTGGATCTTGGGGTGCCTCCCGAGATCGTCAAAGCCCTGGATCCGCTGCTGCGGGCCATCATCGAGACGAGCTACAACCGACCGCCGAACGGTGGGGTGTATCCGGCGCAACCGCAACATCTCGAGTTGCTGCCACCCGTGACCCGGTGGGAGGCTGACGCCGACGCCGTCGCCGCGGGATTGAAGGAGACCATCCATCGTCTCGAGGCGCTGAACACCGTGCACGTCAACCCGATCAGCCCGCTGACCGCCGACTCCACGCTGCCACAACCGCCAGGCGGAGAACAGCTGACGGCGGCGAAGCATCAGGAGACCACCATCGACCAGGGGGCGCCGCAGGGCGGTGCGCAACTGACGGCCGCGAAGACACTCGACGCACCGGATGCCGCGGAGGCTTCGGCCGGCACGGTCGACCAGGTCGGGACATCTGAAGCCGGGCAGGATGTCTCGGGCGCACACGATGCGGTCTCGCCCCCGACGACTTCGGATACGCCACCGGCGCCGAAGAAGCCTCAGACCAATGTAGTGCGCGGTCCGATCGGTGGATCGCCCGCGCTGTCGGGGCTGAAGACCGTCACCGCCAAGATCAACGGTGCGGTGACCGATGCCATGACCAAGGTCAAGGACGCCTTGAGCGGCAACCGCACCGGCAATAAGGTCAGCCCATCGACAGCAGGCTCTGAGGGCACTGGTGCAGGCGCGAATACCGGTACGACGCAATCTGATACCGACGGTGCTACGTCTGGAAGCGGGTCTGGTGCTACCGACAATTCAGGAGGAAGCTAGAACCAACGCAGTGGCGACGCTTCGACAGGGGATCGGATGAGTATCGCGGTGGTAGTGGCCTCGATCGTGCTGGCGGTCTATCTCGGTGTCGCCGCGATCCTGAACCTCTTCTATCTGGAGGAAGCGCGCAAGAACGGTCAGCGGCTGGGGCTGTCGCGCGGACTCAGCCGGTTCATCGGCGCGTGCCAGCTGGCGGGCGCCATCGGGCTGATCGGCGGATTGTTCTGGCGTCCCTTGGGCATTGCCGCAGCGGTCGGGTTCCTGCTGATGATGATCGGCGCGGTGATCGCGCACCGACGAGTGCGTGATTCCGTGCTGGCGACGCTACCCGCGGTCGTGGTCTTCGGTGTCACCGCATTCGTCTTCGGCGGTCAGCTCGCACTCGTCGCTGTATGACGCCGATTGTCAGGGGCGCTCGGCGATTTCGGCGATACGCGCAGTCGACGACTCGAACGCCGTGGCCAGGCGCGGTCCGATGAACATGGCGGCCACGCCTGCCAGCGGCCCGGCCATGATCACCCGTTCGGTCAAGATCGTGCCATCGGGAACAGGGTCGATCTGGTGCTCGAAGCGCATGGACAGTCCGGGAAACGACGACGTGCCGGTCCAGAGCCTCGGTGATTCCACCTCGGTGACCGTGGAGGCGGTTGCCGGGCCGCCCTTGCCTTTCACGGTTATCCGTGCGCCAACGCCGAATTCGCGGTCGATCGAGGCTGATTCGATGATGCCGCCCGGCCATCGCGGGGGATCGGTCCACACGTCCCACACCTGCGGTGCGGATGCCGAACTTCTCGTTGATCCTTCAAAGGACCGGCGCGCTTTAGCCATGTGCTGATGATCGCACTGCCGCAAGCGCTTTGGTGCGGATCGGAGCAGGTTGAGTTCACCGAACATCGGCATTACGGTGACGGTATGGCACGGTCTTTCGACGTGTCGGTGCAATCTGACGCCGGCCTCGCCGAGATCCTCAGGGCATTCGGTGACCGAGATTACTGGCATGCACGGCTCGCCGCTTATGCGGGAGCCGGGGCCACTCTCGACCGCCTTGCGGTCGACGCGGCAGGTTCGGCCATGGTGACCGTCACACTGCGCCTTCTGCGCGACCGACTGCCGGCACTGGTGACTCAGCTGTACCCCGGTGATCTGACGATGGTGCGCAATGAGACATGGCGGCCCGATAGCAGCGATGTGGTGCGGGGCGATATCCGCGTCGCCGTCCCGGGTGCACCGGTGTCGGCACACGGAAGGGCAACCCTCACACCGCGGGCCGCTGGTTCGCAGCTCGTCTGCCGCACCACGGTCAGGGTCGCGGTGCCCTTCGTCGGAGGCAAGCTGGAAGACTATCTGGGGCGTCAGTTCCGCGATGGGATGCCCGCGATACAACACTTCACAGCGCAGTGGATTGCCGAAAGGCGTTGATACTTCAGGTTCAGTGAATGATGACCGGCAGTTCGATCCGCGACGGATGTGCGCTGTCGCGGTGGACGCGGATGGCAGGCGCGCCTCCAGGCAGTACCGCGAACTGATCGGCATCGGCACCCGATACGGCGATCCGGATCCGGTGCCCCGCCTCGAACACATACGACGTCGGCAAGAGATCGAACCTCAGCTCGGCGATCTCACCGCGGGCAAGCGGTCTCGCGTCGGCGCGTCTGAAGGTCCGGTATGGAACGGTCTGCGGGTAGGGCGCCGCGGCGATACTGAGATGTCGATGGAGCGCACGCAATTCGCCCTCGGTGACGTACGAGACGGCGCCTCGGGTGTCCATATCCTCGAGATAGACGAAGAACGTCCCGTCGGCTGCTGTCGAGCTGACGAACAGCGTGACCAGGGGGTGTCCCGTCACCTCGAGCGGCTCGGTCAGCACGCCGGTGGTGTAGGTCAGGAGCTTCTCATCTGTGGTGCTGCGCTCGGGATAGCGCACGGCTTCCCCGATCGCAACCTGCGTGCGCCACCGCGAGTGCTCGCCGGTACCGGCGGTGAGATCGACCTGATAGTCATCGGCGGCGTCCTGGTCCGGGACCTCATCGGGCCCGGGGGCCTCGACGGTAAGTCGTCGGTCGGCGGTGAAGTAGTACGTGAGGACGTCGGCCGCGGGCGGCCACGAAGACGCCGATTTCCAGCGGCCTTCGCCCATCGTGAAGTAGTGCACGACGGGTTCCGACGCCATGCCATTGTCGCGACCTCTGAGGTGGTGGTCGAAGAACCGCAGCAGTTCACCTTCGTGATCGAACGCCGAAAGTGTCGGTGGACGAACAGGTTCGATCTGCCAACGGCCCCCATGGTTCCACGGACCGAGGACCAGCCTACTGCCCGCGGTGGCCACCGATGAGAAGCGCTTGATCGCCGAATGAGCGTAGGCACCGTCGAACCAGCCTCCGCTGCCGTAGACCGCGGCGCCCGACCCTTCGATGTCGCGACGGTAATTGTGCGGGCTGAACCGGTTGATGCTGCCGCGCGGATCGACGGGTGTACCGATCGGGGCCGGACCTTCCCCGATGCCGTTTCGGTAGGGATCCGACGGTGCCACATCATCACGGAACGTCAATGACAGGGCCTGGGGGTGGATTTCGTAGTTGGCGAGATGCGCGGCGACAGCTCCGGCGCGGAGCCGACGGCCGCGGTCACCGTCGACCGGCATCGCGCCGGTCACCAGGAGCTTGACCCACCACCCCGCGACCTCATGAGGTGCGTTGCGGTCGAGCGCGTCGTTGTAGCGCCCCCAGGTCTGGGTGAACCAGGTCCCGTGGATGCCGCCGGGGAACGCGATATCGGTGTAGGCGTCGTAGACCGAGAAGCGGGGCGCTACGGCCCGCACCGCGGGGTGCTGGTTGACCAGCAGCAGCTCCGCCGCGGCGCCGCTGTAGGAGGTACCCAGCGCACCGACGGCCCCGTCGGACCATGGCTGGCGGATGATCCAATCGACAACCTGTGCACCGTCGCGGATCTCGTCAGGGGACCATTCGCAGACCCGGTGCCCGTAGGAGGCGCCGGACCCGCGCACGTCGACGTCGACCCAGGCATAGCCCGCGGCGACAAAGCGACGACGGCACACGGCGGTCGAGCGGATGTGGTCAAACGGCTTGCCGCCCCGCAGCATTCGCAACGGCCAACGCAGTTCCATCGCCCGGTAGTACCGGGTCTGATGCACGATGGTCGGCAGCGGCGTCCCGGTCGGTGCGACGGGGAGATGGACCGTGATGGCGAGCTGGACACCGTCACGCATCGTCAAATAGCAAGAGGACGAGACCATTCCCCGGTGCACCGGTGATGGGCGACCGGTATCCAGCCAGGTGGCATCCGACCCGTCGCTCACTGCGCCACCTCCTGGTAGACGCGAAAGTTGATTGCCTGCTGCGACCGCATCGACGGTGTTGGGGTCAGCATAGAGAGGCCACGTGCCCGGAAAGGTCCGAATCGTGGAGTCCAACTGTGCGTTCGACCGATACCGGCCCACCGCGCCCGGTAGGGTCCGAAGTGTCCGTCGGCAGTGGAAAAACCAACGCGGAGGTCCCGTTTCGATGCGAGATTTTTCGGGCGCGGTCGCGCTGGTAACCGGCGGCGGTGGTGGGATCGGAGCGGCCGAGGTCAGGCTACTCACCGAGCGCGGCGCCACGGTGTGCGCGGTCGACATCGATGAGGACGCCGCGCTCGGCAGCGGCGCCGCCCTGGCCATCGGCGCCGACGTGGCCGACCGCGAAGCGATGGCCGAAGCGGTCGACCGGGTCGTCACACAGTTCGGCCGGCTCGATCTTGTCTTCTGCACTGCCGGCATCACCCACCGGCCGGCGACCCTGCGAGTGCTGGAACCGGGTACCGCGCAGCGGGTCATCGACGTCAACCTCGTCGGCACACTCAACACCCTCGAACCCGCGATCGACCCGCTCATCGCGTCGCGGGGGCATGCGGTTCTGGTGTCCTCGATGGGGTGGCCGCCCAACAGCGAGTTCGGGACGTTGCTGCCGACCTTGGGTGGTGTCGCCTACTCGACCAGCAAGGTGGCGGTGGAGATGCTCGGCCGCGGGCTGCGGATCGAGCTCTCGCCGTATGGGGTCGGAGTCACCATCGCCTACTTCGGTCCGGTCGACACGGCGATGGTGCGGCTCACCAACGTGCCGCCGACCCGCTCCAGCGAGCGGCTGCGTATCAGTCCCGAGAAGGCGGCCGCGGGAGTGATCCGGGCCGTCGAGCGGGAAAAGGTGCGCGTGATCATCCCCGGCCGGTGGAACTTCCTCAACGTCGTGCGGCCGCTGGGCGTGCATCTGGACAACCTGTTGCTTCGCAGCCGCAAGCAGCGCGATTTCATCCGTACTTATGACTCCGCGTGATGTCCATTTTGGCGTTAGTTTGCGAGGGAAGGTGTTGACCGGCATATAGCTATGTTTTAGCGTTTGCCCATGGGTTACGCGGGGGGACGTGGGCAGCGTCGCCGCAAACCGGGCAGGCCGGTCGGGGCGGACGCCGCGCAGACCAGGGCCCGCATCGTGCGCGCAGGCCGCGAGGTCATCACCGAGTACGGGTACGGAGCCGCCACGTTCCAGGCGATCGCCCGCAGGACCGGGCTGAGCCGGCCGACCCTGAACTACTACTTCGCCGACTGGGAGGACCTGTACGGTGAGTTGGTCCACGAGGCGCACTTGGTGCTCGTCGAGTGCATCGAGCAGGCCAAACAGCATGAGCTACCGGTCAATCGTTTGCGTGCCTTCGTGACGGCGGTGCTCGAGGTCGGCTCCCGCGACACCTCCTTCGTGGCGTTTCTGGTCAGCGCGCGCCTGGAGGCCGAACGCAACCCGACCCTCCCGACGGCCACCGTGACGGCAACCCGAGGCTTCCTGTTCAGCGTGGTGGGCGATGCGGTCGCGCGGCGTGACCTGCCCGACGACTGCGACGCCACGGCCATCGTCGAACTGCTGCACGCCATCCTGTGCGGTGTCGGCGTCTGGGTTGGCCTGGACGCGCCATGCGACTACTTGTCGGTTGCCAGGCAACTCGATGCCGTGCTCGACAGCGGGTTGCTGGGTGGGAATTCGCAAGCCTGCTGAGCGGCCGTCTGCAGACACGCTCGACGACACGCCCGGATGTGTCGGTGCTCCGCAATAGACTGGCCACCCTATGAGCGGTTCATCTTCGGGGTCCTTCGTACACCTGCACAATCACACCGAGTACTCGATGCTGGACGGTGCCGCGAAGATCACGCCGATGCTGGCCGAGGCCCAGCGGCTGGGCATGCCGGCGATCGGCATGACCGACCACGGCAACATGTTCGGCGCCAGCGAGTTCTACAACTCGGCCACCAAGGCCGGCATCAAACCGATCATCGGCATCGAGGCCTACATCGCGCCCGGTTCGCGCTTCGACACCAAGCGGGTTCAATGGGGTGACCCGAGCCAGAAGGGCGACGACGTCTCGGGTAGCGGCGCCTACACCCACATGACGATGGTGGCGGAAAACGCGACCGGTCTGCGCAACCTGTTCAAGCTGTCGTCGCTGGCCTCATTCGAAGGTCAGCTCGGCAAGTGGTCCCGCATGGACGCCGAGGTCATCGCCGAACACGCCACGGGCATCATCGCGACCACCGGCTGCCCCTCCGGCGAGGTGCAGACGCGGCTGCGGCTCGGTCAGCGGGACGAGGCGCTGGCGGCGGCCGCCAAGTGGCAGGACATTTTCGGCAAGGAGAACTTCTTCCTCGAGCTGATGGATCATGGGCTCGACATCGAACGCCGCGTTCGCGAGGGCTTGCTGGAGATCGGGCAGAAGCTCGGTATCCCGCCGCTGGCCACCAACGACTGCCACTACGTGACCCGCGAGGCCTCGCAGAATCATGAAGCGCTGCTGTGTATTCAGACCGGCAAGACGCTGTCGGACCCGAACCGGTTCAAGTTCGACGGCGACGGTTACTACCTCAAGTCGGCCGAGGAGATGCGCGCCCTGTGGGATTCCCAGGTGCCGGGCGCATGCGATTCCACGGTGCTGATCGGCGAGCGGGTGCAGTCGTACGCCGACGTGTGGACGCCGACCGACCGGATGCCGGTGTTCCCGGTGCCCGACGGCCACGACCAGGCGTCCTGGCTGACGCACGAGGTGACGGAGGGGCTGAACCGGCGGTTCCGTGGAGACGCCGTACCCGCCGAGTACACCGATCGCGCCACCTACGAGATCAAGGTCATCTGCGACAAAGGGTTCCCGTCGTACTTCCTGATCGTGGCCGACCTGATCAACTACGCCCGATCGGTCGGCATCCGGGTGGGACCGGGCCGTGGGTCGGCCGCCGGGTCGCTGGTGGCCTACGCGCTGGGCATCACCAACATCGACCCGATCCCGCACGGGCTGCTGTTCGAGCGGTTCCTGAACCCGGAACGCCCGTCGGCTCCCGATATCGACATCGACTTCGACGACCGTCGCCGCGGCGAGATGCTGCGGTATGCGGCCAACAAGTGGGGCAGCGACCGGGTCGCGCAGGTGATCACCTTCGGCACCATCAAGACCAAAGCGGCGCTCAAGGATTCGGCTCGCGTCCACTACGGCCAGCCGGGTTTCGCGATCGCCGACCGGATCACCAAGGCGCTGCCGCCGCCCATCATGGCCAAGGACATCCCGGTGTCGGGCATCACCGATCCCAGCCATGAGCGGTACAAGGAAGCCGCCGAGGTCCGCGCGCTGATCGACACCGATCCGGATGTGCGGACCATCTTCGAGACGGCACGTGGTCTGGAGGGCCTGGTCCGTAACGCGGGTGTGCACGCCTGCGCGGTGATCATGAGCTCCGAGCCGCTCATCGACGCCATCCCGCTGTGGAAGCGGCCACAGGACGGCGCGGTCATCACCGGTTGGGACTACCCGTCGTGTGAGGCCATCGGCCTGCTGAAGATGGACTTCCTGGGCCTGCGGAACCTGACGATCATCGGCGACTGCATCGAGAACATCAAAGCCAACCGCGGGATCGACCTCGACCTGGAAACGCTGCCGTTCGACGACCCGGCGGCCTACGAACTCCTCGGCCGGGGCGACACGCTGGGGGTGTTCCAGCTCGACGGTAGCGCGATGCGTGACCTGCTGCGCCGCATGCAGCCCACGGGCTTCAACGACATCGTTGCGGTGCTCGCGCTGTACCGGCCGGGCCCGATGGGCATGAACGCCCACAACGACTACGCCGACCGCAAGAACGGCCGCCAGGCCATCAAACCGATCCATCCGGAGCTGGAAGAGCCGCTCAAGGAGATCCTCGCCGAGACCTACGGCCTGATCGTCTACCAAGAGCAGATCATGTTCATCGCGCAGAAGGTCGCCTCCTACTCGATGGGTAAGGCCGATGCGCTGCGTAAGGCCATGGGCAAGAAGAAGCTCGAGGTACTCGAGGCCGAATACAAGGGCTTCAAAGAGGGCATGACGGCCAACGGGTTCTCCGAGGCCGCGGTGAAAGCCTTGTGGGACACCATTCTTCCGTTCGCCGGGTACGCGTTCAACAAGTCGCACGCGGCCGGCTACGGTCTGGTGTCGTACTGGACTGCCTACCTGAAGGCGAACTACCCGGCCGAATACATGGCGGGCCTGCTCACCTCCGTCGGCGACGACAAGGACAAGGCCGCGGTGTACCTCGCCGACTGCCGCAGGCTCGGTATCACGGTCCTGCCGCCCGACGTCAACGAGTCGGTGCAGAACTTCGCCTCGGTGGGCGCCGATATCCGGTTCGGACTGGGCGCAGTGCGTAACGTCGGCGCGAATGTGGTTGCGTCGCTGGTCAGTACCCGCGCCGAGAAGGGCAAGTACACCGATTTCTCGGACTACCTCAACAAGATCGACATCGCGGCCTGCAACAAGAAGGTCACCGAATCGCTGATCAAGGCCGGCGCCTTCGACTCGCTCGGGCACCCGCGCAAGGGGCTGTTTTTGGTGCACACCGATGCCGTCGATTCGGTGCTCGGTACCAAGAAGGCCGAGGCGATGGGGCAGTTCGACCTGTTCGGCGGGGGAGACGCCGCCGATGCCGGAGACGCCGCATTCACCATCAAAGTTCCCGACGATGAGTGGGAGGACAAACACAAGCTGGCGCTCGAACGCGAGATGCTCGGCCTGTACGTGTCCGGCCATCCGCTCAACGGCGTCGCGCATCTGTTGACGGCTCAGGTCGACACCCAGATTCCGGCGATCCTCGACGGTGACGTCGCCAACGACGCCCAAGTGGTGGTCGGCGGCATCCTCGCCTCGGTCAACCGCCGCGTCAACAAGAACGGATTGCCCTGGGCCTCGGCGCAGTTGGAAGACCTCACCGGTGGTATCGAGGTGCTGTTCTTCCCCCAGACCTATTCACTGTTCGGCGGTGAGATCGCCGACGACGTGGTGGTGTTGGTCAAGGCCAAGGTGGCCGCACGCGATGACCGGATCTCGCTGATCGCCCACGAGCTCGTGGTGCCGGACTTCACCAGCGCTCAGGCCGACCGGCCCCTTGCGGTGAGTCTGCCGACCCGGCAGTGCACCATCGACAAGGTCAGTGCACTCAAGCAGGTGCTGGCGAACCATCCGGGTACCGCGCAGGTCCATCTCCGGCTGATCAGCGGTGAGCGGATCACCACGCTTGAGCTGGATCAGTCACTGCGAGTGACGCCCTCGTCGGCATTGATGGGTGACCTCAAGGCGCTGCTGGGCCCAGGCTGTCTGGGCTGAGGCCCTTACCCGCCCAGTGGCCAGTTGTGCTCGCATATTGCGAGAAAACGTGCAGTAACTGGCCACTCGACGGTCGTTGAAGCTGTTGGTCAGAACCGGTACCGCAGGATCCGTCCCTTGCGCGCCGTCGCTTTCGTCATCCCCATCAATCGGGTGGCGATTCGCAGCCAGCCGGGAAAGAGGTCGACTTCGTCGGCATGGGCGAGGCTTGCCTCCTCGACGAGGCGCACCCGCGGATTCCACGTCTGCGGGTGGTGAGCGTCTTTGAAGCCGAGGTAACCCCATTGACTGCCAACATCTTTGAACATCTTCTGGGGATAGAATTTGAGCGCCGCGCGGCTGAACCAGCCGATGCCACCGTAGTCGTTGAAGGCGATCTCGCCACTGGGAAAGCGCTCGGTGATGCCGCGGAAGATGCCGGCGATGACCGGTTCGGCGAGGAATGCGAACAACCCGTCGGCCACGAGCATGGTGGGGCGGTCCGCCGGAATCGTCGCGGCCCAATCCGCAGCGGCCAGCGACGCGACCACGATGTGCGAGCGTGGATCCGGTGGCAGGAGCGTCTCCCGCAGTGCGCTGATGCCCGGGAGGTCAACGTGGTACCAGTCGACGGTCTGCGGCGGCGCGACCCGGTACAGGCCGCTGTCGAGGCCTGCGCCGAGATCGACCACGACGGCGTCCGGATGCGCCGAGGCGAAGCTACGGACCCGGTCGTCGAGCATCTTGGCCCGCAGCGCCGTCTGGCACACCACGCTGGTCTGAACACCCAGGCCGGCGAAGTCGTAGTCGATGTCGTCGACGATCGAATCGGCAAGGGAATCCGCGAGTATCGGACGCGGCGCGCGGTTGTCCAACGCCCGCGCGTACAGCGTCAGCAAGGCCGTCGCTTCGACTGGGGTCAGATCAGTGATGACAGTCCTCATAGTGCGACGGTACACCCGCCGCCGCATTGAACGATCAGCCCAAAACGTTTACCGCCCTGGCGATTACGAGTCCTGCGGTGGACAGCGCCACCATGGCCTGCACGGCCATCGCCATTTTCGCCCACCGCGCCAACGGCATGGTGTCGGTAGGCGAGAAGGCCATCACGTTGGTCATGCTCACGTAGAGGTAGTCGACGAACGTGGGACGCCAATCCGGTTTGGCGACATTGGGATTGCCCATCTGAGGGAACATGAAGTCGGGATACGGGCGTGCGCCGGTCTGCCGTGCGAACGGCCCGCCGCGGTCGAGCTCCCAGTACCAGATGCCGAACACGATGATGTTGGTGACGAAGATGGCTGCGCCGCTGCCCAACAGGATCGCCGCCTTGTTGCTGACCGCGCCCGACAGGATCTTCACGTCGAGCAGAACCGCCGAGAGCGTGTTGTCGAGAGTGATCGCGGCCAGTAGCACGAAGGTGGCGTACCGGCCCAGCACAGTTGACCGGGTGAACCGGATCGGGTTGAGCCACACCAGGACAGCCAGCAACAGCAGCTCCGCGACGATCAGCGGCCAGCGGGGCACCACGGTGTAGCTGCGCGGAATGGCGACTTGCAGGGCCAGTGCGGCGATGAGCGCCACCAGGACCGGCAGACGGCTTTCCGGGTCGCCGGGCCGCAGCCACGACGGCACGTGCTGCCCAGTTTCTGCGGCCAACCGCTCGGCACGGGCGACGAATTTCTCCACCGGGGTGTGCGGTTCACGAGGAGCGTCCGCCTCACTGTTCATCGTGTCAGTGTGGCTGCCTACGCTGTGAATATGCGGAGTCGTCATGTCAGTGTTTGGATCGATGCCCCGCCCGACGTGGTGTACGCGTTCGCCGCCGACCCGCACGAGTTGTCGCGCTGGGCGGCAGGCTTGGCGGAAGGTTCGCTCCGGCCGTCGGCCGACGGTTGGGTCGCGGATTCCCCGATGGGGCAGGTGACCGTACAGTTCAGCCCGCCCAACACCTTCGGCGTGCTCGATCATGTGGTGCGCCTACCGTCCGGTGAGGAGGTCGACAACCCCATGCGGGTGGTGGCAGCCGCTCCCGGGGCAGCGCAGAGCGAGGTGGTGTTCACCGTGCGGCAGCGGCCCGGGATCTCCGATGAGGATTTCGACGCCGATATCGCCGCGGTGACCGCCGATCTCCAGACCCTTCGCGGAATTCTCGAAGGTCAGTGACCGCGGGGCTTCAGCAGCGCGCTTCCAGCCGGTACTGAACATCGGCCGGCTTGGTCGGGCGGTCGTCGTTGGCACCGCTTGCCGTCCCGGTGATGGTGAACGTCGACCCGTCGATGCTGGCCTCGGTGGTGCCCGGCCGTCCTTCTGCCCAACTACCGGTGAAACCGTCCAAGCTGCGCAGGCGCACCGCCTTGGGAGTGACGGCGGTTCCGGTCTCGACCATCGCCGTGAAGCCCGGCTCCTTCTGCAGCGAGTCGATGATCCACAACCACGCCCGCTGCGTGCAGTCGATCGGGAAGGCGGTCGACGACTCCTGGCCGTTGATCGTGATGCGCGCGGTGTTCCCGCCGGCGGGAGGTCCGGACTGAGCTGAACACGCGCTTGCCACCAGAGCTGCGAGCACCACCGTGCGCGCCCCCGCCGTCCGTATCCGCCCATGGACATGGCGCATAAGAACGGGTTTACCCCTTGTCGGCGTGTTTAGCCATAGTCGCGCGGATTCGTCCGGTCCGGATCGTGAGCAGCCCCAGAGTTCTAGGCTGACCGCATGCCGCTGACTGGAGAATACGAACCGAGCACATCCGACTGGGCCAGGGACAACGCGGAGACCTACATGTCGTCCGGGGGCACTGCCGGCACCGAACTGAACGGCAGGCCGGTGATCCTGCTGACCACGGTCGGGGCCAAGACCGGCAAGATCCGCAAGACCCCGCTGATGCGTGTCGAGCACAACGGTGAGTACGCCGTGGTCGCCTCGTTGGGCGGCGCACCGAAGAATCCCGTCTGGTACTACAACGTGAAGAAGAATCCCCGGGTCGAGCTGCAGGACGGGACGGTATCCGGGGATTACGAGGCCCACGAGGTTTTCGGCGACGAGAAGGCCGCGTGGTGGGACCGGGCCGTGGCGGCGTTTCCCGATTACGCCGAGTACCAGAAGAAGACCGACCGGCAGATCCCGGTGTTCGTGCTCACCCCGGTGAAGTGAAACCGCTGGCCGGTGGCACTATTGACCGGTGACTGCCGAACTGAGCCCTAGCTCGAGAACGCCGCCGCTGATCCCAGCTCTTTCAGCGGCCGACATCGACGAGGCTGCCCGGCGAATTTCCGGCGTGGTCACCCAGAGCCCACTGCAGATTTGCGAGCGGTTGTCCGAGGCCACCGGCGCCACGGTGTACCTCAAGCGCGAGGACCTGCAGGCGGTGCGGTCCTACAAGGTGCGTGGCGCCTTCAACCTGATGGCCCAGCTCTCCGAGGACGAGAAGGCCGCCGGTGTGGTGTGCTCGTCGGCCGGCAACCATGCGCAGGGCTTCGCGATGGCGTGCCGGTCGATGGGGATCCACGGCCGGGTATATGTGCCTGCCAAGACTCCCAAGCAGAAGCGTGACCGGATCCGGTATCACGGCCGGGAGTTCATCGAGCTGATCGCCATCGGAGCGACCTACGACCAGGCCGCCGCCGCGGCACTCGACGACGTGGCACGCACGGGTGCCACCCTGGTACCGCCCTACGACGACCTGCGCACCATGGCTGGGCAGGGCACCATCGCCGCCGAACTGCTGGAGCAACTCGACAGCGAACCCGATCTGGTGATCGTGCCCGTCGGCGGCGGGGGTTGTATCTCCGGCATCACCACCTACCTGGCCGAGCGCACCACCGGCACCTCGGTGCTCGGCGCCGAACCGGCCGGTGCGGCGTCGATGATCGCGGCATTGGCGGCGGGTGAGCCCGTCACCCTCGAGCATGTGGACCAGTTCGTCGACGGGGCCGCCGTCGCCCGGGCGGGTGCGCGGCCCTACGCCGCACTGGCCGCGGCAGGCGACATGGTGTCGATCACCACCGTCGACGAGGGCGCTGTCTGCACCGCGATGCTCGACCTCTACCAGAACGAGGGCATCATCGCCGAGCCGGCCGGCGCCCTGTCGGTGGCGGCGCTGCTGGAGGCCGACATCGAGCCCGGCTCCACCGTGGTCTGCCTGATCTCCGGTGGCAACAACGACGTCTCCCGGTACAACGAGGTGCTGGAACGCTCGCTGGTCCACCTGGGCCTCAAGCATTACTTCCTGGTCGATTTCCCCCAGGAGCCCGGTGCCCTGCGGCGCTTCCTCGACGAGGTGCTCGGGCCGGGTGACGACATCACCCTGTTCGAGTACGTCAAGCGCAACAACCGGGAGACCGGTGAGGCGCTGTGCGGTGTCCAATTGAGTTCGGCGGCCGACCTGGAAGGTCTGCTGGCCCGGATGGAGGGCTCCGACATCCACGTCGAGTTGCTCGAGCCCGGATCCCCGACATACCGCTACCTGACCTGAGCGGCAGGTTGTCCGTATTCCCCTCGGCGGCTACAGGTTTCGTACCGCCGCCGAGCGGGATGCGGCATCTCGTTGCGGCATAGCCCGTCCTGCGAGCGCCGGATACAGGTAGTGCGCTACTCGCGCGGATGGCTGCGCCGGTTCCTAGCGTTGGCTCCAGCACTTTGAGGCAAGGAGCCCACCATGGCCGAATACATCATTCATTCCGGTGACACTCTCAGTGCCATTGCTCACCGACTCGGGGTCAGCCTGGCCGGCCTCGAAGCGGCGAATCCACAGATCACCGATCCCAACCGGATCTTCCCAGGGCAGATCGTCACGGTCCCGGGCAGTGCACCGGCGGCCGGGCCGAAGTACGTGGTGCACTCCGGGGACAGCCTCAGTGCCATCGCCACCCGGTTCGGGGTCAGCCTCGGTGCGCTCAAATCGGCGAATCCACAGATCGCCAACCCGAACCAGATCTTCCCGGGACAGGTCATCGCGATACCCGGCAACCTGCCGGCGGCGGGCCCGCAGTACGTGGTGCAGTCCGGTGACACGCTCACCGTGATCGGCACCCGGTTCGGTGTGGGTCTTGTACCGCTCGAAGCGGCAAATCCGCAGATCACCGACCCGAACCGCATTTTCCCGGGGCAGATCGTCACGGTGCCGGGCAATGCGCCTGCGGCGGGTCCGCGATATGTGGTGCAGCACGGCGACACGCTCACCGCGATCGGCACCCGATTCGCGGCGACCGTGACAGAGCTGGCGGCTGCCAACCCCCAGATCACCAACGCCAACCAGATCTTCACCGGGCAGGTCATCACGATCGCGACCTCGATCAGCTATGTGCGGCACAACATTTGGACGCTCGACGAGATCGATCACTGGCATCCGACGATCTACGCCTATGCCCGCGGCGTGCAGGTATTGATCGACCGGACGAAGGCCAACCAGATGGACCCGATCGGCTGGCAGTACCAGTCCGACATTCACGGCACGACGGTGAACCCGGACAACTTCCGCAATCAATGCCAGCACTTCTGCTGGTTCTTCCTGCCGTGGCACCGGATGTATCTGGAGTGGTTCGAGCGGATCATCCGGTCGGCCATCCAGGATGTCGACGATGTCGACGACGCGACGAAGCTGACCTGGGCGCTGCCCTATTGGAATTACAGCAGCGACGACGCCGCGCGCAGGCGCCTGCCGAAGGCGTTCCTGGACCTCACCCTGCCGGATGGGGTCACCCCCAATCCACTGTGGGTCGCCGGACGCAATCTCAACGATGGTTCGGCGCTGCCCCAGGCAGATGTGGATCTCACCGCGGCCCTGGCACCCACCGATTTCGCCGGCACCAACGGATTCGCCGGCGGCCGTACGGGATTCAGCCATGCCGGCGAGGATCCCGGCTCGGCGATGGGACCGCTGGAGGGCACACCGCACGGCGCGGTCCACGTCGACGTGGGCGGCCTGATGGGATCGTTCAACACCGCAGCTCTCGACCCCATCTTCTGGCTGCATCATGCCAACATCGACCGGCTCTGGGAGGTGTGGCGAGGGATGCCGGGGCATGTGAACACCAACGAATCGGCGTGGCTCTCCGGTGTCACCTTCCATTTCCACGATGAGAACGCGGCAACGCTCACCGAAACGGTGCAAGAGGTGCTGGATACCGCGGCGCAATTGAACTACAGCTATGAGGACACCTCGGCACCCGTTCCTGCTCCCGTGGAGGCGGACATGGCATTTCCACCGGCGCCACACGGCCCGCCCGAGCTGATCGGCGCATCGGACAGTGCCGTTGCGCTGACGGGGGAGCCCACCAGTGTCACCTTCGACATCGCGGCTCCGGCAGGGCCGTTGGCCGCCGCTGCCGCGAATCCGGTGTCGCGGGCATCCCTGCGGCTGGAGGACGTGACCTCGGCGGCTCCGGTGGGAGTCACCTACCGCGTGTATCTGGATGCACCCGGCGGTGCACCCGCGCTCGATGACGCGCACTACGTCGGCGTTGCGGCGTTCTTCGGGATCGAACAGACCACCGCACCCGACAACGAGCACGGCGGAATGAGACTCGCGTTCGACATCACCCGGCAGTATCGGCAATTGACCGCCGAGGGCCGCTGGAACGATCAGCTCAGCGTGACGTTCGTACCGCAACGTGTCGAGCCGCCCGCGACGCCGATCGAGCTGCCAGGGGAGTTGGCATCAGCACCGCAGCAGCCGGGCACAGCGCGCGTCGGACGGGTGAGCGTGTTCCTGCAATGACGACGGTGGCGTCGGGTCCGTCGATCTGGCGGCGGACCCGATGGTCGCATCCCGAGCTGCCACTGCTGGCCGTCGCGGCGGCCGCGTGGCTGGCGGTCATCGTCATGCACACCGCACTGGCGCGGTTTCACGTTGCGGCGCAGCATTGTTCGGGGCATATCCCGGGTGGGGTCGCGGTCGGACACCACCACGGGGCGGTGGGGCCCGCCGTCGCCGTGCATCAGTGTGCAGGGCCGCACCCTGTTTCCGTCGGGGCATTCCTCACCTCCGTTGCGCTGTGGATCCTCATGGCAACGGCCATGATGCTGCCCACCACGGTCCCCGTCGCGCGCTCGATTGCGTTGAACGGCAAGTGGAACCGGCGTCAACGTGGCCAGATGTTGTTCGCCGCAGGCTACCTCGCCGTATGGTCGGTCGTCGGTCTGGTCGTGCTGACCGTCGGGTGGCTGGTGGCACCCGCCACGACTGCATCGCCGGAGGTCGCCGGGATGCTGGCCGTCGCCGCAGGATGGGAGGTGACGCGCTGGAAGCGACGGTGTCTGCGGGCCTGCCACCGGATGCGGTCGATACCCCCGAACGGTCGCGCGGCCGACACGGCCTGCGTCCGTGAAGGTCTGCGCAACGGTGCGTGGTGCGCCGGCGCGTGCGGCCCGATGATGATCGCGATGGTGCTGGCCCCGCACGCATGGTGGTTGATGCTGACACTGTCCGGCGTGGTCGCGGCCGAGAAGCTGGTGACCAAGGCTGTCGATCACCTCCGGGTTTTCGCCGCGGTGCTCGTCGTCGTGGCGGTCGTCGCCGCGGCAGGCGCGCCCTTGACCTAGCCGGCGAGTCGCAGTGTCGGTTCCACTTCGAGCACCGCCTCGTCGTTCGCCCGGAAGATGGGCTCAAGCGGGACGCCGTATTCGACGGCCGCTGCGGTGAGCAGGGATGCCCAGTCCCGGTCGAGGTTCGACACCGGGCCGCGGCCCGGCCGCGTGAGCAGCAATGCCACGGTGGCGCCGTCCTCCAATCCGGCCAGCACGCGAGGTAGCCGGCTCACGATGTACTCGACCAGCCCCGGCTGTGGTTTGGCCCGTAGCGGCACCTGGCTCATGGTTTTGTACAAGCGCCGGTCGCCGCCGACGAATCCGACCCACAGCAGTCGTTGCCCGAACCCCAGCTCACCCATCAGCGCGCGCCAGCGCTGGCGCAGGTCTGCGGTGGAATGGATTGGGTCGGTGGCGGTTTCGATCGGTGGAACGGGCAGTAATTCGCGATGACTCATAGCGGCATCATCACCGCCCCGGCAGTTAACCGGGTAACGCGTTATCCACAGGCTCCGCGGTTGTGGACACCGGTTTGACAGTGCGCAGAATCGCGAAAGAATGTCCCGCCAGCGTCGTCTCCTCGGGACCCGGCTGCGGTTCACCCCACGCCAGCACCAGCTCACCGGTGACGGGAACACTGGTGGCGTCTTCTCCGACATTGCAGGCAATGGCCAGCGCGCCCCGCCGCATCACGATCCAGCGCTGATGTTCGTCGAACTCGACGTGCAAGTGGTCCAGCCACGGGTCGGCAAGGTCTGCCTCGGTGTGGCGCAAGGCGATGAGATCTCGGTAGAGCCGCCGCAACCGGCCATGGTCACCCTCGTCGATCTCGTCCCAGTTCAGCTTGGAGCGTTCGAACGTCGCGGGGTCCTGGGGATCGGGAACCTCGTCGGCGTCCCATCCGTGCTCGGCGAACTCGGCTTTCCGTCCTTCGGCGGTGGCGCGCGCCAGTTCAGGTTCGGGATGCGAACTGAAGAATTGAAACGGCGACGACGAGCCCCATTCTTCGCCCATGAAAAGCATTGCGGTGTATGGCGATCCGAGCGCCAGGGCGGCCTTCACAGCCAGCTGCCCGGAATCGAGCACCTGAGACGGCCGGTCGCCGACTGCGCGGTTGCCGACTTGATCGTGGGTCAGCGTGTAGGCCAGCAACCGGGTGGCCGGTATGGTCGCGGTGTCCAGCGGGCGCCCGTGCCTGCGGTGCCGGAACGACGAGTAGGTGCCCGCGTGGAAATAGCCGTTCTTCAATGTGGTGGCCAGGGTCCGTAGCGACCCGAAATCCGAGTAGTAGCCCTGCCTTTCGCCAGAGACCGCGGTGTGGATGGCGTGGTGGATGTCGTCGTCCCACTGTGCCGTGAGGCCGTAGCCGCCCCGGTCGCGCGGGGTGATCAGCCGGGGGTCGTTGAGGTCGCTCTCGGCGATCAGTGACAGCGGCCTGCCCAGTTCTGCTGCCAGCGCGTCGGTTTCGGTGGCGAGCTCCTCCAACAGGTGGATCGCGGTGTTGTCCATGAGGGCGTGCACGGCATCCAACCGCAGCCCGTCGGCGTGGAACTCGCGCATCCAGCGCAGCGCGCAGTCGAGAATGTAGCGGCGCACCTCGTCGGCGTCGGCGTCGGAAAGGTTGATCGAGCTGCCCCAGGGGTTGTGGCCGGAGGACAGGTAGGGACCGAATCGGGGAAGGTAATTGCCGGACGGGCCGAGGTGGTTGAACACCGCGTCGATCAGCACGCCGAGCCCGCGGGCATGGCAGGCGTCGATGAGGCGGATCAGGCCGTCCGGGCCGCCGTAGGGTTCGTGCACCGCGTACCAGAGCACGCCGTCATAGCCCCAGCCGTGTGTTCCGTTGAAGGCGTTGACCGGCATCAGCTCGACGAAGTCGACGCCCAGATCGACGAGATAGTCCAGCTTTTCGATCGCCGCATCGAAAGTTCCGGCCGGGGTGAAGGTGCCGGTGTGCAGTTCGTAGATGACCGCGCCTGCGATGGACCGGCCCGCCCAGTCGGCATCGGTCCAAGCGTCCGGCGCAGGCTGCCACAGCTGCGAGCGTTCGTGCACACCATCTGGTTGGCGGGGCGAGCGCGGATCCGGAAGTATCTGGGGGTCGTCGTCGAGGACGAATCCATATCGGCTGTCCGCGGCAGCGTCGACGTCGGCGCGCCACCACCCGTCGCCATCCCGGGTCATGTCATGGCGGATGCCGTCGACGTCGAGGCGGACCACCCCGGGCTTCGGTGCCCACACCGCGAATTCGGTCATGCGCCACGCACCAAGAGGGCGACCGGCAGTTCGCCGAACAGCTGTGCGGCGGGGACCGTACCGCTGTACTGCGCACCGGTGAGCCGGTCGGACCACACACCGTCGGGCAGCGTGATCGTGGTGTCTGCCCAACCGGTTTCGGCCAGCCGCACGGTCCAGCGACTGGCCGCCACCAGCACGTCGGCACCACGCCGGAAGGACACCACGTGCGCTGCGGCCGGTCCGACGGCCGGCACCGGACGGTACCCACCCGCCAGGAAACTCTCGGGACGCTCGCGGCGTAACCGCAACGCCGCGTTCGTCACTCGCATTTTGGGATCGCCCATATCGCGGAGCGCACGACGGCGTGCGGCGTAGTCGACGGGCCGCCGGTTGTCCGGGTCGACCAGGCTGTCCTCAGGAAGTTCGGTGCCCTGGTACACGTCCGGCACACCGGGGCTCGTCAGCTGGATGAGTTTCTGGCCCAGGATGTCGTCGGCGGCATGCTCGTGCAGGCGCGTGGCCAGCTCGGTCAAGCCGGCCGCGACCGGTCCATCGAGTACCTGATCGAGCCAGGCGTGTACGGCGGTTTCGAACTCGGCGTCGGGGTCGTGCCAGGACGTGTGGGTGGCGGCTTCCCGGATGGCCTTCTCGGTATAGGCGTGCAGCCGCGTCCGCAGCTCCGCGCTGACCACGCCGTCGGCGGGCCAGACACCGAAGATGTTCTGCCACAGGAACAATGCCGTGCCCTCGTCCGGCGGTACCGCCAGAGCAGACCACTGGCCGACCCGGTCGGCCCACTCCGACGGCACCTGCGACAGCACGCCGATGCGGGCCCGCACATCCTCACCCCGTTTGGTGTCGTGTGTGGTCAGTGCGGTCATGGCCTGCGGCCAGCGTCGGGCCCGGGTAGCGGCCCGTTGATGGAACTCCGCCGCGCTGACCCCGAACAGTGCCGGATCGCCGCCGACCTCGTTCAACGACACCAGGCGGGCATCGCGGTAGAACGCGCAATCCTCAACCGATTTCGCGGTCGCCGCCCCGCACAGCTGGTTGAACCGGGCCGCGGCTTCTGGGCTGGTGGACACCGCTGCCGACACGATGGCCAGCGCCTCCGCCAAGTCCGGTGCCGCCACCGCTGTTTCTGCGATCGCGACCGGGAGCACCGTGGCCAGCGCGGGATAGTCGCAGCGGTACACCGGGACTCGGCTGACCAATGCCGCGACGGCTTGGGGCAGCAGCGGATGTGCCGTATCTGTGACCGACGTGATCACCCGGCACAGCCGGGCCAGCTCACTGCCGAGGGTGTCGGTGACGGCCGTGACCTTGAGCTGGATCTCGGACGCGGCATCGTCCTGATTCGCCAGTTTCGTCAGGACAGCCGCTCCGGTGGGATCGACGAACAGACCGCCGACCTCGCGCAGCGCGTCGTATCCGGTGGTGCCGTCGACCGGCAGCGAGGCGTCCAGGCTTTCGACAGCAGCGAGGATCTTCTCGGCCACGATCCACGCCGACGGTCCGGCCAGTTCGCGCAACCAGGCGAGATAGCCTGCGGGATCGGACAATCCATCCGGATGGTCGACCCGCAGCCCGTCGACGAGCGACTCGTCGAACCATCGCTTGACCTCGGCGTGGGTGGCGTCGAACACGGCGCGGTCCTCCTGGCGCAGCGCGGCCAGCGAGGTGATCGAGAAGAACCGCCGATACCCGCAGCGGCCGGTGCGCCACCCGGTGAGCCGGTAGTGCTGCCGGTCGTGGACCTGCGCACCCGTTCCGTCACCGGTGCCCGCGGCGATCGGGAACACCAGGTCACCCAGGCGCAGCACGTCGCCGTCGACGGTCAGATGTTCGACGTCCGCATCGGAGCCCAGGACCGGCAACACGATGCGCCTGTCGTCGAGATCCCAGTCGATGTCGAAGAACTCCGCGTAGCGGGAGTCGCGGCCGTTGGCCAGTAGGTCCCACCACCACCGGTTCTGCTCGGCGTCGGACACCCCGACGTGGTTGGGCACGATATCGACGATGAGGCCCATGCCGCGGCTTTTGGCGGCGTCCGCGAGCCGGCGCAGACCGTCGACCCCGCCCAGCGCCGACGACACGCTGGTGGGGTCGGTGACGTCATAACCATGAGTCGACCCGGCGACCGCGGTGAGGATCGGCGACAGATACAGATGCGACACCCCGAGCTCGTCGAGATAGTCGAGTAACTCCACCGCGTCGTCGAATGTGCAGCAGTCACCACGCATCTGGAGCCGATACGTGGACAGGACTGGGACGGTCACGGCTCAGGCCGTCTTCTGTAGGACGAGCAGCGAGCGGGCCTGCAGCGAGATCTTCTCCCCGGCGGCCACGACCAGGTCCGACGCACCGGTCGGATCGGCCGTGTCGAACGCCGCCGTCCACTGACGGGCGTAGTCGCCGTCCGGCGTGACGAAATCCTGGGAGTGGTCATTGGCGTTGAAACACAACAGGAACGAATCGTCGACCACGCGCTCGCCCCGGGCGTCGGGGGCCTCGATGGCCTCGCCGTTGAGGAACACCGCCACGCAGGTGCCCAGGCCCGCGCCCCAGTCATCCGGTGTCATCTCGGTGCCGGACGGCGTCAACCACGCAATGTCGCGGACCTGGTCGCCGCTGCGGATCGGCTTGCCTTCGAAGAACCGGCGGCGCCGGAACACCGGGTGCCGCTTACGGAACTTGACGATCCTGCGTGTGAATGCCAGCAGGTCGGCGTTGGTTTCGCACAACGACCAATCCATCCAGGACAGCTCCGAGTCCTGGCAGTACACATTGTTGTTGCCCAGCTGGGTACGGCCGATCTCGTCGCCGTGCGCGATCATCGGAGTGCCCTGCGAGAGCATCAGCGTGCCGATGATGTTGCGCATCTGCTTGTCGCGCAGCGCCAGGATGTCGGGGTCGTCGGTCGGCCCTTCGACGCCGCAGTTCCAGGACCGGTTGTGGCTTTCGCCGTCGCGGTTGTCCTCGCCGTTGGCCTCGTTGTGTTTCTCGTTGTACGACACCAGGTCCCGCAGCGTGAAGCCGTCGTGACAGGTGACGAAGTTGATGCTGGCGCCGGGCCGCCGGCCCGTCGCCTCGTAGAGGTCCGACGAACCGGTGAGGCGGGACGCGAACTCACCCAGGGTTGCGGGCTCGCCCCGCCAGTAATCACGCACAGTGTCGCGGTATTTCCCGTTCCACTCGGTCCACAAACCTGGGAAGTTGCCGACCTGGTAGCCGCCCTCGCCGACATCCCACGGTTCGGCGATCAATTTGACCTGGCTGATCACCGGATCCTGCTGCACCAGGTCGAAGAACGCCGACAGCCGGTCCACGTCGTAGAACTCGCGCGCCAGCGTCGATGCCAGGTCGAACCGGAACCCGTCGACATGCATGTCCAACACCCAGTAGCGCAGGGAATCCATGATGAGCTGCAGGGTGTGCGGGTGCCGGGCGTTGAGGCTGTTACCGGTTCCGGTGAAATCCTTGTACAGCTCACGCTGGCCGTCCATCAGCCGGTAGTACCCGGCGTTGTCGATACCGCGGAAGTTGATGGTGGGGCCCAGATGGTTGCCTTCGGCGGTGTGGTTGTAGACCACGTCGAGGATCACCTCGATGCCCGCGTCGTGGAACGTCTTGACCATCGTCTTGAACTCGGCCACCGCGCCACCGGCGTGCCGGTTGGCGGCGTACTGGTAGTGCGGCGCGAAGAACCCCACGGTGTTGTAGCCCCAGTAGTTCCGCAGCCCGAGATCCAGCAGCCGGTGATCGTGCATGAACTGGTGCACGGGCATCAGCTCGATTGCCGTGACGTGAAGCGACTTGAGGTGGTCGATGATCGCCGGGTGGCTCAGGCCGGCGTAGGTTCCTCGCAGCGCATCGGGGATGCCGGGGTGAGTCTGGGTCATGCCTTTGACGTGGGCCTCGTAGATGACCGTGTCGTGATACGGCGTCTTGGGCGCCCGGTCGGATCCCCATTGAAAGAACGGGTTGATCACCACGCTGGTCATGGTGTGGCCCAGGGAATCCACCCGTGGGGGAGTTCCGGTGCCCTCCGGTTCGGCGGTCAGGTCGTAGGAGAACAACGCCTGGGTGAAGTCGAAGTCACCGTGGAACGACTTGCCGTACGGGTCGAGCAGCAGCTTGCTGGGATCGCACCGGTGCCCCGCGCTGGGGTCCCAGGGACCGTGAACGCGGAAACCGTATCGCTGGCCCGGCGTGACGGTCGGCAGGTAGGCGTGCCACACATACCCGTCGACCTCGTCGAGGTTGATCCGTTCTTCGGTGCCGTCCTTGGCGATCAGGCACAGCTCGACGCGTTCGGCCACCTCGGAGAACAGCGAGAAGTTGGTGCCCGCGCCGTCGTAGGTGGAACCCAGTGGATAGGGGTCGCCCGGCCACACCGTCGAGGTGGTGCGCGACGGGGAAGGGGGCTCGATGGACGAGGTCACGGCCTCACCACCAACCCGTTGCAGCCGCCATCTGACGGCCGAGCTCACCCGTCATCGTTCTCATGTACGTCGTCGAGATGTGGTGAGAATCGTGGTACAGCAACACATTTCCCTCCACCACCCGGCAATAGTCCTTACGGCACACCGCATTGCTCATGTCGAGTGGCTTCAGCAGTGGGAACTGCCCGATGAAATCCAGAGTGGGGTTCCGGTCGGAGAGTACCTCGGACCGCTTGATGCCGCAGGACACGGAGTCACCACCCTTGGCCAGGCAGTCGGCCGGGAAGAACGGCTGACCGTCCCGTACCAACCACGGCGTGTCCCGCATCGCGAGAACGGGAATGTTGTTCTTGGACAAGGTCTCCCAAATGCCGATGTAGGTTCCCGGCATCACATCGCCGGGCTTGATGTTCCACGGCCGGGTCGACGTGGTGAACACGTAGGCGGGCCGGTCGGCGATGAGCCGGGACATCACCTCGTCGTTCCATTGATGACACTTCGGGTACGGGCGGTTGTCGCCCATCACCAGCGGTACTTCCTCGGTGGTCAGCGGGCAACCCATCTTCAGATAGGTGACGACCTTGAAGTTGTGCAACCGGCCGAGCAGGTCCAGAGCGGTGATCCAGTGTTCGGCGTGCGAACCGCCCGCCAGCGCGATGGTGCGCGGCGCGTCCTTGTCGCCGTAGGTACAGGTGATCACGTCGGCATTGGAGAAATCACTGATACAGCCATCGAGGGTGGTGGCCGGCAGGTCGTCCTTGGCCTCCAGGACCGTCGGCCGCATGGGCAGCTTGGGTACGCGTTCGTGATTGAGCAGGGCGCGCGCACCGGGATAGTCCCGAGCGGACAACCCGGCCAGCTCCTTGCCGTTGGCCCGCTGCACGGTGACGTGCTCGCGCCAGGTGAACGACGTGGCGGTCAGCGCGACGCCGAGCAGGGCGACGCCGGATCCCAACACGATGGTCGGGCGCTTCAGCCGGGCCCGGAGCGGGACGGCCGGGGCAGGCGCGGCCGGTTTGGCCGACTTCTGCAGTCGCAGCGGTTCCTCGACGTATTGGGTGGTGAGCCAGGCCAGTACGCCGGAGATGAGCAGCACGGCCGTGCCCTCGACGAAGCTGGTGTGCGAATGGCCGGTGTAGGAGAGCCAGAAGATCAGCAGCGGCCAGTGCCACAGGTACAGCGAGTAGGCCATGGAACCGAGCGAGACGAACGGCTTGGTGGCCAGCATCCGGTTGGGCAGCGGCAACCGGTCATCCGAACCGGTGCCGGTCATCAGGTTGGCCGCGGAGACGATGAACAGCATCGTGGCTCCGACCGGGACCAACGCCCACGGGCCGGGGAATTCCTTGACGCCGTCGATGAACGCGCCGCAGGACAGGATCGCGGCCAGGGCGATCGTCGCGGCCACGGTCCGCAGCCACATCGGCCACCGCACGAGCGGCACGACGGCACCGACCAGCGCACCGAGCAGCAACTCCCAGGCACGGGCAAAGCTGTTGTAGTACGCGGTCGCCTGGTCGATGTTGTGCGCGATGATCGCGTATACGAAGGAGGCCACGGTCAGCGTGCTGAGCAGCACGACGAATGCCGTGCGCAGGTGCCGGCCGAAGACCTTCCGACACAGATAGGCGAATCCGAAGATCAGGGCAAGAAACGCAATGTAGAACTGGCCTTGTACCGACATCGACCAGATGTGCTGCAGCGGGCTGACCGCTTCGCCCGCGCGCAGATAGTTCGCCGCTGTGCTGGCCAATTCCCAGTTCTGGTAATAGCCCAGACTTGCCAGGCTCTGGTCAGCAAATGTCTCCCAGCGGGTCTCCGGCTGAATCAGGATGGTCAGCACCGCGGCGGCCGCCAGCACCACGACCAGTGCCGGCAGAAGCCGACGGACCAGCCGAACCACCTCGGGAACCGCTGACAGCGAGGCGCCCGGGGTGAGGGCTGTGCGCAACAATTTGCCACCGAAAAAGAACCCGGACAACGCCAGAAAAACGTCCACACCACCGGAAACGCGCCCGAACCAGACATGGAAAACCGCGACCAGCGCGATGGCGATACCGCGCAGGCCGTCCAGATCGTGCCGATAGAAACCCGACTTTCGGGTCCCCATGGCGGCAGGGGCGACGCGCGAATCGTCGGTGACGGGCGCCGACCGGGCTGGGGCGAGGGTCATCATGATCGAGGTCAATTTACCTAAAAACCCTGTGGTGCTCACATTTCGTATGCCTACGGCGCGGCAAGTGAGCAAAGGGCTAGGCTGCCGGTCTGTGGCTGAGCTGACACCGGCCCAGATCAGTGCCATCGACACGGCACACGTCTGGCACCCGTACAGCACCATCGGGGCCGAGGCGTTGGCACCGGTGGTGGCCGTCGGCGCCAAGGGTGCCTGGCTGACCGTGATCGACCCCCTCGACGGCGAGTCCGTCGAGGTGCTCGACGCGATGGCCTCCTGGTGGACGGCAGTGCACGGCCACGGGCACCCGGCCCTGGACCAGGCCATCACCCGGCAGATGGCGACGATGAACCACGTCATGTTCGGCGGCCTCACCCACGAGCCTGCTGCGCGTTTGGCGCAACTTTTGGTCGAGCTGACCCCCGCCGGACTCGACACGGTCTTCTTCAGCGACTCGGGTTCGGTTTCGGTCGAGGTGGCCGTGAAGATGGCCCTGCAGTACTGGCGCAGCCTCGGGCGGGTCGGTAAGCACCGCCTGATGACGTGGCGGGGTGGCTACCACGGCGACACCTTCACCCCGATGAGCGTGTGCGATCCCGACGGCGGCATGCATTCGATCTGGACCGATGTGCTCGTCGCCCAGGAATTCGCGCCCCAGGTCCCCGGCGAATACGACCCGGCCTACAGCGCGGCGTTCGAACAGCAGCTGGCCGACCACGCCGACGAGCTCGCGGCCGTGATCGTCGAACCGGTCGTGCAGGGGGCGGGCGGCATGCGCTTCCACGACCCGCGCTACCTGTCGGACCTGCGGGCGGCGTGCGACCGCCACGACGTGTTGCTGATCTTCGACGAGATCGCCACCGGCTTCGGCCGCACCGGCGAGCTGTTCGCCGCCGACCACGCCGGCGTCAGCCCCGACATCATGTGCGTCGGCAAGGCACTCACCGGCGGCTATATCACCCTGGCCGCCACCCTGTGTACCGCCCGGATCGCCCAGACCATCAGCTCGGGTGAGCCGGGCGCGCTCATGCACGGCCCCACGTTTATGGCCAACGCCCTGGCCTGCGCGGTGGGTGTGGCCGCGGTCGAGTTGTTGATCGACAGCGACTGGCGCGACCAGGTGCGCACGATCGAAGCGGGGCTGCAGAAGGGCCTGGCCCCAGCTCGCGACCTCGACGGTGTGGCCGATGTCCGGGTGCTCGGAGCGATCGGCGTGGTCGAGATGAAAAACCCGGTCGACATGCGCGTGGCCACCGCGGCAGCGCTGCGGCACCGGGTCTGGCTGCGCCCGTTCCGCAACCTGGTCTACGCGATGCCGCCGTACATCTGCAGTCCCGACGAGGTCGAACAGATCACCGCGGCGATGGTCGGGGTGGCGCGTGCACTAACCTGAACGGTGTTCAATTGTCGGCACCGCCGACGTGTTCAATTGTCGGCACCACCCAAGGAGCATCAGGTGACGCGCACCGATCTATCACCGCTGTCCTGGCTGGCCGACGTCGAACAGCAGCGCCGCACGGCAGGTTTGCGCCGCGAACTGCGGGCCCGCCCGCCGGTCGGAGCCGAGCTCGATCTCGCCTCCAACGACTACCTGGGCCTGTCCCAGCACCCTGAGGTGCTCGACGGTGGCGTCGAGGCACTGCGCACCTGGGGCGCAGGCGCCGGGGGATCGCGCCTGGTCACCGGCAACACCGAGCTGCACGAGGAGTTCGAACACGAGCTCGCCACGTTCGTCGGCGCCGAGTCCGCCCTGGTCTTCTCGTCCGGCTACACCGCCAACCTCGGCGCGGTCGTGGCCCTGTCCGGCGCCGGCTCGCTGGTGGTCTCCGACGCGTTGACGCACGCATCGCTGGTCGATGCGTGCCGGCTATCCCGCGCCCGGGTGGTGGTGTCACCGCATCGCGACGTCGCCGCCGTCGACGCGGCGCTCGGTGCACGGACCGAGGGACGCGCGGTCGTGGTGACCGAGTCGGTGTTCAGCGCCGACGGCGTGCTGGCCCCGCTACGCGAACTGCACGCGGTCTGTCGCCGCCACGGAGCGCTGCTCATCGTGGACGAGGCGCACGGTCTCGGGGTCCGCGGCACCGGCGGACAAGGCCTGCTGCACGAGGTCGGCCTGACCGGGGCGCCGGACGTCGTCATGACCACGACGCTGTCGAAGGCGTTGGGAAGCCAGGGCGGCGTGGTCCTCGGTCCCGCGGCGGTACGGGCCCACCTGATCGACGCGGCCCGGCCGTTCATCTTCGACACCGGGCTGGCGCCTGCCGCTGTCGGTGCCGCGCTGGCGGCTCTGCGCGTGCTGATCGCCGAGCCGCAGCGGGCCCGGGCGGTGCTGACCCACGCAGCCGAGTTGGCACGGATCTCAGGTGTGACGACCGAGCCCGACTCAGCGGTGGTGTCGGTGATTCTCGGTGAGCCCGACGTTGCGTTCGCCGCTGCGACGGCCTGCCTGCAGCGCGGTGTGCGGGTGGGTTGCTTCCGGCCGCCGACCGTACCGGTCGGGACGTCGCGACTGCGGCTGACCGCACGCGCGTCGCTGACCGACGATGAAATGGACCTGGCGCGCCGGGTGCTCACCGAGGTCCTCGCGGTCGCCCGCGCATGACGCTGCTCATCGTCACCGGCACTGACACCGGCGTCGGCAAAACGGTGTCCACCGCGGCGCTGGCATGTGCGGCCCGGCTGGCCCGCCGCGACGTGGCGGTGTGCAAACCGGTGCAGACCGGCGACGCGGACGGCGACGATGACCTCGGCGAGGTGCGCCGACTCGCCGGTGTGACCGCGCTGCACGGCGGCTGGCGATATCCCGAGCCCCTGGCGCCCGAGGCGGCGGCGCAGCGGGCCGGACTGGCCCTGCCGACCCGCACCGAGTTGGTCAGCGCAGTGCGATCGGCCGACGGGCCCGGGCGGTTGACCTTGGTCGAAGGGGCGGGTGGGCTGCTGGTGCGTATCGGCGCCGATGGAGTGACGCTGCGTGATCTCGCGGCCGACGTCTCGGCTCCGGTGCTCGTGGTGGTGTCGGCCGGCCTGGGCACTCTCAACCACACCGAGCTGACACTGGAATCACTTGCCGGACAAGGCATTTCATGTGCCGGGTTGGTCATCGGGGCGTGGCCCGCGCAACCGGGGCCTGCCGAGGAAGGCAATCTGAAGGAGCTGGCCCGACTGGCCCCACTGCGCGCGGTGCTGCCCGCCGGCGCCGGCGCGGCAAGTCCGCAGGAGTTCGAGGCGATCAGCGCCGATGCTTTCGACCGAGGGTGGATCGAGGAGCTGTGATATCGATGAGCGCTTGCGCGAAGAGCAATTGACGTGGTGCATTCCGTCGAATTCGTCTTCGACGCCGATACCGAGGCGGCGATCCGCGGTATCTGGGACGGACTGCGCGAGGCGGACATCCCCAGTCAGGCGCCTGCGAGCCGACCACACACCACCCTGGCGGTCGCCCAGCACATCGACGCGGCGGTCGAAACGGTGCTGCTGCCGGTCATCGACCGGTTTCCGCTGCCGTGCCGGTTAGGCGCCACGCTGATCTTCGGGCGCACCGCCGGGGTGCTGGGGCGGTTGTTGCTGCCATCGCCGGAGATCCTCGATGTGCATGCGCACGTCTACCGATCGTGCGTGCCGCTCATGGCCCCCGGCCCGATGCCGCATACCGAGCCGGGCCACTGGACTCCGCACGTCACGCTGGCCCGCAGGATCTCCCCGGCGAAGTTGTCCGCCGCGCTGCGGATCGCGGGTCGGCCCGCCGAGATCACCGGCAAGATCACAGGCCTCCGCAGATGGGACGGCGACCGCAGGACAGAACGCCTGATCGGCTGACATGCTGACGGGGTGGACCGGATTGCGATCATCCGCGCCGAGGCCGAACGATTCGCCGACGTGCTGGCCGGCGTCGCACCGGAGAGCCGGTGCCCCACCTGTCCGGACTGGAGCGCCGCAGACCTGTTGTGGCACCTGACCCAGGTGCATTTCTTCTGGGCCGGCGTGCTGGAAAGGAATGTCCGTACCGACACCGACCTCGCGGCCGTCGAGCAGGCGAAACCCGCTCGTCCTGAAACGCTCGGGGATGTGCTGGCGCTACGGGCGCAGGCCACGTCGGCGCTGCTCGGGCAACTGGACCGGCTCGAAGACGGCGAGCCACGCTGGTCGTGGTTCGCACCCGACCAGACCGTCGGGTTCACCCGGCGGATGCAGACCTACGAGGCGACACTGCACCGCGTGGATGCGGAATTGACGGCGGGGCTGCCGGTCGGTGCGATCGGTGCCGACGTGGCTGCGGGCGCCGTCGATCATGCCGTCGACGTGATGTGGGGATGGCAGCCGGAAGGTACGACGTATCAACCGCACGCCGTCGTCGAATTCGTCGGCACCGACACCGCTCAGCGCTGGCTCGTCGAGGTGGGTGCGGCAGGCGACTGGCCGCGTGCGGTGCGCGCGCGGCCGGGCGCCGCGGCTACGGCCACGGTTCGTGCGCCGGTCGCCGACCTGGCGTTGTGGAGCTGGACCAGGGGCGGCTCGGTCGACGCCACCGGTGAGCCGACGGCGTTGGCCGCGTTGGACACCGTGGTGTCCAACGGTATGCAGTGACGGCGGCCCGTTCGACCGAGTTCGATTGACGCCCTGCGCTATTCGGCTTTGGCCCGCAGCGCGCCGAGGTCGGCACCGCCGTGTACGGCGAGGCCGTCGACGAGCAGCTGCAAACCGAAACCGAACTCGCGGCCGGTGTCGGCCATCAGCACCGACTGTTCGTCACTGAGTGCGCCCGCGGCGTCCCATTGCAACCGCGACTGTTCGTCGACGGTGAATCCGAGGACGTAGTACATGACCGTGCGGGCCGCGGTTTCGGCGTCCTGGGCGGCCACTCCGGCGTCGCGGGCCGCGTCCGCCAGTTGGGTGACGATGGCGGCGGCGCGAGCCGATTGGCCGGTCGCGAAGCTCGACGACACCAGCTCGGCGCCGTCGGTGTGCGACAGCAGGGCGTCGCGCAGGGCAGCGCAGATCCCGTGGATTTTCTCGCGCCATCCGAATCCACCCGCATCGGTGCCCGTCGGCTGCAGAATGCGGTCCGCCACGGCGCCCAGCAGCTCCTGTTTGTTGGCGAAATGCCAGTACAGCGCGCCCGGGCTGACGTTGAGCTCACGGGCCAGTCGCCGCATGGTCAGGTCCGCGATGCCGTAGCTGTCGAGGATGGCCGTCGCCGCATCCACCACGTCGGGTTTGTGGAGTTGCACGCCGCTACCCTAACCTGAACGGTGTTCAAGTGTGTTGGCCACCGGCCTACACGTTCAAACGTCGGCTCCGTCGACGTGCAAGACGATGATCCGCAGGAGGAACCCACTGTGACGCAGGCGACCGTGGATGTGTTGAGTGTGGCCCGGGAGCAGGTCCTAGAGCGTGGCGTGGGCCTCGATCAGGACCAGACGCTGCAGGTGCTGCAGCTGCCCGATGAGCACCTCGAGGAACTCCTCGCTCTGGCGCACGACGTCCGGATGAAGTGGTGTGGCCCCGACGTCGAGGTCGAGGGCATCATCAGCCTCAAGACCGGCGGTTGCCCCGAGGATTGCCACTTCTGTTCGCAGTCAGGGCTTTTCGCCTCTCCCGTGCGCAGCGCCTGGCTGGACATCCCGAGCCTGGTGGAAGCCGCCAAGCAGACCGCCAAGACCGGTGCGACCGAGTTCTGCATCGTCGCGGCGGTGCGCGGCCCGGACGAGCGGCTGCTGGCCCAGGTGGCCGCCGGCATCGAGGCGATCCGCAACGAAGTCGACATCCAGATCGCGTGCTCGCTGGGCATGCTGTCCGAGGAGCAGGTGCAGCGGCTCTCCGACATGGGTGTGCACCGCTACAACCACAATCTGGAGACGGCACGCTCGTTCTTCACCAACGTCGTCACCACCCACACCTGGGAAGAGCGCTGGGACACCCTGCGCATGGTCCGCGAGGCCGGCATGGAGGTGTGCTGCGGCGGAATCCTCGGCATGGGGGAGACGCTTGAGCAGCGCGCCGAGTTCGCGGCGAACCTGGCCGAGCTCGACCCGCACGAGGTGCCGCTGAACTTCCTGAACCCGCGCCCGGGGACGCCGTTCGGCGACCTGGAGGTGCTGCCCGCCTCCGAGGCGCTCAAGGCGGTGGCCGCGTTCCGGCTGGCGCTGCCGCGCACCATGCTGCGGTTCGCCGGCGGCCGTGAGATCACCCTCGGTGACCTCGGCGCCAAGAAGGGCATCCTGGGCGGCATCAACGCCGTCATCGTCGGCAACTACCTGACCACGCTGGGCCGTCCGGCCGAAGCGGACCTGGAACTGCTCGACGATCTGCAGATGCCCATCAAGGCGCTCAACGCCAGCCTGTAGAACTGTTGGTGATGATTAGCGAGATGCCGGCGCTGCCCGCGCCTGTCAGCGCCGGTGTGTACAACGTCTATACCGGCGTCGAGGTCAACGCAGCGACCGGCTCGGCGGTCCCGACCGCCGCTCAGCTCGGCCTCGAGCCGCCCCGCTTCTGCGCGGAGTGTGGCCGCCGGATGATCGTCCAGGTGCGCCCGGACGGGTGGTGGGCGAAGTGTTCGCGGCATGGGGTGGTGGACTCCAAGGACCTGGAGACTCAGCGATGAGCCTCTCGGGCGAAGAGCCGAACGCCCCGATGAGCCTCTCGGGCGAAGAGCCGAACGCCCCGATGAGCCTCTCGGGCGAAGAGCCGAACGCCCCGGACGAGGCGCCCGCGCCTGCTCCCGTCCCTGCCTCCGATGTTGTTGCGGGCCCCCGTTTTTCACGGCAACGCGCCGCGGTGACCGTCGTGGTCGCCATGGCGTTGCTAGGCGCTGTCGTCGGTGCACTGTGGGCCTGGTTGGCGCCGTCGATCCACGGCGTGGTCGCGCTCACGCGCAGCGGCGAGCGGATCCATGCCTACCTCGGCAGCGAATCCGACAACTTCTTCACGTCCGCATTCATGTTCGTCGGCTTCCTGGTGGTCACGTCGATCGTGGCCGCGGTGCTGGTCTGGCAGTGGCGTGCGCACCGTGGCCCGGTGCTCGCGGGAGCGCTGGTCGTCGGGTGCGGGGTGTCGGCGGCTGCAGCGGCAGGCGTCGGTGTTGCGCTGGCGCACCTGCGTTACGGAACCGTCGACCTGCTCGGGGCCCCGATCAGTCCGGAACATCGCGTGCACTATGTCGTCGAAGCCCCGTCGGCGTTCTTCGGGCACGGGCCACTGCAGATCGCCACCACGATCCTGTTTCCGGCGGCCGTCGCCGCCCTGGTGTACGCGTTGATGGCGGTTTCCGCCGCGCGCGACGACCTGGGTGCCTGGCCGCCCGAGGAAACCCCGGTGTATCCGGTGTTGCCTGCCACGGTCGCCCAGCCTGGAGTCTGAGCCGGCTCAGAGCCGCCGGTGCCGCACCGTGCGGCCGGTGACCATCTTGAACCCGATGCCCGCGAGCCGGGCCATCCCCACGTAGGTCATGGGGTTGAGCAGCGTCGGCCATTTCGTGCGCACCAGGTGTGCGGTGAGCGGGCGTTCGGCGAACCGGTCGCCCAGCCAGCGCAGCGCCATGGGCGCCGACATGGGATGCAGCAACAGGTGGTCGCAGAACATGTCCCGGTGATAGGTGACGTCGGCGCCACCGGTGATGTACGTGTCGGCGAGCGCGTCGATGTCGTCGACCGAGATGATCTCGTCGTGGACGGCCTGCACGATGAGCACCGGCGGCCGGGGAGCGGCGGTTCCCAGCTTGATGTCGTCGAACACCTCGCTGACTTCCGACATGGCGAGGATCTGTTCCAACGGCAGGTCCACCAGATCTTCCATGTCGGTGCCGATGAGGCGCAGCACGGCTTCCACCGTGGTCATCCGGTGCAGCCGGTCCAGCAGCTTGCGGCCTTCACGGGTGGCGTGTTCGGCGATGACGCGGTTGAGGCCGGGGTAGATGTCGGCGAGCGCGGCCACCACGAGCGCGGGCAGTCCGGAAAACATGGTGCCGTTGAGCCGCTGGAAGGTGTGCCCGAGATCGCCGACGGGCGAGCCGAGGACCGCGCCGACGACATTGAGCTCGGGTGCGTAGGACTCACACATCTCGGCGGCCCACCCGGTGGCCAGTCCGCCACCGGAGTAGCCCCACAGGCCGATGGGCGCCTCGGGCGAGAAATTGAGTTGCTCGGATTCCAGCGCGGCCCGCAGCCCGTCGAGGATGCGATAGCCGGGCTCGTACGGCGCGCCCCACATCCCCTCGACGCCTTCGTGGTCGGGGATCGACACCGCCCAGCCCTGGGCCACCGCCGCGGTGATCAGCAGCAGCTCCAGCTGGGCCAGCGATCCGGTGGCCTTGGCGTGGCGACGCAGTGCATAGGAGGGGAAACAGCGTCCGGTGATCGCGTCGATCGCGCATTGATACGACACCAGCGGACAGTCCGGCGCCGCGTCGGGGGGGACGATCACGGTGGTGACCGCCGCCTCCGGGACGCCGGTGCGGCTCGTCGAGCGGTAGAGCAGCTGCGTGGCGTGGAGCCGCTGCGGGATCACGCCCAGGAAGGACAGTTCCACGTCACGGCTGCGCAGCACGGTCCCGGGCGCGGCGTGCTGAAACCCGGCGGGCGGTGCATAGAACGGATCGTCGGCCGGCAACTCGGGCCGCGCGCCGCGGTCGAGTTCCTCGTGCGGTGTGCGGCCGATCCATTCCGCGCCCGCTACGTTGGCGGCACTGCCCAAGTCCATCCCGGCATTCTTACTTAAGAAGGGTCTAAGAATCCAGTCGACTCACCCGGGCGGACGCAGCGCGGCGAATTCGTCGGTCACCCGGTAGCGCGATTCGGTGAAGCGGTACAGCGCCGCCGGGCGTCCTCCACTTCGGCCTGATCGTGCGGTGGTGCCGGTGCGGGTGATGACGTTGCGGCGTTCCAGCACGCGCTGCAGGTTGGTCGTGTCGACCTGGTAGCCGAGGGTCGCGCTGTAGACGTCCCGCAACGACGAGAGAACGAATTCCATTGGCGCCAAGGCGAATCCGATGTTCGTGTACGACATCTTGGCGACCAGCCGGGTCCGCGCATGTTCGACCATCGGCGCGTGGTCGAAGGCCATCGGGGGCAGGTCGTTGACCGGATGCCAGCGGGTATCAGGCGGCAACTCGGGCGTTGCGGGGGAGGGCACCAGCCCCAAGAATGTCGACGCGATGGTGCGGGGGCCGGGGACGCGGTCGGGGACGGAGAAGACGGCGAGTTGTTCGAGGTGGGTGAGTTGTTGCACATCCACCTTCTCGGCGAGTTGCCGCCGGACCGAACCGATCAGATCTTCGTCGTCGCGCAGCCGGCCGCCGGGCAGGGACCACTTGCCGCGCTCGGGTTCCCGTGCACGCTGCCATAACAGCACGTTAAGCGCGGGTTGCCGGGAATCGAGGCCGCGAACCTGGAACACGACAGCGAGCACTTCATGCTCGGTGCTAGTATATGGCATGTTTTCGATTATAAGTCGAAAACCTGATTCGGATTGAGGAGGCCGTCGTGACGGTGCTCAATGGCACGACCGCGGGGGATGTTTCAGGCCGGATGGCGGACCAGATTCTGGCCGGACCCGACGGCTATTCCGGCGTGGTCGGCGACGCCGAGTGGGCAGCCGAGATCCGCCGCCTCGTCGACCAGCGCGGCGCGACCCTGCTGGCGCACAACTACCAGCTGCCCGAGATCCAGGACGTCGCCGATCACGTCGGTGACTCGTTGGCGCTGTCGCGCATCGCCGCCGACGCACCCGAGGACACCATCGTGTTCTGCGGTGTGCACTTCATGGCGGAGACGGCCAAGATCCTCAGCCCGGACAAGACCGTGCTGATCCCCGATCAACGAGCCGGCTGCTCGCTGGCCGACTCCATCACCGTCGACGAACTGCGGGCGTGGAAAGACGAGTATCCCGATGCCGTCGTCGTGTCGTACGTCAACACGACCGCCGCGGTGAAGGCGCTCACCGACATCTGCTGCACGTCCGCGAACGCCGTCGACGTGGTGGCTTCCATCCCCGCCGACCGCGAGGTGCTGTTCTGCCCCGACCAGTTCCTCGGAGCACACGTCCGGCGCGTCACCGGTCGCACCAACATGCACATCTGGGCCGGGGAATGCCACGTGCACGCCGGCATCAACGGCGACGAACTGGCCGACCAGGCGCGCTCACACCCGGATGCCGAGCTGTTCGTGCACCCCGAATGTGGTTGCGCGACTTCAGCGTTGTACCTGGCCGGTGAGGGCGCAGTGCCCGAGGAGCGCGTGAAGATCCTGTCCACCGGAGGCATGCTCGACGCGGCCCGCGAGACCCGCGCCAGCCAGGTGCTGGTGGCCACCGAGGTCGGCATGCTGCACCAACTGCGCCAGGCCGCACCGGAAGTCGATTTCCTCGCGGTCAACGACCGGGCCTCGTGCCGGTATATGAAGATGATCACGCCCGCGGCCCTGTTGCGATGCCTGATCGACGGGGCCGACGAGGTACACGTCGACCCCGAAACCGCCCGGCTGGGCCGCGCCAGTGTGCAACGGATGATTGCCATCGGCCAGCCCGGCGGCGGCGAGTGAGCGGGTTGTCGGCCCGCACCGCTGGTGGCTCGTTCGCCTGCGGTGCATCGACGCTGTGGCAGCAGCGCGCCGACGTCGTGGTGATCGGCACCGGGGTGGGCGGCCTGGTCGCGGCGCTCGCCGCGTACCGCCGGGGCCGGCGGGTGATCGTGCTCAGCAAGACCGGGGAGACCGCGACCGCCTACGCCCAGGGCGGCATCGCCGTGGTGTTGCCCGGTAACGACGACTCGATCGACGCGCACGTCGCCGACACGGTCGCCGCGGGGGGCGGGCTCTGCGATCCCGATGCGGTCCGCTCGATCGTCGCCGACGGCTACCGTGCCGTGGCCGACCTGGTCGGTGCCGGTGCGCGGTTCGACGAAAAAGCTCCAGGCCGGTGGGCACTGACCCGCGAGGGTGGACACACCCGGCACCGGATCATCCATGCCGGCGGTGACGCCACCGGCGCGGAAGTGCAACGCGCCCTTGACCATGCCGCGGCCAACCTGGACATCAGGCGCAATCACGTCGCGTTGCAGATCCTGCACGACGGTTCGGCCGTGACCGGTGTGCTGGTGAACAACGACGACGGCATGGGCATCCTGCACGCACCCTCGGTAATCCTTGCCACCGGCGGCCTCGGCCATCTTTATTGCGCCACAACCAATCCCGAGGGCTCCACGGGCGACGGCATCGCCCTGGCCCTGTGGGCGGGCGTACCGGTCGCCGATATCGAGTTCATCCAGTTCCACCCGACCATGTTGTTCAACGGTGAAGTCGACGGCCGCCTGCCCCTGGTGACCGAGGCGATTCGCGGGGAGGGCGCCGTTCTCGTTGACTCGCAAGGCCTTTCGGTCACCGCCGGGGTGCACCCGATGGGGGACCTGGCGCCGCGCGATGTGGTGGCGGCAGCCATCGACGCCCGCCTGACCGCGACCGGTGACCCGTGCGTCTATCTCGACGCCCGCCGCATCGGTGATTTCCGGCGTCGGTTTCCCACCGTCGCGGCGTCGTGCGCCGCGGCCGGGATCGACCCGACCCGCGAGCCGATCCCGGTGGTGCCGGGCGCGCACTACAGCTGCGGCGGGGTGGTCACCGACGTGCATGGCCGTACCGAATTACCCGGACTGTTCGCCGCAGGGGAAGTGGCCCGCACCGGTATGCACGGCGCCAACCGGTTGGCCTCCAACAGCCTGCTCGAGGGACTCGTGGTCGGTGGCCGGGCCGGGCGCGTCGCCGCCGACTATGCGGCGCAAGCCGGTTCGGTGCGGGCACAGGCCCCCCGCGACCGCCGACTCGACATTGTCGACCGCAGCCTGCTGCAACACGCGATGTCCGCCCACGCCTCCGTGGTCCGCGACGCCACCGGGCTGGGACGGCTGCGTGCGCTCTTGGCCACCGCATCCCAGCGGGAAGCCCGCAGTCGCAAGAGTTTTGAAGATGCCGCACTCACCGTGACGGCACAGGCCGTTGCCGCAGCGGCCCTCGCCCGTACCGAAACCCGGGGCTGCCACCACCGTGACGACTTCCCCGGGACCGACGCGAACCAGGAGCATCCGTTGAGCATTCGCCACAGTGCCGGTGCGATCGCCGTCGCAGCCCCGACGGGGGTGTGCTGATGAAACTTTCAGCATCCGAGCTCATCGAGGCCCGAGCCACCATCGCGCGGGCACTCGAGGAGGACCTGCGCTACGGCCCCGACATCACCACCCAGGCGACCGTGCCGGCCTCGACCATGACCACCGCCTCGGTGGTCAACCGGGAGTCGGGAGTCATCGCCGGCGTCGACATCGCCCTGCTGGTGCTCGACGAGGTGATCGGGTCTGAGGGATACCGGGTGGTCCACCGTGTCGACGACGGATCCCGCCTCGACGCGAAGACCCAGGTGCTGACCGTTGAGGCGCCGACCCGGCAGCTGCTGACCGCCGAGCGCACAATGCTCAACCTGGTGTGCCATCTGTCGGGGATCGCCACGGCGACCGCCGCCTGGGTGGACGCCGTCGCCGGCACCAACGCCAAGATCCGCGACACCCGCAAGACGCTGCCAGGACTGCGTGCCCTGCAGAAATACGCCGTCCGCGTCGGCGGGGGGGTCAACCACCGGATGGGGCTGGGTGACGCCGCGCTGATCAAGGACAACCATGTGGCCGCGGCGGGCTCGGTGCTGGCCGCACTACAGGCGGTGCGTGCCGCCGCGCCCGAGCTGCCCTGCGAGGTCGAGGTCGATTCCCTCGAGCAACTCGACGACGTGCTCGCAGCCGGAGCGGAGCTGGTGCTCCTCGACAATTTCCCGGTCTGGCAGACACAGATCGCGGTGCAACGACGCGATGCCGTGTCGCCGGCGACCAAGCTCGAATCGTCGGGCGGCCTGACGCTGGCCAGCGCTGCCGAGTACGCCGGCACCGGGGTGGACTATCTCGCGGTCGGCGCGCTCACGCACTCGGTGCGGGTGCTCGACCTCGGACTCGACATCTGAGGACGAGGCGCCGTCAGCGGGGCGGGTCGCGTTTCGCGAGTCCGGTCAGGCCACGACGCCGCGCCGCACCAGGGACAACACCACCGCGGCGGTCGCGAACAGCCCGGAGAACACCCGGTTGAGCGCGGTCTGCTGGCGTGGGGTGTGCAGCCAGGCCAACAGCCGAGCGGCCCCACCGGTGTAGAGACTCATCACCACGGCGTCGACGCACACCATCGTCACGCCGATCGCCAGGTACTGCGGCAGCAAGGGGGCAGTCGGCACGACGAACTGCGGCAGCACCGCGATCAGGAACACCAGACCCTTCGGATTGGTGGTGTTCACCAGGAACCCGCGTGCCACCAAAGCCGGCCGGCCCCGGTCGGCTGCGGTGCCCAGCCGTTCACGCAGGTCCTGCGATGCGCTGCGCCACTGATGGATGGCCAGGTAGATCAGGTAGGCGACGCCGATCCACTTCACGACCTGGAAGGCCAGGATCGAGCTGGCGATGGCGGCGCCCAAGCCGACCGCCACCAGCACCAGCTGCGTGAGCAGCCCCAGCTGCAAACCCAGCACACTCCACGAGCCGCGACGAACGCCGTGCGTCAGGCCGGTGGCCATCGACTGGATCGCCCCGGCCCCGGGGGACACACTGATCGCGATCGACGCGCCGAGAAACGCCAGCCAGACCTGCCATGTCATGCGAGCAGTCTGACAGGGAATGTCAAACGATATCCGCGACGAAAACCCCGGTCCGGCGGCCGGCGATGCGGGCGATCCGAGGCAGCGACGCGTCAACGGTGCCGGCAGGCAGCACCCGCGGGTTGGTGATGTGGACGTCCCCGCGGAACAGATGGACGTCCGCTTCGCCCGCGGCCAACACGTTTTTGACCCAGTTAGTCTTGCCGTGCGCGAGCAGCACCGCGAGCGTATCGCCCTTGCGGTAGCTGGTGACGATGGTTTCGTAGGGCGTGCCCGACGTGCGACCACGGTGCTTGATCACGGTAAAACCGGGCAGACGCTTCGACAGTGGCTTCATCGCCGGGTTGATGTACTTGATCTGAAATCGTTCCAGTGCGGGCGGTATGAGCATCGGTACGCCCGGGGCGTGGTTGGGGTGATCCTTCGCGGACATCTCGACTCCATTCGCCGGTTTGCGACCACCCTACGACGCATCCCTGCCCGGATTTTTATTCAACTGGACTGATCAGGGACAATCGAAGAGATGGCCGAGTTTCAGATGTCCCGTATCGACCTACGCAACCGCGAGATGAGTGCCGCGCAGCTGCGCGGTGCCCTGCCCCGCGGTGGCGTCGACGTGGACGCAGTCGTTCCCAAGGTCCGTCCGATCGTCGACGCGATCGCCGAGCGGGGTGCGGTGGCCGCCCTGGACTACGGCGAGTCCTTCGACGGTGTCCGGCCCGCGGCGGTGCGTGTCCCGGCTGCGGCCTTGGCGCAGTCGCTCGCCGAGCTGTCCCCGGACGTGCGGGCGGCGCTGCAAGTGTCGATCGACCGCGCCCGCGCCGTGCATGCCGATCAGCGTCGCACCAACACCACCACGACGCTGGCGCCGGGCGCGACCGTCACCGAACGGTGGGTCCCGGTCGAGCGCGTCGGTCTCTACGTGCCCGGCGGTAACGCGGTCTATCCGTCCAGTGTGGTGATGAACGTGGTGCCCGCGCAGACCGCCGGGGTTGACTCCCTGGTGATCGCGAGCCCCCCGCAGGCGCAGTTTGGCGGGCTGCCGCATCCGACCATCCTGGCCGCCGCGGCGTTGCTCGGGGTGGAGGAAGTGTGGGCGGTCGGCGGGGCTCAGGCCGTCGCGCTGCTCGCCTACGGTGGCACCGACACCGATGGAGCCGAACTGGCCCCGGTGGACATGATCACCGGGCCGGGCAACATCTACGTCACCGCAGCCAAGCGGATCTGCCGTTCGCAGGTGGGTATCGACGCCGAGGCCGGTCCGACGGAGATCGCGATCCTCGCCGACCACACTGCCGACCCGGTACACGTGGCCGCCGATCTCATCAGCCAGGCCGAGCACGACGAGATGGCCGCGAGCGTGCTCGTCACCGACAGTGTGACGCTGGCGGACGCCACCGACCGTGAACTGGCCAACCAGCTCGCCACCACCGTGCACGTCGAGCGGGTGACCGCTGCGCTGAGAGGTCAGCAGTCGGCCATCGTGCTCGTCGACGACATCCCGGCCGGCATCCGCACGGTCAATGCCTACGCGGCCGAACACCTCGAGATCCAGACCGTCGACGCCGCCGGGGTCGCGGACCGGATCCGCTCGGCCGGAGCGATTTTCGTGGGCGCCTGGTCGCCGGTGAGCCTGGGTGACTACTGCGCGGGGTCCAACCACGTGCTGCCCACCGCCGGCTGTGCACGGCACTCCAGCGGGCTGTCGGTGCAGACCTTCCTGCGCGGCATCCACGTGGTGGAGTACGACGAGGCAGCACTGAAAGACGTTTCGGGACATGTGATCACGCTGTCGAAGGCCGAGGATCTACCAGCCCACGGTGAGGCAGTACGACGGAGGTTTGAGCGGTGACAGAGGTGACCTTGGCGGATCTGCCGCTGCGGGACAACCTGCGAGGCAAGTCGCCTTACGGCGCACCGCAGTTGCAGGTGCCGGTGCGGCTCAACACGAACGAGAATCCGCACCCGCCCACCCAGGCACTCATCGACGATGTCACTGCATCGGTGCGCGACGCCGCGGCCGAGCTGCACCGGTACCCCGACCGTGATGCGGTGGCTCTGCGCGCTGATCTGGCGGCGTATCTGACGTCGGCCACCGGGGTGCCTCTTGCCACCGAAAACCTTTGGGCCGCAAATGGTTCCAATGAGATCCTGCAGCAACTGCTGCAGGCGTTCGGCGGCCCGGGCCGGCGGGCGATCGGCTTCGTGCCGTCGTATTCGATGCACCCCATCATCTCCGACGGCACCCAGACGGAGTGGCTGCAAGCGTCCCGCGCGGACGATTTCAGCCTCGACGTCGACGCTGCCATCGCCGCCATCAAGGACCGCAAGCCCGACATCGTGTTCGTGACGAGTCCGAACAACCCGTCGGGACAGAGCGTTCCGCTCGAGGATCTACGGCGTCTGCTGGATGCCATGTCCGGCGGCGTGCTGGTTCTCGACGAGGCGTACGGCGAGTTCTCGTCACAGCCCAGTGCCGTCGCGCTGCTGGCCGAATATCCCGCGAAACTCGTTGTCAGCCGCACCATGAGCAAGGCGTTCGCGTTCGCCGGTGGCCGGCTGGGATACCTGGCAGCCGCGCCCGCGGTGATCGACGCACTGCTGTTGGTGCGGTTGCCGTACCACCTGTCGGTGCTGACCCAGGCGGCCGCCCGGGCCGCGCTGCGGCACGCCGATGACACCCTCGGCAGTGTGGCGACCCTTGCCGCCGAACGGGACCGGGTGGTTGCCGAGCTGACCCGTCTGGGCTACCGCGTGATACCCAGCGATGCCAACTTCGTGCTGTTCGGCGACTTCGCCGATGCGCCCTCGACCTGGCAGCGCTACCTGGACGCGGGCGTGCTGATCCGGGACGTCGGCATCCCCGGGTACCTGCGCACCACGATCGGCCTGGCGGCAGAGAACGACGCCTTTCTGGCCGCCAGTGCGGACCTCGTCAAGACTGAACTCAACAGCACGGTAGGAGCATCGTGACCCGTCGCGCGAAAGTCGAACGTAAGACCCGCGAATCCGAGATCGCCGTCGAGATCGACCTCGACGGCACCGGTGTGGTCGACATCGACACCGGCGTACCGTTCTTCGACCACATGCTGACCTCGCTGGGCAGCCACGCGAGCTTCGACCTGACCGTTCAGGCCAAGGGCGACGTCGAGATCGAAGGCCACCACACCGTGGAGGACACCGCGATCGTGCTCGGCCAGGCGCTCGGCCAGGCGCTGGGGGACAAGGCCGGCATCCGGCGGTTCGGTGACGCCTTCATCCCGATGGACGAGACGCTGGCGCACGCCGCGGTGGATGTGTCGGGCCGTCCGTATTTCGTGCATACCGGCGAGCCGGACTACATGGTCGAGTTCACCATCGCCGGGTCCAGCACGCCGTACCACACGGTGATCAACCGGCATGTGTTCGAGTCGATCGCGTTCAACGCCCGCATCGCCCTGCACGTGCGCACCATCTATGGTCGCGACCCGCACCACATCACCGAGGCCGAGTACAAGGCCGTCGCCCGGGCTCTGCGCCAGGCCGTCGAATACGACCCGCGGGTCACCGGAGTGCCGTCCACGAAGGGCACTTTGTGACTAAGAAACTCGTTGTTCTCGACTACGGATCGGGGAATCTGCGCTCGGCTCAACGGGCCCTGCAGCGCGTCGGTGCCGATGTCGAGGTGACTGCCGACCCAGGTGCCGCCGCGGCCGCCGACGGCCTGGTGGTGCCGGGGGTTGGTGCCTACGAAGCATGCATGAAGGGGCTACGGGCGATCGGCGGGGAGAAGATCATCGCCGACCGCCTGCAGCAGGGCCGCCCGGTGCTCGGCGTCTGCGTCGGGATGCAGATCCTGTTCACGCGCGGTGTGGAGTTCGGCGCGGAGACCGTCGGCTGTGGTCAATGGCCAGGGGCCGTCACCCGGCTGGATGCCCCGGTGATCCCGCACATGGGCTGGAACGTCGTCGAGGCCGCAGACGGAAGTAGGCTGTTCCGCGGGCTGGACGCCGACACGCGGTTCTACTTCGTGCACTCCTATGCCGCACAGGAGTGGTCGGGCAATTCCGACGCGTTGGTCACCTGGGCCACCCACCATGCTCGGTTCATCGCGGCGGTCGAGGACGGACCGTTGGCGGCCACGCAATTTCATCCGGAGAAGAGCGGCGATGCCGGTGCCACGCTGCTCGCGAATTGGGTTGAGGGACTGTGAGTTTGATTCTTTTGCCGGCCGTCGACGTGGTCGAGGGCAAAGCGGTTCGTCTGGTTCAGGGAAAGGCAGGCAGCGAGACCGACTACGGTTCGGCGCTCGAAGCTGCCATGGCCTGGCAGCGTGACGGTGCGCAGTGGATCCATCTGGTGGACCTCGACGCGGCCTTCGGCCGGGGGAGTAACCGCGAATTGCTGGCCGAGGTCGTCGGCAAGCTCGACGTCGACGTCGAACTCTCCGGCGGTATCCGCGACGACGAATCACTGAAGGCCGCGCTGGCCACGGGTTGCGCGCGCGTCAACATCGGCACCGCTGCGCTGGAGAACCCGAAGTGGTGTGCGGCAGCCATCGCCGAGTACGGCGACAAGGTGGCGGTGGGTCTGGATGTGCAGATCGTCGACGGGGCGCACCGGCTGCGCGGCCGCGGCTGGGAAACCGACGGCGGCGATCTGTGGGAGGTGCTGGAACGCCTTGAGCGCGAAGGCTGTTCACGGTACGTCGTCACCGACGTCACCAAGGACGGCACGCTGACGGGGCCCAATCTGGAGCTGCTCGGCGCGGTCGCCGAACGCAGTGGCGTACCCGTCATCGCCTCCGGCGGGGTGTCCAGCCTCGACGACCTCCAGGCCATCGCCACCCTGACCGAACGTGGTGTCGAAGGTGCGATCGTCGGGAAAGCGCTCTACGCCGGGCGATTCACCCTGCCCGAGGCTCTTGCTGCGGTCAGCGGCTGAACGGATGGATCCCAACCGGCTGGCCGCGCTGCTCGGCACCGCGGCCGAGATTCTCGACGAGGCGTCGGCACCGTTCATCGCCGGGCACCGGGCCGATTCCGCGGTTCGTAAGCAGGGCAACGACTTCGCCACCGAGGTCGACCTGGCCATCGAGCGGCAGGTGGTCAGGGCTCTCACCGAGGGAACCGGGATCGGCGTGCACGGCGAGGAGTTCGGCGGTGAGCCGATCGATTCCGAACTCGTGTGGGTGCTCGATCCGATCGACGGCACCTTCAACTACGCGGCGGGTTCGCCGATGGCCGCCATCCTGCTGGGGCTGTTGGCCAACGGCGAGCCGGTCGCGGGCCTGACCTGGCTGCCGTTCATGGGGCAGCGCTACACCGCCTTGGTCAACGGACCGCTGTACAACAACGGCGAGGCGCTTCCGCAGCTGGGCTCGCCGACGCTGGCCGACTCCATCGTCGGGATCCAGACCTTCAACATCGACTCCCGCGGCCGGTTCCCGGGCCGATACCGCGCACAGGTGCTGGCCAACCTGAGCCGCGAGTGCTCGCGGGTGCGCATGCACGGCGCCACCGGTGTCGACCTGGCCTACGTGGCGGGCGGAATCCTCGGCGCCGCCATCAGTTTCGGGCACCACATCTGGGATCACGCCGCCGGTGTGGCCCTGGTCCGGGCTGCCGGCGGTATCGTGACCGACCTCGCCGGAGAGCCGTGGACGGTCGAGTCGAAGTCGGCGCTGGCCGCCGCACCCGGTGTGCATCAACGCATGCTGGAGATCGTGAAAGCCGCGGGCAGCCCGGAGGATTACCTGTGACCAGTGACGTTGCGACCCGGGTGATTCCGTGTCTGGATGTCGACGACGGCCGTGTCGTCAAGGGAGTCAACTTCGAAAACCTCCGCGACGCCGGGGACCCCGTCGAACTGGCGGCGGCCTACGACGCCGAGGGCGCCGACGAATTGACGTTCTTGGACGTCACCGCATCGTCGTCGGGCCGCTCGACCATGCTCGAGGTGGTCAAGCGCACCGCGGAGCAGGTGTTCATCCCGCTGACGGTCGGCGGCGGGGTGCGCTCCGTCGAAGACGTCGACGTCCTGTTGCGCGCCGGGGCGGACAAGGTCTCGGTGAACACCGCCGCGATCGCTCGTCCCGAACTGCTGGCCGAGCTGGCCCGCCAGTTCGGCTCACAGTGCATCGTTCTCAGTGTCGATGCCCGCACCGTGCCGTCCGGCGCCGCACCGACGCCGTCGGGCTGGGAGGTCACCACCCACGGCGGGCGGCGTGGCACCGGTATCGACGCCATCGAATGGGCCGTTCGTGGCGCCGAACTGGGGGTCGGCGAAATCCTGCTCAATTCGATGGATCGCGACGGCACCAAGGCCGGTTTCGATCTGGCCATGCTGCGTGCGGTCCGCGCGGCGGTCAGCGTGCCGGTGATCGCCAGCGGTGGAGCCGGTGCGGTGGAACATTTTCCGCCCGCAGTTGTTGCAGGTGCCGATGCCGTCTTGGCCGCCAGCGTGTTCCACTTCCGGGAGCTCACCATCGCCGAGGTCAAGTCGGCGATGGCGGCGGAAGGAATCACTGTCCGATGAGCGCTTGCGCGAAGAGAAAACCACCCCGATGAGCACACTCGACGCGGATATCGCGGCGCGGCTCAAGCGCAACGCCGACGGCCTGTTCACCGCGGTGGTGCAGGAGCGGGGCAGCGGTGACGTGCTGATGGTCGCCTGGATGGACGACGACGCGCTCGCCCGCACGCTGGAAACCCGTGAGGCAACCTACTTTTCGCGTTCGCGCGGCGAGCAGTGGATCAAGGGCGCCACGTCCGGGCACACCCAGCACGTGCATTCGGTGCGCCTGGACTGCGATGGTGACACGGTGTTGCTCGAGGTCGACCAGGTCGGCGGCGCCTGCCACACCGGTGATCACACGTGCTTCGACGCCGACCTGCTGCTGCCACCCGAGGGCTAGCCCACTCACGCCATCGTCGTAGGTCGCTCTGTCGCACTGCGCGGAGTCGACGAGTGCCATGGCGAGCTCTGCGCAAGGGTGGCGAGTTCGTGCGCATGCTGCAGGACCGCGAGGCGGGCAAGCATCCGGTGGCGTAGCGATTCGTCGTCGGCGACTCCGGAAGCGACCAGTGCTCGCTCCAGCTTGGCGGCACGCGACCACGGGTGCCTGTGTGGCCGGCTCAGCGTCGCGGCCCGGTATGCCTTGCGGTCTCGGGTGCGTTGGGCGGCATCGCGGCCATCATCGCCGAGGCCGAGCCGGCCGAGGAAGCGTTCACGTAGTTCGCGGCCGATACGTGCTGCGATCCCTGCGTCTTGGTGGTGGGTGCGCAATTCGAGACCCAGGCCGAGGTGAAGCATGACGGTGCCCAGCACTGGACCGAGCAGGATGCGACCGAGGGCTTCGCCGGGGCTGGACATCGCCCATGCCATGTAGGCCATCGCCGCGCACATTGCCCATACGATGGTGCGGAACGCGCCCGGATGCCCGGTGCGGTGAACGTTGACGGCCATTCCCGCACCGCACACGAATAGAGCGAGTTCGGCTACGGCGAACATCACCCAGCGTTCACCATTGGCGGTCGGGATGTGCAGTACGACATCGAAGAATCGCCAGGATGTGTTCAGCGACACGGTCATTGAGACTGCTGCGACGGCGTAGCACGCGAACGCGACCCATGGCGTACGCCGCTCGGGCAGTGCGTGGACGGTATCGCCCGGATGACCGGGCGTGGACGCCTGCGACGTGTCGATAGCTGGGCGATAAACGGATGCGAGGTTGGCTGCCGGGGCGTCCCGAGGTTCGAACGGGAACGCGGTTGAGGCGGATTCGTTGCCGACGCCTGCGGCCACGACGTTGGAGTCATGTGCGTCGCGGTAGGCCTTTACCTCGGGTGCGACTCTGCGCAACGCGACGGTGTGGCCGTGCTGACCCAGCCAGGTGACCACCTCGGCTGGCTGAGCTCCACCCAGTACGTCCACGGCGTAGCGGATTCTGGTGACCTCATTTCTGGCTTCATCCAAGATTTTTCGATGTTTGTCGGCAGTGTTCGAGGTGGCCGGTGTCTGGGTTTCGCGATCCTGATACGTGGCTTGCTCGTCTACTGCGATCGGTGCGGTCACCGCGGATCCTCTTTGCTCGAAGGTTGTCGGTCCCGCAGCATCGCACGACGGACCGACAAGCAGACCTGCGTGATGGCGCGGTGACGCTCTCGATGGCCGAGCAGTCAGACCGCGAGCATCGGTGAGCGGCCCAGGATGCGCACGAGCAGAGTGGTCGCGACGGTCTGGGCGGTGATCAGGCACACCAGCACCACGACCTGAAACCGTCCGGCTTCCAATGGCGGAGCACCGGCCATCAGCGCACCGACGAATGCGCCCGGGAGCGTGACGAGCCCCGTCGTCCTGGTTTGGTCGAGGACCGGGCGCACGGCGTCTGCAGCCGCGGCCCGGCCGATGTGTACGACCGACTGACTCGGTGTCGCGCCGATGGCCAGCCAGCCTTCGATCTCGGCCCGCGATTTCACCGACATCCGCTGAAAATTGCGGCCCGCCAAGGTGGTCGCGGTCATCGTCGAACCGATGACGATGCCGCCGAGCGCGATCACGAACCGGCTCTCCAGCGCCAACATGTGCAGCCCGAATGCCAGGCCGATGGTCAGCGCGCTCGCGGCCACCGTCGACAGCACGACCGCGAGCGGGCCGCCGTGCAGATCCCGCAGTCTGCGGGCCGCTGTCCACGCCGCCACGCTGACCATCACGACCAGTGCCAGTGCCACCAGCGTGGGGTGGCTGAGGACTCCGCGCAGCGCGAGACTGATCAGGGCCAACTGCCCGAGCGCCCGGATGACCGCCCACCAGGGTGCGGCGGCATGCTGGATCTCAGCCCACCACATCACCGTCGAGGTGAGGGCGAGCAGGACCGCGGCGCCGAGCATCAAGGTGGCATACGGCATATGAGCATCTCATCACTGTGACGGGCGCGGCGGGAGCGACGGTGGTCGTTTCGGTGGGTCCGTACCGGCGTCGACCGACACTGTCCAATGTGGCGAATGTCGCCGCTCGTGCCACTTCACGTATGCAAGGGCAAATAGTGATCGGCGCCACCCTCCGCTAACTTCCGTGCGCGGACTCCGCGCGGCGAGGTTTGACCCATAACAACACCTAACCTGTGATTTTCGTCGCCCTGGCTACGCGCGACTGGCAAAGTGGTAAGCGCTAGTGACACCATCGAAATGTCTTGGTAACACGTTCAAAATTTGGGCTTGGAATGGTGTGATGTATAGCACGTTGTTGCGCACCCTCCGCCGTAGGTGGGTGTTTCGTGGGCTGGCTCGCAACCCATTGGCCCGGATGACCGATCGCCTTGAAGCGATCGCGATCCTGGCCGTTCTTCTTACCGCTCTTCTGATTGTCCCGACGGCCGCTCAGTCGGGTGCCGCTGTCTACTCGGCACAGCTGCAGGCGATCACCGAGCAGACCCGGTCTCTGCATCCGACCGACGCCGAGGTGGTCCGCGGCACCGTGCAGGGGGCGCAGCGGTACTCCACGGGTCTGCCCGTCGCGGTCCAGTGGCGCGAGGGTTCCCAGACGCGTACCGGGCGCACGACGTTCCCGACACCGACCTCCACCGGCCAGCACGTGGTGATCTGGCTTGATCAAAAGGGCAACGTGGTTGATGCCCCCAGGCGCAAAGCCGACGCCCAGTTGAGTGCCTTCGTGCGGTCGGCCGGTGTCTGGCTCGGTGCGGTGGCGTTGAGCGTGCTGATCGCCTATCTCGTCCGTCGGATGCTCGACCGGGTGCGGGCGAACGCTTGGGAGCGTGAGTTGCAGCTGCTGGCGCACAACGACGACGGCTGGGCCAACCGACGCATCTGACCGGGTCCCGAAGGACAGGCCGCCCGGCGTTGCGGTGCGTGGGCTTGTCGGTGGCTTCGATAACAATAACGGGGTGACCGACAGCGCAGCCTATTCCGCCGGCGACTCCGCCGCGGCGCGCAAGGCGCGTGGTGCCTATTTCACGCCCGTCGAGATCACCCGGTATCTCACCCGGTGGGCCGTCCGTAGCGCCGAAGATCGGGTTTTCGAGCCGTCCGCCGGCGACGCGGCATTTCTGCTCGCGGCCACCGAGCGGCTGCAGCATCTCGGCGACGCGGCCCCGCGGGTCGATGGTGTCGAGATCCACGCCGCCAGTGCGGCCGCTGCCCGGCGCCGGGTGGCCGAGGCCGGCGGCACGGCACACATCCGCACCGCGGACTTCTTCGACGTCGCCCCGCGGCCGGAATACACCGCCGTGATCGGCAATCCGCCCTACATCCGCTACCAGGATTTCCGCGGGCAGGTACGCGCCCAATCGCGGCGAGCGGCGCTGCAGGCCGGCGTGGCGTTGTCCGGGTTGGCCTCCAGTTGGGCGGCCTTCACCGTGCATTCCGCCCTGTTTCTGCGGCCCGGCGGCCGGATGGCGCTGGTGCTGCCCGCGGAATTGCTGAGCGTCAACTATGCCGCCGCCGTGCGCAAGTTCTTGTTCGACCGGTTCGCCCACGTCGAGCTGGTGATGTTCGACGAGCAGGTGTTTCCCGAGGCCGAGGCCGACATCGTGCTGTTGTTGGCCGACGGGTTCGACCAGGGACCGTCCGGCCACGCCGTCATCCACCGTGCCCACAACGCCGCATCGCTGACTTCTGAACTGGTCCAGCGCAATTGGTCGCCGCGCGACCCCGCCGACAAATGGGTCAGCGGGCTGATCGGCAACGGGCCCGTCGACGCGTTGCACGCGTTGCACGCCGCGGGTCGCTTCGCTCACCTGGAGCTGTGGGGGGACACCACACTGGGCATGGTGACCGGCAACAACGGCTTCTTCGCGCTGTCCCCGGACCGGGTTCGCGAATTGGGACTGCGCCGCACCGACCTGCTGCCGTTGTCGCCGCCGGGCAGCGCCCACCTGCGCGGCCTCACGCTCACCGTCGATCAGTTGACCCAGCTGGGGGAGCAGGGCAAGTCCACCCAGCTGTTCCGGCCGGTGGGCAGGTTGTCGGCGGCGGCTCAGCGCTACCTCGACGCCGGTCACGCCGCCGGGGTGCACCTGGCCTACAAGTGCCGGGTGCGCACCCCGTGGTACCTGGTGCCGCTGGTGACGCCCGCAGACCTGCTGTTGACATGCATGAACGCCGACACCCCACGGTTGGTGACCAACCGGGTCAAGGCCCATCACCTCAATTCGGTGCACGGTGTGTATCTGCGCGACGGGCTGGCCACGCTCGGGCGTGACCTGCTGCCCTTGGCAGCCTTGAATTCGGTGACGCTGCTGCACGCCGAGATGACCGGCCGGTCTTACGGCGGGGGAATACTGAAAATCGAACCACGAGAAGCGGATCGGTGGCTGGTGCCCGCACCCGAGCTCGTCGCCGACCGGGCTTCGCAACTACGTGCCGTGCGGCGCGGGGCGGCGTCCTTGCTGCGCAACGGTCAGTTGCTCGACGCGGTGCACATCGTCGACGATGCCCTCGGATTGTCGGACCTGGAAACCATTCGCACAGCGCGGGATTCATTGGCCACCCGGCGGGCGGTAAGGTCGCGGCGTGCCCGCTGAACCGTCGACGAAAGCCACCGCGTGGGCCATCTTCGACCGGATCGTCGCCGATGCCGCGCCCGGCGGTGAGCACACCAACCCGTGGGTACGCTGCGGCGACGAACTCATCTACCGCCCCGACTTCCGGGTACTGCGGAGGCTTCTCGGTGTGCCACTGCACCTCGACGCCCCGTCGACAACGGGTGTGCCGGCGTTGGCCTTGGATGTGTGGCTGGCCTATGAGATGCGGCGGGCCGGGTTCGATGCCGATGCGGTGTGGCCCCGGCCCAGCGAGCCGCGGATCATGCCCAGTGCCATCGCCAACCTGCTCGACGGGCTGCCACTCAAGGAGCGTCAACTCATCGAGCACCGGCTGCGCCGCTCCATGAAGGGCGTCGCCGGTTCCAGTGCCAGCATCCTCGGCAAGCACTACATGAAGCAGGTCGACGTGGTGATGTCGGACTGGGACACCGGCCCGGAGCTCCTCATCAGCACCAAGCGGATGGACTCCAGCTTCGGCAAGAATGCCGCCAACCGCGTCGAGGAGAGCTACGGCGACGCCAAGAATCTGCGACTGCGGCATCCGATGGCCGCACTCGGCTTCGTCTACGGCCTGCGCTCGACCATCCTCACAACCGAGCCCGACAAGGCCGAATGGCTGATCGACCTGCTCGGCAAGCTGGGTACCGAGGACGACGCTTACCATGCGGTCGCGCTGGTGATGATCGATTACGACGTCGCAGCGCCGGCCGAGGACGACGAGGTGGACAGCATCGAAAAGGCGGAGCCGGACGCGCTTTTCGAGATCGTCGACGTCGAGACCGCCGCAGTGGACGCGGCACTGGCAGCGCTTCCCGACATCGCGATCCGCCACGACACCGTGCCGCCCGAGCTGCAGCCGTCACGGTTTCTGGCCACGATGGTCACCCGCGTTGTCGACACAACGCCGGTGACCCGGCACCGCGAAGCCCGTCGGCGCCGCCGGGAGGCGCCTGCGGGTTAGCGGATCCGGGGCCCGGCCTTGGCTCGCGCGGTCCAGCGGCCGTCGTGGAAGCCGACCTCGACAGGATGGGCGAACGCCGTCGTGACGTGGTCGGTGGTCACCGTCTCCCGGGCGGCACCGCTCGCGACGGTACGCCCGTGTGCGATCAGCAGGGCATGCGTCGTCGACGTCGGCAGTTCTTCCAGATGGTGCGTCACCAGGATCGACGCCATATTCGGATGCGAATCATCAAGGGTGTCAAGGGTTTCCAGTAGCTGCTCGCGGGCGGCGACGTCCAGGCCGGTGGTCGGCTCGTCGAGGAGCAGCAGCTGGGGATCGGAGATCAGCGCGCGGGCGATCAGGGTGCGGCCCCGCTCGCCCTGCGACAGCGTCGGCCATGCCGCCTCGGCACGCGCGGCCAGTCCCACGGTGTCGATGAGCTCGTGGGCGCGGGCCACCTGCTCTGCGCTGGGTGTCCAGCGGGCCGCGGTGTCGATGGTGGCGGTGATGCCCGTGAGCACGACGTCGCGCACGGTCAGCGGATACTGCAGTCGGTGCCGGGGATTCACGTGGCCGATGGACCGCCGCAGCGCCGCAAGATCGGTCCGCCCCATCTGCCCGCCCAGCACGCGCACCGTGCCGGTGGTCGGAAAGGTCACCGCCGCACAGAATCCCAGCAGCGTGCTTTTGCCTGCGCCGTTCGGCCCCAGCAGCGCCCAGTGCTCCCCGGACTGCACGGTCAGCGATATGCCGTCGATGATCTGCTTGCCGTCGCGGCGGAATGTGACGTCGCTGATTTCCAAAACCGGTGTCATGAAAAGGATTCCTTCAGTGCGCTCAGGTGGGTTCGGCTGGAGGCCGCCGCCGCGGCAGGGTCCTGCGCGACGATCGCGTCGGCCAGTTGCTGGTGCAAGTCGTGGTCACACGGTTCCGACGCGATGGGGCGGATCTTGAGCATGTCGATCATCGCCAGCCGCAGCCGCGGCAGGAACGCGTCGAACAACTGGGTCAGCACATCGTTGTGCGCGGCGGTGATCACCGCGCGGTGAAACGCCATGTCGGCGTCGACGTGCTCGGGCACCGACTGTCCCGGCACACCACGGGCCGCGAGGGTGCGCCGAATCGTCCGCACATCTGCCGGGGTGCGGCGGGCAGCCGCCAACGCGGCGCCCTCGGCCTCGATGGCGATGCGGGCTTCGATCACCGAGGCGATGTTTGCGCTACGCAGCACGGTGTCCCAGTCCTCGGCGGCATCCAACGCCCTGACGAAAACCCCGGCGCCCTGGCGGCTTTCCAGTACACCTTTGCCCGCCAGTTCGCGGATGGCCTCCCGCAGCGTCGAGCGCCCCACCCCGAGTTGGGCGGCGAGCGTGGTTTCGCCGGGGAGTCGGTGACCGAGCGGCCACTCGCCGTTTCGGATCCGCGTCAGCAGCAATTGCGCTGTCTGCGCAGCCAACGGGTGCCGTTGTACCTGGGAAATCATCACAACCTCTCTACTTGTCTGAGGAGTTGTGTATATTCTAGCCATCATGACGCGCGTGCTTCTCCTTAGCTGCCTCGGCAGGGCCTGACCGACCGGCCCCCTGCCGCGGGGCTGTCGTTGCGCCGGTCGATCCATCACCGACCGAGCAGAAAGCACATCAGCATGAACCACACCCCGACGTGGAACCGGCAGCAGCCCTCGACGATGCCGTCGCATCGCTACGCATCCGTCTTCGACCGCGTGGATATTCCACTCACACAACGACATTGGCCCGACGCCCGATTCACCGTGGCACCGCTGTGGGTTCCGGTGGACCTGCGCGACGGCAATCAGGCGCTGGCCGAGCCGATGGACCCGGCCCGCAAGCGACGCTTCTTCGAGCTGCTGGTGGCCATGGGATACAAGGAGATCGAGGTCGGCTACCCGTCGGCGTCGCAGACCGACTACGACTTCGTGCGGCTGCTGGCCGATTCCGACTTCGCCCCGTCCGATGTCGGAATCGCGGTGTTCACCCCGGCCCGGCGCGACCTCATCGAGCGCACCGTGCATTCGGTGCGAGGTGTCCGCAACGAGGTGGTCATCCACATGTACACGGCCACCGCGCCGGTGTGGAGAAACACCGTGTTGGGCAAGGACCGCACCGAACTGCGCGAGCTGATCCTGTCCGGGGCCCGCGACGTCCTGGAATTCGCCGGCGACCTGCCCAACGTGCGCTTCGAATTCTCGCCCGAAGTGTTCAACCTGACCGAGCCGGATTACGTGCTGGAACTGTGCGACGCGGTCACCGAACTGTGGCAGGCCAGCGCGGACCGGCCGGTGATCCTCAACCTGCCCGCGACCGTCGAAGTGGCCACGCCGAACGTGTACGCCGACCAGATCGAGTACATGCACCGCAATCTGTCCCGTCGCGACAGCGTCATCCTCTCGGTGCATCCGCACAACGACCGCGGCACGGGGATCGCGTGTGCCGAGCTCGCGGTGCTGGCCGGCGCGCAGCGGGTCGAGGGCTGCGTCTTCGGTAACGGGGAACGCACCGGCAACGTCGACATCGCGACCCTGGCGTTGAATCTGCACGCCCAGGGTGTCGACCCGATGATCGACTTCTCCGACATCGATGAGATCGCCCGCACCGTCGCCTACTGCACGCGCATGCCGATCCCCGAACGCCATCCCTACGTCGGCGACCTGGTGCACACCGCGTTCTCCGGCACGCACCAGGACGCCATCAAGAAGGGCTTGGCCGAACATCGGGACAGGGCTGCGACCGAAGGCCGGTCTGAGCGTGAAATCGATTGGCGGGTACCGTATCTGCCGATCGACCCGGCCGACATCGGACGTACCTACGACGCGGTGATCCGGGTCAACTCGCAGTCGGGCAAGGGTGGCATCGCCTACCTGCTGCTCACCGACTACGGCCTGGACCTGCCCCGCCGGTTACAGATCGACTTCGCCCGCCGCGTCCAGGAGCACACCGACAGCCACGGTGCGGAAGTCACCGCCGCCGAGTTGTTCGACCTGTTCGATGCCGCGTATCTGCAACCCGGCGGCCCGGTCGAGCTGAAGGACTGGCATACCGGCCGCGACGAGACGACCGAGATAACCCTCGTCGTCGACGGCCAAACCCGGACCAGCACGCATCACGGGATCGGCCCACTGGATGCGCTGACCGCAGCGCTGAGTGCCGTCGGGCGCGACATCGAAGTGCTGAGCCTGACGCAGCAATCCGTCGGACGTGCGGCGGTCAGCTATCTGGAGTACCGCTGCGGCGGCAGGATCGGGTGGGCATGCGGTCGCAGCGATTCGGTGCTCGCCGCGTCGATGGCGGCGGTGCTGCGCGCGGTCAACGCGCCCTGAGCACCTCCAGTGCCTTGTCGGCGTGGGTGTCCATGCTGATCTCGCTGGAGATCACGTCGAGCACGGTGCGATCGGTGTCGATGACGAACGTGGTCCGCTTGACCGGCATCAGCTTGCCGAGCAGGCCGCGTTTGACACCGAAGTGGCTGGCCACCTTCCCGTCGGCATCCGAGAGCAGCGGGTAGTCGAACCGCTGGATGTCGGCGAACTTGGCCTGTTTGGCGACCGGGTCGGTGCTGATGCCGACCCGGGACGCACCGATGGCGGCGAACTCGGCGGCCAGATCGCGGAAGTGGCAGGCCTCCTTGGTGCAGCCGGGCGTCAACGCCGCGGGATAGAAGAACAGCACCACCGGCCCATCGGCCAGCAAACTCGTCAGACTGCGCACCGTGCCGGTTTGATCAGGGAGTTCGAACTCGGCAACGGTGTCACCCGTCTTAAGAGGTGTCATGGGCGTCCACGCTACGCCGACCCATCGCGTCCAGTCTGGGAGGATCATCTGCGTGCACACGCTTGCTTCCACCACGTCGCGTGAGGACTTCCGGGCGCTGGCCGCCGAACATCGGGTGGTCCCGGTGACCCGCAAGGTACTGGCCGACAGCGAGACGCCGCTGTCGGCGTACCGCAAGCTGGCCGCCAACCGGCCCGGAACGTTCCTGCTGGAATCGGCTGAGAACGGCCGGTCGTGGTCGCGATGGTCGTTCATCGGCGCGGGTGCCCCGTCGGCGCTGACCGTCCGCGACGACCAGGCGGTGTGGCTGGGCACGACGCCGCAGGACGCGCCCAGCGGCGGCGACCCGCTCGAGGCGGTGCGCACGACGCTCGAGCTGCTGGCCACCGCTGCGGTGCCCGGTATGCCGCCCCTGTCCTCGGGGCTGGTGGGCTTTTTCGCCTACGACATGGTCCGGCGCCTGGAGCGGTTGCCGGAACTGGTCGTCGACGATCTCGGCCTGCCCGACATGCTGCTCCTGCTGGCCACCGACATCGCAGCCGTCGACCACCATGAGGGCACCATCACGTTGATCGCAAACGCGGTCAACTGGAATGCCACCGATGACCGCGTCGACTGGGCCTATGACGACGCGGTCGCCCGCCTGGACGTGATGACGGCGGCGCTCGGGCAACCGTTGGCCTCGGCGGTGGCGACCTTCAGTCGTCCCGCGCCGGAGCACCGGGCGCAGCGCACCGTCGAGGAGTACTCGGCCATCGTCGAGAAGCTGGTCGGCGACATCGAGGCCGGCGAGGCGTTTCAGGTGGTGCCGTCGCAGCGGTTCGAAATGGATACCGCGGCTGATCCTCTCGACGTCTACCGGCTGTTGCGGGTGACCAACCCAAGCCCCTACATGTATCTGCTCAACGTCCCGAATGCCGAAGGCGGACTGGACTTTTCGGTCGTCGGTTCCAGTCCGGAGGCCCTGGTCACCGTCACCGACGGGCGGGCCACCACCCATCCCATCGCGGGCACCCGCTGGCGCGGCGCCACCGACGAAGAGGACGTGCTGTTGGAGAAGGAGCTGCTGGCCGACGACAAGGAACGTGCCGAGCACCTGATGCTGGTCGATCTCGGCCGCAACGACCTGGGCCGCGTGTGCCAGCCCGGCACCGTGCGGGTCGAGGACTACAGCCACATCGAGCGATACAGCCATGTCATGCATCTGGTGTCCACGGTCACCGGCGAACTCGCGGACGGCAAGACCGCACTCGACGCGGTGACCGCCTGCTTCCCGGCCGGGACCCTTTCGGGGGCGCCCAAGGTGCGGGCCATGGAGTTGATCGAGGAGGTCGAGAAGACGCGGCGCGGCCTGTACGGCGGTGTGCTCGGCTATCTCGACTTCGCAGGCAACGCCGACTTCGCCATCGCCATCCGCACGGCCCTGATGCGCAACGGCACCGCCTACGTGCAGGCGGGCGGGGGAGTCGTGGCGGACTCCAACGGTCCCTACGAGTACAACGAGTCGGCGAACAAGGCCAAAGCGGTGCTCAACGCGATTGCCGCCGCCGACACGCTCACCGAACCATGATGCGGATCGCGCAGGTTCTGCTCGTGGCCGCGGCCCTGGCCCTGTGGGGCGCGTCGCGGATGTCGTGGGTGCAGGTGTCGTCGTTCGATGGGCTGGGACAGCCCAAGAACACCGTGCTGACAGGTGCCATGTGGTCCACGGCGTTGATCCCGCTCGCGCTGGTGGTGCTGGCGGCCGCCGTCGCGGTTCTGGCGGTGCGGGGCTGGCTGTTGCGGCTGCTGGCCCTGCTGGTCGCCGTGGCCAGCGCTGGTATGGGTTATCTGGGAATCAGCTTGTGGGTTGCCAAGGACGTCGCCGTGCGGGCCGCGGACCTGGCCCTGGTGCCGGTGGCGCAACTGACCGGAACCCATCAGTACTACGGCGGCGCCGTGCTGACATTGGTTGCCGCCGTGTGCGCACTCGCCGGCGCGGTGCTGCTCATGCGCTCGGCGAGCGGAGCACGCGCGGTAGCGTCGCGCTATGCCGCGCCGGGGGCTCGCCGCGCCGCCGCGCAGGGCGAGAACGCCGACGCCCCAATGTCCGAACGGATGATCTGGGACGCGCTCGACGAGGGGCACGATCCGACGGGCGGGCAGAACGGCGAGCAGTCCGATCCGGACAACAAGGGTCGGTGACAGCAGAAGGTGTGGCGGCGACTACCCTTCGAGTGAGGTCCACCGGGATCGTCCCGGGCGCACCGGAAAGGAATCGACGGCGATGAGTTCGGCCACTGTGCTCGACTCCATCATCGAAGGAGTCCGCGCCGACGTTGCGGCTCGCGAGGCCGTCATAAGCCTTGAGGAAATCAAGGCGCGCGCCCTGGATGCACCCGCACCACTGGACGTGATGGCAGCGTTGCGCGAACCCGGGATCGGCGTCATCGCCGAGGTGAAACGTGCCAGCCCGTCCCGCGGGGCGCTGGCCAACATCGCAGACCCGGCGCAGTTGGCCCGCGCCTACGAGGATGGCGGCGCCCGGGTGATCAGCGTGCTCACCGAGGAGCGCCGGTTCCACGGCTCGTTGGCAGATCTGGACACGGTGCGGGCCGCGGTCTCAATTCCCGTGTTGCGCAAGGACTTCATCGTCAAGCCGTATCAGATCCATGAGGCCCGTGCGCACGGAGCGGACATGCTGCTGCTCATCGTCGCAGCGCTCGAACAGCCCGTGCTCGAGTCTTTGTTGGAGCGCACCGAGTCGCTGGGTATGACGGCTCTGGTCGAGGTCCACACCGAAGAGGAAGCCGACCGTGCCCTGCAGGCCGGCGCGCGCGTGATCGGCGTCAACGCACGGGATCTCAAGACCCTGGAGGTCGATCGGGACTGCTTCGCGCGCATCGCGCCGGGGCTGCCCAGCAACGTCATCCGGATCGCCGAATCCGGAGTCCGCGGAACGGCGGATCTTCTGGCGTACGCCGGCGCGGGCGCAGATGCCGTCCTCGTCGGTGAGGGGCTCGTCACCAGTGGTGACCCCCGCGGCGCGGTGGCCGATCTGGTGACCGCGGGTACCCACCCGTCCTGCCCGAAACCGGCTCGTTGAATCGGCAATGAGCCGCTGGCACGAAGAGGCACACTGATGGCGGATATCGCCGGTCCCGAGCTGCCGCGGTCCAGCGCAGCCGTGGCCGAACCCACGGTCCATGATCCCGACGCCCGAGGCCACTTCGGTTCTTACGGTGGCCGGCTCGTGCCGGAAGCCTTGATGGCGGTGATCGAGGAAGTCACCGCGGCCTACGAGAAGGCCCGCGGCGATCAGGCCTTCCTCGACGAGCTCGACCGGCTGCAACGGCACTACACCGGGCGGCCGTCGCCGCTGTACGAGGCCGCTCGGCTTTCGGAGCATGCGGGCGGGGCTCGGCTCTTCCTCAAGCGGGAAGACTTGAACCACACCGGTTCTCACAAAATCAACAATGTTCTCGGGCAGGCGCTGCTGGCTCGTCAGATGGGCAAGACCCGGGTGATCGCCGAGACCGGCGCGGGCCAGCACGGTGTCGCGACCGCGACGGCCTGCGCCCTGCTCGGCCTCGAGTGCGTGATCTACATGGGTGCCGTCGACACACAACGCCAGGCGCTGAACGTGGCGCGGATGCGGCTGCTCGGCGCCACGGTGGTCTCCGTGGAGGCCGGGTCGAAGACTCTCAAGGATGCGATCAACGAAGCATTCCGCGACTGGGTCACCAACGCCGACGAGACCTACTACTGCTTCGGGACCGCGGCAGGCCCGCACCCCTTCCCACTCATGGTGCGCGACTTCCAGCGCGTCGTCGGGTTGGAGGCGCGTGCGCAGATCCAGGATCAGGCCGGGCGGCTGCCCGACGCCGTGACCGCGTGCGTGGGTGGCGGATCGAACGCCATCGGCATCTTCCACGCGTTCATCGATGATCCCGGCGTGCGACTGGTCGGCTTCGAGGCGGCCGGTGACGGTGTCGAAACGGGACGGCACGCCGCGACCTTCTCCGGTGGGTCGCCGGGTGCGTTCCAGGGTTCGTTCTCCTACCTGCTGCAGGATGAGGACGGTCAGACCATCGAGTCCCACTCGATCTCGGCCGGCCTGGACTACCCGGGCGTCGGCCCCGAGCACGCCTACCTGAAGGACACCGGCCGGGCCGAGTATCTGCCGATCACCGACACCGAGGCGATGGATGCGTTCTCGTTGTTGTGTCGGACCGAGGGCATCATCCCGGCCATCGAATCGGCGCACGCCGTGGCCGGGGCGCTCAAGCTCGGCAGGGAACTCGGCAACGGGGCGATCATCCTGGTCAACGTCTCCGGTCGCGGTGACAAGGACGTGGAAACGGCGGCCAAGTGGTTCGGCCTGCTTGATGAGGGAGGCGCCTGATGAGCCGGTTGGCGGAACTGTTCGACGGGTGCCGAGCGGAAGGACGGGCAGCCCTGATCGGCTACCTGCCAACCGGTTTCCCCGATGTGGCGACGTCCATCGCGGCGATGACCGCGCTGGTCGAATCCGGTTGCGATCTGGTGGAAGTCGGTGTGCCGTACTCGGATCCGGGCATGGACGGGCCGACCATCGCTGCGGCGACCGAGACCGCGCTGGCCGGGGGAGTCCGGGTGCGCGACACTCTCGCCGCTGTCGAGGCGATCAGCAATGCCGGTGGCCGCGCGGTCGTGATGACGTACTGGAATCCTGTGCTGCGCAAGGGAGTTGACACTTTCGCACGTGATCTGGCGTCGGCAGGCGGCTACGGTCTGATCACCCCCGACCTCATTCCGGAAGAGGCCGACGATTGGCTTGCGGCCTCGGATGCCCATCAACTCGATCGGATTTTCCTGGTGGCACCGTCGTCGACCCCGCAGCGGTTGGCGGCCACCGTGCAGGCCTCCCGCGGCTTCATCTATGCCGCATCGACCATGGGCGTCACCGGTGCCCGCGACGCGGTCTCGAGCGCAGCGCCCGAGTTGGTGAGCCGGGTGAAGGAGATCTCGGACATCCCGGTCGGCGTCGGCCTCGGCGTACGGTCCGGGCAGCAGGCGGCCGAAATCGGGGCCTTCGCTGACGGCGTGATCGTCGGATCGGCCCTTGTCTCTGCTCTGCAGAACGGGCTCGACTCCGTCCGCACGCTCACCGAAGAACTGGCCACCGGTGTTCGGCAAAGGATTTCGGCTTGACCACAACCGTCCTCGCGTACCTGCCCAGCCCGTCACAGGGCGTCTGGCATCTGGGGCCGGTACCGATCCGCGCGTATGCCCTGTGCATCATCGCCGGAATCGTCGCGGCACTGATCATCGGTGACAGGCGGTGGGCGGCGCGCGGCGGCGAGCCGGGCGTGATCTACGACATCGCGCTGTGGGCCGTGCCTTTCGGCCTCGTCGGCGGTCGGCTTTACCACGTCATGACCGACTGGCGCACCTACTTCGGCCCCGAAGGCAAAGGCCTGGCCGCGGCGTTCCAGGTCTGGGAGGGCGGCCTCGGCATCTGGGGTGCCGTCGCACTCGGCGCGGTCGGCGCCTGGATCGCCTGCCGTCGGCGCGGAATCCCGTTGCCTGCGTTCGGCGATGCCATCGCCCCGGGGATCGTCCTCGCACAGGCGATCGGCCGCTTCGGCAACTACTTCAACCAAGAGCTCTACGGCCGTGTGACGTCGGTGCCGTGGGGCCTGGAGATCTACGATCGGCGCAACGCCGCCGGTCTGCCCGATCAACTCAACGGCGTCTCCAATGGCACCGTGCTGGCGGTCGTGCACCCCACCTTTCTCTACGAGTTGCTGTGGAACCTGCTGATTTTCGCCCTGTTGATCTGGGTCGACCGCAGGTTCCGGATCGGCCACGGCCGGTTGTTCGCGCTGTACGTGGCCGGCTACTGCGTGGGTCGGTTCTGGGTGGAGCTCATGCGCAGCGACGCCGCCACACATTTGGCCGGCATCCGCATCAACACCTTCACCTCGACTTTCGTGTTCATCGGCGCCGTCGTCTACGTCATGTTGGCACCCAAGGGCCGTGAGGATCCGGCCACCTTGGCGGGCCGGCCGCGTGACGACTCCGATGAATCGGTGGTCGATGAGCTGGGCAAGGACCTGGTCGGCGTGGCGGCCGCAACGGGCGTCGTGGCGGCCGCGAAGGTTGCAGGCGATTCCGATACCGCAGACGAACATTCCGAGGACATGCACCCGGACGCCGTGGCAGAGGACGAAGGTGCCGATGCCGCCGCCGCGGTCGAGTTGAAGGCCATAGCGCCGCACACCGACGAAGCGCCGGCTGAAGAGGCCGCCGCGAGCGCGGACGAGAGCTCCGACACCGACGAGGCTGACGAGGAATCCGCCGAAGCGGAACCGGCGGTTGAGCCGGTCGATGAAGAAGCCGTCGACACGGCCGCCGAGTCGACTGACGACAGCGAACCGGTAGCTGAGCTCGAGGAGCCAGAGTCCGAGGTATCGGAGTCCGAAGCCGACTCCGAGCAGGACGACACCGAAACTGAGACTGCCGCTCAAGCCGAGCCCGAAGCCGCGGAGTCCGACGCTGAGCCGTCTGCCGAACCGGACGGCAACGAGGCCGAGGACGAAGCAGCCGCAGAGGCCGTAACCGACGAGGCCGAGCCGACCGACGCCGACGCCCCGGAGCCCGAAGGCGACTCTGAACAGGACGAGACCGAAACTGCGGAGCCCGACGCCGAAGCGGCGGAGTCCAATGGCGAGCCCGTTGCGGAGGCGGAGGAGACAGAGTCCGAGGTATCGGAGTCCGAAGCCGACTCCGAGCAGGACGACACCGAAGCTGAACCTGCCGCTCAAGCCGAGCCGGAACCCGAAACCTCGGAATCCGACGCCGAGCCGGAAACCACCGCGACTGAAGACGAGGCATCCGCAGAGGCGCTGACCGACGAGCCCGAGCCGACCGACGCCGAGGGCGAGACAGCTGAGTCCGAAGCCGACTCCGAGCAGGACGTCACCGACGTCGAACCTGCCGCAGAAGCCGAGCCGGAACCCGAAACCTCGGAGCCCGACGCCGAGCCGGAAACCAGCACGACTGAGGACGAAGCATCCGCAGACGCTGGAGCCGACGAGCCCGAGACGTCCGAGGCCGACACAGCGGAGCCAGAAGGCGAAACAGGCGCCGAAGCCGCAGAGGTTGAGGCCGAACCAGCCGCAGAGGCTGAAGCTGACGAGGACGCCGAAGCAGGGGAGCCCGAGGCCGAGCCGTCTGCAGAGCCGGACGCCACTGAGGACGAATCGTCCGCAGAAGCGGTGAGCGACGAGCCGGCGAAGCCTGAAACAGAAGCGTCGGAGTCCGAACGCGAAACCGAGCCGTCTGACGAACCGGACACCGCCGAGGCTGAGGGCGAAGCCGCCACAGAGGCTGACGAAACCGCAGAGCCTGAGACTGCCGACACCGATGACGCGGAGAGTGGCGCTGCCACCGAAGCGGTCGACAGCGAGGACACGGACGCGGCGACTGAAGACGTGGAATCCGATGCGGCAGAAGACGAATCGGCGAAGGATGCGCCGTCGAAGGATGCCGCGGCCACGCCCAGCACACCGGCGGCACCGGCCCCCGCGCCGCAGCGTCGTCGGTGGTGGCGCCGCCGGCGCTGACTTCGCGTCGGAACGTGGCATGACAGCGGCTTGAACGAGTCGCGTTCTGGCATGCTGTGAACATGACCGATCGCCCGGAATACGGCGCCGGTGCCGAAGGCTCGGTACCGCCGTTCCCGCCGCCCGCGGGTTATCCACCGCCCCCTCCCGGCTACGGGCCGCCGCCGGGGTACCCACCACCGGGCTACGGGCAACCCAATGGCTACTACCCGCCCCCCGCGTACGTCGACCCGTCGGCTCCGTACGGGCGCCATCCGCTGACCGGCGAGCCGTTTTCGGACAAGTCGAAGGTCACCGCCGGACTGCTGCAGTTGCTGGGCTTCTTCGGGCTCGTGGGTATCGGGCGCATCTACATCGGCGACACCACCATGGGCGTCATTCAACTGGTGGTCGGGATCCTGACGTGCGGTATCGGCGCGTGGATCTGGGGTGTCATCGACGCGATCCTCATTTTCACCGACAAGGTCCGGGACACGAACGGGCGTCCGCTGCGCGATGGCACCTAACTCGGGGCTGAGCACCACGTCGACGCGCTACGGCGCGCTCGGCGCTGGTGTCATGCTGACCGGAGCGCTGGCATACACCGCGGTGGCCGATCCACACCGTCCCGGATTCCTGTTCCCGCCATGCCCGTTCAAGCTGATGACCGGCTGGAACTGCCCGGCGTGCGGTGGATTGCGGATGACCCACGATGTGCTGCACGGAGACCTGGGGGCAGCGGTGGTCGACAACGCGTTCGCGCTGGTCGGGCTTCCGCTGCTGGCCGCCTGGATTCTGGTGCGCTGGCGGTTGGGCAAGCCGGTCTTCCCGGCACCGGCCGTCGCGACCATCCTGGTCGCCGCCGTCATCTGGACCGTGGTCCGAAATCTCCCCGGCTTCCCGCTGACTCCGACATTCATTGGTATGTAGCCGCCGACCTGCACTGATACACTCGTAGTTCGGGCCGGTGCAGTCCCGGAGCAAGGATGTTCCGGACTGTGGAGGCGATTCAGGTGCTTTACTCGGCATTGCCAGAGGCGCAGGGCCTATACGACCCTGCAAACGAGGCCGATTCGTGCGGCGTGGCGATGATCGCCGACATTCAAGGACGACGGTCCCATGGCATCGTCGCCAACGGACTCGAAGCACTCGAAAATCTCGAGCACCGCGGTGCGGCCGGCGCCGAACCGAACAGTGGCGACGGCGCGGGCATCCTCCTGCAGCTGCCGGTCGAGTTGCTCAGTGAGGTCGTCGACTTCGCTCTACCGGCTCCCGCCGCTGACGGCGCGAGCACCTTCGCCGCCGGGATCTGCTTCCTGCCGCAGGACCCCGTGGTTCGCCAGAGCACCCGCGAGAAGATTGAAGCCATCGCCGCCGAAGAGGGCCTTGAGGTTCTGGGCTGGCGTGCGGTACCGGTCGATCCCGACGGTGCCGGCGTGGGCATGACGGCCCTTGGCTGTATGCCCTACATGGCCCAGCTGTTCATCGCCGCCCCGGAGGTGGCAGGCGTGCGGCCGGCCGGCCTCGACCTGGACCGGCTTGTCTACCCGCTGCGCAAACGCGCGGAGCGCTGCGATGTCTACTTCCCGTCGCTGTCCAGCCGGACCATCGTCTACAAGGGCATGCTCACGACACTGCAGCTGCCGCAGTACTTTTCGGATCTACGTGATGAACGTTGTCAAAGCGCCATCGCGATCGTGCACAGCCGGTTCTCCACCAACACGTTCCCGTCGTGGCCGCTGGCGCACCCGTTCCGCTTCGTCGCTCACAACGGTGAGATCAACACCGTTCGCGGCAACCGCAACCGCATGCACGCCCGCGAAGCGATGCTGGCCAGCGCACACATTCCCGGCGATCTGAGCCGGCTTTCGCCGATCTGCACGCCCGACGCCTCCGACTCGGCTTCCTTCGACGAGGTGCTGGAACTGCTCCACCTGGGTGGCCGAAGCCTGCCCCACGCAGTGCTGATGATGATCCCCGAGGCGTGGGAGAACGCCACCACGATGGATTCGGCCGAGCGGGACTTCTGGCAGTTCCACGCGTCGCTCATGGAGCCGTGGGACGGCCCGGCCTGCGTGACCTTCACCGATGGCACGTTGGTCGGAGCGGTCTTGGACCGCAACGGTTTACGCCCCGGACGGTGGTGGCGCACGGTCGACGACCGCATCATCCTGGCCAGCGAGAGCGGCGTGCTGGGCGTGCCGTCAGGTGAGATCGTCGCCAAGGGCAGGCTGCAGCCCGGCAAGATGCTTCTGGTCGACACGGCAGCCGGCCGCATCGTGTCCGACGACGAGATCAAGGAGCAGCTGGCGCAGGCCGAACCGTACGGTGAGTGGCTGCACGCTGGCTTGCTCGACCTGGCCACCCTGCCCGACCGGGCCCGCCTGCAGCCCAACCACGAGTCCGTCGTGCGACGGCAGATCGCCTTCGGGTACACCGAGGAGGAACTGCGGATCCTGCTCACGCCGATGGCGGCGTCGGGCGCCGAGCCCCTCGGATCGATGGGCACGGATACGCCGACGGCGGTGCTCTCGTCGCGGTCACGGCTGCTCTACGACTACTTCGTCGAACTGTTCGCCCAGGTGACGAACCCGCCGCTGGACGCCATCCGCGAAGAGGTGGTCACCTCCATGGCCCGGGTGATGGGGCCGGAGGAGAACCTGCTCGAGCCCGGTGCCGCGTCCTGTCGCCAGATCGTGCTGCGCTGGCCGGTTCTCGACAACGACGAACTGAGCAAGATCGTCCACATCAACGACGACGGCGAGCATCCCGGGTTGCGCTCCACCGTGTTGCGTGCGCTCTACGACGTCGAACGCGGCGGCGAGGGCCTCACCGAGGCTGTCGAGGATTTGCGCCTGCGGGCCAGCGAGGCGATCGCCAAAGGTGCCCGCACCCTGGTGATTTCCGACCGCGACTCGGATCACACCCGCGCGCCGATCCCGTCGCTGCTCGCCGTCTCGGCGGTGCACCATCATCTGGTCCGCACCAAGGAACGCACCAAGGTGGCATTGGTGGTCGAAAGCGGTGATGCCCGCGAGGTGCACCACATCGCGATGCTCATCGGATTCGGCGCGGCCGCGGTCAACCCGTATCTGGCGTTCGAGTCGATCGAAGACCTGATCCGCGAAGGCGAGCTCACCGGCATCGAGCCGGCCGCCGCGGTCCGCAACTACGTCAAGGCCCTCGGCAAGGGCGTAGTCAAGGTGATGAGCAAGATGGGCATCTCCACCGTCGGGTCCTACACGGCGGCACAGGTTTTCGAGGCGATCGGACTCGACAGGGGAGTGGTCGAGGAGTACTTCACCGGTACCACGAGCCAGCTCGGCGGTGTCGGTCTGGACGTGCTCGCCGAAGAGGTCAAGCTGCGCCATCGACGGGCCTACCCGGAGAACCCGACCGAACGCGTCCATCGCCGGCTGGAGGTGGGTGGCGAGTACGGCTTCCGCCGGGAGGGCGAGCTGCATCTGTTCACCCCGGAAGTGGTGTTCCTGCTGCAGCATTCGACTCGGACGGGCCGACGGGACATCTTCGCCCGGTACTCCGAAGAGGTCGATCGCCTGTCCCGCGAAGGCGGGGCGCTGCGCGGCCTGTTCGAGTTCAAACATGGGCTGCGTGCGCCGGTGTCACTGGACGAGGTGGAACCCGTCGAATCAATCGTCGCGCGCTTCAACACGGGCGCGATGAGCTACGGTTCGATCTCCGCCGAGGCCCACGAGACCATGGCCATCGCGATGAACAAGCTTGGTGGCCGCTCCAACAGCGGTGAGGGCGGCGAGGATGTCGGCCGGCTCTACGACCCGCTGCGGCGCAGCGCGGTCAAGCAGGTCGCCTCGGGCCGCTTCGGTGTGACGAGCGACTACCTGGTCAACGCCACGGATATCCAGATCAAGATGGCTCAGGGCGCCAAACCGGGTGAGGGCGGACAGCTTCCGGGCTACAAGGTGTATCCGAGCATCGCCAAGACCAGGCATTCCACCCCCGGCGTCGGGCTCATCTCGCCGCCGCCGCACCACGACATCTATTCGATCGAGGACCTCGCCCAGCTCATTCACGACCTGAAGAACGCCAACTCCGAGGCACGTATCCACGTCAAGCTGGTCAGCAGTGTCGGGGTCGGGACGGTGGCCGCAGGCGTGTCCAAGGCGCATGCCGACGTCGTGCTGATCTCCGGATATGACGGCGGCACCGGCGCCGCGCCGCTCACCTCGCTCAAGCATGCCGGGGCGCCATGGGAGATCGGCTTGGCCGACGCGCAGCAGACGCTGGTGCTCAACGGTTTACGTGACCGCATCACCGTGCAGTGTGACGGCGGCCTGCGCACGGCGCGTGATGTCATGGTGGCAGCGCTGCTGGGCGCAGAGGAGTTCGGCTTTGCGACCGCGCCGCTGGTGGTGGCGGGCTGCATCATGATGCGGGTGTGTCACCTCGATACCTGTCCGGTCGGGGTCGCGACCCAGAACCCCGAATTGCGGGCCCGATTCAACGGCAAGCCCGAGTTCGTGGAGAACTTCTTCACCTTCATCGCCGAGGACATCCGCCGCTACCTGGCCGAGTTGGGCTTCCGCAGCATCGACGAGGCCGTCGGCCACGCCGAGATGCTCGACACCGCGCCCGGCGTCGCGCACTGGAAGAGCCGTGGGCTGGACCTCAGCCCGATCTTCGCGGTGTCCACCGACGCCCATGGCGCCAAGCTGACCCAACGCCGCCGGTTGCGCGGCCAGGAGCACGGCTTGGAGCAGGCCCTGGACCGCACCCTGATCCAGCTCTCCGAGGGCGCACTGGAAGACGCCCACCCGGTTCGTTTGGAACTTCCGGTGCGCAACGTCAACCGCACGGTCGGCACCCTGCTCGGTTCCGAGGTCACCCGCCGCTATGGTGCCACCGGTTTGCCCGACGACACCATCCACGTGACGCTGACCGGATCGGCCGGGCAGTCGATCGGGGCGTTCCTGCCGCCCGGTGTCACCCTCGATCTCGTCGGCGACGCCAACGACTATGTGGGCAAAGGCCTTTCCGGCGGCCGGGTGGTCGTGCGGCCGCCGGACGACGTGTTGTTCCTGCCCGAGGACAACGTCATCGCGGGCAACACCCTGCTGTACGGGGCCGTCTCGGGTGAGGTCTTCCTGCGCGGCCGGGTGGGAGAACGGTTCTGCGCGCGCAATTCCGGGGCGTTGGCCGTCGCCGAAGGCGTCGGCGACCACGCATGCGAATACATGACCGGTGGCCGGGTGGTGGTGCTGGGCCGCACCGGCCGCAACATGGCTGCGGGCATGTCCGGTGGCATTGCCTACGTGCTGGGCTTGGACCCCGCGAAGGTCAACACCGAGATGGTGCAACTGCAGCGCCTCGAGCCCGAGGATCTGGCCTGGTTGCAGGCCGTCGTGGCCCGCCATGCCCAGTACACCGGCAGCACCGTGGCCAAGTCGGTGTTGTCCGACTGGTCAAGGCGCAGTTCGCAATTCACCAAAATCATGCCGACCGACTATCAGCGCGTGCTGCAGGCCACCCGGATGGCCAAGGCAGAGGGCCGCGATGTCGACGATGCGATCATGGAGGCCAGCCGTGGCTGATCCGACCGGATTCCTGCGAGTACCCAAGATCGAGGCCGCCAAGCGGCCCGTCGATGAACGCATCGGGGACTGGCGCGAGGTGTATGAACGGCAGAACCCGCATGAGCGGGCCGGCGAGGTCTCGCAGCAGGCCCGCCGCTGCATGGACTGTGGTATCCCGTTCTGCCACTCGGGAACCGCGGGATGCCCGCTCGGCAACCTCATCCCGGAGTGGAACGACCTGGTGCGCCGCGGCCGCTGGGACGCGGCCGGCGACCGGCTGCACGCCACCAACAACTTCCCGGAGTTCACCGGCCGGTTGTGCCCGGCGCCGTGTGAGGCGGCGTGTGTCCTGTCGATCAGCGAGGAGCAGACCGGCGGCAGCGTCACCATCAAACGCATCGAGCAGACCATTGCCGACCAGGCCTGGCTCGACGGTACGGTCGAGCCGCAGCCTGCCGCGATCAGCACCGGCAAGAGCGTCGCGGTGGTGGGCTCGGGTCCCGCAGGACTGGCCGCGGCCCAGCAGCTCACGCGCGCCGGCCACGACGTCACGGTCTACGAACGCGATGACCGCCTCGGTGGGCTGCTGCGCTACGGCATCCCCGAATACAAGCTGGAGAAGTCGGTCCTCGATCAGCGGCTGGCCCAGATGCGGGCCGAGGGAACCCGATTCGTCACCGAATGCGAGGTCGGTGTCGACCTGTCGGTCGAGCAGTTGCGCGCCCGGCATCAGGCCGTCGTGCTGGCCGTCGGTGCCCTGCGGGCTCGCGACAACGACGTGCCCGGTCGTGACTTGGCGGGGGTTCATCTGGCGATGGATCACCTGGTCCCGGCCAATCGGGAGTGTGAGGGCGACGGGCCGTCACCTCTGTCGGCCGCGGGGCGTCACGTGGTCATCATCGGCGGCGGGGACACCGGGGCCGACTGTCTGGGCACCGCGCACCGGCAGGGCGCGAAGTCGGTGACCCAGTTGGACTACAACCCCGAGCCACCGGGAATCCGTGACGATTCTCTCTCACCCTGGCCGACGTGGCCGCTGGTCCTGCGGACGTCGCCGGCGCACGCGGAGGGCGGGGCCCGCCACTTCGAGGTGGCGGTACAGCGGTTCATCGGCGACGACACAGGTCATCTGCGGGCGATGGAGATCGCCGAGGTGCGGGTCACCCGCGACGCCGACGGCCGCCGCCAGATCACCCCGGTCGGGGAACCGCTGGAGATTCCGTGCGACCTGGCGTTGTTGGCGATCGGGTTCGAGGGTGTCGAACACATGGCCCTGCTCGATGAGCTCGGCCTGCAGCTCAACGGGCGCGGCGCAGTGCCGTGCGGATCGGACTGGCAGACCGACGCACCGGGCGTGTTCGTCTGCGGTGACGCACACCGCGGGGCGTCGCTGGTGGTCTGGGCCATCGCCGAGGGCCGCAGCGCGGCCCATGCGGTGGATGCCTATCTGATGGGTGAATCCGACCTGCCGGCACCGGTGCGCCCGGGAGTGCTGCCGCTGGCCGTCGTCTGAATCGATTAACGACTATGCTCTGTTCCCGTGAACCGACGCGGGAAGATCGTTTGTACGATGGGTCCGGCTACTAGCACCGACGCGATGGTCAAATCGCTGGTCGAAGCCGGAATGGATGTAGCGCGGCTGAACTTCAGCCATGGCGAGTATTCGGATCATGAGGCGGCGTACCGCAGGGTCCGAGCAGCCGCCGACGAGACCGGGCACGCGGTCGGTGTTCTCGCCGACCTGCAGGGACCGAAGATCCGCCTCGGCCGTTTCGCCGACGGGCCGACTGTGTGGGCGACCGGCGAGACGGTGCGGATCACCATCGACGACTGCGCCGGAACCCACGATCGGGTGTCGACCACCTACAAGCGGCTGGCCGAGGATGCCGTGGCCGGCGACCGGGTGCTGGTCGACGACGGCAATGTCGGCCTGATCGTCGAGAGCATCGAGGGCAACGACGTCGTCTGCAAGGTCACTGAGGGTGGCCCGGTCAGCAACAACAAGGGCATGTCCCTGCCCGGCATGAACGTGTCTGCCCCGGCGCTGTCGGAGAAAGACATCAAGGACCTGGAGTTCGCGCTGCAGCTGGGCGTCGACCTGGTCGCGCTGTCCTTTGTCCGCTCACCGGCGGACATCGAGCTGGTGCACGAGGTGATGGACCGCGTCGGGCGCCGCGTTCCGGTGATCGCCAAGCTGGAGAAGCCCGAGGCCGTCGAGAACCTCGAGGCCATCGTGCTGGCATTCGACGCAGTGATGGTGGCCCGTGGCGACCTCGGCGTGGAGCTGCCGCTGGAGGAGGTGCCGCTGGTTCAGAAGCGGGCGATCCAGATCGCGCGGGAGAACGCCAAACCTGTCATCGTCGCCACGCAGATGCTGGAGTCGATGATCGACAGCTCGCGCCCCACCCGGGCCGAGGCCTCCGACGTCGCCAATGCGGTGCTCGACGGCGCGGACGCGGTCATGCTCTCCGGGGAGACCTCCGTGGGCAAGCACCCGCTGGAGACGGTGCGGACCATGGCCCGCATCATCCACGCGGTCGAGGAGAACTCGGTCGTGGTGCCGCCGCTGACCCACGTTCCGCGTACCAAGCGCGGTGTCATCTCATATGCGGCGCGCGACATCGGTGAACGACTGGACGCCAAGGCACTCGTTGCGTTCACCCAGTCCGGCGACACCGTGCGCCGGCTGGCTCGGCTGCACACGCCGCTGCCGGTGCTGGCGTTCACCGCACTGCCCGAGGTGCGCAGCCAGCTCGCCCTGACCTGGGGCACCGAGACGTTCATCGTGCCGCAGATGTCCAGCACCGACGACATGATCCGTCAGGTCGACAAGTCGTTGTTGGAGCTCGGCCGCTACAAGCGCGGCGAGCTGGTGGTCATCGTCGCGGGTGCTCCTCCCGGCACAGTAGGCTCCACGAATCTGATCCATGTGCACCGCATCGGTGAGGAGGACGTCTAAACGAGGAGAGGGGCCCAGTGTCACACTCGGATTTCGAGGAGCTGCTGGCGGTTCTCGACCTCAAGCGCGTCGACGACAACCTCTTCATCGGGACGCACCCGAGCAAGAATCCGATCCGCACGTTCGGCGGTCAGATGATCGCGCAGGCGTTCGTGGCGGGTGGTCGATCGCTGGAGCACAAGCAGCAGCCGAGCGCGCTGAACGCCCACTTCATCGCCGGCGGTGACCCGGAGCAAGACCTCGAGTTCCACATCGTGCGGCTACGCGACGAGAAGCGTTTCGCCAATCGCCGGGTGGACGTCATGCAGGACGGTCAGCTCTTGACGACCGTGATGCTCTCCTACATGAACGGCGGGCGCGGCCTCGAACACAGCGTGGCCGCGCCCGACGTCGCACATCCCGACACATTGCCGAAGATCGACGAGCTGTTGCGGGGGTACGAGGAAACGGTGCCCTTGTTCGTCGAGGCGTTGCGGCCCATCGAGTGGCGCTACACCAACGACCCGGCCTGGGTGATGCGGGATAAAGGGGAGCGCCTGGACCACAACCGGGTGTGGCTCAAGACCGAGGGCGCCATGCCCGACGACCCGGTGTTGCACGGCGCAGCGCTGGTGTATTCGTCGGACACCACGGTCCTCGACTCGATCATCACCACACATGGCCTCTCGTGGGGCTTCGACCGTATCTTCGCGGTGACGATGAACCACTCGGTGTGGTTTCACCGTCCGATCAAGTTCGACGAATGGGTGCTGTACTCGACCACCTCCCCGGTGGCCGCCGAATCCCGCGGCCTGGGCACCGGCCATTTCTTCGACGAAGCCGGTCAGCTGCTGGCGACGGTCGTGCAGGAAGGCATCGTCAAATACTTTCCCGCGTCGCGCTAGCGCGTCGAGGTCGGAGTGACACCGAGACCGTGCTCCACCCGGTTGCGTAAGGCGTCCTCGCACTGTTGTTGTGCGACGGGGTCGCTGCCCGCGCGTTGCATACAGTCCATGTATTCGGGGCCGCCGAACTCGTCAAACCAGCGCTGCCCCACGCCGACCCACACCCAGATGAAGGCGATCGACACCAGCACGGCGATGATTCCGAGCACGATGCCGCTGGTGGCGACGCCCCGGTTGTCGGCCTCGCCGCGTTTGCACCGGCCCAACGCCGCGATCCCGATGATCACCGCGAGGAGTCCGAGCACGATGCCACCGATCACTGACAACGTCAGGACGAGGCCGATGATCGCGAGCACCAGCGCGGCGACCCCCAGCCCGTTGCGTGGTCCGGCCGGCGGGCGAGGCGGGGGCGGCACGGGATAGCCACCGTATGGAGACGGGGGGTAACCGGCCCCGTAGGGCGGCGGCGGGGGATAACTGCTGTACGGCGGCGGGTAGGGGCCCGGGTACGGTCCGTACGGTGTCGGCGATGCGGCCGGTGGAGCGGGTTTGTCCGACTCGGTACCACCGCCGCGCGCGTCGGTCATGAGACCGAGGCTACTCGCCGGATACCTGTCGCAGCGCAGGACAGGTCAGCGTCGGGCAGTCGACACCGGCAGGCAGATGATGCGTTGCCACCACGACGGTTCGGTCAGCCGTCAACAGGCCGCCCGGTGTGAGCAGCTCGGTCAGGATGCGCTCGGTGTCGGCCGCCTCGAGATTCTCTGTCGGTTCGTCGAGCAGCACGATCGGGAAGCTCGAAATCAGCGCCCGGGCAAGCAGCAGCCGCCTGCGTTGACCCGCCGACACCGCGGCCGCTCCGCCCACCAGAATGCTGGACAACCCGTCGGGAAGTGCCGCGAACCACGTTCCGAGGCCGACGCGGTGCAGGACCGCCAACAGTTCCTCGTCGGTGGCGTCACCGCGGGCCACCAGCAGGTTGTCGCGCACCGTGGTGTCGAACAGGTGCGCATCCTCGGCGAAAAACGCTGCGCGCTGCGGCTTCTCGGCGTACTGGCGGGCGATCGCCATCAACAACGTCGTCTTGCCCGAGCCGCTGGGCCCCAGGACGGCCAGCCGTGCCCCCGGTTTCAGGTCCACCGCCGCGGCTTCGGGGCGCCGGCGCAGGCCCGGCTCGGGTTCGGTGAGATCCTGCAGCCTGCGGGCGGCGATGCGTGAGCGACCCAGCTGCAGAGCGGCTTCCGGCAGCGCGGCGGTCGCCTCGAATGCCGAGAGAGGCAGCAGCATCAGGATCGCCACGGTGGTCGGGGCGACGCTCGACGCCAGGGTGAGGGCGGCGACGACCGCGCCCAGCACGCTGGCACCGATGGCAGCGCTGGGCATGGCGGCGGCGACAGCGGCGGGCGCTGCGGCTCGGTCCACGGCGTGCCCCAGGGCCCGGTTCTGCTGTTCGGACTCGTCGATCACCGCGGCCAGGCGTCCACTGACGCGCAGCTCCGGGGCGTATTCGAGTGCCAGCATGGTGGCCGTGTCGCGCTGCGAACGATGTTGTGCAGCAACGGCTTCTGATGCCGTAGCCGCGCGGGCCGCGATGGCGGGAGCGAGGACACCCGCGATCAGCAGGCACGCGGCGAGCACCGCCGCGGCGGCAGGGGAGATCACGGCGATGACGCCGACAGCAGCGGCCGACAGCACCACGGCCACCACGATGGGCAGCAGTGCCCGCACCAGTACATCGGCCAGGTCGTCGACCGATCCACCGATTCGGGCCACGAGTTCACCGCTGGGCATGCGCATGACGTCATCGGTGGCGGTGTCGGCGAGCCGGCGGTACAACCCGGTGCGGGCATTGGCCGCCGCCCGCAGGGCGGTGTCGTGGGACGCCAGCCGCTGGCAGTAGCCGAGCACGCCTCGCGAAATACCCAGCGCCCGCACCGCAACCACGGCCACCGAGAGATCCAGCACCGGCGGCATCTGCCAGGCCCGGGTGATCAGCCATGCGGAGATCCCGGCCAACGCCAGGGCACTGCCCAGCGACAGCACGCCGAACATGCTGGCCAGCACCAGCCGTCCGATCCGTGGTCTGAGCAACTGCGCGGCGAATCGCAGCAGCGGGTCATCGCGGAACACGTGAATCACCCACTGTCACAACCACATCGCCGATCGCCAGCACGGGATCGCGGTGCCCGACCACCACCACGGTGGCACCCGACGCCGCCCTGGCGGTGACGGCGCTCAGGACCCGAGCCTCCAATTCGGCATCCAGATGCGCGGTCGGCTCGTCCAGCAGCACCACCGGAGCCGGGGACCCGAGCACGCGGGCCAGCCCGAGCCGCTGCCGCTGCCCGAGGGACAGGCCCACCCCGTCGCGGCCGATCACGGTGTCCAAACCGTCCGGAAGGCTGTCGCAGACCTCGTCGAAACCGGCACTGCGGCAGGCATTGTCGAGATCGGGCAGCGGGCCGAGCAATTCCAGATTGGCCCGGACGGTACCGGGAATCAGCACCGGACGGTGTGGCAACCAGGCGATCTGACGCCACCAGGCATCCAAGTCGAGCTCGCATACCTCGACTCCGTCCACCCGCACGCGTAGCGCATCGGTGAGCCCCAGAATGGCCTGTAGTGCCGTACTTTTCCCGGCGCCGTTGGGTCCGGTGAGTACTGTGACGCGCCCCGGTTCGATCGCCGCGTCGAAACCCGCGACGTCGATGGTGGGCGCGCCCGCCGTCGGGATACGGGTCCCGGACGGCCGCGGCGACGCAGTACAGAGCGCGAAGGCCGCCTCGGCCGCCGTCTTGCCGTCCTGCGCGGCGTGGAACGCCGCACCCACCCGCCTCAACGGCCAGAAGACTTCAGGCGCCAGCAGTAACGCGGTCAGGGCGGCTGCCAGCGGCATATCCCCGAAAACCAACCGCAGGCCGACACTGACCGCCACCAGGGCCACGCCGAGCGTGGCCAGCAGTTCCAGCACGAGCGCCGACAAGAAGGAGATCCGAAGCGTCGCCATGGTCGAACGCCGATGGGCGGCGGACAATTCGGCGATGCGCTGCACGGACCCTCCGGCCCTCCCGAGGGCGCGCAAGGTCGGGATGCCGGCAACCAGGTCCAGTAGGCGGCTCTGCAGGGTGGTCAGCGCACCGAGCGCCGCCGCCGACCGGTCGGCGGTGAGCAGCCCGATCAGGACCATGAAGATGGGGATGAGCGGTAGCGCGATCATCACGATCGCGGCGGCCTGAATGTCGTAGCACGCCATCACCAGCAGAGCTGCCGGGGTGAGGATGCCGGCGAGCACTACGGCAGGCAGATAGCCGCTGAAATACGGCCGCAGCCCGTCGAGGCCGCGTGTCACCACCGCGGCGGCCGCATCCCGGTCGGCCGCCAACTGCCGGGGCGGCAGGGCTGTCACCGATCGCAGGACCTGGCTGGACAACTCGCCGATGACCGCGGTGGCGCCGCGCTGTGAGAGCCTGCCCTGCAACCATTGCGCCACGGCGCGGACGGTCCAGATCAGTCCGAGGGCCAGAAGTGAGGAGCGCCAGCGCGATCCGGAGTCGGGATCGACGACCACACCTGCCACGAGATGGGCGAGCACCACCGCCGACGCGATCGTGCTTCCGGCAATCACCACGCCGCAGGCCACCGCGGCCGCCAGGTAGCGGCGCAGCGCCGTGACGGATCCCGTCCCGCCGCGAATACCCAGGGCGCGCCAGAGATTCAGTCCGACCGCCGGGAGAGTCCGATCGGCTCCGGAATGCGGTCAGCCGAGATGCGTTTGCGGAAAACCCAATACGTCCACGCCTGGTACACCATCACCAGCGGCGCGAACACCAGCGCCGCCCAGGTCATGACCTTCAGCGTGTACGGGGACGACGAGCCGTTGTAGATGGTCAGGCTCCAGTCCGGGTTCAGTGTGGAGGGCACCAGGTTCGGGTACAGCGCACCGAACAGCAGAACCACCACGGCGGCAACGACAATCGTGGTGCAGACGAACGCCCAGCCCTCGCCGCTGCGGCTGAACACCCTGGCCACCGCGGCCAGCTGTGCCACCACCGCGACCCCCAGAACGATCCACGTCCAGGTCTTGCCGTGGCTGAGCTGCGTCCACAGCCCGAAGCCCGCCACCAGCACCGTCGCCGGGATCGCCAGCTTGCCGGCGAAACCGAACGCATCGCTGCGGACAGTGCCGCTGGACTTCAGCGCGACGAACACCGCACCGTGCAAGGCGAACAGCGAACCGGTCGCCAGCCCGCCGAGCAGGGTGTACGGGTTGACGACGTCAGTGATTCCGGCATGCATCTGCCCGTGCGCGTCGACCGGCATACCGTGCACGAGCCCCGCGAAGGCGACGCCCCACAGAATGGCGGGCACCCACGAGCCGACCGCGATGGCGATGTCGGCCCATCGACGCCAGCCGGGATCGTCGATCTTGCCACGCCATTCGATGGCCACGACACGCACGATCATCGAGCACAGGATCGCCAGCAGCGGCAGATACAGACCGGAGAAGACGGTCGCGTACATCTCCGGGAACGCCGCGAACATCGCGCCACCGGCGGTGATCAGCCACACCTCGTTGCCGTCCCACACCGGGCCGATCGTGTTGAGAACGGCGCGGCGGTGCTGTTCGGCATCGGTTCCGGTGCGACCACCTGCGGGACCGGATGTGCTCCTCACGTGCGCAGGACCTGATGTGCTCCTCACGTCCGCGGGACCTGATGTGCTCCTCACGTGCGCGGGACCTGATGTGCTCCTCACGTGCGCGGCACGCCCGAAGAAGCTCATCAACATCCCGACACCGAAGTCGAATCCCTCCAGGACGAAGAATCCGAGGAACAGCACGGCCAGCAGAATGAACCAGAGTTCCTGTAATCCCATCGAATCGCTCCTCGACTCGTGCGGTGGGCTCAGTAGGCGAACGACAACGGTGCGACGTCGTCGGCACCCGGCGGGGCCGGCGGCGCCGGTTCGGAGTCGTGTTCCAGCGGCCCGGCCACGACATAGCGGCGCAGCAGGAAGAACCAGATGACCGCGAGCACGGCGTAGAGCAATGTGAAGGTCACCAGGGACAGCACCACGATGGTCATCGAGTTGTGCGATACGCCTTGGGCCACGGTCAGCCGGATGTTCGGATCACCGGTCGGGTTGGGCGCGACGACCCAGGGTTGACGACCCATCTCGGTGAACACCCAGCCCGCGCTGTTGGCCAAAAACGGTGTGGGGATGGTCAGTAGCGCGAACCAAGAGAACCAGCGTTGGTTCGGAATCCGGCCGCCACGGGTCAGCCACAGTGCGGCGACCGCGAAAAGACCTGGCACGGCGAGGAATCCGATCATCGCGCGGAACGACCAGTAGGTGACGAACAGGTTGGGCCGGTAGTCGCCGGGCCCGAATTTCTGTTCGTACATCTGCTGCAGATCCTGCACGCCGTCCAGATGCACACCGCTGAACTTGCCCTCGGCCAGGAACGGCAGGACGAACGGTACTTCGATGGCGTGCACGACGCTGTCGCAGTTGTTGTGGGTTCCTACGGTCAGCACCGAGAAATCCGGGTCGGTTTGGCTGTGACACAACGATTCTGCGGAGGCCATCTTCATCGGCTGCTGCTGGAACATCAACTTGCCCTGGGCGTCGCCGGTGAAGAACAGGCCGATGGCCGCCACCAGGGTGACCAGGCAGCCGAGAATGGTGGCGGGCCGGTACATGCTGACGGCGTCCTCGGCGGCGGTGCTGCCACTGTGATGACCGGCGCCAGTGGGCACGTCGTTTAGCCCGCCCCGCTGTGAGCGCACCATCCACCAGGCAGACACGCAGGCGACGAACACGCCTGCGGTCAAGAAGGCCCCGGCCACGGCATGCGAAAACGCGGCGATCGCAGTGTTGTTGGTGAACAGGGCGACGATGCTGGTCAGCTCGGCGCGACCCTTTTCGGCGTTGAACACCGCACCGACCGGATGCTGCATGAACGAGTTGGCCGAGATGATGAAGAACGCCGACATGTTCACCGCTATGGCCACCACCCAGATGCACGCGAGGTGCACGAGCCGGGGCAGCCGCGTCCAGCCGAAGATCCACAACCCGATGAACGTGGACTCGAAGAAGAACGCGGCCAGACCCTCCATGGCCAACGGGGCGCCGAAGATGTCGCCGACGAACCGCGAGTACTCGCTCCAGTTCATGCCGAACTGGAACTCCTGCACGATTCCGGTGGCCACCCCGATCGCGAAGTTGATCAGGAACAGCTTGCCGAAGAACCGGGTCAGCCGGTACCAGCTGTCATTGCCGGTGATCACCCACACGGTCTGCATGATGGCGATCAACGGTGCCAACCCGATGGTCAGCGGAACAAAGATGAAGTGGTACACGGTGGTGATTCCGAACTGCCACCGTGACACGTCCAATGCGTCCATCTGACCCTACTTCCGAGGTCGCTAGGTCAATCTACGACGAAGTGTAGTAGACATCCGTCTCGGCAACCAGCGTCCCGGGATCATCAGCACGGTGGGTTACGTCACCGTGGGCGGTTCCGAGGCGAAGGCGGCCTTCAATTTCTTGGCGTCGCTACGGATGCCGAAGGCCGAGACGACCTCGACAATGCCGAGCACGATCAGGATGATGCCGGTCACCTGCGTGACGGCGACCAGGCCTTCGACCGGTGCGACGAACATGATGATGCCCGCGATGATGCTCAGGACGCCGACGATGATCTCCCAAATGCGTCCGGGCAGAGACTGATCACCGATGGCCGACATCGCCGTCGCCACACCGCGGAAGATGAAGCCGACACCAATCCAGATGGCGAGCAACTGGATCGAGTTGTCCAGGTTGACGAAACACAGCACCGCGAGGACGAGCGACGCCGCACCGCTGATGAACAGCAGTACACGGCTACCGGCGGGGGAGCGCAGGCTGAGCGCGAGCACGACCTGCCAGATGCCGGTAACCAAGAGGTATGCGCCGAAGAAGATCGCTGTCACGATGATTGCGGCGGCGGGGCGAACGAACACCAGAACGCCCAGAATGACTGCGAGAACGCCAGTTGCCAGCGTTGCCTTCCACAGATGAGGCAACAGGCTTGGTGCAGCAGTGGTTTCCATGCTGGCAGTTTGGCACAACAAATAACGCCGGACGCGGATTTTACCGTACCGCTGTGGTGTCGTACTGCGGTCGTTAATGTTCGGTTACCCCCAGTGCGGGCTGGGGCCGCGGTCGTTAACGTCTCCGGTTTGATGAGGGCGGAAGACGGCCCTAGGCAGAGAGAAGAGGCAACTGTGAAAGCTGGATGTCACGTCCGTCGGGGGAAAATGTGGCGCGTCGCAGGGGTGATCGCGGCAAGTGGCGCCCTGATGCTCTCGGGGTGCGCGAATAACAGTGACAGCGGTACGTCAGGCACGGCGACCACCGCGGCAACGGCTGAGAAGGTCGACTCCATCGCCAACACCGTGCCGGATCCCATCAAGTCGAGCGGCAAGCTCATCGTCGGTACCGATCCGACGTACGCGCCGAACGAGTTCAAGGATCCCAACGGCAAGATCATCGGGTTCGATGTCGACCTGATGAACGCCATCGCCGCCACCCTCGGACTGACCCCGGAGTACCGGCCATCGGCGTTCGACAAGATCATTCCGTCCGTGCAGGGCGGCAGCTACAACGTCGGCATGTCGTCGTTCACCGACTCGAAGGAACGTGAACAGCAGGTCGACTTCGTCACCTACTTCCAGGCCGGCTCGGCCTGGGCGCAGAAGGTCGGCGCGGGCATCAACCCCGACGACGCGTGCGGCAAGAGGGTCGCGGTGCAGACGGCGACGGTGCAGGACACCAACGAGATGCCCGCCCGCAATGCGAAGTGCGCCAAGGAGGGCAAGCCCGCCATCGCCGTACTGAAGTTCGACGACCAGTCCGCAGCCACCAACGCGGTGCTGCTCGGGCAGGCCGACGCCATGTCGGCCGACTCCCCGGTGACGGCCTACGCGATCAAACAGAGCGACGGCAAACTCGAACAGGTCGGTGAGATCTTCGATTCTGCGCCGTACGGCTGGGTGGTACCCAAGGGCTCGCCGCTGGCCCAGTCGCTGCAGAAGGCCCTCGAGCACCTCATCCAGACCGGTGCCTACAAGCAGGTGGCCGCCAACTGGGGCGCCGAGAAGGGACTGATCGACAAGCCGGTCATCAACGGCGCGACCAGCTGAGGCGGGAATGGCAGACGCATCGCCGCCTCCGGCTGTCGAAGAGGAAACCTCACCTGCCGCCATTGATGCTGTCCCGCTGAGGCATCCGTGGCGGTGGGTGATGGCGGGTCTCGTCATCATCGGGCTGGCGCTGTTCGCGTACGGCGCGGCCACCAACGAGGCCTACCGGTGGGATACCTTCGGGAAATACCTGTTCGACCAACGGATTTCGCAGGCCGCCTGGAACACCCTGCAGCTCACCATCTTCTCCATGGTGCTGGCATTGATCCTCGGGGTCGCCCTGGCGGTGATGCGGCTGTCGCCGAATCCGGTGCTCAAAGCGGTGTCCTGGCTGTATCTGTGGATATTCCGCGGCACACCGGTATACGTGCAGTTGGTGCTCTGGGGCTTGGTCCCGGTGATCTACAAGAACATCCAACTGGGCGTGCCGTTCGGCCCGACCTTCTTCAAATTCAGCCTCAGCGAACCGAATTTCTTCATGTTGGCGATCCTGGGCCTGGGTCTCAACGAGGCGGCCTACATGGCGGAGATCATCCGCGCCGGCATCAGTTCGGTGCCGGAGGGGCAGTCCGAGGCGTCGACCGCACTCGGCATGTCGTGGTGGATGACGATGCGCCGCACCGTGCTGCCTCAGGCGATGCGGGTCATCATCCCGCCGACCGGCAACGAGTTCATCAGCATGCTCAAGACCACGTCACTGGTGACTGCGGTGCCGTACAGCTTCGAGTTGTACGGGCGGTCCAAGGACATCGGTGTTGCGCTGTTCCAACCGATCCCGTTGCTGTTGGTGGCATCCACCTGGTACCTGGCCGTCACGAGTGTGCTCATGGTCGGGCAGTACTACTTGGAGCGGTACTACGCCAGGGGCGCATCCCGGAAGCTGACGTCCAAGCAACTGGAGACCCTGGCCAAGGCGCAGATGGGAGAGCCGCATCCATGACCGAACCCATGGTCCGCGCCGAGAGTGTGTGCAAGAACTTCGGCGCGCTGCACGTCCTCAAGGGCGTCACCCTCGACATCGGCCGCGGCGAGGTGCTGTGCATGGTCGGGCCTTCGGGCTCGGGCAAGTCGACGTTCCTGCGGTGCATCAACCACCTGGAACAGGTCAACGGCGGCAGGCTCTATGTCGACGGAGAACTGGTCGGCTACCGCGAGCGCGGCGGCAAGCTGCATGAGCTGCGCCCCAAAGAGGCCGCCAAGCAACGGCGCGAGGTCGGGATGGTCTTCCAGCACTTCAACCTGTTCCCGCATCGCACGGTGCTGGAGAACATCATCGAGGCCCCCGTCCACGTCAAGAAGGTCAAGAAGGACGAAGCGCTGAAGCGGGCCAAGGATCTGCTCAGTCAGGTCGGATTGTCCGCCAAGGCCGATGCCTACCCGGCCCAGCTGTCCGGCGGTCAGCAGCAGCGGGTGGCCATCGCGCGCGCGTTGGCAATGAGTCCCAAGCTGATGCTCTTCGACGAGCCGACCTCCGCGTTGGACCCCGAGCTCGTCGGGGAGGTGCTTGCGGTGATGAAGAACCTCGCCAGTGAGGGGATGACCATGGTGGTCGTGACGCACGAGATGGGGTTCGCCCGTGAGGTCGCCGACAAGCTGGTGTTCATGGACGGCGGCGTGATCGTGGAGAGCGGCAATCCCCGTGAAGTGATGGCCAACCCGAAACATGAACGCACGAAGGCGTTTCTGTCCAAGGTGATGTAGTTTCGGTGCAGTGAGTGCAGCACGAGCAGACGTTTTCGTCACCGCCGCCGAACTGCGGCAGCTGATCGAGACCGGGGATCCCGTCACGGTCCTGGACGTGCGGTGGACTCTGGCCGAGCCCGATGGCACCGAGGCGTATCTGGCCGGGCACGTGCCGGGGGCGGTGTACGTGTCCCTGGATGACGAGTTGTCCGACCACGGCGTGGCCGGCCGCGGCAGGCACCCTTTGCCGTCCGGACGGAGCCTGGAAGCCTCGGCCCGCCGCTGGGGTCTGCGCTCCGGGGTACCCGTTGTGGTGTACGACGACTGGAACCGGGCCGGTTCCGGCCGGGCGTGGTGGGTGCTGACCGCGGCAGGCATCCCCGACGTCCGGATCCTCGACGGGGGCCTGGCGGCGTGGACGGCTGCGGGCGGGGCATTACAGAGCGGCCCGGTCCAGCCCGAGCCGGGCGACGTCATCGTCGCGCACGACGACCTGTACCACGGTGCCCGTCGCACCATCACCGCCGAAGAGGCCGGCGCGCACCGCGGCGTCCTGCTCGATGCCCGTGCACCCGAGCGCTTCCGCGGCGACGTCGAACCGATGGACCCGGCCGCCGGGCACATCCCGGGAGCCGTCAACCTGCCGAGCACCCGCGTTCTCGCCGCCAACGGCACCTTGCTGCCGGACGCCGACCTGCGGGGGCTGCTGGCTGAGCGGGGACTCACCGAAGGCACCGAGGCCGGCGCGTACTGCGGCTCCGGTGTCACCGCCGCGGTGGCCGTAGCGGCCTTGGCAGCCGCGGGTGTCGACGCCGCACTGTTCCCCGGATCCTGGTCGGAGTGGGCTGCCGACCCCACCCGTCCGGTCGCGGTCGGACCGTAGTCACGCCGAGATGTTGCCGTAGTGGTGCCGTCGGCGACCTTATGCTGAGCAGGTGCAGCGCCGTTCGGATCCGGTCGCCCCGCTGTGGCGGGCGGCGCAGGGGTTCCGGCTGCTCAGTTGCATTTACGCGCTGGGCTTCCAGATCGCGATCAACGACGATCTGATGCGTCCGATGCTGGCCTGGCTACTGTTCTCCGTGCTGATGCTCTGGAGCGTCGCGTGCGCGGTCGCCTACCTCAAAGGGTTCGGGCGGCGGCCGGCCTGGGTGATCGCCGAGATCGTGATCGTGCTGGTGCTCATGCTGTCGACGGCGTTCGTCGCGTCCGATCACTGGGTGGCCGACAACCAATCCTGGCCCACCACACTGTGGGCCACCAACGCCACGATCTCCGCGGCCCTGCAGTTCGGCCCGGTCGGCGGTATGGCGGCCGGACTCGCGGTCATGGCGGCGGCGGCGACGCTCAAGGGGTATGTCAGCCCGAACCTTGGCCGCAACGCCACAATCGTCATCGAGGTGGCCGTGGGTCTGGCGGTCGGTATGGCGGCCCAGACCGCTCGCCGAGCCCACGCCGAGTTGGAGCGGGCAGTGCGGCTGGCGGCCGCCTTGGAGGAGCGCGAGCGGCTGTCCCGCACCGTGCACGACGGGGCCATCCAGGTGCTGGCCCTGGTCTCCCGGCGCGGCCGCGAAATCGGGGGCGAGACAGCAAAACTGGCCGAATTGGCGGGGGAGCAGGAGCGGGCGTTGCGCCGCCTGGTCAGCGCACCGGACGCCGAGGTTGCGGGCGGGACCTTGACCGACGTCGGCGCGCTGCTGCGGAGCCGCGCCAGTGACCGGGTTTCGGTCAGCCTGCCAGCCGAGCCCGTGTTGCTGGAGGACGCCGTGGCCCGGGAGTTGTTCGCAGCGGCCGGCAATGCGCTCGACAACGTGGCCGCACACGCCGGGCCGGATGCTCGGGCGTTCGTCCTCCTCGAGGATCTGGGGGACAGCGTGACGGTGAGCATCCGCGACGACGGGGTGGGCATTGCCGACGGCAGGCTGGCCGAGGCGGCCCGGCAGGGTCGGCTCGGTGTATCGAAATCTATTGTGGGACGGATGGACTGGCTTGGCGGCAGCGCCGAGCTGACCACCGCACCGGGCGCCGGGACGGAATGGGAGCTGACGGTGCCGCGCACAGGAGGGGGACAGTGATGGGGGAGTCCGCACCGAAGGTGATGGTGGTCGACGACCATCCGATCTGGCGGGACGCGGTGGCGCGCGATCTTGCCGACGACGGATTCGAGGTGGTGGCAACGGCCGACGGCGTCGCCGCCGCTCGCCGCCGCGCCGCGGTGGTCCGGCCCGACGTGGTGGTGATGGACATGCGGTTGACCGACGGCACCGGCGCGCAAGCCACCGCCGAGGTGCTGGCGGTGTCCCCGGACACCAAGGTCCTGGTGTTGTCGGCGTCAGACGAGCGTGACGACGTACTCGAGGCGGTCAAGGCCGGGGCCACCGGCTATCTGGTCAAGAGCGCATCGAAAGCCGAACTGGGCGAAGCTGTTCGGGCGACCGCGCAGGGCCGGGCCGTGTTCACACCGGGTCTGGCCGGCTTGGTACTGGGCGAGTACCGACGCATGGCGGCGCGCCCTGACCGCGACGCCGCCACACCGAGCCTCACCGAACGGGAGACCGAGGTGCTGCGCTATGTGGCGAAAGGCTTGTCCGCCAAACAGATTGCCACCCGACTGTCGCTGAGCCACCGGACCGTGGAGAATCACGTCCAGGCCACATTCCGCAAACTGCAGGTGGCCAACCGGGTCGAGTTGGCCCGCTACGCCATCGAACACGGACTCGACGAGTAGTCCTACTCATCCGGTGACCCTGGTTCGCTGTCACGATGACAGGCATGACCGAACCGCACCGTGCCCTCATCTCCCGGCTGGCCTCGGACATCGCTGCGATCAACGCCTACACGGGAAGGGTCGCGGCCGACCTGGCGGAACTGGACCGGCTGCTGACACACCAGGCCCCTGCGCCTGTCGCGGCGCCGGTTGCTCCGTACTGGGCAGCGGGCCCGTACCCGGCGGTCCCGCAGGTGACCCCGCCCGTCGCGGTTGCGCCTCCGGCCGCCGCACCGACACCGCCGCCGCGCACCGAACGGTCCGAAGGCTGGATCGGCAAGGTGCTCGCGGTCGCCGGTGTGGCCGTGACGCTGGTCGGCGTCGTGTTGCTGGTGGTGCTGGCCGCACAGGCCGGCATCCTGCGGCCCGAGTTCCGCGTCGCGGCGGGCGCTGCGCTGGCGGCGGGTCTGGTCGCGGTCTCCTGGTGGCAACAGTCGCGGCCCGGCGGGCGCACCGGCGCGATCGCGCTGGCCGCGACCGGGATCGCGGCCGCCTACATCGACGTGATCGCCGTGACGGCGATCTATCACTGGGTTGCCGCGCCGGTCGGGCTCGCCATCGCGGCGGTCATCGGCGGTGGCGGGCTGGTGCTGGCTCGACTCTGGGACTCCGAACAACTCGGCCTGCTGGTTCTCGTGCCGTTGACCATCCTGGCCCCGGTCGTCACCGACGGCGTCACACTACTGCTGATCGGATTCATGCTGGCCTTGTCAGCGGCGACGCTGCCCGTGCAGTGGGGGCGGGACTGGATGACGGTGCATGTGGCGCGGGTCGCGGCGGCCACGGCACCGCTGCTGTTCGCGTTGGCAGCAGCGACATCGGAGGATCTGCGGTTGGCGTCGGCGTGCGCGGTGGCTGCGGTGCTGGCCGTGGGCGCCGGGGTGGTATTGCTGCGCTGGACCACCAACAAGGCCGCCATGGCGCTCACGACGGCGGCGGGAACCGTTCCACTGCTGTGCGTTTCGGCCGCGACGGATCGAGTGGTGGCTGCGCTGATGATCGGCGCGTTGGCCGCGGCCCTGGTGGCAGTCACCGCGATCGGCGATCGGATGCCCGGCGTGACGACCGTGGTGCGGCAGCTGTGGTCGGCGCTGTCGGCAGTTGCCGCCCTCATCGCGGTCACCGTGGCGTTCGACGGCACGGTAGCCGGCCCGGTGCTACTCGCGATGGCGATCGCCGTTGCCGTGGTTGCGCGACGCAGTGACGTCGGCAGGTGGGCGGCTATCGGGTTCGCGGTGGTCGGCGGCGGCTATTTCCTGAGCTACGCGCCGCCGGAAACCCTTACGCAGGCAACCGAACTCCGCGCGGGAGTCGCAGTGTCGGTGCTGACCTCGAGCATCCTGGCCATCGCCGCCGCAGCGACGATCGTGTGGTCGTGGACCGGCAGCCGACCTGCGTACGACGACACGGTTCGCCTGCTGTGGGTGGCCGCGGCGGCGGTGATCGGTTATGCGGTGACGACGTTCACGGTGACCGTCGGGGTGCTCGTAGGCGGTGCCGGCGCAGGATTCTTCGGCGGGCACATGATCGCGACCATCTGCTGGATCATGATCGCCGCCGGGTTGTTGTACTACGCCGCGCGCTTGCCCAAGGCCCAGCGGTCGCTGCCGATCGTGGGTGGTCTCGCGCTGGTGGCCGCCGCGATGGCCAAGCTGTTCCTCTTCGACCTGGGCACCCTCGACGGCATCTTCCGGGTCGCGGTGTTCATCGTGGTCGGGCTGGCGCTGCTGGGGATGGGGGCCGGATACGCCCGCCTACTCAGTCAGCAGGACAAGAACGGCGACCAGTTGACCGAACCGCAGGTGTGATCCCGGCCACTCCTCGTCTATTTTGGATTGATTACAAAAAAGGCATCGTTGGACCTGGCATGAGTACACGTCGAATCGAAACAGAGATCCAAGGTTTCCACGCCACACCGCAACTGAGCACCCATCTTCAGCAGGTGCTCGTCGACCTGATCGAACTCGGACTGCAAGGCAAGCAGGCGCACTGGAACGTCGTCGGCACCAACTTCCGCGACCTGCACCTGCAACTGGACGAACTGGTCGATTTCGCCCGCACCGGCAGCGACACCATCGCCGAACGGATGCGCGCACTGGACGCCGTCCCCGACGGCCGCTCCGACAGCGTGTCCGCGACGACCACGGTGCCGGAATTCCCTGCCTACGAACGAAATACGACCGAGGTGGTCGACCTCGTCACCACCCGCATCTACGCCGTGGTCGACACCATGCGCAGCGTGCACGACGCGGTCGACGCCGAGGACCCGAGCACCGCGGACATCCTGCATCAGCTCATCGACGGGCTGGAAAAGCTGGCCTGGTTGATCAAGTCGGAGAACGGCAAGGTCTAACCGGTCTCGACGGCCGCACGACCTTCGTCGTCGCGGCGGCCGACCAGGTACCAGGTCCGCATCACGCCCTTGCCCTTGATGTTGACCTCGCCGCGTTCTTCGAGCACGAAGCGGTCGCTGATGCGCTCATAGACGTTCTGCGGCACCTGGATTCGGCCGGCGACGTCGGTGGTCTCCATGCGGGAGGCGACGTTGACGGCGTCGCCCCACACGTCGTAGAAGAACTTGCGGGCGCCCACCACGCCGGCCACGACGGGACCGGAGGCGAGCCCGATGCGTAGCGGTACCGCTCGGCCCTGAGGATCCTTGAGATCGGCGACGGCATCGGCCATGTCGAGGGCAAAGCAGGCCAACGCCTCGACATGGTCGGTGCGCGGCTTGGGCACACCGGATACCACCATGTACGAGTCCCCGCTGGTCTTCACCTTCTCCAGATCGTGCTTGTCGACGAGCGCGTCGAGATCGGTGTAGAGCCGATCGAGGAAACGCACCAGGTCCGCGGGTGCGGTGTCGCTGGCCCGGCTGGTGTAACCGGCGATGTCGGCGAACAGAATCGACGCGTCGTCGTACTTGTCGGCGATGATGGTGCGGGCCGGGTCCTTCAGACGTGCGGCGACCGTCGCAGGCAGGATGTTGGCGAGTAGTTGCTCGGAGCGCTGGTATTCGGCCTCCATCGCGGCCTCGGCGCGGGCGTTCTCCCGCAACGCCAACCACACCGTCGCGAAGACCATCACGGTCGCCGACACGGTCGTCACGACGAAGCCGAACCGCAGCGTCCACGACGGGCCCAGGCCGCGGTCGACCGGGGCCACGAACGCCAGCGCAATCGACGCGATCACCCCCAACCCGACCAGCACAGCAGCCAGACCGATGCGCTCGATACCCAGGACCAGGACCACCAACGAGGCCGACACCAGGAAGTACAGCTGCAGACCTGATCCCGTGCCGACCTGGTAACACATCAGCGACACCGAGACGTAGGCGATGACGAAGAAGCTCAACGGTGCGATCAGCTCGCCGAACCGGTACAGCAGCGGCACCAGCACGAACAGCGCCGCGAACACGAGATTGAGAAACCCGACGCGCCAGATGGCCCCGCCGACGACGAGCTGGAACAAGCCGAAAAAGCCTGACACCGAAGCGGCGATCCAGGTCGCGATGGTCAGCACGCGCAGCCGGCTGGACAGACTCTCCGCGTAGTGGGCGGTGCGGGCGGGCAGCTGGCCGCTCAACACCAGCTCGGGCATGCAAACCGAGCGCCGGAACTCGCTGACCGCCACATTGAGAGGGTATCTTCGGCGACCGGTCAGTCGGTCGACATTCGCGCAGCGTCCCGGGCCCGCAGCGCCAGCCACAACTCGTGCCGATCGTGCACGGAGTCGAGCCTGCGACCGGTGAGCCGTTCGATGGCGTCGACGCGATTGCGCATCGTGTGTCGGTGCACCTGCAGGGCCGCGGCCGCCGGTGCCCACTGCCCGTTGTTCTCCAGAAACACCGTCAAGCTGTGCAACAGCTCGGCCGAGCGGTCGGCCGCATCGAGTGGGCCCAGCACCGCGTCGGCGAAGGCGCTCAGCGGCTCAGCTCCGACGGCGGTGAGCAGCAGCCGGCTGCTGGCGATGTCCTCGGCGGGCATGTGCCTGCCGTTCACCCGGCTGGCGGCCAGCGCCGAGCGCGCCTGCCGCAGCGACACTGCCAGAGCGCCGGGCCTCACCCCGATCCCGATGCCCGCAGCGCGGTGTCCGGCCAGGGTGCCGAGCACGCCGGGCAGGTCCGTGCCGCGCGGAACCGCGAGCTCCACGACATCGTCGACGACGCGCACGAGCGCGTCGGGCAGGGTGATCAGCAGATCCGCCGCCAGATCGTCGGCGTCCTGAGGGGCCGCCACCGCCGCGGCCCGCAGATCCACGTCGGGTACGCCCACCGCCGTCAGCCACCGCGCGGCCACCACGTCGTCGACGGTGGCCCGAGCGAGACGATCCAGCACCTGGGCGCGTCCACGGCGCTGGCCGGAGTCCAGCCCATGACGACGTTCGATCTCCAGCGACAGCAGCGACACCAGGTCGCCGGTGATCTGTTGGGCCACAGGCATTTCCGCCGGGCTGTCGAGCAGCAGCCAGGCGCGCAGCCTGCGGGCGCCCAGACCGTGCAGTTCGCGCCTGCGGCCGCCGCTGATGTCGACGGCCGCGGCGGCGAGACCGTGGTCGCGTACCGCGGTCAGCTGATCCGCCAGGGCGACCGAGAGCTCGTCGCCGCCGGGGTCGGATTCAGCCAAGACCCGGCCGAGCAGATCGATCACCACCCCGGTACGTCCGGTCGCGGTGCGGTGCGCGGCCAGGATGCCGAGCAGCCCGCCGGGGCTGACGGCAGCGGCGGTGAGGGCCCGCTGGGTCTGCAAAGCCCATTCCAGTTCGCGCCGTTCGGCTCGCGCCCGGTGCGCGAACACCGCCTTGGTGACCGCGATGAACGGCACAGGGTCGGGCACGGTCAACAACGGCAATCCCACCTCATCGGCGGCGTCGATCAGGCGGCGCGGCGCGCATTGATGGGGGAGATCGCCACCGAGCCCCAGCGCGACGGCACGGACTCCCGCGGCCTTGAGGTCGGCGAGATAGTCGCGGCACCCGTCGAAGTCGCCGGGCAGCAGCAGTCCGATGGTCAGCAACAGCTCACCGCCCTGCAGCCACGGACCGGGGCGGGCCAGTTCCGAGACCGCCGCGGCTTCGATCTCACTGTCCTGGACCGCGTCCTGACCTGCGACGAGACTCAGGCGCAGATCGGGATCGGCGAGCAGCTCGGCTATCGACAGCATGGACAGATTGTCGAACACGATCGGGCGATTTTCGCCCATATGTCGATATCGCTGTGATGTGCCTCTCGTCCATGGTGTAGCTATGACCCAGCAGACACCTCACAGCACACCGGTCGGACCCGTCGACGCCACCAAGGTGCCGCGGTACGCCGGTCCCGCCACGTTCGCGCGGCTGCCCCGCACCGACGAGGTGCCGCACACCGATGTCGCCGTGGTCGGTGTCCCGTTCGACTCCGGGGTCTCCTACCGCCCGGGTGCGCGGTTCGGCCCAGGCCACATCCGCGCCTCGTCCAAGCTGCTGCGGCCCTACCACCCCCGCCTCGACGTGGAGCCGTTCGCCGCGCAGCAGGTGGCCGACGCCGGCGACATCGCCGTGAACCCATTCGATCTCAACGAGGCCATCTCCACGATCGAATACGCCTCCGACCAACTGCGGGAGGGTGGCACGAAACTCATCACCCTCGGCGGTGACCACACCATCGCGCTGCCGTTGCTGCGATCCCTGCACCGCGACCACGGTCCGATCGCGGTCCTGCACTTCGACGCCCATCTCGACACCTGGGACACCTACTTCGGCGCGCCGTACACCCACGGAACCCCGTTCCGGCGGGCCAGCGAAGAGGGCCTGCTCGACAAGGAACACTGCCTGCACGTGGGCACCCGCGGGCCGCTCTACGCCTCGACCGACCTGGCCGACGACAAGGTACTCGGATTCCAGGTGCTCGGATCCGACGATTTCCAGATCGACGGTCTGGCGGCCGTAATCGAACGGATGCGGGCGCGTCTGGGTGAGGCACCGGTCTACGTCTCGGTCGACATCGACGTGCTCGATCCCGCCCACGCACCGGGCACCGGCACTCCTGAGGCCGGTGGCATGACCAGCCGTGAGCTGCTGCATTGCTTGCGAAACCTGGTGGGCCTCAACGTCGTCGGCGCCGACATCGTGGAGGTCGCCCCCGCCTACGACCACGCGGAAATCACCGGTATCGCCGCGGCGCATGTCGCATACGAGCTGATGTCGGTATTGGCCACCAACACGGGTGCTTGATATGACCGACTACCGTAACGGCGGCGCCGCCGTCGTGGAAACCCTTGCCGTGCATGGTGTCGACACCATCTTCGGGATCCCGGGCACTCACAACCTGGAGATCTACCGCCACCTCCGCGATGCCGGAATCCGCGCCGTGACACCCCGCCACGAGCAGGGCGCGGGCTACGCCGCCGAGGCCTACGCCCGCGTCTCGGGCCGGCCGGGCGTCGTGGTCGCCACCAGCGGCCCCGGGTTGACCAACGCCATGACCGCGGCCGCCACCGCCTACGCCGAGTCTCAGCCGATGCTGGTGTTGTCCTCGGGCATGCCGACCGGCGCCGAAGGACGCGATCTCGGTCAGCTCCACGAGGCCAAGAACATCAGCGGGGCGATGAACGAACTGGTGCGCTGGAGCCGTCGGGTGCGCAGCGCCGACGAGGCCGCCGAGGCGGTGACCGAGGCGTTCGGCAGCTTCACCGGCCGCAGGCCGCGTCCGGTGCACATCGAGATCCCGATCGACGTACTGGAGTCCCCCTGGTCGGGACGCGCTCGTCAATGCGTGAAACTGGTTGCGCCGCAGGCTGATCCGGAGACGGTGCGACGTGCCGCCGCCGCGTTGGCCGCTGCGGAGGCGCCGCTCATCATCGCCGGGGGAGGAGCCGTCGACGCGCAGCGCGAGCTCACCGCACTGGCCGAACTGCTCGGCGCTCCCGTCGCCACCACCGTCAACGGCAAAGGCGCTGTCTCCGAAGCACATCCGCTTTCGGTCGGCGCGTCGGTGCGGCTGCGGACCGTGCAGAACGCCGCCGCCGAAAGCGACGCCCTGCTGCTCATCGGGACCGAGCTCGGCGATTCCGACCTGTGGGAAGGGCAGATCCGGGGCAAGGTGGTGATCCGGTGCGATATCGAACCCGGCCAGCTCGACAAGAACTGCCCCGCTGATATCGCGCTGCTGGGCGATGCAGCCACGACACTGGCCGCGCTGGCGGCATCGCTGCCCGACCGGCCGGCGACCGACGGATCTGCGCGGGCCGCGGTACTGCGCGCCGAGTGTGTTTCCGAGGCCACCGTCGACGCCGGGCCCCACGTCGAGATCAACGCCGCCGTGCGGGCCGCATTACCGGCCGAGGCGATCCTCACCGGAGACAGCTCGCAGGTCACGTATTTCGGCTCGGTGCACTTCTTCGATGTGCCCGGCCCGCGGCAGTTCTGCTACATGCCCGGCTACGCCACACTGGGCTACGGCCTGCCGGCCGGCCTTGGGGCATCGATCGCCCGACCGGACGTGCCGGTCGCCGTGCTGCTCGGCGACGGTGCGTTGATGTTCTCCGTCCAGGAACTCATCACCCTTGTGGAACAACGGCTTCCGGTGCCGGTGGTCGTCGTCGACAACGGCGGCTACCGCGAGATCCGCGAGCAGCAGGCGAGCCGCGGCATCGCCCCGATCGGCGTCGACCTGCGTACGCCCGATCTGGCCGCCATGGCAATCGCCATGGGCGCCAACGGTATCCGCACCACATCCACCGACGAGGTGACCGACCTGGTGCGCGCCGCTCTGGGCGCCGACGGGCCGACCCTGATCCACCTGGACCTGCGCTGAGTCCAGCCCTACAGACCTGACAGATAGAAAGGAGCGCCGCCATGGACGTCGCAGTTGTTGCGATCTACATCGTCGCTATGATCGCATTCGGCTTCTGGGGTAAACGCAAGGCAACGACCCAATCCGACTTCCTCGTGGCCGGCCGTCGGCTCGGGCCCTTCCTGTATTCCGGGACGATGGCCGCCATCGTGCTCGGGGGAGCGTCCACCATCGGTGGTGTCGGACTCGGCTACCAGTACGGCATTTCCGGCATGTGGCTGGTGGTCGCCATCGGCGTCGGCATCCTGCTGCTGAGCCTGCTGTTCGCGGGCCGCATCCAACGGTTGCGGGTCTACACCGTCAGCCAGATGCTGGAGCTGCGCTACGGGCCGGGATCGAGCGTGCTGTCCGGTCTGGTGATGTGGGGCTACACCCTGATGTTGTCGGTCACCTCGACCATCGCGTACGCCACGATCTTCGGGGCACTGTTCGACATGGCGAAGGTCCCGTCGATCATATTGGGCGGCAGCGTCGTGATCCTCTACTCGACACTCGGCGGCATGTGGTCGATCACCCTGACCGACTTCGTGCAGTTCATCATCAAGACCATCGGCATCTTCTTCATCCTGCTGCCGATCGTGGTGATCCGCGCCGGCGGTTTCAGCGGCATGATCGCGAAGCTGCCGTCGGACGCCACGTCGTGGACCGCCATCGGCGGCAGCACCATCGTGACCTATTTCGTCATCTACACCTTCGGTCTGCTGATCGGCCAGGACATCTGGCAGCGCGTGTTCACCGCCCGTAGCCCGGGCGTGGCCCGCTGGGCGGGCACGGCCGCCGGCGTCTACTGCCTGCTGTACGCCGCCGCCGGGGCATTGATCGGGATGGCTGCGCACGTGCTGCTGCCCAAGCTGGATGCCCGTGACGATGCCTTCGCCCGGATCGTCGAGGCCCAGTTGCATCCGCTGCTGGCCGGTCTGGTGCTCGCCGCTGCACTGGCCGCGGTGATGTCGACCTCCAGCGGTGCACTGATCGCCACCGCCACCGTGTTCAGCCAGGACATCGTGGCCCGGCTGCGGCACCACGATGTCGAGTCCGGCAGTGAACACGACCACGTCCGCAACAACCGCCTCTACGTGGCCGGGTTCGGGGTGGTCATGGTGATCATCGCCTGCGTGCTGCAAGACGTGGTCGCGGCCCTGACGGTGGCCTACGACATCCTCGTGGGCGGCCTGCTCGTACCGATCCTCGGCGGACTGGTGTGGCGTCGCGGCACCAACGTCGGTGCCGTCATGGCCATGGCCGTCGGGACACTGGCCACGCTGGTCACGATGGTCTCCACCGACATCTTCGCCAACGAGCCCATCTACGTCGGACTGGCCTCGGGCCTGGTGGTGTACGTGGTCGGGAGTCTCGCCAGCAAGCCGACCGCGCCGGCGATCCTGGCCGAATGGGACCGGCGCAGCCGTGGCGAGTCGACGGTCGAGCAGCCTGCGAACGAAATCGCTTGAGCAACAAACAATCCCGCCAGACGTTTCCGCGACCAGGAGCAGACATGACAATTGACAGACGCCGACTGCTGGCCGGAGTACCGGCCGCAATGGCGGGTACCGCACTCTTCGCCGGCGCCACCACCGCATGTGCCACAACGGATTCGGGCAAGGCCTCGGGCGTCGACGGCCCCCAGGTGCACTGGCGCATGATGGTGAGCTGGCCGAAGGACCTGAGCATCATGTACGGCGGCGCCCAGTTCGTGGCCGATCGGGTGAAGGCGATGACCGGCGGCCGGTTCACCATCGACCTGCATGTCGAAGGCGAGCTCGACACCAAAGACGACCTGATGACCGCGGTCAGCAAGGGCTTCGTCGAATGCGGTCACAGCTCCTCGGACTACTACGCGGACAAAAATGCCGGACTGACGTTCGGATCCGGGGCGCCGTTCGGGTTGACCGCGGCAGAACACGCCTCGTGGCTGCGGTTCGGCGGCGGAATGGAGCTCATCGGCGGACTCTACGACCAGTTCGGCATCGTGTATTTCCCCGCAGGCAATACCGGCGCACAGATGGGCGGCTGGTTCAACAAGGAGATCAACAGCACCGACGATCTCAAAGGGCTGCGCATGCGCATTGGTGGGATCGGGGCCGAGGTCATGAAAACCTTCGGCGTCACCCCGGTCGACGTTCCGTATCTCAAGCTGGCCGACGCCATCAAGTCCGGCCAACTCGACGCTGCGGAGTTCGTCGCCCCGTTCGACGACGCCGAACTCGGACTGAACAAGGTGGCGAAGTTCTACTACTCACCGGGCTGGTGGCAGATCGGCGATCAGCTGGATTTCATCGTCAACAAGAAGGCCTTCCACGACCTGCCCGCCGAGTATCAGCAGATCGTCGAATCCGCGGCATGGGAAGCCAACCAGCGAGTGGTCGCCGAGTATGACGCGAAGAACGGCAACGCGTTGACGGACCTGGTCAAGGGCGGGACGCAGCTGCGCGAGTTTCCCATCGACATGATGCGCACCGCCTTCGCCGTGATGGAGGGCATCCACGTCCGTGAGAGCGCCAAGAGCGCCGACTACCAACGAGTGTTCGAGTCGTGGAACGCCTTCCGATGGATGGTGAAGAAGTGGCATGTCTTCATCGAAAGTCCGGTGATGCGGTCGAACGTCTTCACCGACCCGCCTCCGCGGCAATAGGTACGCCCGCCGCTCATCGGAGCGGTCGCCTCGACCTGATCACAGCAAACTCTCCTCCACGGTATCGATGTGTCAGAATGGAATACTGTCCAGTGCGACGTCGCTGTCGGGAACCTCTGGGGGAGTGTGAACGTGGACCGGGTGTGGGTACGGAATACAGCGGTCAGTGCGGCCATCGCCTGCGGCGCCATGGTCGCCGGGCCCGGCGTCTCGGGCACCGCGGTCGCATCGGCTGATCTACTCGGCGTCGGCGTCGATGTCCTCGGCATCTTCGGTCACCACAAAGACAACAAGAAAAGCTCCAGCCACCGCGCCGGCGCCAACGGTAAGCAGAACAGTGGCCCCGCCAAGACCGGGCGGCCCGGCCAGCGCGATAACCAGAAAACCGGCAAGCCTGGTCAGACCGGCAAACACAGGATCGGCGTGGGTGGTGAATCCTCAGGTCAGAAGTCTGCGGGGACCACCGAGAGCACTACGAATCGGGCGGCACAGTCAGCGAACACGCCGTCGACCTTGAGCACAGGCGTGAGCATCTCGGAAACATCGGTAGGCGTCCCTGAGGCTCAGGCGAGCATCCCGTCAGCCGGTGGCGGTGGCGGTGGCGGCGGAGCATCCACCAGCGGGCGCATCGGCCGGGCTCCGAACCTGGCGCCGGTGCCGACTGCCCCGAGTAGTCGGCAAATCGTCATTCACGCCGCACCGGCCGAGGCGCCTTCGGCACCTGCCCACACCGCCCCCGAAGCTCAGTCCCCGTCGATCGCCTCGCCGTCGGCCCCCGTGGTCGCCGCGCCGGTCCCGGTGGTAGTCCCACCGCCGATGATCGTGCTCCCGCTGCCACCCCTGCCGGAGGTCGCCCCGCCCGCCCCGTCCGGCGGCGGTGGCGCACCAGCGGCCCCGCCGCCCGCGCCGAGTGCACCTCACGTGACCGCGCCCAGCGCGCAGTCCCCGAAGCACGCCGCGCCGACGATCCCCGCGATCCCCGAGACGTTCCGCATCGGCTACGCCGACTACCTACGTGCGTCGAGCACCACAGATCTCATCTTCGCCGTGCTGCCGGGCCTTGCCGGGATGGTGTTGCTCACCGCCGCCGGCGGCGCGGTCGGCTTCCGCCAGGCGCGCGCGGCACGCACCCTGCCGGAGCAGCAGATCGCCCGGTTCCTGCCGTAACGGCGGGTAGGTTTTCACCTCCACCCGAGCACCTTGGAAATGGCTGTGCGCCATACCTTCTCAGGCTGTGACCGAACAACGCCAGCGGACTCGAAGTGTTTTGACAGTGGCGCGCAGGGGTGGGGTGCTTGGCTCGCCACATGATGACCAAAACACGAATTGCGGCAACCACGGCAATGTTTGCCACCGCGATCGGACTCGCGGGACTCGGCGGGGCCGTGGCACAAGCCGAGCCGATGGCACCCCCGCCCGACTACCACTGGTGCCCCGGTGAGTTCTGGCACCCCGAATGGGGCTTCAACTGGGACTTCGGGCGCTGCCACGACGACTGGTACTACGACGGCGAGCCACGCGATCAATGGCACTGGCACGGCAACGGCCCGTGGCGTCCCGGCATGTGACGTAACGCCGGTCCGTACGACAAATGCCAGGTCGATTGACCTGGCATTTTCTGGTGCCCTCGGTGAGATTCGAACTCACACTGGACGGGTTTTGAATCCGTTTCCTCTGCCAGTTGGGATACGAGGGCATCGCTGCGTTGGGTGCTGCGGCCTACCACCATAGATGATGGCCCCGCAGTCGCTCATCGGCGGCTGCCACGACACAATATCTCCATGACCGGGTCACCGACTCACGCCGCCAAGCCCCACCGCGTACTCATCGCCGAGGACGAGGCGCTCATCCGCCTCGACCTCGCAGAGATGCTGCGAGAGGAGGGCTATGACGTGGTCGGTGAGGCCGGCGACGGGCAGGAGGCGGTCGATCTGGCCGAGAAGCTGCGCCCTGACCTGGTGATCATGGACGTCAAGATGCCGCGCCGCGACGGGATCGACGCGGCAGCCGAGATCGCCAGTAAGCGCATCGCCCCGATCGTGGTGCTCACTGCGTTCAGTCAGCGTGAGTTGGTCGAGCGGGCCCGCGACGCAGGGGCCATGGCGTATCTGGTGAAGCCGTTCAACGTCACCGACCTCATCCCGGCCATCGAGGTGGCGGTCAGCCGGTTCGGTGAGATCACGGCGCTGGAAACCGAGGTGGCGAGCCTGTCGGACCGGTTGGAGACGCGCAAGCTGGTCGAGCGGGCGAAGGGCCTGCTGCAGAGCAAGCACCAGATGACCGAACCCGAGGCGTTCAAGTGGATCCAGCGGGCCGCGATGGACCGTCGGACCACCATGAAGCGGGTCGCAGAGGTGGTGTTGGAGTCGCTCGACGAACCCACGGAGGCTGCCGCCGACGAAGGGTAGCGGTGTTAATTGTGGGTTTCTGATGTTGCCGACAATCGCATTCGGCCAGAGTCGACGCGACCGGCATCAGTCAACATCCCGCACCACGGCCATGCTTTGGCTATGTTCTACCCCGAAGCATCGGCGCCTGCCTGGTCGGCATGGTCGTCGGCGCCGCTGACAACACTGACCCGGAGGTGAACGTGCGCGGTGGCATTGCACGAAAAGCGTTGGTTCTCGGTAGTGCGGGGCTCATGGTGCTCGGCATGGCGGCCTGCCAGAAGCAGTCGGCGCCCGAGCAGCAGGCATCCCAAACCAGTCTGAAGATCGTCGAGCAGTTCCCGATCGACGAAAACGGTGCGCAGATCAAGCCACCCGACACGGCAGCGGCGGCGGATCCGGCCGGTGACGGCAAGGCCACCTGCCCGCCCCTGAAGCTCGCGATGATGGGCGCGCTGACGGGCCCCGATGCCGCACTGGGCATCAACATCCTCAACGGTGCGCAGTTGGCGGTCGACAAGCACAATGCGGCCAACCCGGGCTGCCAGGTGACGCTGGAGAAGTTCGACACCGAGGGCGATCCCAACAAGGCCAACGGCGTCGCACCACGCATCGTGGACACCCAGGAGATCATCGGGCTGATCGGGCCCGCGTTCTCCGGTGAGACCGACGCCACCGGCGGCCTGTTCAACCAGGCCGGCCTGGTTGCCACCACCGCATCGGCGACCCGCGTCGATCTCAGCAAGAACGGCTGGCGCACGTTCTTCCGCGGCCTCGGCAACGACGGCAGCCAGGGCACCGCGGTCGCCAACTACCTGAAGAACACTCTGGGCAACAAGAAGGTCTGCGTCGTCGACGACCAGTCCGCCTACGGCATCGGCCTTGCCACCGTGGTGCGCGAAACCCTTGGGCCGGTGGCCGACTCGGGCTGCAACATCTCGGTGAAGAAAGAGGACAAAGATCTCTCGGCCGCAGTGACCCAGATCAAGGGTGTGGCCCCGGATTCCATCTTCTACAGCGGCTACTACTCGCAGGCAGCACCGTTCGTCCAGCAGCTGCGCGACGCGGGCGTCACCGCGACATTCGTCAGCGCCGACGGCACCAAGGACCCGGAGTTCGTCAAGCAGGCCGGCGAGGCCTCCAAGGACGCGATCCTGAGCTGCCCGTGCAGCCCGGCGCCTCCGGCGTTCGCCAAGGAGTACACCGCCAAGTTCAACCAGGAACCCGGCACGTACAGCACCGAGGGCTATGACCTGGCCACCATCCTGCTCAAAGGCATCGACTCGGGTATCAAGGATCGGGCCGGGCTGCTGGAGTACGTGAAGGCCTACAACGCACCTGGCGTGGCCCGCCAGTACCAGTGGACCGACACCGGTGAGCTCACCAACACCCTCATCTGGGTGTACAAGGTTCAGTGACGGTTTGACGACGGAAACGCGTCCGGAACAACCAGTTCCGGACGCGTTCTTCGTTGGTAACGCCAAGCGAAGAGGAGCCGCGCCCGGATGACCCCGGATTGCGTCAGTGGCTATGTGTGCGCCGCCGCCGACATCAACTTCAACGTCGAGAACCTGCTGCACGGGTTCTGGCAGCTCACGATCGACGGCCTGGCGTGGGGTGCGATCTATGCGTTGGTGGCAGTGGGGTACACCCTGGTTTTCGGTGTGCTGCGGCTGATCAACTTCGCGCACTCCGAGATCTTCATGCTCGGCATGTTCGGTGCCTACTTCTGTCTGGACGTGATCCTCGGTTTCACCGCCAACGGCAACGCCTACAACGTGGGCGTCGGATTGACGGTGATGTACCTGGGCATCGCGATGATCTTCGCGATGCTGGTGTCAGGCTCGGCGGCGGTGGGCCTGGAGTTGGTCGCCTACCGGCCGTTGCGCAAACGCAACGCGCGGCCGCTGACCTTCCTCATCACCGCGATCGGCATGTCGTTCGTGCTGCAGGAAGTGGTGCACTTCGTGCTGCCGCAATTCCTGAAAGGCTACGGCGGCAGCAACGCCCAGCCGCCGATCATCCTGGTACAGCCCAAGACTCAGTTCCACGTGTTCAACTCGAGCGTTTCGAACGTCACGGTCGTGGTCATCGTCGCCGCGGTGATCCTCGCGGTGCTCACCGACATCGCCATCAACCGGACCAAGTTCGGTCGCGGGATCCGGGCGGTGGCCCAGGACCCGACCACGGCGACACTGATGGGCGTGTCGCGGGAACGGATCATCATGACGACGTTTCTCATCGGTGGTCTGCTGGCGGGGGCCGCGGCACTGCTGTACACGCTGAAAGTGCCGCAGGGCATCGTCTACTGGGGCGGCTTCGTCCTCGGCATCAAGGCATTCTCGGCGGCCGTGCTCGGTGGCATCGGCAATCTGCGCGGTGCGCTGCTCGGCGGCCTGCTGCTGGGAATCATCGAGAACTACGGGCAGGCGGTGCTGGGTACCCAGTGGCGTGACGTCGTCGCGTTCGTTCTGCTGGTTCTGGTGTTGTTGTTCCGGCCCACCGGCATCCTGGGGGAGAGCCTCGGAAAGGCGCGGGCATGACGAACGGGCACGAATCCGAACGGCGGCCGATCGGCTCGGCCCTGCTGGCGCCGGGCGATGCCATCCGCGACGGCTGGTCAGCCCTGCCACGCCAGCTGAAATGGGTTTTCGGCATACCGGTGTTCGCGCTTTTGGCGTTGTTGCCGCTGAATCCTCCGCAGATCCTCGACACACCGGGCGTCAGCTTCGGCGGCACCATGGCCCAGTTCGCGATGGTCGCCATCATCGCGATCGGCCTCAATGTCGTTGTCGGCCAAGCCGGCCTGCTCGATCTCGGGTATGTCGGGTTCTACGCGGTAGGCGCGTACACGGTGGCTTTGTTGACGAGCCCTGCCAGCCCGTGGAACCAGGCCGGGCCCAACGGATTGCTCGGCACCCACTGGGCCTGGCTGGCCTGTGTGCCACTGGCGATGGCCGTCACCGCCATGGCCGGCCTGGTGCTGGGCATCCCGACACTGCGGCTGCGCGGGGATTATCTTGCCATCGTCACTCTCGGTTTCGGCGAGATCATCCGGCTGCTGGCCGACAATCTGGCGGGGGTGACCAACGGGCCACGTGGTCTCAACGAGCTCGCCTACCCACGTTTCCGCGAGGCTCAGGAACCGCCGAACGGTGTGTTCTCGCACGGCAACTCGCTCGGCAAGGACAACTACGGCACCTGGTGGTTCTGGCTGAGCCTGCTGTTGATCGTGGTGATCCTGCTGATCGTGGGCAACCTCGAGCGCAGCCGGGTGGGCCGCGCCTGGGTGGCGATCCGCGAGGACGAAGACGCCGCGGAGGTGATGGGCGTCAACACCTTCCGCTTCAAACTGTGGGCGTTCATCATCGGAGCGGCGATCGGTGGACTGTCCGGCGCGTTGTACGCCGGGCAGGTGCAGTTCGTCGCGCCACCGACCTTCAACATCATCAACTCAATGCTGTTCTTGTGTGCGGTCGTGCTCGGTGGTCAAGGCAACAAACTCGGCGTGATCTTCGGCGCGTTCATCATCGTGTATCTGCCCAACCGGCTTCTGGGTGTCGAATTGTTCGGGATCAACCTCGGCGACCTGAAGTACCTGTTCTTCGGGCTGGCCCTGGTGATCTTGATGATCTTCCGGCCGCAGGGCCTGTTCCCGGCCCGCCAGTTCCTGCTCACCTACGGCGGCGCGGCACGGCGATTGTTGCGTTCCGGCCCGGCGGAAAGGCCGGCGCCATGACCGAGGACACTTCCGGGACGACGGAAATCATCGAGGAGCTGGCCGGGGTCCACCGGGAGATCAACGCCGCCGAAGGCGAAGTACTGCTGCAGACTAAGGATCTGACGGTCAAGTTCGGTGGACTGGTGGCGTTGGACAACGTCACCTTCGACATCCGGCGCGGTGAGATCCTCGGCCTCATCGGACCCAACGGCGCAGGCAAGACCACCTGCTTCAACGCCATCACCGGGGTGTACCGGCCGAGTTCGGGTTCGGTGCTGTTCGACGGCGCCCCGTTGGGCCGCATCAAACGGCACCAGATCACGCGGCGGGGGATCGCCCGCACGTTCCAGAACATCCGGCTGTTCGGCGAGATGACGGCGCTGGAGAACGTGGTGGTCGGCACCGACGCGCGGCACCGCACCTCGGTGCCAGGCGCGCTGATCCGGACGCCGCGGCACCGTCGCGAAGAGCGCTCCGCCATCGAACGCGCCGCCGCACTCCTGCATTTCGTCGGGATCGCCCATCGCGGCGAGGAGAAGGCCAAGAACCTGCCGTACGGCGATCAGCGTCGGCTGGAGATCGCCCGCGCACTCGCGACGGAGCCGAAGCTGCTCTGCCTCGACGAACCGGCTGCGGGCTTCAACCCGAGTGAAAAAGCCGCTCTCATCGAGTTGATCCGCAAGATCCGTGACGACGGCTACACCGTGCTGCTGATCGAACACGACATGCGTCTGGTGATGGGAGTCACCGACCGCATCGTCGTGCTGGAATTCGGCCGCAAGATCGCCGACGGACTCCCCTCGGAAATCCGCGAGGACCCGAAGGTGATTGCCGCATATCTGGGGGTGCCCGATGACGAGCTCGGCTGACACCGGCGACCGCCCGGTCCTGCTCGAGGTTCGCGACGCCGTCGTGCACTACGGCAGGATCCAGGCACTGCACGGGGTTTCACTGGTGGTGCACGAGGGTGAGCTCGTGACGCTGCTGGGTTCCAATGGCGCAGGCAAGACGACGACGATGCGCGCGATCTCGGGTCTGCGGGCTCTGACGTCGGGTTCGGTGTGGTTCGAGGGCCAGGACATCTCTCGCGTCAAGGCGCATCTGCGAGTCGCGAGCGGCCTGATCCAGGCACCGGAGGGCCGCGGGGTCTTCCCAGGCATGTCGGTGCTGGAGAACCTCGAAATGGGCTGCTATGGAAGGAAGTTCGCCACCAAATCCGAGCACGACGAGCGGCTGGACTGGGTGCTGGAGACCTTCCCGAGGCTCGCCGAGCGGCGCAGCCAAGTGGGCGGCACCTTGTCGGGAGGGGAGCAGCAGATGCTCGCGATCGGCCGGGCGTTGATGGCACGACCCCGCGTGCTGTTGCTCGACGAGCCGTCGATGGGTTTGGCGCCCATGGTGATCTCGCAGATCTTCCGCATCATTTCCGAGATCAACAACCAGGGCACTACGGTCTTGCTGGTGGAACAGAACGCCCAACAGGCCCTGAGTCGATCGGACCGGGCCTACATTCTCGAAACCGGCAACGTCACCCGCACCGGCCCTGCCCGAGAACTGTTGGCCGACGACGCCGTTCGGGCGGCTTACCTCGGTGTGGCCTGATGGTCCTCAAGTCGATCGCTCTGTTCGTGCTGGCCGCGCTGCTCGAGATCGGCGGTGCCTGGTTGGTGTGGCAGGGCCTGCGTGAGCATCGGGGCTGGTTGTGGATCGGCGCGGGTGCGGTGTCGTTGGGCGCCTACGGATTCGTGGCGGCGTTCCAACCCGACTCTCACTTCGGGCGAGTTCTGGCTGCCTACGGCGGCGTGTTCATCGCCGGCTCGTTGATCTGGGGCGTCATCGCCGACGGTTTCCGCCCGGACCGCTGGGATGTCATCGGGGCACTGATATGCCTCGGCGGTGTCGGGCTGATCATGTACGGCCCGCGCTGACCCTCAGCCCAGATGTGCGCTGCCGTCGGTGAGATCGTCGCGGCGCAGCCCCATCGGCGTCGCGGCCGGCACGTCGCCTGCGGCCACCACCTGCCGGGTGATCGGGGTCAGCGTCTGGAACAGGGTCTCGACCTCCGCGTCGGTGAGGCCGTCGAGCGCGCTGAGCGCCGCGGCGTCGGTGCGGTCCTCGATCGCCTGTTTGAGCCGGCGGCCCGCCTCGGTGAGTTCGCCTGACCCGTCGAGCAACCCGCGCGCCCGCAGTTCGTCGCTGTAGTGCTCCCACTGTTCGTCGTCGTAATCGCGGCTGCGCATGAGCATTTCCCTGGGCGTGCGCCCAGCAGCGGCGTGCAGCACGTTGGACTGCCGCCCGGTGATGCCCTCGCCGAGCAGGATCGCGACGTGGGCGTCGCCGCGCTGTTCGCGCAGCAGTGTGACGGCCTGCCACAGTTGCGCGATGGGATCGTCGGGCCAGTCCAGTGCCCGGTTGGCCGCGTAGAGCGGCCGGCCGTCCAGCGGCGCGGTGCGGGCTGCCTTGGCCGCGAGATCAGCGGCGGTGCGGGTCGCTTCGTCGTCGATGACACCCGACCGCCGGAGCGCCGCCACGGCAGAGTCGAGGCGGGCGGCCAGAGCTGCTGCGGGATCGGCGATCTGCCACGCTGCGGGCAGGGCCTTGGCGACCCGGGCCGTCGTGAAGTTGTAGAACATCGCGGCCACCACGTCGGCAGGTACCTGGCCCAACGGTGCCGAACGTGCGGCCATGTAGCCCATCCAGAATCCGCGGTAGCCGAGTCCATCGAGGGCCGAGCGGCATTCCGGTGCGAAGTAGGTGACCCCGTGTACCAGCTCGAAACGTTCGAAGAAGCGGCGTGCCAGTGACGGTGTGCGACCCATGCCGTCAGTTAATCACCGGGCTTGTCGTCATGATCGACTGCGGTGACCGCTTCGTCGATGATGGCCCGCATCGCCCGTTCGGCACCCTGTTCGTCGCGCAGCCGGATCGCGCGGGCCACCTCGTCGTGCAGCTCGATCGCGGCGGGGTTGGGCTGCACCGGCATCAGCCCGTGGTGGGTGCGGCCGGTCAGCACCTCGGCCACCACGTCGTTGAGCGCCCGGAACATCTCGTTGCCGCTGGCTTCCAGCAGCGTCCGGTGAAACACCTTGTCCGCCAACAGGTATGCGTCGAGGTCGCCGGACCGTCCGTGCACCACCATGTCGGATACCGCTGCGGCCAAGATACGGCAGTGATCGGGATTGGCTCGGCGGGCCGCCAGGGCCGCGGCGGCCGGTTCGAATCCGCGGCGCAGTTCCGACAGGGACACCAACTGGGCGGCCCGGTCGCCGGCCTCCAGGCGCCACCGGATCAGCCTGGGGTCGAAGACGTTCCAGTTGGCCGACGGCTGGATGGTGATGCCGACGCGACGTCGTGACGCGATCATGCCCATCGACTCCAGCACTCGCATGGCCTCACGCGCGACACTGCGCGAGACCCCGTGCCGGGCGCTGACCCCTTCAAGGGTCAGAACCTGGCCCGCAGCGAGTTCACCGGACACGATGCCGGTACCGAGCGCGGTCAGCAGATTGCCATGCAACGCTCCGACGTTTGATGGCGAGGACACGGATACATCGTGTCATAAATGCGCCGGTACAGAGTAAAAACAGATTACTTTCAGAAATGCTTGCAAAAGTCTGACTTTTGAGGCAGGCTCTGTGACGGTAACCACAACCGTGAGGTGGAGTGCATGGGATCACCAATCGTCATCATGGGCGTTTCGGGTTCAGGAAAATCGACGGTCGGCGCGGCATTGGCGCAACGGCTACGCGTGCCGTTCGGCGACGCCGACGATTTCCACCCACCGGCCAACATCGCCAAGATGGCGGCCGGGCACCCGCTCGACGACGACGACCGCTATCCATGGCTGGAGACCATCGGCGGATGGCTGGCCGACCACCATGACGGTGGCGTCATGAGCTGCTCGGCACTCAAGCGCAAGTACCGCGACCAGTTGCGACGGCACTGCCCCGACGTGCAGTTCCTGCACCTCACAGGCACACCCGAGGTGATCGGCCGCAGGCAGGCCAGCCGTCCCGGGCACTTCATGCCCGCAGCACTGTTGAACTCGCAGTTCGAGACGCTGGAGCCGCTGGATTCCGACGAGGCCGGGATCACCATCGACGTAGACCAGGACATCGACGCCATCGTCGACGCCTACGTCGCCGCCACCGCGCCGGCCCGGGGCAAGCAGTGAGCCCCGCGCTGAGCGTCCTCGCCGAGGGCGCGAAACTGCCGGAGCCGGTCGCACCGGGCTGGGAACTGATCGTGGCGTTCCTGGCCGGCATCGCCGTGATCGTGGTGCTGATCTCGTGGGTGAAACTGCACCCGTTCCTCGCGTTGATCTTCGGTGCCTTGACCGTGGGCGTCGTGCCGCTGGTGCTCAGCGTGTTCACCGGCGACACGGTCAGGCAGAGCCTGCCCACGGTCATCACCTCGTTCAGCGACGGATTCGGTTCCACCGCAGCCGGTGTCGGCATCCTCATCGCCCTCGGAGCGATGTTCGCCAAGTTGCTTGCCGATTCCGGTGGCGCGGACGAGATCGTCGACACCATCGTCGGCCACGCCTCGCCCAGGATGTTGCCGTGGGCGATGGCCTTGGTGGGCGCCATCATCGGGCTGCCGATGTTCTTCGAGATCGGCCTGGTGCTCCTCATGCCGGTGATCTACCTGGTGGCGCGCCGCTCGCACCTGTCGCTGATCACGGTCGGCATCCCGGCGCTGGCCGGTCTGTCGGCCATGCACGGGTTCGTGCCACCGCACCCCGGCCCGCTCACCGCGATCGACCTGCTGCACGCCGACCTCGGTGTGACCCTGGCGCTCGGTGTGCTCGTCGCGGTGCCCACCGTGGTGATCGCCGGTCCGCTGTTCGGAAAACTGGCCGGCCGCTGGGTTGTCGTCGATGCCCCGGACACCTTCGAAGGTGATCGAAACGGTGCGGACGATGCGCAGCGTCCCTCGTTCGGCATCACGATGTTCAGTGTTCTGCTCCCCGTCGTGTTGATGATGGGGAAAGCCTTGTGCGACATCTTCATCGACAACAAGAAGCAGTGGCTGCGGGTCACCTTCGATGTGCTGGGCACCCCGCTGGTCGCGTTGCTCATCGCGGTCGTCGTCGGCATGGTCACGCTGGGCCGCGGCGCCGGAATGTCGCGGGCGGCCATCACCAAATGCGTCGAGTCGGGTTTGCCGCCGGTCGCCGGGATCATCTTGATCGTCGCTGCCGGTGGCGGATTCAAACAGGTTCTGGTCGACAGCGGTATCGGCACGATGCTGGCCCGCTGGGCCGAGAACGTCCACATCTCGGTCATCCTGCTGGCCTGGGTCCTGGCTGTGCTCATCCGGCTGGCCACCGGCTCGGCGACCGTTGCCACCATCACCGCCTCGGCGTTGGTGCTCGGCCTCGTCGAAGGGATGAGCACGGGTCAGACGTCGCTCGTCGTTCTCGCGGTCGGTGCGGGCTCACTGTTCTTCTCGCACGTCAACGATGCCGGATTCTGGTTGGTGAACCAGTATTTCCGGCTCACCGTGAGCCAGACCATCAAGACCTGGTCGCTGATGGAAACCGTGTTGTCGGTCGCCGGTCTGTTGTTCGTGCTGCTGCTCAGCCTGGTGGTGTGACCTGTTCAGCTCTTGACGACCTGCGTGCCACCGGCGAGTTCGTCATGCTTGCCCTGCTTGGTGGGGCTGCTGCTGATGGTCACCGCAATGACGATGATCGCGATCACGCCGAGGAACCCGCCGATGAACGGGATGATCGGCAAGAGGGTGAACGCATTTCGGATCGCCGATTGCGCCGCGGTGGGCTTGGCGGCACCGCCGGGCCCGTGGACCGAAAGACCCAGCAGGCGCTTACCGGGAGTCCAGCCGCTCGTGGTCTCGAACAGTACGAAGTAGACGAAACTCAGTAGGCCCGTGAACAGTCCGGTGACCCAGTAGCTCGACAACGAATCCGTCACCACCGACAGGACGATGGAGACGATGCCCACCAGGATTCCGTCGATCACTCGCGCGAAGAATCGCGCCGCCAGACCACCCGGCTGCTGAGCCCCGTGTGGCGGAGGAAATCCTGGCTGGCCGTACTGCCCCGGTTGCGGCTGGAAGTCACCCGTCGTCATACAGCCAAACTACCGCCCGCGGCGCTCGTTGAGCTGTGCACGCACCATCTCGCCCAGTTCGGCACCGCGTTCGCGAGCGGCGTCGGCCACGGTTGACGCCCGGTCACCGGCGGCCTGAGCCAGATCGGGCGCGCGATCACGGGCGACATGGGCCAATTCGGCCGCACGCTCACCGGCGGCCTGCGCCAGGTCGGGTCCGCGCTCGCGGGCCACATGGGCGAATTCCACGGCACGCTCACGGGCCGCTTCGGCGAGCTCTCGACCTCGCTCGGCACCGGTCTGCAAGCCATGGCCGAGCTTCTCGGCGACCTCGCTGTCGGCCAGCGATTGTCCGGCCGACTCTCCGAGCGGCCAGGCCGCGGCGACCGTTGCCGATGCGGCTTTGGCAGCGCGGCGTCCGCGCCAAGCCAGCGACGGTTTGCCCTCGGTGTCCACCGCGGCGATGATCAACCCGCCGATCAGGCTGACGTCGGCGAGGAACGCGCGGCGTTGCTCAGCTTGCCGCTCCGGGTCGGTTTCGGACCAGAACGTATGGCTGCCGAGCCCTCCGGGGATCACCGAGAGCGCGAGCAATCCCGAGGCCAACCGTGGCATTCGTCCGGTGGCCAGCAACAATCCGCCGCCGATCTGGACGGCTGCGTTGACCTTGGCCACGGTTTCGGCCTCGGGTACCGAGGTGGGCACCACGGGAGGCGGCAGCTTGCGGACGGCGCCCACCACGGGCCGGGCAGCGTCTGCGGCGGGTTTCGGGCTCCGCAGCGCATCCACGCCGCGGGCGATGAACGTGGTCGCCAGCATGGGCCGGGCAATTCGTCGGATCAGCATGGCGTAGGTGTTTCCGCAGCGGCGCTACCGCAAACCTGTCGCGGCGAACCGGTTGGGGGCCGACGTCCGCAACGGAGCCCAAGCGCTGACGAGAACCGGCCGTATCGGTGTAGCTTCTCGGGCGTGGCTCTTGTTGCCGGCATCGACTCATCCACCCAATCGTGCAAGATCGTGGTCTGCGACGCTGACAGCGGCGCGGTGATGCGCTCAGCGTCGACCCCGCACCCCGGCGGAACCGAGATAGACCCGCAGCACTGGTGGGCAGCTCTGCAGACGACCATAGCCGCAGTCGGCGGCCTCGACGACGTCGAGGCGCTGGCCGTGGGTGCGCAGCAGCACGGCATGGTGTGCCTCGACCGGTCCGGGGCGGTGGTGCGAGATGCCTTGCTGTGGAATGACACCCGCTCCGCCGGCAGCGGGGCCCAGCTGGTCGACGAGCTCGGTGGCCCTGCCGAATGGGCTAACCGCGTCGGTGTGGTGCCCGTCGCCGCGATCACCGCAAGCAAACTGCGATGGTTGGTCGACAACGAACCGGGCCACGCCGACGCCACCGCAGCGGTGTGCCTGCCGCACGATTGGCTGACCTGGCGGCTGAGTGGCTCGACCGACATCGCCGACCTTCGCACCGACCGCAGCGACGCGAGCGGCACCGGCTACTTCTCGGCAGAGACCGACAGCTACCGCGATGACTTGCTGGAGCTCGCGATGCGTGGGCGTCGGCCCGCGCTGCCCGCGGTGCTGGGTCCCGCGGAGATCGCGGGCACGCTGCCGGGCGGCGCGATCCTCGCGCCCGGCGCCGGTGACAATGCCGCTGCCGCGCTCGGTCTTGGGGCGGGGCCGGGGGATTGCGTCGTCTCGCTCGGCACATCGGGCGTGGTCAGCGCCGTCGGCGACGCGGCACCGCATGATCCGGACGGCATCGTTGCCGGATTCGCCGACGCCACTGGGCGGCAACTGCCGCTCGTGTGCACGCTCAACGGTGCGCCCGTGCTGGCCGCCACCGCCGCGATGCTGCGGGTGGATTACGACGAGTTCGACCGGCTGGCGCTTTCGGCGCAGCCGGGAGCAGACGGGTTGACGCTGGTGCCCTATCTGGAAGGCGAACGCTCACCGAACCTTCCGCAGGCCCGCGGCGCACTGCACGGTGTGACGGCGCGGAACTTCAACTCCGCCAACCTCGCGCGCGCCGGTGTGGACGGGCTTTTGGCGTCGATGGCGTACTGCATCGACAAGATCGTCAGCTACGGCGTCAGCGTCGACCGCATCATCCTGGTCGGCGGCGGCGCCCGTTCGGAGGCGGTACGGCGGATCGCCCCGGCCATCTGGGGTCGTCCGGTGCACGTGCCGCGGCCCGACGAGTACGTCGCGCTCGGCGCCGCCCGGCAGGCGGCCTGGGCGTTGAGCAAGCAGGATGCGCCGCCGGCCTGGAGCCTCGGCCCCATCACGCCGTACACCGCGGAGCCGACTCCGCAGGTCTTCGAGCAGTACCTCGCGGCGCAGCCGTTGACACTCGGTCAGTGAACTTCGACTGGGAGTCGCTGACACACGGCGTGTGGCGGGTCCGGTTGCCGTTCCTCGATGTGACGGTCGGCCTGGTCGCGGGGGACAGCGATGTGCTGCTGGTCGATTCTGGAACCACCGTGGCCGAGGCCAGAGCGCTCGACGCGGACATTCGCGCTCTCACCGGCCGACCCGTCGGCCAGATCGTGCTGACCCACCACCATTTCGACCATGTCCTCGGCAGTGCGCACTTCACCGCGGCGCGGATCCATTGCGCACCGGAGGTGGCCGAGATGCTGTCGCACGGCACCGCCCGCCTCCGCGCCGATGCCGTCGAGTACGGCGCCGATCCGGCCGAGGTGGACGAGACCATCCTCGCGCTGCGCCCACCGCAACGCGGAACTTGGGATGCGACGATCGATCTCGGAGGTCGTACGGTGACGGTGAGCCATCCTGGCCGCGGGCACACCGACCACGACCTCATCGTCGTGGTGCCCGGTCAACGCGCGGTGGTGTTCTGCGGTGATCTCGTCGAGGAGTCCGGTGATCCGGCGATCGATGAGCACTCCGATATCACGGCGTGGCCGTCGACCTTGGACGTGCTGCTCGACGCCGCCGGGCCCCGTGCGCTTCTCGTGCCGGGGCACGGTGCCGTGGTCGACGCGGAATTCGTTCGGCGGCAACAGCAGTGGCTGGTCGCCTGGTGCGCCGCCAGGCAATAGCCCTATTCGGACATCCGAGGCCAGTGCCGCAATGACGTGGGCCGCGTGTCGGAGGGACGAAGTCGGTCGAGCACCAGCCGCAGCGGAGGCCAACCGGAGCGTCCGCGCCGGATCACCACATAGGTGGTCATGATCACCTCGGGGCTGCGTAGCGGTAAGACCTTCAGTCCGTCGCGCGGAGTGCGGTCCACGGGCAACAGCCCGATTCCGTAGCCGGCCAGGACGAGATCCTCGACGAGGTCGAGGGTGTCGATCTGATGGGCGATCCTTGGCCTGAACCCTGACAGGGCGGCGAGTGTTCGTACTGCGTCCTCGTCGGCGGTGTTGCGGGAGTTGACGATCCAGGTGTGGTCGGCATAGTCGATGAGATCCACCGAGTCGGATGCGGCGGCCGGCACCACCAGACCCCATCTGGTCGACCACAGCGGCCACGATTCCAGCACGGGGTCGGGGGAGGCCGGCGCCAGGTTGTAGTCGTAGGTCAGAGCCATGTCGAGTTCGTTGTCCACGAGCCGGCGGAAGGCCTCGATGGGCTCGTACTCGCTGATGATCGCCTCGACGCGCGGATGGGTGCAGGCGATGTCGGCCAGAACCGGGAGCAGCGAGACGCGAATGGCCGTGGCGAACCCGCCGATGCGGATGGTGCCTGCCGGTTCGGCATCCGGGTCGAGGTCCAGGCGCGCACTGTCGACGGCGGCGAGGATGGTGACCGCGTGTTCGGCGAGCCGCAGCCCCGCCGGCGTGAGGCGCACGTTGCGGCCGTCGGGTTCGATCAGCTGGGCGCCGGTGTCCTTGGCCAGCGCGGCGATCTGCTGCGACACCGTCGAGGTGGTCAGGTGGTGAACCTCGGCGACCGCTCGCATGGAGCCCAGCCGCGACAGGGCCAGCAGCAACTGCAATCGGCGGGTGTCCACGCAGCAATTGTCCGTATATCGTGAACGTTCTGTCCATATCGATGCACTGTGCTGGATAGTTAGCCCATGTGCGACGATGCGGTGATGACCGCGCGTGCCACGCATTTCACCCAAACCGATCAGGACCGGTTCGTGCCGACGAAATTCGCGCAGAGCCACTGGGGTGAAGACCATCTCAACGGCCCGGCGCTGGTCGGTCTGGCCGCCCGCGCGCTCGAGTCCGCATATGAGCTGCCGGAGTTCCTGCCCGCCCGGCTGACGGTCGACCTGTTCAAAGCGGCCCGCGGGGTGCCGACCACCACCAAGGTCGCGCTGGTCCGCGACGGCAGGCGGGTGCGGAATTCGGAGTGCGAGCTGGTGCAGGACGGCGTCACGGTGGCCAAGGCCACGCTCGTGCAGTATCGGAGGTCATCGGCCCCGCGCGGCGAGGAATGGTGCGCGACAGCGGAATTCGCGGCGCCGGCCACGCTCGATTCGGCCCAGATGACGCTGATGGGCAGCGACGTAGCCGGCTGGGGCGGCACCATTGCCGATCATCAAAATGCCTCGCGCAAACGGTTCATCAACCGAACCATCACCGTCGTCGACGGTCGGCCCAACTCCCCGTTCGTCCGGGCGGCGATGGCGGCCGAGGGCACGAGCCTCGTCACCAACCTGGGGACCGCGGGCGTCGGCTACATCAACGGCGATCTCACCGTGGGTCTGGCCCGGCTACCGCTCGATGACTGGATCGGCGTACAGGCGGACTCGCACTGGGCCGCCGACGGCATCGCGGTGGGCGCCTCGACGTTGTTCGACAGCGCGGGCGCATTCGGCACCGGCCTCGTCACGGCCGTGAGCAATCCGCAGGCGCAGATCGACTTCGCCAACGACCCGTTCCCGGAGCGCTCTGCCCCGAGGTGAGGTCCTCGTCGTAGGGTTGTCGGCGTGGAGGTGCTGCTCGGAATCGACATGGGGACCGGAAGCACCAAGGGTGTCCTCGTCGACACGTCAGGTTCGGTCATTGCCACCGAAACCGTTGCGCACTCCATGGACCTACCGCGACCTGGGTGGGCCGAGGTCGATGCGGAAAACCTGTGGTGGCGTGAGGTTTGCGGGATCAGCACGGCGCTGATGGCCCACATGCCGAGCGGGGCTGTGCTGGCCGGGATGTGCGTCAGCGGTGTCGGCCCGTGTCTGGTGTTGTGCGACGACGATCTGCGCCCGCTGCGCCCGGCGATCCTGTTCGGCATCGACACCCGCGCTGCCGCGGAGATCGCCGTACTGACCGCTGAGTTCGGTGAGGCCGAGATTCTCGAGCGGGCCGGCACCCTGCTGTCCAGCCAGGCGGTCGGGCCCAAGCTGGAATGGGTGCGTCGCCACGAACCCGAGGTGTTCGACCGTGCGACGGGCTGGTTCGGGTCCAACTCGTTCATCGCCGCCAAGCTCACTGGTGAGTACGTGATGGACCATCACACGGCGAGCCAGTGCGACCCGCTCTACGCCACCCGCGACTACACGTGGAATCTGCCCTGGGCGCAACGCATCTGCGCGCACCTGCCGCTGCCGCGGCTCGTGTGGCCCAGCGAGGTCGTGGGCACCGTCACCGCGCAGGCCGCGGCGGCCACGGGTGTGCCGGTGGGGACACCGGTCGCAGCCGGAACGGTGGACGCGTATTCCGAGGCCTTCTCGGTCGGGGTGCGTCGCCCCGGCGATCAGATGTTGATGTACGGGTCGACGATGTTCCTGGTGCAGGTCATCGCCGAGTACCACAGCGATCCGGCGTTGTGGACGACGGCAGGCGTCGAACGCGGCACGCTGGCGCTGGCCGCGGGCACCTCGACCGCGGGCAGCCTGATCAACTGGTTGCAGGGCGTCACCGGCGGAGCGTCGTTCGAGGAATTGGTGGCCGAGGCCCGCGATGTGCCGCCCGGCAGCGAAGGGTTGTTGGTGCTGCCGTACCTGGCGGGGGAGCGCACGCCGGTGTTCGATCCCCAGGCCCGCGGAGTGGTTGCCGGCCTGACCTTGCGCCACGGCCGTGGCCATCTCTTCCGCGCTGCCTACGAAGGGATTTCGTTCGGGATCCGGCAGATTCTGGAACGTTTCGACGACGCCCACAGCGGTGCCCGCACGGTCGCGGTCGGCGGTGGCCTGCGCAGCCCGATCTGGGTGCAGGCGGTCAGCGACATCACCGGCCGCCTGCAGTTGATCCCGGAGCAGGGGATCGGCGCCAGTTACGGCGACGCCCTGCTGGCGGCGATCGGAACAGGGTTGGTGCCCGCCGACACCGACTGGGCCAAGATCGCCCGCGAGATCAAGCCCGACATGCGCAACCGTGAGCTGTACGACGATCTGTATGCGACGTGGCGGGAGCTGTACCCGGCGACCAAGGAGCAGGTGCACCGGTTGTCCGGTCAGACCACCGGATGACGGCTAGCCCGGTTCGGTTCTGTCGAGGATGGCTGTCGCCGTCACCGGGTCGGTCACCAGTTGGTTGAAGTACCCGCCGCGCGCGCCCGCGATGATCGAGTCGACCTTGTCCCTGCCGACCGCGACGGCGATGGTGACCGGGACATGTTGCAGCACTTCGAGTTCCACCGCGATGAGGCGGTCGCTGCCGTCGAACTCCACCGGCTCGCCATCGCGATCGTAGAACCGGGAACACACATCGCCGACCGCGGTGCGCAGTGACGTGGATCCGGTCGGCACGAACCGGGGGATGTCCGAACGGCTCAGCGGCGGGGCGCCGACACCCATCAACGCGCATCGGGCACGCGGCCAGAGGTTCAGGACGCGCTGGATGCTCGGATCGTTGAGCAACGACGGGTAGAGATCGGGCCCCGGCAACGCGGGGGCGAACAGGTAGTTGGGTCTGCCTTTGACGCGGTTGGCCACCAGCCGCGTGATCTCGTTGGTCTGGTACCACTCCTCAGGCTGGTCGTTGCCGCCGACGGTGGGGGCGACCAGGACACCGGGTAGGTCGACGAGGTCGTACTGGGCGACCTCGTAGACGGTACGGCCCGACGACACGAGCAACACGTCACCCGGCAGCAGTCCGGCCGCGGTCAGGGCGCGGCCCACTGCAGGCGCCAACGCCGCGCCCATGACGTCGACGTCGGTGCGGCCGGGGCCGGGCTGTGCCAGGGGATGGCACAGGAACACGGTGTTGAGTGCGAGGGCACGCGTCAACCGGTCGGCGACGTCGCCTGCGGTCACTTCGGCGGGCGGCACCACTTCGATGCGGACGATCCCGCGCCGCTTGGCTTCGGCGAGCAGCCGGCTGACGGTCGCCCGGCTGGTCCCGAGCTGGGCCGCGACATCGGCCTGGGTGGCGTCCTCGGTGTAGTACATCTTCGCGGCGGCGTACAGCAGCGAGGCCGGGAAGTGGCCGGATTCGGCGTCGAGCGATGAGCCGTCGACACCGTTGGACGGCGTCGGCTGCGCTGACCTGGGCACCTGACGAGTATGACACTGAACATCTGTTCTCGTTCAGATTTCTCTGCACAATTGTTCTGGACATATGTGCATAGGCTGGTTAATGTGACACCAACCACAGTGCGAAAGGTGTCCGTCGTGTCCAATCCAGGCTCCGCCCAGATCCCCGAGAAGATGCAGGCAGTGGTCTGCCATGGCCCGCAGGATTACCGGCTTGAGGAAGTGGCTGTGCCACAACGCGGCCGGGGCGAGGCGCTGATCCGCGTCGAAGCGGTCGGCATCTGCGCCAGCGATCTGAAGTGCTATCACGGCGCCGCCAAGTTCTGGGGCGACGAGAACCGCCCGGCCTGGGCCGAGACCATGGTCATCCCGGGGCACGAATTCGTCGGCCGGGTGGTCGACCTCGACGAGGAGGCCGCCGAGCGCTGGGGCATCGCCGTGGGTGACCGGGTGGTCTCCGAACAGATCGTGCCGTGCTGGGAGTGCCGGTTCTGCAAGCGGGGCCAGTACCACATGTGCCAGCCGCACGATCTCTACGGCTTCAAACGCCGCACGCCCGGCGCCATGGCCAGCTACATGGTCTATCCGGCGGAAGCGTTGGTGCACAAGGTTTCCGGTGACATCCCGCCGGCCCACGCCGCATTCGCCGAACCACTGTCCTGCGCGCTGCACGCCGTCGAGCGCGCCCAGATCACCTTCGAGGACACCGTCGTGGTGGCCGGGTGCGGACCCATCGGCCTCGGCATGATCGCCGGCGCGAAATCCAAGAACCCCATGCGGGTCATCGCCCTGGATCTGGCACCGGAGAAGCTCAAGCTCGCCGAGCGCTGCGGCGCCGACCTCACGATCAACATCGCCGAACAGAACGCCGAAGAGATCGTCAAGGGCCTCACCGACGGCTACGGCGCCGACGTGTACCTCGAGGGCACCGGCCACACTTCGGCTGTGCCCCAAGGCCTGAACCTGCTGCGCAAACTCGGCCGGTACGTCGAGTACGGCGTGTTCGGCAGCGACGTGACCGTCGACTGGAGCATCATCAGCGACGACAAGGAACTCGACGTGCTCGGCGCCCACCTCGGGCCGTACTGCTGGCCCGCGGCGATCAAGATGATCGAATCCGGCACGCTGCCGATGGACCAGATCTGCACCCACCAGCTGCCCCTCACCGAATTCCAGCGCGGCCTGGATCTGGTGGCCAGCGGCAAAGAATCCGTCAAAGTCTCCCTGATCCCGGCGTAAATGGAGCGCGAAGCAATGAGCAGACGTGTCCGTCCCGGTTCATCGGGACCGCAACTGTCGCGTCGAAGCATGTTGGCGGCCTTGGGCATCGCGGGGGCAGCCGCCGCCAGCGCACCGATCCTGAGTTCGTGCGGTGTGGGTGGCCGGGCGTCGGCGCCCAATGGCGCCGAGGCGATCACCGGTGGCTTCGACTGGAAGAAGGCCTCGGGTGCGACGATCAACATCCTGCAGACGCCCCATCCCTATCAGCTGTCCTATCAGCCGCTGATCAAGGAGTTCACCGAACTCACCGGCATCACCGTCAACGTCGATCTGGTGCCCGAGGCCGACTACTTCACCAAGCTCAACACCGAGCTGGCGGGCGGCTCCGGCAAGCACGACGCCTTCATGCTCGGTGCCTATTTCATCTGGCAGTACGGGCCGCCCGGGTGGATCGAGGATCTCGGCCCGTGGCTGAAGAACAGCTCGGCCACCAGCGCCGAGTATGACTTCGAGGACATCTTCGAAGGCTTGCGGACCTCGACGCGCTGGGACTTCACGCTGGGCCATCCGTTGGGAACCGGTGGCCAGTGGGCGATCCCGTGGGGCTTCGAGAACAACGTGGTGGCCTACAACAAGAAGTACTTCGATCAGCGCGGCATCACCAAGCTTCCCGACAACCTCGACGATTTCATCCAGCTGGCCGTCGACCTGACCGACCGCTCGGAGAACCGCTACGGCATCTCCACCCGAGGCTCGAAGTCATGGGCGACCATCCACCCGGGGTTCATGACGCAGTACACCCGGGAGGGCGCCGTCGACTACAAGTTCAACGGTTCGGAACTGATCGCGGAGATGGACAGCGACATCGCGATCGATTTCACCAAGAAGTGGATCGACATGCAGCACCGCGCCGGGCCAACGTCGTGGACCACCTACGACTATCCCAATGCCACAGGCGATCTCGGCGACGGCAAGGCGATGATGGTGTTCGATGCCGACAGCGCCACCTATCCGAAGAACAAGCCGGGGGCCAGCAAGGAGGCGGGCAACCTGGGCTGGTACGCAGGCCCCGCCGGGCCCGACGGCAACTACAAGACCAACCTGTGGACGTGGAGTTGGGCGATGTCGGCGAACTCTCGCAACAAGCTGCCCGCATGGCTGTTCATCCAGTGGGCCACCGGCAAGGATTCGATGAACAAGGCCGTCGAGGGCGGCACCTACGCCGACCCGGTGCGCAAGTCGGTGTTCGACAACACGTTCAAGCGCGTGGCGGCCGACCAGTTCGGCTACCTGCAGGCATTCGAGACCGTCATCGCCGAGTCGAAGATCCAGTTCACGCCGCAGAAGAAGTTTTTCGACACGACCCAGAACTGGGCCGTGGCGCTGCAGGACATCTACGGCGGTGACGATGCCGCCACGCGGCTGCGCAGCCTCGCCAAGACGAATACATCCAAGGTCAACCTCTAGGAGCTCTGGCACACATGACAACTCAGACTCCGAAAGCGCCGACCACATCGCAGGAGCAGCACGCGGCCGCGGCCCGACGCAACCTGCCGGAAGTGCCGGCCTGGCGCCGGCGGTTGCGGCCGTACGTGCTGTCCATCCCTGCGCTGGTGATCGTCATCGGCATCCTGTACCCGTTCGTCCTCGGCGCCTACTACGCCATCCTCAACTACGCCGCGGTCAACCCGGATCCGCACTTCGTCTGGTTCGACAACTTCAAATCCGTGCTGGGTGACCGGGTGTTCTGGAAGAGCGTCACCGTCACGCTGATCTTCGCGGTCGTCGCCACCGGCGTCGAAACAGTGTTGGGCGTGGGCCTCGCGCTCCTGCTGAACCGGTCGTCGATCATCGGCAAGATCTTCGAGAAGGTGCTCATCCTGCCGCTGATGATCGCCCCCGTCATCGCGGGCGTGATCTGGAAGCTGATGTTCAACCCGCAGTTCGGTGTGCTCAACCATGTTCTGGGACTGGGCAACACGTTCGACTGGTTGTCCTCGACGCATGCGTTGTGGTCGGTGATCCTCGTCGACCTGTGGATCTTCACACCCTTTGTCGCCATCCTCGTGCTCGCCGGCATCCGGTCGCTGCCCAAGGAGCCGTTCGAGGCGTCGGAAGTGGACGGTGCCAGTTGGCCCTACATGTTCCGCAAGCTCATGCTGCCGATGCTGTGGCCCTACATCCTGGTCGCGGTCATCTTCCGGTTCATGGACAACCTCAAGGTGTTCGACCACATCTACGTGCTCACCGCAGGCGGCCCGGGCGTCGCCACCCGCACCCTGCAGATCGGGGCCTTCGAAGACTCCATCATCAACCTCGACTACTCCCGCGGCAGCACCTACATGCTGCTGCTCTGGATCATCGTGTTCATCACCGCGCGCTACCTCGTGAGCGTGCTGGGCAAGGCGCAGCGCCGAGCTGCCGGAGCGGAGTCGTAACACCATGGGGCTCTTCAACAGATCCGAACTGCTCCCGGGACAGAAGCGCCTGTCGATCGGCTCGGTGGCCGCCGACATCGGGCTGGTCTTCTGGTTCGTGTTCTCACTGTTCCCGATCGCCTGGATGGTGATCCTGGCGCTCAAGAACGCCGAGCAGCAGACCACCACCTACTTCTCGTTCAGCCCGACATGGTCCAACTTCGCCACCGTGCTCTCCGACAAGGGCACCCAGATGACCAGCGTCGACTTCAAGGCCTCGCTGCTGACCAGCCTGCTGAACTGCGGTGGCGCGGTGATCGTTTCACTGGTCATCGGCATCCCCGCCGCTTACGCTGCCGGCCGGTGGCAGTACAAAGGCTCCAATGACCTGATGTTCCAGATGCTCTCGTTCCGCTTCGCGCCCGAGCTCATGGTGATCGTCCCGCTGTTCGTGATCTACAACCAGATCGGGCTGTTCGACACCAAGGTCGGCATGATCTGGGTACTGCAGCTGGTCACCATGCCACTGGTGGTGTGGATCCTGCGGTCCTACTTCCAGGACCTGCCCGAGGATCTCGAGCAGGCCGCACTGCTCGACGGATACACGCGGCGGCGCGCGTTCGTCATGGTGGCGCTGCCGATCGTGCGGCCCGGCATCGCCGCCGCGGCGCTGCTGGCCTTCATCTTCGCGTGGAACAACTACGTGTTCCCGCTGATTCTCGCCGACAGCAATGCCGGCACGGTGACCGTTGCGATCACCAAGTTCCTCGGCGGCGGCGGGCAGGCGTATTACAACCTGACCGCAGCGGCCGCCATCATCGCCGCGCTCCCACCGCTGATCCTGGCCTTGACCATTCAGCGGTACCTGGTGCGCGGCCTGTCGTTCGGGGCGGTGAAGGCCTGATGTCCACGGTATCGATTGCCGACCTACACAAGAGATTCGGCAAGACCAAAGCGGTCGACGGACTGTCGGTGGACATCACCGACGGTGAGTTCTTCGTCATCCTCGGCCCCAGCGGCGCAGGAAAGACCACCACGTTGAAGTCGGTGGCCGGGCTCGTCGACATCGACGAGGGATCAGTGCACATCGGCGGGGTGGACGTCACCCAGGTGGAGCCGTATCACCGCAACGTGGCGATGGCATTCGAGAGCTACGCGCTGTACCCGCAGAAGACGGTGGCCGAGAACCTGGCCTCGCCACTGAAAAGCGGTCGCACCGGCCGGTACTCGGAGCAGGAGCGCGCCGAGCGCATCGACCAGGTCACCTCCACTCTGGGAATCAATCATCTGCAGAAGCGTTTTCCGCGGGAGCTGTCCAACGGCCAGCGGCAGCGGGTGGCGCTCGGTCGGGTGTTGGTGCGGCCTGCCGACATCTATCTGCTCGATGAACCGCTGAGCCACCTGGACGCCAAGCTACGCGCGGCGATGCGCGCAGAACTCAAGCAGCTCGGTGCGATGAGCAACACCACGACCATCTACGTCACCCACGATTACCAGGAGGCGCTCGCCCTCGGCGACCGCATCGCGGTGATGCGCGAGGGCAAGCTGGTGCAGATCGGCACACCAGAGGAGGTCTGGCGCCGCCCGGCCGACACGTTCGTGGCGAAAGCGCTGGGACAACCGGAGATCAACCTGATCGACGGCGTGGTCGACGACGGCCGGATCCGCCTCGGCGACAGATCGTTCGATATCGCCGTGCCCGCGGGCGTCGAGTGTGCGCGCGGTGATGCGGTGCGGGTCGGCCTGCGGCCCTGCGATATTCACGTCACATCAGGCACAGGCACGCTGCACGGACGGGTGCTGCTGGCCGAACGTCTCGGCCGCAACGTCGAACTCACCGTAAGGGTGGGCGGCACACAGCTGGTCGTGCTCACCTCCGGCCGCGAAGGTGTCGGCGAAGGCGCCGAGGTCACCATGACGGTGGCCGATTCCGACGTTCATGTGTTCGCCGCCGGCGCGGGCGACACCCGCCGATTGGACGGCGGCAAGCGCGATTCCGCATTGGAGGCGGCTCAGTGACCACGACCGTGACACCACCCGCGACGGCGCAGAGCCTCACGCTGGACAAGCTGGTGAAGACCTATTCGTCGCGGGGCCGCGAGAGCTTCCAGGCGGTCAAGGGCATCGACATGGCGATCCGGCCGGGGGAGCTGGTGGCGCTGCTCGGGCCGTCGGGCTGCGGCAAGACGACCACGCTGCGCATGATCGCCGGCTTGGAGACGGTGACCAGCGGTTCCATCCGCATCGGCGAACGGGAGGTGTCACAGCTACCCGCCTCCAAACGCGGCATCGGCGTGGGGTTCGAGAGTTACGCGCTGTACCCGCCGATGTCGGTGCGGGAGAACCTGCTGTACGGGCTCAAGGCGCGCAAGGTCAAAGGCGCTGAGCAGATGGTCGACTCCATCAGCAGGCGCCTGGAGATGGACGACATGATGGGGCTGCGGCCGGCAGGGCTGTCCAGCGGGCAGAAGCAGCGCGTGGCGCTGGCCCGCGCGCTGGTGCGCAATCCTCCGGTGTTGTTGCTCGACGAGCCGCTGAGCCATCTCGACGCGTCGGCCCGCCAGCGAGTGCGTCGGGAACTCAAAGTGCTGCAACGTGAATTCGGCTACACCACCATCGTTGTCACCCACGATCAGGTGGAGGCCCTGTCGCTGGCCGATCGGCTCGCGGTGATGGATGCCGGTGTGGTGCAACAGTTCGGGACGCCCGACGAGGTGTTCGACGATCCCGCGAATCTGTTCGTCGCCCAGTTCGTCGGTGAACCGCAGATCAATGTTCTGCACGGCGTGGCCCGGGTGGCGGGCGGCACGGTCCGGGTCGAGATCGGTTCGGGCGCAGGGGCGCTGCACACCACGGTGACCGGGGTCGCCGACGGCACGAACGTCACCGTCGGGATCCGGCCGCAGGACTGTGTGATCGGCACAGACACCGACAAAGGCGTCCGGGTCACCGTCGCCTATTTCGAACACCTGCTGGAGTTCGGGCTGGCCACCAGCACGGTGGCAGGTGTCGAGGAAGGCATCGTGGTGCAAACCCCTGCCGCGGAAAGCTATGAGCCCGAACAGCAGGTCACGCTCACCGCTCCGGCCGAGCGCGTGTACCTGTTCGATTCCGACTCGGGGGAGCGCTTGCGGTGACGTCCGCTCACCGGCGGAACACCACCCACCGCATCGCGCTGTACATGTAGACGGCCTCACAGGCGCCCGCGGCGATCCTGGCGAGGTGATACTCGACGCCCAGTGCCGCCAGCCCACTCGACACACCCAGGATGAACGCCACGTAGTTGATCACCACGATCATGACATACACCGCCACCTGAGGCCCGACGGAGGCGTGCGACCGGAAGTTCAGCGTCCGGTTGAGGTAGTAGGCCAGGGCGAATGCACAGGCGTACGCCATGGTCACCGCCACCGGCAGCGGCAGGCCGACCGCCCCGCGCAGCAGCGTCAACACCAGCAGGTCCACGCCGAAGGTGAAACTGTTGATCAACACGAAGCCGAGGAAGGTCGGCGCCACCAGCGTGCTCAAGCCGAACGGAAGACGACCGATGACCCGTTCGCAGAATCGGTGAAACCGCCCCGCCGCCGACCGTTGATCAGGCTCGGTAACCACATGTCCACCGTGGCAGTCGCGGGTGTCGGGACCGTGATCGCCGAGCGAACGATGTGGGTCGGCGTCGTCTTCCGTGAATGGCCAGTTATGACACGGATTTCCCGCTGCGGCGTGCGATAACTGGCCATTCGACGACGGACCGGACGCAGGGCTGGACGGCTTAGAGTCCCTTCGGGATCATCGCGAGCTGGCGGCTCTGCACGATGACCTGTCCGGCCGCGTCGAGGATGAGATGGTCCTCCTCGAACAGGGTCTCGCCGATGACCGTGGCGCTCGCCATGACCCGCATCCAGCCCGGCGCGGGTCGGCGACGCAGGTAGGTGGTGAGCGCAACCGTCGGCGTCCAGCCGAACATGCCCCGGTTCATCGTCACCGGCGCGCTGATGTCACCGGCCATGACCGCGAACAGCAGCGCGGTATCGGGGTCGGCTTCGTCGTGGGCGAAGGGCCGCAGCCACATTCGATTGATCGGCTCGCCTTGTTGTCCGGCCAGGAACAGGGCCGCCGACGGGTCGATGCGCAGATCGCAACCCTGCGCGACATGCACGACCTGTCCCATGGGGTGCGCCGGGGTGACGTGTACGGCGTCGGCAGACGGTTCGACGGCCATGTCCGACAAGGGCAGTGGCTCTTGGTGGCGAGGTTCCGCCACATCGAGATGCCCGAGGGTGACCGCGGAGGAAACCGCCACCATATCGCCCTGGGACAGTTCGACGTCGACAACGCTGACCTGGCGGCCTCGCTTGCGGACGGTTGCGCTGAGCGTCACGTCGCCCGGTTCGGGGGCGTGAAGATAGTTGGCGCTCACGGCGATCGGCTGCAGGTCGGCCTCGGCGCGGAGGGCTCGCCGCGCCGCGGCCGCACACAGAGCCATCATGCAACCGCCGTGCACCTTGGGGCCGATGGTCCAGATGGGATCGACGGATGCCGCGTAGGTGCCGTCGCCGATCTGCTCCAGTCTCGTCAGATCGGTGAACGGATGTGTGGCGGTCAGAGTTTCGGTCAAGGTCATCCCTTTCACTGGGGGACACCGGGCTAACCTTACAGTCATAAGCAAACAGTCGTACAGTTGACGTGCATCACGCTGGCAGCTATCGCCACCGACATGAACCATAAACTAACACTTGTTAGTTTATGGTGTTAGGATGCGGACATGTCGCGGTCCACACGTCAGCGCAACTCGCGCGGTCAGGGCGGCCTGCTCCGTGACGAGATTCTGTCAGCCGCAACCCGCGTCATCGATGTCGCACAGACCGAGGCCGAGGTGTCGCTGCGCAGCATCGCGCGCGAGGCCGGCATCGCGGCGCCGTCGGTCTATGCGCATTTCGAAGACCGCGACCAGGTGCTGCAAGCCGTCGTGCAGAACAGCTGGGAGCAGGTCTGTGCGCAGATCACCGAACGGAGCAAGACCGGCCAGACCGCGAGGGATCGCGTGATCCTGGGATGCCGGGCGTATGTCGCATTCGCGCAACGCTATCCGCTGCGGTACACACTGATGACACAGGCCGCAGAGGTCGCCCCTGCGGCCCGCCGAGCCCTCGATGTCGTGACGCGAGGATTGCTGGCCTGCCGCGGTGCCGACCCCACGTCGGAGCCGACGCAGGCTTCGCACCGCAGTGCCGCGTCGTTGTCGGTGGCACTGCACGGTGTCGCCATGTTGCACCGCACCGATTCACCCAACTTGTGGCTCAGCGATTTCAGCACCGACGACATCATCGCAAGCCTCGTCGACGCCGCGATCCTGCGCCAAGACGAATCACACCCCGCTGACCATCAGTAAATCCCGAACGGTATGTCCACAAATATCACGTGGACACGAACGATTTCGGTGCCGTTCAATGCTGTAATGACCACCGGTAGCGCACGCCAGGGCGCCTTCATGGCGATCGCGGCGATGCTCATCGTGCAGCTCGGCGCTGCCATCGCCGTCGAGCTCATCGACGACCTGGGCGCTGTGGGTGTCGCGTGGCTGCGCCTGGCCTGGGCCGGTCTGATCCTGTTGGCAATCGTCCGGCCCCGCCCCACTCATTTCACCCGGTCGTCGTTCGTCGCATGCGTGCTGCTGGGAGCGGCCACGGCCGGCGTGACGATCCTGTTCATGTTGGCGGTGGCACGGATCCCGCTGGGAACTGCGAGCGCGCTGGAATTCCTTGGGCCCCTGGGTGTTGCGGTCGCCAAAGGCAGCGGCCGCGGACGATTTGTGTGGCCGGCCGCGGCCGGGCTCGGCGTGGTGCTGTTGACCGAGCCGTGGACCGGGTCAGTCGATCCGATCGGCGTGCTCTTCGCCCTGGCAGGGGCATTGTGCTGGGCGTCGTACATCCTGCTGACGCAGCGCGTCGGCGACGAGGTGGCCGGTCTGCGAGGCCTGGCCATCTCGATGCCGGTCGCCGCGTTGGTCGCCAGCCTGGCCGCCGGACCGGCCACGTTCGGCCGACTCACCCCAGAGCTGCTGCTGATCGGTCTCGGCCTGGCGATCCTGTTGCCTGTCATCCCGTTTGCGCTGGAACTGTTGGCGCTGCGCCGGCTCACCACCGCGGCATTCGGCACGCTGATGAGCCTGGAACCGGGCTTCGCGATGCTCATGGGATTACTCATCCTGCACCAGGTTCCGGCTCTGTTCGGCGTGGTCGGCATCGCGCTGGTGGTCGTGGCCGGTGTCGGCGCGACGAGCAACGGCGCCCGCACGGCACCGGTGCCCGCCGAGGTCGGCTGACCGCTCGTCGAGATTGACGCCAGGGCTGTGAGTTTGCGAATTCCACAGCCCTGGCGTCAAACGCGACAACACCGACCGCTTATGCGTCGATACGCTTGCGCCGGTAGAGCGTCCCCGCCATCAGCAGCACCAGGCTGATCACCAGGATCGCGGTGGCGAGCACGTTGATCTGCGGTGGCACCGCGGCCTTGACCGCCGCGTTGACGTACAGCGGATAGGTGACCGTCGACCCGCTGACGAAGTACGTGATGATGAAGTCGTCGAGCGACAAGGCGAACGACAACATCGCCGCGGCGACGATGCCCGGAACGATCAGTGGCAGTGTCACTTTGAAGAACGTCCGAGTGGGGCTCGCACCGAGATCCATCGAGGCGTCCTCCAGCGTCCAGTCGAACCCACGGACCCTGGCTCGCACGGTCATGGCGATGAAGCTGACCTCGAAGGCGATGTGCGCGATGAGGATCGTGACATAGCCCGTCGCCCACCCCAGATCGAGGAACAGCGTCAGCAGCGACGCGCCCATCACCACCTCGGGCGCCGTCAGCGGCAACACCAGGAACGTGTCGACGGCCTTCTGTCCCCGAAACCGTTGGCGCACCAAGGCAATCGCCACCAGCGTGCCCAGGACGAGGGCCACCGCGGTCGACACGGCCGCGACGTTGAGGCTCAACTTCAGCGCCGCGGTCAGGTCCGGGTACTTGAACGGGTGGGTCCAGTTGTCGAAGGTGAATTCCTGCCACGTGTAATTGAACTTGCCCGCAGGCTTGTTGAACGAGAACAACACGATGACAAAGATCGGCAGGAACAGGTACAGCAACACCAGGCCGGCCACGATGCGCAGCGCCCAGTCGCCCCATCTCGGGGTGCCCTTGACGGTTTTCGGGGCGTCGGGACTCGTCGCGGCGGCGACCGCTGCGGAGGTCATACCAGGTCCTCCGTCCCGAGAGCCCGCGTGTAGAGCAGGACACCGACGAGGATGATCGCCATCAGAACCATGCTCAGGGCGGCCGCGACCGGATAGTCCTTGACCACCAAGAACTGCTTCTGGATCACGTTGCCGATCATGCTGGTCTGGGTGCTACCCAGGTAGTCGGCGTTGATGAAGTCTCCGACCGCCGGAATGAACACCAGCATGCTGCCGGCCAGCACACCGGGCATCGCCAATGGCAGGATCACCTTGGTGAAGCTGCGACGATTGGTCGAATACAGGTCCTTGGAGGCTTCGATCAGGCGCGGGTCGATCTTCTCCAGGCTGACGTAGAGCGGCAGGATCATGAAGATGATCCAGTTGTAGACCAGGCCGCCGATCACCGCCCAACTCGTCGACAGCAACCGGCCCTCGCTGGGCAGCAGTCCGATCGAACCGAGGGTGCTGACCACCCAGCCGTCATCGGCCAGGATCGTCTTCCACGCCAGCGTGCGAATCAGGAACGTCACGAAGAACGGCAGGATGACCAGGCCCAGCAGCAGGTTCTTGTACCGGCCTGCCTTGAATGCGATCACGTACGCGAGCGGAAATGCCAGCAGCGCACACACCACGGTGGCGGTCAACGCGTAGCCGAACGAGCGCAGGATCTGCTCGCTGTAGGTACTGAAGGCCTTGGCGTAGTTGCCGATGTTCCAGTCGAAGGTCAGCGTGGGCAGATACACCGATCCGCCCGAGCTCGACAACGACGTGCGTGCCAGGGAGATGAACGGCACCACGAAGAAGATCCCGAGGTACACCAGCGCCGGCAGGATCATCAGATACGGAGCCACCTTGCTCCGCTGCCGGCTACTGGTCGCTACACCTGCCATCGGCTCAGCCGCCGGTGACCGCGGCGTACATGGCGTTGAACTCCTGGGTCTGCTCGTCGGTGAGCGCCGCCCAGGACTTCAGCTTGGCGAGTGTCTCGGCGGGCGGGTTGATCAGCGGGTTCTTGCTCAGATTCGGATTGATCTTGTCGAGTTCCTCGGCCATGTCCGTCAGGACGGGCACGTACTGGGTGAACGCGACGAGCTTGGCGTAGTTCGGGCGGTCGTAGACATAGTTGATCCAGGCCTCGGCGCCCTTCTGGTTCTGGGTGGTGTAGGGGATCACCATGGTGTCGATGAACCAGTCGCCGCCGGCTTCCGGGACCACGAAGTGCAGATTGGGGTTGTCGGCCTGCAGCTGCACCACGTCACCCGAATAGGCTTGGGCGACAGCGATATTGCCGGCGGCGAGGTCGTCGGCGTAGTCGTTGCCGGTGAACCTGCGGATCTGGCCCTTGTCTTTCTGCTCGCGGACCACGTCGACGGCCTTCTGGACCGATTCCTTCGTGGGGTTCTCAGGCGAGTTGCCCTGAGACTGCATGATCATGCCCAGCCCGTCCTGCGTATCGGAGAGCAGGCTGACCCGGCCCTTGAAGGCGGGGTCCCACAGGTCCTCGACCTTGGTGATGTCGCGGCCGGTCGCGGTCTTGTTGTAGGCGAGCCCGACCATGCCGGTCATGTACGGCGCGGTGTACTTGCGGCCCGGGTCGACCTGCCCGTTGAGCAGATCGGGGCGCAGGTTCTTCTTGTTGGGGACGCGGGAATCGCGGATCTCGTTGAGCCAGTGCAGGCCGTCGAGCCGAAGCGCCATGAACTGGGTGGGCACCACCAGATCCGCACCGATGTCCTGCTTGCGGGACAACGGCTCCTTGACCTTGGCGAACCACTGCTCGTTGTCGTTGAAGTCCTCTCGGTAGTCCACGCTGAGGCCGGAGGCCTTCTGGAATGCGTCGACGAACCCGGGTGCCATGTAGAGCGGCCAGTTCGAAATGCGCAGATTGCCGCTCGCCGGGGTGCCGTCGTCGGGCGGCGCGGAGCTCGACGGGCTACTGGCCTTCTCGCTGGAGCCACACGCCGCGAGGAACGACGGGCCCAGTGCGAGCGCGGCTGCGGCGGCCGCGCCTCCACCCAGGAACCGGCGCCGGGAAGTGGGGTTGGCGGCCAGTCGGGCGAGCAGGGCGGGATCGGTGTGGTTGGGCATGAGCGACCTTTCGGTGAACTGGGGCGCTGTCGGATGAGGGGGAGTGGTGTCGGCTGCCGGCGACTACGAGTCGTCGAGCATCTCTTCGAGGTCTTCGGTGGTGGGGATGTCCGCCGCAGGCAGCACCCGGGAGGCGTCGGGCGACCAGCTCACGTGCACGGCATCGCCGGGCCGCAGCAGCGGCAGGTCCTGCTCAGCGCCGACGTGGGCGATGATGGTCGAATCATCCTGCGCGGCAAGGGAAAGCCGCACCACCGGACCCTGGAAGGTGAGATCCTTGACGGTCGCGGGGACGGTCGCGACGTCGCCGTTCGGCCGATCCATGGTCACGCGGACCCGTTCCGGTCGGACCATGAGCGTCGCGTGGCCGCCGGGTTCGATCGTGGTGTCACCAGGCTTGGCCTTCAATGTGGTTCCCAGCACGTCGACTTCGACGAAATCGCGGTTGGCCCTTCCGGTCTGCCGTCCGGCCCACAGGTTGGCCTGGCCGATGAAACTCGCCACGAAAACCGTGGCCGGCCGGTCGTAGATCTCGGTCGGAGTGCCGATTTGCTCGACGTTGCCCGCGTTCATCACCGCGATCCGGTCGCTCATGGTGAGCGCTTCTTCCTGATCGTGAGTGACGTAGATGAAGGTGATCCCGACTTCCCGCTGGATGCGTTTGAGTTCGAACTGCATGGCATGCCGCAGTTTCAGATCCAGCGCACCCAACGGCTCGTCGAGCAGCAGTGCGCTCGGGTAGTTGACCAGCGCACGCGCCAGCGCGACCCGCTGTTGCTGCCCGCCGGACAACTGGCCGGGCTTGCGGGTGGCGAAGTCGGTCAGCCGCACAATCTCCAGCAGCTCGTCGACGCTGCGCTTGATCTCCGCCGCGCTTTTCTTGGCCGCCTTCTTCCGGCTGCGCGGGCCGTAGGCGACGTTGTCCCACACCGTCATATGCGGGAAGAGCGCGTAGTGCTGGAACACGGTGTTGACGTTGCGCTTGTGCGGCGGGACGTGGGACACGTCGACGCCTTCGAGCCGGATCGCGCCCTCGGTGGGACTCTCGAATCCCGCGATCATCCGAAGCGTCGTGGTCTTGCCGCAACCGGACGGGCCGAGCATGGAGAAGAACTCGCCGGAGGCGATCGAGAAGTCCGCCTCCTGTACGGCAACGTAGTCGGCGAAGCGTTTGGTCACATGGTCGATCTCGATGACTGGGCTACCACTTGTGGGTGGCGCGCCAGCTTGTCCCGCCGAATCGTCGATGGCGGTGGTGTCTGGGCCGGTCAGTGGAGTACCTCCTCAGGCGCAGCGTGGTGCTGTGGGTAAACCATCGCGGATGGGGCCGACGTTCGCAAGCGATTCCGCAACGATTTAACATTTCTACAATGGAATCCTTCGTTTGAAGGCGGTTATTGCACGTATTCCTACAGTGAAGGGGGCGTGCGACCACAACAGCGCGCCGGCGCTGACGGGTGTGGGAGCCTGCGCTCAGTTTCTCAGGATGCCGCTGCCCGGCGCCGCGAAACCGGGGACCGGATCAGCCCCACTCGTGGTTCATCGCACGCGACTCCGTCAAGGTTTGCACCGATCGCCGGTGGCGGTCGGGAGTACGGGACACCGCGATGAGAGCCATCGCCAGGGCCGCGGTGACCGCGCCGGCGACGAAGATGACCACGAAGCTGAATTCCGAAGGTACGCGGGCGTGTCCGATGAGCACCGCGACGATCGCGGCGGCGATCGAGCTCCCGACGGTCCGGGCAATGGCGTTCATGCTCGTGGCGATACCCGTCTGCGCCGCATCGACCTCACTGACCACCAGCGCGGGCAAGGCCCCGTACCCGAGGCTGATGTACGCGTTGGCCAGCACCCCGGCGACGATGACCTGCCAGGCCTGGTCATGGGCGAGCGCCAGCACGACGAACCCGGCGATGCCGGCAACGGCCGCGACGGCCATCACCCGCCGCGCGCCGTACCGGTCGATGAAGCGGCCGCTGATGAGCGCCACGACGAATCCGGTGAGCGCACCCGGCAACAAGAAGTAGACGCTGACCTGCAGCACGGTGGCACCGAAACCGTAGCCGGCCACCTCGCGCGGCATCTGGACGAACTGGGTGAGCCCCAGGAATGCGAAGTACAACCCCATACCGACGAAGATCGTGGCGACGTTGGTCAGCAGGATCGGTCGTCGGGTCAGCATCGCCGTCGACACGAGCGGCTGCTGTACGCGCCGCCCCCACCACCACCACGCGGCAAGCACGACCACTCCGGCCGCCAGCAGACCGAGCGTCGCGAGAGCGGCCCACCCCCACGCGTTGCCCTGGGTGATGCCCAGCAGCAACGCCGACAGCCCGGCCGCCAGTCCGATCGCCCCGAGCCAGTCGATGGTGCCGGTGGTGTCCGGTCGGCGGTCCGGAACAGCAAGTGCCGCAAGGACAATCACCACGGCGGTGAAGGCAGTGGTGAGCCAGAAGACGCGGTGATAGCCGGCATCGCCGGACATCAGCAGACCCGTCACGACCAGCCCGGCCCCGCCGCCGAAGCCGAGTGTTCCCGACAGGATCGACATCGCCCCCACCAGTCGGTCCTCGGCGAGTTCGGCGCGCAGCACGGCGATGCTGATCGGATAGAGCGCATAGGAGGCGCCCTGCAGCACCCGCGCCACGATCAGCAGCGGCACCGACGCGGTGGTCGCAGCCAGCAGCGAGCCGGCCAGTACGACGGCAAGCACGGCGAGCAACACCCGTTTCTTGCTGTACAGGTCGGCGAGGCGGCCGATGAGCGGCGTGGCCGCGGCGGCGGCGAGCAGGTTCGCGGTCACCGCCCAACTCACCGCAGCGGGCGTCGATCCCAGTTGTGCCGCGATGACACCGAGGACCGGCACCACCGCGGTCTGCAGGACCGCGACGGTCAGCACGACGAGACTCAACCCGGCGATCAGCACGGCGGGACGGGTCGTGGTGGCTTCAGGGTTTCCGATCCTGGGCACCACCACCGTCACTCCGTTCGTTAGCCTATCTTTTCAGTTTCCCGATTATGAACCGGTGGTCGTCGGCATGATGGAATGGGCCATGCCTTCTCGATCCAACGTGCTCAACGCGACCGCCTTCACCGGGCGCCGCCCGACGGGCGCCGGCGACCTCGCGGTCGAAACGCACGGCATCGCGCCCATCGGTCAGGACCAGCGGTACGGCCGTCCTGCGCGGTTGTTCACCGTGTGGTTCGCACCTCAGGTCAATATGACGGGCGTCTTCACCGGGACGCTGGCCATCGCGCTGGGTCTGGGCTTCTGGCTGGGCATGCTGGCCATGGTCATCGGCACCGTGCTCGGGTCATTGGTGGTGGCCTACCTGTCGACCTGGGGCCCGCGCACCGGCGCCGGCCAGTTGCCCAACGCGCGAATGGCATTCGGTGGCTTCGTCGTGGTGCCCGGGGTATTGCAGTGGGGTTCGTCGATCGCCTGGGACGCCTTGGTCGGCTTGTTCGGTGGGGAAGCACTGGCCGTCCTGGTGGGCATCCCGTTCTGGATCGCCGTGCTCATCGTCCTCGGCGTACAGGGCGTCGTCGGATTCTTCGGTTACGAGCTCATCCACCGGTTGCAGGCGGTGCTCACGGTCGTCTTGCTGGTCACCTTCGTGGTGTTCGCCGTCAAGCTGGTCCGCGGACAGGACGTGGTCACACCGGCGACCGCACACGGCGCAGCGCTGGTCGGCGCCTTCGTCTTCGAGGTGACCATCGCGCTCAGCTTGGCCATCTCGTGGGCGAGCTATGCCGCGGACTTCAGTCGGTACCTGCCCGCGACGGCCCCCCGGGGCCAGGTCTTCGGGTACACCTTCGCCGGTATCGCGTCGGCGTACATCTTCGTTCAGGGCATCGGCATCGCCGGCGCGGCAGCGGTCGGTGAGCAGACCGCCGAAGGAGTGCGAACCGTGATGGGCGGCGGAGTCCTCGGTGGGCTGGCGCTGTTGATCATCGCGCTGGCTGCCGTCGGTTCCGGGGTCATGAACGACTACAGCGGGTCACTGGCGCTGCAGACCATCGGGGCACGGGTCCGCAGGCCGGTCTCCGCCGTCATCGTCACGGCGCTCGCGTTCTTCTTGATCCTGTGGCTGCACGCCGCCGACACCGCGAGCCGGTTCACCGACGTGTTGTTGTTGGTCAGCTACTGGATTCCGGCGTTCGTGGCAGTGGTGTCGGTGGACTGGGCGATCCGGATCCGCGGACGCGACACGCTCGATCCATCGGCCGAGGAGACCCGCCGGTCGGACGCGGTGGCGGCGCTGATCACCTTCGTCATCTCCTACGCGGTGGCGATGCCGTTCATGAACACCTCACTGATCCACGGGCCGGTGGCGACCGCGTGGTACGGGGCCGACATCGCGTATTTCGTGAATTTCGGGGTAGCGCTGGCACTCTACGGCGGTTACCGGCTGCTGCAGGTCAAGCGCGGCCGGCAGTAGAACCTCACAGCGGGTGTGCGGCAAACCATTCCAGCAGTAGGCCCGCCACGGTGTCAGGCTCCTCGTCGGGCAACCAGTGCGAGGCGCCGCGAATCGTCTCGAACCGGTACGGTCCGGCCACGTAGTTCGCGGTGTCGTGGGCCGGTTTGGCGGTGATCGCGGTGTCTCCGTCGCTCCAGATGTACATCGTCGGCACCCGCACCCGGTGCTTGATCTCGCCCGAATCGGACAACAGCATCGCGCGGTACCAGTTGAGCGCCGCGGTCAGCATGCCGGGTTCGAGCATCGCTTCGGTGTCTCGTTGCGCATGCACGGCGGCCTGGCCGCCGCGCAGCAGCGCGTCGGTGATCCTGATACCCGAGCCGTCCCGGCCGAGCAGCAGCCGCTCGGGCAGCCGGGGAAGTTGGGCGACGTACATGTACCAGGACGCCAGGCCCTGTCGGCTGGTCGGTATCGCACGCAGGAAGGGCACCGGGTGGGGGACCGAGATCGGCGAGAACGACGCCAGTCGGTGGGGGTGCCGCAGCGCAAGCCCCCACCCCACCGCGGCGCCCCAGTCGTGCCCGACGAGGTGCACGCGGTCGGCTCCGCTGTCGTCGATGAGGGCCAGCACGTCGTCGACCAACTCGGACATCCGGTAGTCACGGCGCCGCAGCGGCCGCGCACCAGGGGAATAGCCCCGCTGATTCGGTGCCAGGCACCGGTATCCGTGCGCCGTCAGCCGTGCCGTCACGGCTTCCCAGCTGGTGTTGCGCTGGGGAAATCCGTGCAGCAGAACGACGACCGGCCCGTCCGCAGGGCCGTCGTCGATGACGTCAAAAACCAGGCCGCCGCGGCGGAACTGTTCCATATCGCACCCTCTTCCCGATGTGGCGACCGGGATCGGCACGGATTGACCTCTCCGGCAGTGCATTTGACGGCCACTCAAGACCCGGGAGCTTCCGGTTGCCGATCGCCGGATGCAGCCTAGCGCTCGCGCGCGATACCCGATTCGACACAACCCGGACACCCCCGACCAAAAGCCGCTGACAGCGACGTCGCGGTGCGGCACAGTTACCGACATGACCAGTCCGAAGCTTCCCAAACCGAGCGACCTCAAATCGGCCGCACAGGCTGCGGTGGAGACCGCTCAGTCGGCGGTCGAGACCGCGCAGGCCGTCGCGAACAGCGCGATGCGCATTCCCCCCGCCTCAGCTCAACTCGCCGTGCAGCTGCCCGATCTGATCGAGAATTTGGCGGTGGCGACTGAACGGCTGAATACGACCATCGACCGCACCGAGCGTTATCTGGCGATGGCCGACCCGATGTTCCGCACGATGGATCGCCTTCTGCCTCAGTTGGAGGCGCTCGTCGCCACCGGTAACGACGTCTTCCGGATGCTGTCGAACATCCCCGGATTGTCGAAGTTCAACCCGTTCGCGGCGCGCCCGACCGACGACCGCGGCACCGGATAGCCCGATGGGCCGCCCCGGAAAGCGACGGCCCATCAGCAGTTTCGGCGGATTTACATCGGAATCCAGGTGCCAAGGAACCAGAAGCCCCAACCGTGGCCGTCCCCTGCCTGCATCGGCGTCACCTGCTGACCGTTCCAGTTGAACGGCTGGTGGTCGTTGCGGCCTTGGTCGATGCCCCGGTTGTGCCAGTCGACCGGTCCAGCCGGTCCGCGGTCGGGTCCGCGATCGTCGCGGTGGTTGTCGCACTGCGGGGCGCCGGGACGATCGCAGCCCCAGCCGGGGTCTGCGCTTGCCGTGCCGAGACCGACACCGAGCAGCCCCGCCATGCCGATGCCCGCGGCCAGCGCCGAGACACCCAGGGTTCGCTTGAACGTCATAGGTTTACTCCGTTTCTTCGTGTTACGGCGTCAACGCCGGATGCGAAGTAAAGCTATGACGTGGATTTTTGCCGGCACTGTGGCGAACGTATGGTGCAGCTGTGCAAGCGATAACGGTTCGGACACCGCGGTAACGAATTGAAAACTGTTTGCCGTCAATGCTATTGAGGTCGTTGACCCGAGGCGGCGCCACCACTCGAGTCGCCGGATCAATGATGCTGGGCCACAACGGGTATGCCGGTCGGCCCGGCCGCGTCGGTGGTCGAATTCGGCATCGCCACTCGTGGTACCGACGGGGTCCCGAGTTGCGCTGCCAGCCAGGGCAACGCATCACCGAACGCCTGGGAGGCGAACAGCCAGTCATGTCTGCCGGGCCGCGTCACCACCGTGGATGTGATGCCTTCCGTGGCGCCGGTGGCCGACAATGAGCGTGCGGCGATGTCCTGGCCCTCGGGATTGGACACCGGATCACCCGCCGTGCCGTCAGGTGAGCCGGGCACCTCGAACCATCCCGTAACGCCGGTGTAGCGGCCGTGCCGTTTCATGACGGTGGTGGGGTCGAACGCGGCCCACGCGTCGGCGTCACCACCGAACAACGTGGCGATGCTGTGCTCGCGACTGCCGGTGTTGGGGCCGATGTCACCGGCGATGTCGACGAATGCGCTGAACAGGTCGGGGTGCATCACCGTCAGGTCGACCGCGCACGTGCCGCCCATCGACCATCCGGCGACGCCCCAATGGGTGCGGTCGGCACTGACCCCGAAATTCGCCGCCATGAACGGAGCAACGTCTTTCGTGAGGTGATCGGCAGCGTTGCCGCGGGGCCCGTTGACGCATTCGGTGTCGTTGTCGAACGCGCCGGTTGCGTCGACGAAGACCACCGCAGGCGCGCTGCCGTCGTGCTGGGTGGCGAAGTCGTCGATGGTGGCGACCGCATTACCGACCCGAAGCCAGTCGGCCGGCGTGTTCAACGCCGACCCGATCATCATCACCGTCGGCAAGCGAGGGGGCGGCTTACTCGCGAACCATATCGGGGGCAGGTAGACGAACTCTCGACGATGCGCGAATCCCGATACGGCGTTGATCCGCACTGGAACAACGACGCCTCGCTCGGGCCTTGCGTTCGACAATTGCATGGCGGTGACGCCGACCCGGTCGGTCTGATCGGGTACCGGTCCGGTCGTGAGTTGCATCCATGCCGTGCGCACCTTCGGGAAGTAGCCGACCCAGGTGTTGACCGACAGCGCCGCGCACACCACACACAGGGGTACAGCCAGCACCGACGCACCGCGCCGCCACCAGGACGCGCGCCGCCAGGTGAGGAAGATGAGGCTGAGCGCCGTGCCGACCAATCCGATCCACAGCCACAGTCGGTTCGGAGCCGCCTCACCGGAGACCCCGATCGACGAGATGTAGTGCCGAGCCCACACCGCGAACGGCGTCCCGATCAAGGCGGCGATGGCCAGCCGCCGCCAGCCTCGGCGATCGGCGTGGGCCCACACCACGTACAGCAGAAGCAGCGCAGCCAGCACCTGCACCGCGATTGGCACCCAGCCGTCGACCAGGGACAGTTGTGCGATGCGGTGGCGCAAAGGCTCTGCCATCTCAACCGCCACGGTCATATCTTGCAGACGAGAACCTGTGCGGTTGCTGTTGCCGCCCGCCGACACCCACAGTCAGCCGGTGTACCCGTGTTCGGCGTCCCGCGAGCGTTGCGACACGCGGTCACGGGATCTTCCCATCGGACTGCCAGGAGCCGCCGGCTCACTGCAACGAGGTGAGCAGCTGACTGAGGGTTCGTGATTCGGTGGCCGGGTCAGGCGTCGGCGCCCGCAGCGCAGAAAGGACCTGGTCGATCTGACCGTCGAGCACGGCCCACCCGGCGTTGTCCATCGGCTGCAGGGTGGCCTGGTCGTCGTCCCATGCGGTTTCGAGGTCTTTGATGCGGGTGGTGGCACCGGCCTGATCGCCCGCGTTGACCTTCACCAGGGTGTCCTGGACGATGCCGCGGTACTTGGTGACCGCGGCAGGCGGGAACTGTGCGGTCACCGACTGCCCTGCCGGTAGCGACACCGCTGCGGCCGATTCCGATTCCGCTTCGCCGCCGGCGGGTATTTCGTGGGGCCGACCGGCGGCCCACACCAGCAGGGCTACGGTCCCGATGGCGACCACGCCGAGATAGCCGAGCATGACGCGCTCACGGGCCGGGTCGCGATCCGCGGCCGGCGTGGCGGCGACCTCGCGTTCGATGACGTCGGAGCGAGTCACCGAGAGGTAGACGACGGTAACAAGGATCAACCCGAGGAAGATCACGCTCGTCACCGCGACGCCCAGTCCTAGGCCCTGCTCGGTTTTCGGGGCGGCCAGCCAGTCGCCGAGGTTCGCGCCCAGCGGACGCGTGAGGATGTAGGCGAGCCAGAACGACAGCACGGCGTTCGCGCCGAGCCGCCAGCCGATCACGATGGCGCCGATCAGTCCGGCCGGAAGGAGTACCGACCGCCCCGGACCCCAGCCGGTGAGCTCCAGCGTCCAGTCGCCGATGGCCGTGCCGAGCGCGAACGTCACCAGAACGGCCAGCCAATAGAACAGTTCACGCGGCAGCGAGACGATGCTGTGGATCGACAGCGTGCGTTCGCGCGCGAACCACACTCCGAACACCGTGGCGAGCACCGCGGCGAAGGCGAGGGTGCTCGCTGCCAATGGAACACCCGTGGTGTCGGTGAGGATGTCGGTGTAGAGCGTGCCCGTCACGCTGATCACGACGACGGTGAGCCAGTACACGAAGGGGACATATCGGCGCACGCTCAACTGCCACCCCAGCACGACAGCCAGGATCACGGTGAAGATCATCGCCGTCCGAATCAGCCCGACACCGAGCGTCATGTTGATCCAGTCGGCGAAGCTCTCACCGACGGTGGTGCACAGCACCTTGATCACCCAGAACCACACGGTGACTTCGGGAACCCGGCTCAGTGCGGACGAACTGGTCCCAGATCTTGCGGTATCGGCCATGTCCGCAGACGCTAGAGGCGGGACGCTGAACCGACGCTGAGAAAAGCTCAACGGAACCTGTTGGCGCGCAGGCAATCAGTCAGCGGCAAGCGGAATGTACGCGGTCAAGGTGGTGCCCCGGCCCATCGGGCTCGCGATCTGCAGGCGCCCACCCAGTGCCTCCACCCGGTCCTTCAGGCCCACCAGACCCGATCCGCCGCGGGTGTCGGCGCCACCCACGCCGTCGTCGGCCACCACGACACGCAGGGCGCCGCCGTCGACATCGACAGTCACGTTGACGTGGGACGCGTCGGCATGCTTGGTGACGTTCGTCAATGCCTCTGCCACAACGTAATACGCGCCCACCTCAACAGACTCGCGGGGTCGGTTCGCGACATCGACGGACACCTCGACGGGCAGCGTCGCCCGGCGGCCCAACGCGCGCAACGCGGGCCGCAGGCCCCCGTTGGTGAGAACCGCGGGGTGTATTCCGTGGGTGATCTGACGGAGCTCTTCGCTGGCCGCGACCAATCCGTCGCCGAGTTCGGCGATCTCGTGTGCCAGCGCATCGTCGGGTTGCAGTGCCGCCTGCAGCGATCGGCTCGTCAACGCCAGCGCGACCAACCGTTGCTGCGCACCGTCGTGCAGGTCTCGTTCGATCCGCCGCATGGCTTCATCACCAGCCGTCACGATCCGGGCCCGTGAGGCCATCAATTCGCGGCGGGATTCGGTGTTGGCAATTGCCGTCGCCACGAGTTCGGCGAAGTCGGCAAGCCGTGACTCCATATCCGGCGGCGGCGATCCGGGCCGTGACGAGCCTGCGATGGCGGCGCCCCACAGCCGCCCCTCGACGATGATCGGGGCGCCAACCCCGGAGCGCAGCCCGAGGTCACGGATCACCGCAGCGGCCGCCCCGGTCGCATCCTCATGACTGTCCAGACGTGCCGCACGGCCGGTCCGCAGCACCATGGCGGCGACGCTGTCGCCGGTCAACCGCAGCCGGACGCCCACCGGCATCCGCGGACGGCCGGCCTCGTCGTGGACCGCGACGATCTCGCCGTACTCGTCGTCGACATATCGAAACAACGCCGCGTTGCCCATATGCAGGGCGTTGGCGACTTCGTCGGCAACAGCGGTCAGCACCTCGTCGGGCGGCGCACCGCGCGCCACCAGGGTCGCCACCCGCCGCAGCGCTGCCTGACGCTCGGCGAGCTCGCTGACCTTCTCGGCAGCCTCCCGGGCTTCCACCGCACGCAACCGTGCCTGGCCGACGAGCAGATTGGCCAGCAGGGCGACGGGCAGATACACCACGATCGGGATCAAGTCCTGCAGCGTATGGGGGATCACCATGCCCCCGAGGTGCATACGCAGGTAGACGACGGTGCTCACGAACGTCATCACCACGCCCATCCACATCGGCCATCCGGCCGAGATCACAAGCACGCCAAGGAAGAACACCACGCCGAACATCTGGTGCGGCAGGGCCCTGCCAAGCAGACCCACCAATGCCGCCTCAGCAACGATCAGCCCGGCACCGACCGCGAAGCCCAGCCACAGCGGCGCCGTCGGCCCCAGCAGAAACGGCGTCAGCCCCGATGGTGCCCAGCCGTTGCGTGGTCCGTCCGCGCCGTGGGGCCTCGCGGCCAATCCCTCCGGAGTCATCGATGCATCCTCGATCCCGCGCGTTGTTCGGAGAGCCGATTATCCTCGTCTGCCGAGCGGGTCCGCGGACATCGGCGGTGCGTCAGGCCAAAATGGAGTCACCCGTGCCCTCGACCGAGCGACCCCGCCTGGAAGGACGCAGCATCATGACTGACTCTGCCACCGCCGACCTGCCTGTCTCGGGTCTTGAACTTCGCTCCCTACTGACCGATGCCGGTGAACTCGAACTGACACTGCAACCCCGGCCGGTCACTCCGCCGGACCCAGGCGAAGTCGTCGTACGGGTGGAAGCGTCGCCGGTCAATCCGTCAGATCTGGGGCTGCTGCTGGGCGCGGCAGACTTGGCGACTGCCCGAACGGTGGGCGAAGGCGCTGCCCGGTACACATCGCTCTCGGTTCCTGCCAAGGGCTTTCACGCCATGGCGAGCCGCGTCGGACAGTCCATGTCCGTGGGCAACGAGGGCGCAGGCGTGGTGATCGCGGCGGGTGACGACGCGAAATCCCTACTGGGCAAGACCGTCGCGGTGCTCGCCGGCGGCATGTACAGCCAGTACCGGACGGTGCCGGCGGGCAGCTGTCTGGCGCTGCCCGACGACGTGACCGCCGCCGAGGGCGCATCGTGTTTCGTCAACCCCCTCACCGCGTTGGGCATGGTCGAAACCATGCGCGATGAAGGACATACGGCGCTGGTCCACACGGCCGCGGCGTCCAACCTCGGCCAGATGCTCAACAAGATCTGCGCGCAGGACGGTGTCGCGCTGGTCAACATCGTCCGCAGCGCCGCGCAGGAAGAGCTGCTCAGGGGCATCGGGGCCCGGTACGTCTGCAACTCGACCGCAGACGACTTCGTCTCGGCCCTCGTCGAAGCCGTCGCCGAGACCGGCGCCACCCTGGCCTTCGACGCGATCGGTGGTGGGCACCTGGCGAGCACAATCCTCGCTGCCATGGAGACCGCCGCCGGTCGACGGATGACGAGTTACAGCAGGTACGGGTCGTCGGTCCTCAAACAGGTCTACATCTACGGGTCTCTGGACACCGGGCCGACCGAGCTCGACCGTTCATTCGGCATGAGCTGGAGCGTCGGAGGGTGGCTCTTGACCCCATTCCTACAGAAGATCGGGCCTTCCCGCGTCGCCGAGCTGCACGCCCGGGTGGCGGCCGGGGTGAAAACCACGTTCGCCAGCCACTACACCCAGACGATCCCACTGGCCGACCTGCTCAAACCACAGATGCTGCAAATGATCTCGCGCAAGGCGACGGGGGAGAAGTTCCTGGTCACACCGGCGCAGAACTGACTGCGCTCGGGCGTCCCGTCGCGACCAACGTCCGCACGGAGTCCGGCAATTCGGCCGATGACCACGAAGCCCGGTGCGGCGTCCCGTAATTGACGACGAACGGGACGGTGCCCGCCCACACGTCGGTATCCTCGTCGGGCTCCTTGACCGGACTGTCGTTGACCTTGTACACCCAATCCCCGTCGGTGATGGGCATGGCGACGACGTTGGTAGCGGCGATCTCTTTCGGTGTCATCCCACGGACTTCGGCCGTGCGCCCGGGAAGCAGCAGATCGCTGAAGCGGTCCAAAAGCATGGCGCGTTCTTCGCGGCGGGCGGCCTGCAGGTCACCGTAGAGGACCGCCGAGCGGTAATGCACCGAGGAGTCGAATGTGCTGTGGGCGACCACGAGTGCGTCCATCGCCGTCACACAGAAGGCCGCTGACGTTGCCGCCGCGTTGGCTCCCATTGCGCCGGCGCCAGTCGAACCGTGCATGAGAATCCGGTCCTCATGCCGGACGAACAGCGTCGGCACCGCCAAGGGCCGCGTCCTGCCGTCACGTCGTTCGACGCAGCCCATGGTGAGCACACCCCACCACTGCCCGTCGAGGAACTCTTCCAATGCGGCGCGCTCGGTGGACTGTCGACCTTCTTTGCGGGTGAGCTTCTCCATGTCTCACACAAAACCATGATTGCGGCATTATCGGAACGGCCAGAAACTGCAGATTTCAGATGCCAGTATTGTGAGCAGATGCCGCGGCACACCCGACTGGTTCATCTCCCGCTGGACACCAGCGACCTGAGCGCGAAGTCGATCGCCACGCAGATGGTGGCTCTGATCGCCGGCGGCCAACTCGCCGACGGGGATTGGCTGCCCTCCACACGCGCGCTGGCCGACGAGCTCCGATGTTCCCGCACCATGGTCGCGGCCGCCTACGACGAGCTGGTCGCCGCCGGGTTTCTCGAAGGGGTGCCCGGCTCGGGTACCCGGACGACGTCCGGCGCGGCGGCTGCGGCCGCCGCCGGCCTCTCCAGTCGTCCACGCGGCCCCCTCGACACGGATCGCGCGCGGCGTCCGTCGTCATCGACGGTGATCGCACCCCAACCCGGTTCACAGGTCGATTTGCGCCCGGGCTATCCCGACCCCGGGTTGATCGATATGCGCGCATGGACCCGCGCCTGGCGCGCGGCGGCAGCCCGGACCCCGACCACCTCATCACCGTGGCAGGACACGAGCGAGTCGTTCGTCACGGCGTTGACCGATCATCTGCGCACGAATCGCGGCATCGACACCGACACGGTGATCGACGTGCCCGGCTCGGGAGCGGCCTTTGAGGCCGTCGCGGCGGTGAGCGGTCTCACGCGCTGCTATCTCGAGTCGCCGTGCTATCCAGCCGCATACGAGGAGTTCCTACGCGCCGGGCTGCGCCCAACCTTCGTTACTGTCGATGACGACGGCCTGCGCGTCGATCAGCTGGGCGACGCCCCTGGCCTGGTGTACTGCACGCCGGCGCACCAGTATCCGCTCGGACACCGATTGTCGGTGAACCGGCGCGCCGAACTGGTCGCCTGGGCCAAGCGGACCGGCTCGATCATCGTCGAGGACGACTATGACGGCGAATTCCGCTACGGGGTCGCGCCACTTCCCGCGGTCCGGTCGGTCCCGGGTGCGGGGGAACACGTCGCCTACATCGGGACGGCGTCGAAGATCCTCACCCCGGGCCTGGGAGCGGCATGGCTGGTACCGCCCCGACCGCTTCGGGATGCCGTGCTGACCTACCTGCGTGAGCATCGGCTCGCGCTGTCCGTGATCACCCGGGATGCGCTCGCGGAGCTGATCCTCGCCGGTGATCTGCAGCGGCACCTGGCCCGCGCGGCACGCGAATACCGGCATCGCCGCGACATACTCATCGCCGCCCTCGGCGCACACTGCCCGGCGCTCTCCGTACTGGGCGTCGAGGCCGGTCTGCACGTCGCCGTCGTGCTGCCCCGTGGACATGATGACCGTAGGGTCGCCGTGCAACTCGGCGCACAGGGATTCGTCGTCGAACCCCTGTCACTCTATCCAGGCGCGGCGGATCGCGAAATCAACGGACTGGCAGTATGTTTCGCTCTCATCGACCGCGTGTCCGCCAACAGCTTCGCCAGTCGTCTCGCAGACACTCTCGGGTAGTCGATCGACCTCAATCACCCGCCCGGGAACCACCGAGAACCGCGTGCTCCGCGGGATAGGCGTGGATCAGCGCGGTAGTCAGCTTCGGTACCGCGTGGATGAGGTCGTGCTCGGCGTCGTGGGCGATCCGGTGAGCACTCGCGAGGCTGAGGTCGGGGTCGATGTCGAGTTCCGCGTCGGCGTGCAGGCGGTGCCCGATCCAGCGCATGCGCACGCTGCGCACCGCTTGTACGCCGGGGTGTGCGGCCAAGACGGCCTCGGCGGTGTCGATGAATGCGGGGTCCACACCGTCCATGAGACGACGGAACACATCTCGAACGGCCGTGCGCAGCACCACCAGGATCGCCACGGTGATCAACAGCCCGACGATGGGATCTGCGAGCGGGAATCCCAGCGCCACACCGCCGGCACCGATCAGCACCGCCAGCGACGTGAAGCCGTCGGTGCGGGCGTGCAGCCCGTCGGCGATCAGCGCCGCCGAACCGATCCTGCGCCCAACTCGTATGCGCAACAAGGCGACCCATTCATTGCCGAGAAATCCCACCAAGCCTGCGAGCGCGACCCAGCCGACGTGTTCGATCTGCTGCGGCTCGATCAACCTCCGGATCGCTTCCCAGCCGGCGATCACCGCAGACAAGGCGATCATCGCGACGACGAACAGCCCCGCGATGTCCTCGGCGCGGCCGAAGCCATAGGTGTATCGGCGGGTAGCGGCCTTGGTGCTGAGCACAAAAGCGATCCACAGCGGCACGCTCGTCAACGCGTCGGAGAAATTGTGGATGGTATCGGCCGCCAACGCGATCGATCCGGACAGCGCGACGATGACGATCTGGGCGATCGCCGTCAGTCCGAGCACCGACAGACTGATCTTGACCGCGCGGATTCCGGCCGCGCTGGACTCCAGAGCACTGTCGATGCTGTCCGCCGCGTCGTGCGAGTGCGGCGCGAAGATCTCCCGAACCAGCCCGCGCACACCTCCCGGGTGCTGATGGCCGTGGTCATGGTCGTGGGGGTGATGGTGATGGCCGCTCATCGCCGTGCAGCTTTCCGTGCGTCGGCGTCAACGTTCAGTTCACGTACCCGGGCATCGTCGCGGTGATGCGGCGGGACGCCGGGGCCGGCGTGTTCCGCGTTGAACACCGCATCGACGACCAATTGGCGGACGTGCTCGTTCTCCAGGCTGTAGAAGATCGTGGTGCCCGAGCGTCGCGTGCGCACCAGCCGCGCCATGCGGAGCTTGGCCAGGTGCTGCGACACCGATGGAGCCGGTTTGCCCACTCGTGAGGCAAGGTCGTTGACGGACAGCTCGCCCGCGGTGAGTGCCCACAAAACCTGAATCCTCGTGGCGTCGGCGAGCATTCGGAAAACCTCGACAATCAGACCTGCCTGCTCCTGATCCAGGGGATGCACCGACACATTATCTGCATGCATACGTAGATACTAACCCTCGCAATAAGCGTGCGTAGCACCCACGGCTCGACACCGGGCAAGTCGGGTAGGTGCCTACGCTATGCCGCTGCCCGCCGCGATGCGATGGTGCCCGTGGAGGCGTGAGCTGCCCAAATACAGATCTAGCGGAGGGATCACCATGGCACACCACGTATTGCGCAGGCCGGTATCGATAGCTCTGTTCGCCGCGCTGGCGGCAGTTTCCCACCCGGTACCCGCTCAGGCCGATCCGACCGATCTGCCTTACGGACCGGATACCTGCATCCAGGGCTACGTCTGGCGAGAGGCACAGACCGGCGACACGGTATGCGTCACACCCGCCGTCCGCGCCCGTACCGCCCAGGAAAACGCCACGGCCGCCGACCGCCGCGAGCCCAACGGAGGAGCTTATGGACCCAACACCTGTCTGCAGGGTTTCGTGTGGCGCGAGGCTTTCGACGGCGACGTGGTGTGCGTGACCCCCGACATCCGGACCCAGACGCGCGCAGACAATGCCGCGGCCGCGTCACGCAAACAAGCCAATGCGCCGAAGAGTGATCCCAGCGGACCGAACTTCATCATCTGGGTGGCGCCGGATTGTTCTGTCGTGCTCGACGGTGCCGGACCCGGCCGTGACACCCTCAATGTCGGCTATCAGGTACAGAATCTCGGGCCGGGAACCGTCGACAAGCTCGTTCCGGTTCGCGTGGCACTCGACAGCGGCGCCAGCGTCAACTACAACTCCTCACTCGGCGGCGGCCCGGATGGCCGGGCACAGAACTACGCCCAGATGACGGTGGACAGCAGCTTCTACCAGCGCGACAATCGCGTGACGATAACGGCGGACCCGGACAACCAGTACGCCGAGCGCGTGGAGTCCGACAACTCGGCGGCCGTGCTCATCCCGCGCCAACCCCGGCCGGCCAACAGCATGATCGATCTGAAATGCCAAGCCGTATAGGTGTTCACCGCCCGCATCTGAGAAATCGACGAATGGCATCGGAACTGGCTGCTTGACCCCGGCTGGGAAGCGCCGAGATAGTCGTTGGGACCTGTGCCCTGCGATGCTGCGGGCACAGGCCATCGACGAGGAAGGCTGCTGATGGCTGGCACATGCACTGTCGGAATCGCCCAATGGCTTCCAAAGTGCAACGCGCCCAAGGAAAACGTGCGCGACGTTGTGACGTCGATCGGTCGCCTCGCCGAGCGTGGCTGCGATCTCGTCGTCCTACCGGAATTGTGGCCGTGCGGATACGACCCGGCGACGTTGGCGGGCGATGCGGCGGCGGCCGCTGAGCCGCTGGAAGGGCCTCGCGGCCAATCGTTGTCGGCCGCGGCCGCCGATGCGGGCGTCTGGTTGTTCGCCGGCACCGTGCCCGAACGCGACGGGGATTGCCTCTACAACACCGCGGTGGTGTACGGGCCCGACGGCCGACTCGCCGCGGCCCATCGAAAGGTCCATCTGTACACCCCACTCGGGGAGGAGCACGTGTTCGAGGCCGGGACCGAACCCACGGTCGTCGACGTCGACGGCGTCGGTGTGGTCGGACTGAGCATCTGCTTCGACGGCGACCATCCCGCGTATGCCCGCCGCCTACAACAGTTGGGGGCGCGCATCGTCGTCGCACCCGCCGCCTACGAGGCAGCGGCCGAGACGTGGTGGGACGTGCTGTATCCGGCGAATGCGCTGGTCAACGGGCAGTGGTGGATTATGGCCAACCAGTGCGGCGGCGAGTTGCTCGGCAAGAGCAAGGTCATCGGGCCCGACGGAACCACCGTGGCACAGGCGGGCCGGGTGGGTGAAGCTGACTCGGCCGAATTCCTGGTCGTGACTGTCGATTTCGACCACGGCATCCAGGAAGCCGACCGGACGGCAGCTGCCCTGTGGGAGGGCGTCCCAGCGCAGTCCCGCCGCTGACATGCCCCGAGTTCGACGGTAATGTCGCGCCACGCGCGGCGGTGCAACGTTTTCGTCGAACTCGGCGCGCGAAAGTCCCGTCAGGCGCCGTCGCCGAACTGCGCACTGAGCTCCTTGGCGACTCGAACCAGAAGCGGGACAATGTGATCCGCGGAGTCGATGGTGACGCGCGCTGCGGGCCCTGACACCGAGATCGCGGTCGGTATCGGCGCGTCGGGTACCGGAACCGCGAAGCACCGCACGCCGATCTCCTGCTCACCCTCGTCGAGCGCGTAGCCACGGTGGCGGCTCAGTTCGAGATCGGCGATGAGGGCGTCCGGATCGGTCAGGGTGAACGCGGTCTGGGCGGTCATGCCGGCGCGGGCGACGATCTGTCGGACAGCCTCGTCGGGGAGCTGCATCAGCAGGGCCTTGCCGACGCCGGTGCAGTGCGTGTAGACGCGCCGCCCGACCTCGGTGAACATCCGCATGGAATGCTCGGAGGGCACCTGGTAGACGTACACCGCCATGGTGTCGTCGAGCAACGCCATGTTCGCGGTCTCCCCGGTGGTCTTGACGACCTCGGCCAACAGTGGCCGCGACCATGCGCCGAGCATCCGGGTGGCACTCTCACCGAGCCGAATCATCCTGGGCCCCAACGAGTATTGCCGCGACGGCAGTTGGCGCACGTATCCGCGGTTGACGAGCGTGCGCACCAGTCGGTGGATGGTCGGCACCGGAAGCCCGGAGGCTTCCGAGAGTTGGCTGAGGCCGATCGGCCCGCCGGCCGCGGCCATGACCTCAAGCAGGTCGAACGCGCGCTCGACCGACTGCACGCCGCTTGATGCCGCCTCTGTGCGTGCCATGGATGTCAACCCTTCGATTCGGTCTCGCCCGATACCCGCCATAGTAATCCACAAAGCGGAATCAATTATTCGTATCCCGAAGTGCGTGCCGGGTCGAACCACATCGGGCGAGTCAGCGCGGGGGCCAGTTCTTGAACGTCTTCGGTCGCGGCGGCGCGTAGGTGCGGACCTTGGATGTGCTCAGGCCCAGCCGAACCAGCGATTCGGCGATGGTGACCGCTGCGGCGACACCGTCGACCACGGGGACACCGGTCCGCTTGCGGATATCCGCGTCGAGCCCGGCCATCCCGCCGCAACCGAGCACGATGACCTCGGCCCGGTCCTGGGTGACGGCGCTTTCCGCCTGTTCGACAATCGCCGTCACCGCACGGTCCGGGTCCTCTTCGAGTTCCAGGACCCCGAGGCCACTGGCCCGAACCGAGGCGCACCGGGCGTCGAGCCCGGCCAGCTTCAGCCGGTCTTCGATCATCGGTACCGCGCGGTCCAAGGTGGTGACCACCGAGTACTTGTGGCCGAGGAACATCGCGGTGCTGGCGCCGGCTTCGGTGATGTCGACCACCGGGACATCCAGCAATTCCTGCAGCCCTTCACGACCGTGCTCGCCGTATCCGGCCTGAATGACGGCGTCGAACGGCTCGGTGTAGGCCCGCACGGTTTCCATGACGGCGATCGCGGCGAGATAGCTCTCGTAATTGCCCTCGACCGAGTCGGCACCGAAAAGCGGTGTCAACGCGACGATCTCGGTACCGGGGGAGGCCGCGGCAGCCGCCTGGCGGCCGATGGAGTCGGTCATCGACTCGGTGGTGTTGACGTTCACGACAAGGATGCGCATGTGCTGGCCCTTCGGAAGTGAGGTGTCGGCCGGATGTGATCAGTGCACGCTGGGGACGGCGATCGGCTCACCGGAGACGTCCTCGAACGTTTGGTTTCGGTCGGCGATCACGAGGTAGATGACCGCACCGAGGCCGGCCCCGAAGAACCAGGAGAACGGCGCAACGGCATGCAGGGCGGGGATGAAGGCGATCAGCAGGGAGAGCACCGCCGCGGGGATGAACCCGGCGATGGCCCTCGGGTTGAACCCGTTGCGGTAGAAGTAAACCCCGTCCGGATCCTCGGTGTAGAGCGCGGGAACGTTGATCTTGGTACGGCGCAGCAGCCAGTAGTCGGAGATGATGACGCCAAACAGCGGGCCGAGCAGCGCGCCGAGGCCACCGAGGAAGTACACGATCACCGCCGGACTGTTGTAGAGGTTCCAGGGCAGGATGACCAGACCGATGACGGCGCTGACCACACCGGCGCGGGCGAAGTTGAGCTTGCGCGGGAAGAGGTTGGTCAGTGCATAGATCGGTGCGACGAAGTTGGCCATCAGGTTGACCGCGATGGTGAGCACCAGCAGGGCCAGCGATGCCGCCACCAACAGGAACGTGTTCGGGATCGCGTGGACGATGTCAGCCGGGCTCTCGATGGTGACGCCGTCGATCTTGAACTGGGCGCCGGCCATCACGATGACGATCACGCCGAAGAACAACATGTTGATGGGGATGCCCCAGAAGTTGCCCTTCACAATGGATCGCCGAGTCTTCGACGCCCGGGTGAAGTCACAGAAGTTAAGCACGAACGTGGCGTAGATCGACACCCACAGCGCGCCGCCGGCGAAGATCTCGCGCCACATGGCGCCACCGGTCAAGGGCTTGTCGTTCGACCAGGCGATACCGCCGCCGGCTTTGACGAAGATCCACACCGCGAGCGCCGCCATGGTGGCCAGGATGATCGGACCGGCGACGGCCTCGTACTTGCGGATCATGTCCAGACCGTGCTGGACGATGTAGGTCTGCACGAGCCAGAGGGCGCCGAAGGTCAGCCAACCGAGTGTGGACAAACCCAGGATCGAATTGTGGTCCCAGTTCTGCAGCCCCGGGATCAGTGCGATCAGCAGTACGCGCAGTACCAGTGAGGCGAGGTAGGTCTGGATGCCGAACCAGACGATGGCGACGCCGCCGCGGATCGCTCCTGGAATCTGGGCGCCGCGGACGCCGAACGAGATACGGCACATGACGGGGAAAGGAACGCCGGTCTTGTAGCCCATGAAACCCGAGAAGGTGAGCAACCCGAACAGCAGAGCGGCGCCGATACCCAGCGCGAGCAGGATCTGCCAGCCACCCAATCCGAGCGCGAACAATCCCAACGCGAAGCCGTAGTTGCCCAGGCTGTGTACGTCGTTGGCCCACAGCGTGAAGATGTTGTAGCCACTCCAACGCCGGCCGGCCGCCTTGGTCGGGGCCAGGTCCTGGTTGTAGAGCCGCTCACTGACGTCGGGCAGCCCGGGCGTATCCGCCGGCGGGTGATGCAGGATCGGGTCGTGGTGGCCGGAGGATTCTGGCCGCGCCGGCGTCGCCTCACCGCGCCGCCACCGACTGCTCATGATGGATTGAGTGTGCGGCTGGTCTGATATCGCCATCGGGCGCTCCTCGTTGCGGGGGATATCGGATCTGGCGTCAGCGGCGAGATAAGAGGTCCTCGCGCTGGCATCAAATTTCGCATTGTGAAATTTGACTCTCGATATACGAAAGTCTGCCGTGTGGCGGGCATCACGTCAAGCCCTCCGCCGGAATCGACCCCTCTCCACGGCTCGACGTCCCGCTCTGAGGGATGCCTCGTTGACAGTCCAGAGAAGGCTCTGACCAGTGCTGATGACGGCGTTGCCCAGCTGCCGGATCCGCAACTGGCCCAATCCGACGGTCCGTGGACCCTTGACAGCGGACAGGTCAGCACGCTTCACTGTGTTCACAACACGAAATACATATTCCACAATACGAAAAAGCAGAGGCTGAGCGGATCTCACACCGCGACACCGACAATGAGGAGCGACACATGGCCGAGCTGTTCTGCAACGGGGGAGCGATGCGAGGCGGCAACCTCCACCACAACGTGTCCGAACATCGATTCCTGGGTGCGGTCCGCACCGCACCGATCTACCGCTTCTTCTCGGTACGCGACGAGTTCCCGGCGCTGCTACTGACCGCAAGCGGGGGCGCTTCGATCGAGGGTGAGCTCTACGACGTGCCACTGGACAACATCCGCACCGACTTCCTACCGGAGGAGCCCGCGGAGCTCGAGCTCACGGTGATCCAACTCGACGACGGCCGTTCGGTTCTCGCGGTCGGCCTGCGTCCGGGTTTGGTCGACACCAAGGCCGACGAGCTCATCGACATCACCGAACACGGCGGATGGCGGCGCTACCGCGGACTCCCGGACCCCGACGCCGCCCCGGCCTCCTGAAGCCCCGCAACGAACCGAGAAGCGAAAGAACACCGATGAATACCTCTGCCTACACCGTCAACTGCTCGATCCTGCTGACCGATGTCCCACTGCTGCAACGACCGCAAGCGGCGCGCGACGCGGGGTTCGACGCCGTCGAATTCTGGTGGCCGTTCGATACTTCCGCACCGCGCGACAGTGACGTCGACGCATTCGTGGCAGCGATCGAGAACGCCGGCGTCCAGCTGACCGGCCTCAACTTTGCGGCGGGTGACATGCCGGCAGGCGATCGCGGGCTGCTGTCCGACCCGGCCCAGGTCGCCGCATTCCGGGACAGCGTCGAGGTTGCGATCAGCATCGCAGAACGACTGGGCACCAAGGCTTTCAATGCTCTGTACGGCAACCGTATCGACGGTGTCGACCCGAAACAGCAGGACGACGTCGCCACCGAAAACCTCGCGCACGCGGGCAAGGCGGCCGACCAGATCGGTGCCGTGGTGCTCATCGAGCCGGTCAGCGGGGCGCCGTTGTACCCGCTGACACGCGCGGCCGACGCGATCGCCGTGATCGACCGGGTCCAAGCCGACCACGGCGTCGAGTCCCTGCGCCTGCTGGCCGATCTGTACCACTTGGCGGTCAACGGCGACGATGTCGGCGCTGCCATCGACGCCTACGCATCACGCATCGGACACGTGCAGATCGCGGATGCACCCGGCCGCGGCGAACCCGGCACCGGGACCCTCGACATCGACGGATACCTGCGCCGCCTCGCGGGACACGGCTATCGCGGCTACGTCGGGCTGGAGTACAAGGCCACCCGCCCGGACACCTTCGACTGGCTACCGGTCGATCAGCGCGCGTCCCGCGCCGCCAACTGACAACCACCCCTCTGACGGAATCGAGCACACTCGTGAGCACCATCGCATTCATCGGACTCGGAATCATGGGCAGCCCCATGGCCGTTCACCTCGCCAAGGCAGGCCATCAGGTCATCGGCTACAACCGCTCGCCGGAGCGGACCGCGGCGTTGGTCCATGCCGGCGGAACCGCCGCGGAGTCCATCGCCCAAGCTGTCGCGGACGCAGACGTCATCGCCGTGATGGTCCCCGATTCGCCCGACGTACAGTCCGTGCTCGCCGGTGAGCACGGCGTGTTCGATCACGCCAAGCCCGGCGCTCTCATCATCGACTTCTCGAGCATCCGGCCCGACGTCACCACCGAGCTGGCCACGCAGGCCACCGAACGGGGATTCCGCCTGCTCGACGCCCCGGTGTCCGGCGGTGAAGCGGGCGCCATCAACGCCGCGCTGTCGATCATGGTCGGCGGGTCGGCCGAGGACTTCGCAGCGGCCAAACCGATCCTCGATGTCGTCGGCAAGACGATCGTGCACGTCGGCCCGAGCGGCTCAGGCCAGACGGTCAAGGCCGCCAATCAGCTGATCGTCGCGGGCAACATCGAACTGCTGGCCGAGGCGATCGTGTTCCTCGAGGCTTACGGCGTGGACACCACAGCCGCAGTCGAGGTCCTCGGAGGCGGACTGGCCGGGTCCGCCGTACTCAACCAGAAGGCGCAGAAGATGCTGGACCGGTCCTTCGACCCCGGCTTCCGCATCGAACTGCACCACAAGGATCTCGGCATCGTGACCGCCGCAGCCCGGGAAGCCGGGGTGGTGACCCCGCTCGGCGCCGTCGTCGCCCAACTGATGGCCTCGGCGAGAGCGAACGGTGATGGCGGCCTTGATCATTCAGCTCTGTTCCGCGGGGTCGAGCGGCTGTCCGGCCGTAAGCCCGAGTGAGCTCATCCAAACTACTTTTCAGACGGAGATCCGATATGCCTCGTATGCGCGCCGTGGATGCGGCAGTCAAAATTCTGGAGCTCGAAGGTGCCACCCAGACCTTCGGCCTCCCCGGAGCGGCGATCAACCCGTTCTATTCCGCGATGCGCGCCCACGGCGGCATCCGGCACGTCCTCGCCCGCCACGTCGAGGGCGCGTCCCACATGGCCGAGGGGTACACCCGCGCCAAGGCGGGCAACATCGGCGTGTGCATCGGTACCTCGGGGCCGGCCGGCACCGACATGATCACCGGGCTGTATTCGGCGATGGCGGACTCCATCCCGATCCTGGCGATCACCGGCCAGGCGCCGGTCGCACGCCTGCACAAGGAGGATTTCCAGGCCGTTGACATCGCGGCCATCGCGGGGCCGGTCACCAAGATGGCGATGACCGTGCTCGAACCGGCGCAGGTGCCCGGAGCGTTCGCCAAGGCTTTTCATGTCATGCGGTCGGGCCGTCCGGGTCCGGTACTGCTGGACCTGCCCATCGACGTGCAGCTGGCGGAAATCGAATTCGATCCGGACACCTATGCGCCGCTTCCGGTGCACAAGCCTGCCGCGACGCGGGCGCAGGCTGAGAAGGCGCTCGACATGCTCGCCGCGGCGGAGCGGCCGTTGATCGTGGCAGGCGGCGGCATCATCAACGCCGACGCCGCCGAGCTGCTCGTCGAGCTGGCCGAGTTGCTGGATGTGCCGGTGGTGCCGACCCTGATGGGTTGGGGCGTGATCCCCGACGATCACCGGCTCACGGCAGGCATGGTGGGGTTGCAGACCGCGCACCGCTACGGCAACGCGACGATGCTCGCCTCCGACTTTGTCCTCGGTATCGGTAACCGGTGGGCCAACCGACACACCGGTGGGCTCGACACCTACCGCAAGGGCCGCAAATTCGTGCACGTCGACATCGAGCCGACCCAGATCGGCCGGGTCTTCGCCCCCGACTACGGCATCGTCTCGGACGCGAAGGCTGCCCTCGAGCAGTTCGTCGCCGTCGCACGCGAGCGTCAGGCCAACGGCACGCTGCCGGACCGGTCGGCGTGGGTGTCCGACTGCCAGGACCGCAAGCGCACCATGCAACGCAAGACCCATTTCGACGAGATCCCGGTCAAACCGCAGCGGGTGTACGAGGAAATGAACCGCGTCTTCGGCCGGGAAACCCGCTACGTCAGCACAATTGGGCTCTCTCAGATCGCCGGCGGGCAGTTCCTGCACGTGTACAAGCCACGGAACTGGATCAACTGCGGCCAGGCCGGGCCGTTGGGCTGGACCATCCCCGCCACACTCGGCGTGGTCACCGCTGACCCGGATGCGACCGTGGTGGCGCTCTCGGGTGACTACGACTTCCAGTTCATGATCGAAGAACTCGCGGTCGGCGCCCAGTTCAACCTGCCCTACATCCATGTCGTGGTGAACAACTCCTACCTCGGCCTGATCCGTCAGGCGCAGCGGGCATTCGACATGGACTATTGCGTCCAGCTCGGTTTCGACAACATCAACTCCGAGGAGACCACCCAGCACGACACCCTGCCCGCCATGCCCAAGGGCTACGGCGTCGACCACGTGAAGGTCGCAGAGGGCTTGGGCTGCAAGGCAATCCGCGTGACAGAACCCGGTGAGATCGCCGGCGCACTGCAGCGGGCCCGGGTGCTGGCCGGTGAGCACAAGGTTCCGGTGATCGTCGAGGTCTTCCTGGAACGCGTCACCAACATCGCGATGGGCACCGAGATCGACAACGTCGCCGAATTCGAAGAACTCGCCACGAGCTCCGAACACGCCCCCACGGCCCTTCTGTTGCTGGATTAGGCCATCGTGACACGCGTACTCGTCGCGCCCGACAAGTTCAAGGGCTCGCTGACCGCGGCGGAGGTGGCCGACGCCCTGGCCGACGGACTCACCGCGGGCAACCCGTCGTGGTCGGTCATCACGGCTCCGGTGGCCGACGGGGGAGACGGTACGGTTGCTGCCGCCGTCGCCGCAGGTTGGGCGCCGGTCGCGGTGGCCACCACCGGGCCGACGGGGCGTCCTGTCACCGCCCGCTACGCCCGTCGCGGGCCGACCGCCGTGGTCGAACTGGCCGCGGCCGTGGGCCTCGTGGCCCTCGCGGCGGGTGAACTGGATCCCTTGGGGGCGAGCACATTCGGCCTCGGCACCGTGATCGGGCATGCACTCGACGAGGGTGCCCGCGAGGTCATCATCGGTGTCGGCGGCAGTGCGTCGACCGACGGAGGCGCCGGAATGCTGCAAGCGCTCGGGGTGCGGATCCTCGACGTCGAGGGCAACGAGGTGAGCCCCGGCGGCGCCGCCCTGCGGGACGCCGTGCACGTCGACCTCGGTGCCCTGCGTCCAGCGGTCCGCAGTGCGCGTTTCCAGCTTGCGTGCGATGTCGACAACCCGCTGCTCGGCCCGCGGGGCGCGACGGCGGTGTACGCACCGCAGAAAGGCGCGACAGCAGTGCAGCTGGTGATCTTGGAGGAGTCGATGACCCGGTGGGCGCAGCTGCTGCACGTCGCGACAGGCCGGGACGACAGCCGGGTGCCCGGCGCAGGAGCCGCGGGTGGTACCGCGTTCGGAGCGATGTCGGTCCTGGGCGCCACCACCCGTTCCGGAATCGAAACTGTGCTCGACCTCATCGACTTCCGACGCAAGCTCGCCGAGACGGATATCGTCATCACGGGTGAGGGATCACTGGACACGCAGAGCCTGCATGGCAAGGCTCCGGTCGGAGTGGCCGCCGCAGCCCGTGAGGCCGGGGTGCCGGTCATCGCGGTCGCCGGCCGCAACACACTGCGCGATATTCAGTTGCGCGAGGCCGGAATTGCCAAGGCATACACGCTCGCCGAGCTCGAGCCCGACACCCATACATCCATGATGAACGCGGCGGATCTGCTGCGCCGCATCGGGCGCACCATCGCGGTATCCGCCGACCTCGTCACCACCAGCCGATAAGGAGAATCATGAGCACCGATTTCACAGGCCTGCCCGATCTTGCCTCGCGCGCACTCGGCGGCAGCGTGTCAGCGGCCAACGACGAACTGTTCGCGCAGCGCGAGAACTTGATCAAGCCCGGTGCGCCGTTCTTCGACCCGCACGAGTTCGGGCACAAGGGCAAGGTCTATGACGGGTGGGAAACCCGTCGACGCCGCGACGACGGCCACGACTACGCGATCGTTCGGCTCGGCACCGCCGGCATCATCCACGGAATCATCGTCGACACAGCGTATTTCAAGGGCAACTACCCACCGTTCATCTCGGTTGAGGCGGCCTCGATCGAGGGCTATCCCTCCATCGAGGAGGTCATGAAGGCGGACTGGCAGACCATCGTCGCGAAATCGCCCGCGCAGGGCGATACGCCCAACGCCTACGAGGTGACCGACCGCCACCGCTGGACCCACGTACGTCTGTCGATCTATCCGGACGGCGGCGTGGCGCGGTTGCGCGTGCACGGCGAGGTGGTGCCGGATCCTCGGTTCCTCGACGGGACCGTCGACCTACTGGCCGCGGAAAACGGTGGGCGGCTGGTGGATTGCTCCGATGCGTTCTATGCCTCGCCGGCAAACATCATCCTGCCCGGCCGGGCCCGCAACATGGGCGAGGGCTGGGAGAACTCCCGCCGCCGTGGCGGTGGCAACGATTACGCGGTGTTCGCGCTCGCCGCTGCCGGGCGTCCGCGGAATGTCGAGATCGACACCAGCTACTACGTCGGCAACGCCCCCGGCTGGGTGCGGCTGAGCGGGATCGACGCGCGCTCGGCCGATATCGATGCCGCCGACGCGTGGAAAGAGCTGCTGGCGCGCACCGCTGTGCAGCCAGATACCCGGCACCGTTTCGTGTTGGACGGCAGCACCGCGGTGACCCATCTACGCCTCGACGTCTATCCCGACGGTGGCCTGTCCCGGCTGCGGCTGTTCGGCGAACTCGATGGGCAGGCCGCCTCTGACGCTCGCCGCACGTGGTGGGATGCGCTGCCGGCCGGCCACCAGGCTCTGATCGCCGATCAGGCCCCGACTGCTTAAGGAAGGTGAATGCGATGTCCGACAAACTGGACCTGGTTTTCCGTGCGCCGCGCGTGATCACCGCAGCCGGCGAGGTGGCGCGATGTGTCGGGGTGCGCGACGGCCGCATCGTCACCATCGAGCCCATAAATGCCGACCTCGACGCCGACCAAATGGTCGAGCTCGGTGACGACGAGGTGCTCATCCCGGGTCTGGTCGACACCCACGTACACGTCAACGAGCCTGGCCGCACCGAGTGGGAAGGGTTCGCCAGCGCGACACGGGCGGCCGCGGCAGGTGGCATCACCACGATCGTGGACATGCCGCTCAACAGCATCCCACCGACGGTCAATGTCGAAGCGTTGCACGTGAAGCGACGCGTTGCGGCGGACCAGGCGTACGTCGACGTCGGATTCTGGGCCGGGGCCATCCCCGGCAACGTGCCGGATCTGCGGGCGCTGCACGACGCGGGAGTGTTCGGCTTCAAGTGTTTTCTGCTGCATTCCGGCGTCGATGAGTTCCCGCCGTTGGATCCCGACGGACTTGAGTTGGCGCTCAAGGAAATCGCCTCGTTCGGCGCCATGATGATCGTGCACGCCGAGGACGCCCACGCCATCGACCGCGCCGCCTCACCCGGAGGTGACAACTACGCCGACTTCCTGTCGTCGCGGCCCCGCGGTGCGGAGAATCTCGCGATCGCCGAAGTCATCGAGTTGTCGCGCTGGACCGGCTGCCGCGTCCACATCCTGCATCTGTCCAGTTCGGATGCCCTGCCGATGATCGCCTCGGCGCGCCGCGACGGCGTCAAGCTCACCGCGGAAACCTGCCCGCACTACCTGTCGTTCGTGTCGGAAGAAATTCCCGCGGGAGCCACCCAGTTCAAGTGCTGCCCGCCCATCCGCGAAGCCGGTAACCGGGAACTGTTGTGGCAGGGGCTTGTCGACGGTGTCATCGATTGCATCGTGACCGACCATTCCCCGTGCACCGCGGACCTCAAGCGGTTCGACATCGGTGACTTCGGCGTCGCCTGGGGCGGTATCGCCTCGTTGCAGGTATCGCTGTCGGCGGTGTGGTCGGAGGCCAAGCGCCGGGGTTACAGCCTGGGCGATGTGGTCCGCTGGATGGCCGAGAATCCCGCCCGGCAAGTCGGGCTGAACACCAAGGGCCACATCGCCCTTGGTTACGCAGCCGACTTCGCCGTCTTCGCGCCGGACGACGCCTTCGTCGTCGACGCAAAGGCCTTGCAGCACAAGAACCCCGTCTCCGCCTACGACCAGCGAGCGCTCGCCGGAGTGGTACGCAGCACGTGGCTGGCAGGCAAGCGGATCGATATCGACGAAGAGCCCCGCGGACGGCTGCTCAGCCGGGGAATGGCGTAGCCCACGATGACGATGTCACTGACCGACTTCAACGCCGCGAGCTCAGCGGACGCCGCGGCTGCCGTGCGGCCCTGCCTCGACGTCGACCGCTGGGTGAACGCCATCGTCGACAAACGGCCGTACCCGGACCTCGACGCGGTGGTGGCCGTCGCCCGGTCGGCCGCCGACCCGTTCACCGAGGACGAGCTGATCACCGCGCTGAGCCACCATCCGCGGATCGGGGAACGCGCATCAGGTGCCACCGCCGAGGCCGGCTTTTCACGTGCCGAACAATCCGGGGTGTCCGCTGACGCTGACGTACAGCGACGTCTGCTCGAGGGGAATCGCGCCTACGAGAAGCGGTTCGGCCACGTGTTCTTGATCCGCGCGGCCGGCCGTAGCAGCGAGGAGATCCTCGCGGCGCTCGAAGAACGCCTCACCAACGACGCCGCGACCGAGAAGTCCATCATGGCCGATCAGCTTCGTCAGATCGCGGTGCTTCGCCTGCAAGGAGTGTTGGCATGAGCTACATCACGACCCACGTGCTCGACGCCACCGCGGGGCGCCCCGCCGCCGGCGTCGCCGTCACGCTGCGTGCCGTCCCCACCGACGAGCAGATCGCCTCCGGGGTGACCGATGACGACGGGCGGATCGCCGACCTCGGCCCTGACCGCCTCGAGCCCGGCCACTACCGGATCGACTTCGGCACCGGCGACTACTTCGAAGGCCGCGGCCAGGACACGTTCTACCCGCAGGTCTCGATCTCGTTCAGTGTCAGCGCCGATCAGGCGCACTACCACGTGCCGCTGCTGCTCAGTCCCTTTGCCTACTCGACCTATCGCGGCAGCTGACCGCCCGCCAATTCTCTACCACCCCAGCCATCCCCAACCCTTTAGGAGCGATCGACATGAGCGACGTTGTGCTCACCGCCAACCAGTACGGAAAAGCCGAGAACCGGGTCGTGCGCATCACGCGCGATACCGCGCGGCACGAGATCGAGGATCTCAACGTCACTTCCCAGCTGCGTGGAGACTTCGAGGCGGCGCACACCGAGGGCGACAACTCGCACGTGGTGCCCACCGATACGCAGAAGAACACGATCTTCGCGTTCGCCAAGGACGGGATCGGTTCGCCGGAGGCCTTGCTGCTGCGGCTCGCTGACCACTTCACCGGCGAATTCGACTGGGTCACCGGCGGGCGCTGGGCGGCAGAGCAGTACCGATGGAGCCGGATCAACGACCACGACCACTCGTTCTACCGCAGCGGGCCCGACACGCGGACCGCGGTGCTGGTCCGCGATGGCGACACCGACACCATAATCACCGGCTTCTACGGCCTGACGGTGCTGAAATCCACGGAATCGGGCTTCGTCGGGTATCCCAAGGACAAGTACACGACGCTGGCCGAGACCACCGATCGCATCCTTGCCACCGACATCGCCACCCGCTGGCGGTACAACACCACCGTTCTCGACTTCAACGCGGTCTACGAGGACGTCCGCGCGATCATGCTGGACACCTTCACGCAGGGATACTCAAAAGCACTGCAGCACACTCTGTATCAGATGGGTGAGGCAGTGATCGGCGCGCATCCCGAGATCGACGAGATCAAATTCTCCTGCCCCAACAAGCACCATTTCGTCGCCGACCTGTCCTTCTGCGGCCTGGACAACCCGAACGAGGTGTTCTTCGCCGCCGACCGTCCCTACGGCCTCATCGAAGCCACCGTTGCCCGCGCCGGGGCTCCGTCCGCCGACGCCGCCTGGGTGGGGATCGCCGGATTCTGCTGAGGAATATGACCATGAAACTGCACCGCAATCGGACGGTCGACGACGGCGCCGAAGAAGTCCAGCGCCCCGAGGACGAGCGCCTCGGGGTCGGGCGATCATTCGCCTACGGCGCCCAGCACGTGCTCACGATGTACGGCGGCATCATCGCCCCGCCGTTGATCGTCGGCGGGGCAGCCGGTGTGCCGCCCGCGCAGCTCGGCGTACTGGTGGCCAGCTGCCTGTTCATCGGCGGCTTGGCCACCATTCTCCAGTCGGTCGGCATTCCATGGTTCGGATCCCAGCTTCCGCTCGTACAGGGCACCTCGTTCGCCAGCGTCGCCACCTTGGTGGCGATCGTGACGCAGGGCGGGGGACTGCCCGCGGCCTTCGGTTCGGTGATGGCCTCGGCCGCAATCGGTTTGGCGATCACACCGTTCTTCGCCCGCATCATCAGATTCTTCCCTCCGGTCGTCACGGGCACGGTCATCACCACCATCGGGCTGAGCCTGATGCCGGTGGCGGCCAACTGGGCGATGGGCAACAACGCCAAGCTGCCGACCTTCGGTTCGATCGAGAACATCATGCTCGCCGGCTTCACGCTGCTGGTGGTGATCATCCTCAGTCGGTCCAATGTGCCTGCCATTTCCCGGCTTTCGATTCTGTTCGCGATCATCATCGGCACCGCGGTGGCCACCGTCCTCGGCAAGGCCGACTTCTCCAAGGTGGCGGACGGTCCCATCGTGGCGTTCCCCGAGCCGTTCTTCTTCGGCGCACCGGTGTTCACCGTCGCCGGCGTCCTGTCGATGACCATCGTGGTGCTCGTCATCCTCACCGAGACCACGGCCGACATCCTGGCCGTCGGGGAGATCGTGAAGACGCGCGTCGACCGCCGCCGGATCGGCAACGGCCTGCGGGCCGACATGGGCGCCTCGCTGGTATCGCCGATCTTCAACGGATTCGTCCAGAGCGCCTTCGCCCAGAACGTCGGCCTGGTCGCCATCACCGGGGTCAAGAGCCGCTTCGTGGTCACCGCGGGCGGGGCCATCCTGGTGATCCTCGGGCTGCTGCCGGTGCTCGGCCGCGGCGTCGCCGCCGTGCCGTACCCGGTGCTCGGTGGAGCCGGTCTCGTGCTGTTCGGCACCGTGGCGGCATCCGGTATCCGGACGCTGGCCAGGGTGAACTACCAGGGCAACATGAATCTGGTCATCGTCGCGACGTCGGTGGGCATGGGCATGATTCCGATTGCGGCGCCGAACTTCTGGGAGCACTTCCCGGCCTGGTTCCAGACCATCTTCCACTCGGGGATCAGCTCGGCGGCCATCGCCGCGGTGCTGCTCAACCTGTTCTTCAACCACATCCGGTTCGCCCGCCAGAAGCCGGGGTCCTCGGTGTTCGCCGCGGCGGACCGCTTCATCGCCTTCGACGAGGTCCAGGCTTACAGCAAGCTCCGCGAGGGCGACCACATCGAAGGCGGCCGGATCGTCGACGCGGACGGTAAACCGCTGCGGGTCAAGCAGAGCGACGGACAACTGGTCGATGTCCCGATCTGCGCGGGCTCCGGCGATCATTGAGCGCCGTGCCTATCCAAGTCGAGTAGCGCACTACTCATCCACTTCCTCGCTGCAACAGCAAGAATCGGTTCGCAGCGGGGCAGAGGAGGGTGTCATGGCGTTGCCGGCATACGGGGTTCTCATCGGTACCCTCGACCATTTCGCCCGCGAGGACCCCAATCATTTCGGGTCGTGGTACCACGGCAAGATCTATCTGAATGCGCGGCTCGGCCTGTACGAATGCGCCGTGGACGTGTCGACGCCAAGTGGGGTGCCGGTCCAGTACCGGGAGGTACGCAACCTCGACAAGCGGCTGTTCGCCTTCGGTTCCGAGGCCGACGACTGGTATCCGCTGGCCCGTTCGGAAGAGTCGGGTGCCCTCGACTATCTGCGCTCACCACTGCTGCGAGGACGTGCGGGATGCGTCGGGTTCGTCGCGAGTCCGCTCATCGATCTGGTCAACACCATCCTTCGGTCGCCGCGCTTCGGATGGGTTGAGAGCACTGCCGACAACGCGCTGAATCTGTTGGAGAAGCGGCTGTCTGACTCCAGACGGCTGTACGTCTTCGGCCGCCCGTACACGACCGGTCTCGGTGTGCACGACATCCACATGAACCAGGGCGACCCGCCGGGTCAGTTTCAGGGCCAAGACGGCATCTGGCAGGACGGCGGAACCATCGTCGAGTCGAACGACGGGACGCTCAACGCGTTTCTGACGAAGTTCAAGACCCAGTCGTTGCAGACCGACGACAACGGCCTGCCGGTGTGAACACACTCCGGGAGGCTCGGCCGCGGATCGTTACAGTGTCCTCATGACGCTGCACGCCGACGCCGCCCATCCGGATCTGGTCACCGTCGGGGTGCCGACCCACTGGTACAACCTGGCCGCCGAACTCGATCAGCCGATCCCGCCGCACCTGCATCCCGCGACCAAGGAGCCGGTCGGCCCGGACGATCTCGCGGCGCTCTTCCCGAGCGGATTGATCGCCCAGGAGGTGTCCACCGAGGCGTACATCGCGATCCCCGACGTCGTCCGCGAGATCTACTCGATGTGGCGACCGTCGCCGTTGATCCGGGCCCGGCGGTTCGAAGAAGCGCTGAACACCGGCGCCCACATCTACGTCAAGTACGAGGGCGTCAGCCCCGTCGGTAGCCACAAGACCAATTCAGCTGTGGCACAAGCGTATTACAACAGCATCGATGGAGTCAGGAAGCTGACCACCGAGACCGGCGCGGGCCAGTGGGGCAGTGCTCTCGCCTTTGCCGGTGCGCAGTTCGGCCTCGAGATCGAGGTATGGCAGGTCCGGGCGTCCTACGACTCGAAGCCGTACCGCGGTCACCTGATCCGGACGTACGGAGGCACCGTGCATCCGAGCCCGTCAGAGCTCACCGAGTCGGGACGCGCCATCCTCGCCCAGAACCCGAACACCACAGGCAGCCTCGGCATGGCCGTGAGCGAGGCGGTCGAGGTCGCGGCCGCTGCCCCTGACACCCGGTACGCGCTCGGCAGTGTGTTGAACCACGTCGTGCTCCATCAGAGCGTCATCGGCCAGGAGGCCGTCGCGCAGCTCGCCGCCGTTGAGCCGAACGGCGCCGACGTCGTCTTCGGCTGTGCGGGTGGCGGTTCCAACCTCGCCGGGCTGGCGTTCCCGTTCCTGCGCGAGAAGATCCATGGGCGGTCCAACCCGCGCGTGGTGGCCGCCGAACCGGTCGCGTGCCCGTCGATCACGCAGGGGGAGTACCGCTACGACCACGGCGATGTGGCCGGCCTTACGCCCCTTTTGAAGATGCACACGCTCGGTATGGATTTCGTGCCCGACCCCATTCACGCGGGTGGCCTTCGCTACCACGGGATGGCGCCCGCGCTGAGCCACACTGTCGAGCTCGGGCTGGTCGAGGGCATCGCCATCTCACAGCATGATGCGTTCTCGGCCGGTGTCCGGTTCGCGCGGTCCCAGGGCATTGTGCCCGCGCCCGAGTCGACTCACGCGATCGCCGCCGCCGCGGCGCACGTGGCCGATGACCCCACCGAACAGGTGGTGGTGATCGGGTTGTCGGGCCACGGCCAACTCGACCTGCCGGCCTACGCGGAGTTCCTCGACAAGAAGTTCTGAACCGGCACCGTCGTCGCGGTGTCGGTCAGCCGGCTGCTCTCAAGGTGATGTCGGAGATGGCGGTGCGGCTCTGCCCGCCGACCGTGCCCAGCTTCGAAATCCACACCAGCACATTGGACGTTTTCGTCTTGTTGTCGATCGGGATGGTGTTCTGTCCGGGCCGCAACGACACGTTCGAGGTCAGCTCGGTCGTGTCGGAGACACTGCTCGGCGCGTCGCTGTCGGACGCACGAATCTGCACCTCGGTCCCGGTGCTGGGCACATCGAGGGTCACTTCACTGAGGGCCGTGGGCGCCGCGAGTTGCAGCATCAGGCCGACGCCCTGTTTGAAGGCCGGGAACGGCGCGGCGTCTTGGTAGATGTCGGTGGGCCACGCCGTATCGGGGTTACCGTCGATGGCCTTGCCGGCGTCGTTGGGATGATCGGGTGACCCGCCGGGGGAGAACACCGTCGCACGCTGCGGCGTGACGAGCGGCCCGGGGCCGCCGGGCGACGGGACCCCGAAGCCTCCGGTGATGAAGTAGACAGCCGTCGCCACGACCACCGCGAGCACCGCGAGGAGTCCGACGACACGCGCCGGGCGGGACTTCCACACGGACTTCTTGGCCGGCGTCACCTCGAACGAGTCACGCCGACGGCGGCCGCGCGTACCGGCCGAATGGTTGACCACCGCATCGGCGAAGAGGGTCCGGTCATCCCAGAAGCCGCTCACCTCCACCACGTCCCCGTCGGAGAGTTCGCCGGTGATGGAGTTGCCGCGCAGCTCGACCGGCACAACGGTGTGGGCTTGCCCCGTCGAGTCGTACCGCTCGACGCGGAAAGTCCAGACCTCCTCGTCTGCACCCGGTCCGCTCGGTCGTTTCTGCACCCCGCGCGCCGTACCCAGCACGGTGAGCACGCCCAGCGGTCGGGTCTGCGGGGAACTACGGCCAACGTCGCCGGGATTCTCCAGACCGGCGGTGAACACACCCGAATCAGCGGGAACCCGCTCCAGGGCCGGTTCGGGCGCGGTCGCCTCATTCAGACGACCATTGAGCGCCCGCGCGAAGTCGATACACCGCGCGTAGCGCTGATCGGGGTTCTTGGCCAGCGCCTTGGCCATGGCGGCGTCGAGGTGGGCAAGGTCGGGGCGGCGTTCCGACAGCCGGGGCGGCGGGGTGTTGAGGTGTTTGCCTGCGACGACGATGCGGTTGGCGTCATCGAACAGGGGTGCGCCGGTCAGCAGGTGGAACGCCGTGGCAGCCAGGGCGTACTGGTCGGCCCGGCCGTCGAGCGCCTTGCTGCTGAGCTGTTCGGGCGCGACGTACGCGACGGTGCCGATGGCCATGTTGGTTTCCGTGAGACCACTGACGTCGTCGGCCTCGCGGGCGATGCCGAAATCGGTGAGCAGCACGCGACGACGGGCGCTTGCCGTCGGCGTGGTCACCAGGATGTTCGCCGGCTTGACGTCACGGTGCAGCAGGCGCCGCTCGTGTGCGAAATCGAGCGCTTCGGCGACTGCGGTCACGATCTCCACGACATCCTCATACGGCATGCCCGACGGGTACTGCTTCTCCAGCATGTGCCGGGCATCGGTGCCCTCGACGTAGTCCATGGAGATCCACAGATGGCCTTCGAACTCGCCACGGTCGTGCACACCGACGATGTGCGGGTGCCACAACGTCGCAGCCAGCTCGGCCTCTCTGGTGAATCGCGCGCGGAACTCATCGTCGCGGGTGGTGTCCGTCGACAGGATCTTGAGCGCGTCCAGCCGGGGCAGCCGCGGATGCTGGGCGAGATACACCTCGCCCATGCCACCGGCACCGAGCAGCCGCTGGATGGAGTAACCGGCGAAGACGTCACCGGAGTTGAACGGCATACGTTGGAGCCTACAAACGAGGGCGCCTCGAACACGAAAATGCCGTTGTTTTCCCAGGCCAGACGGCGCGAACCCGCACTTGTGTAGCAGACTGCTACACTCGTAGCAGAGTGCAACACAGGAGGCTGCCATGACTGACACCGCAGACCGGGTGACGCGTTTCGCCGCTGATCTGATGGACAGTGCCGCCGCAGAAGGTGCCCGTCAGAGCCGGTCGGCCAAACAGCAGCTCGACCACTGGGCACGGGTGGGGCGGGCCGTCTCCAGCCAGCAGAGCGCAGCCCGCCGCAAGGTGGAGGCCGCCCTGGCCGGCGACACGCCGTTGCGGGACCTGACGTCCGAGGAGGGCGTCGTGTTCAACGCCGAGATCTCGGCGGCCATCGAAGAGAGCCTGGCACGCGGCAATTACGGCGCGGCACTGGCTGCTCGCGGGGTCACCACCGTCGCGCTCGACGACAACGGCGACATCGTGCAGTACCGCCCCGACGGCAGCACCTCGGTGCTGGTTTCGCAGCAGTGATCGCTGACACGCTCCGCACCACCGCGCGGTGAAACGCCTCGACCTCGTCGTCGGCTCCAACGGCGCGGGGAAGTCGACCTTCGTCGAGCTCACCCTGGCACCGCTGCTTCCGAACAGCCCCTTCGTCAACGCCGACGAGATCGCCAAGCGACGCTGGCCTGACGACCCGGCCACACATTCCTACGACGCCGCGCGCATAGCCGCGCAAACCAGGGCCGCACTCATCGAACGGGGCGAATCCTTCATCGCCGAGACGGTGTTCTCGCACCCGTCGAAACTCGAACTCATCGACCACGCGCACCAAGCCGGATATGGCGTGGTGCTACACGCGGTCATGATCCCGGAGGACCTCGCCGTGTTGCGCGTGCGGCACCGTGTCGAGGCCGGCGGCCACGACGTGCCGGAAGACAAGATCCGCGAGCGCTACCAACGACTTTGGCCGCTGGTCGCCACCGCTGCGGCCCGCTCGGAATCTGCGACGTTCTACGACAACAGCACCGCCAAAGGGCCCCGCATCGTTGCCCAGGTGGCCGGCGGCTTCGCCGTCGGGGCGCCCACGTGGCCGAAATGGACACCGGCCGTGCTCGTTTCGACCTGGCCAGGGCCGTAGGACGCGTTCGTTCGACTCGGGAACGGCCACCGGCCTGAGTGCCGTTTTGTATACCTTTCGCGAACATCGGGTGCCATTTCGGTAGCTGTGCGGCCATGGACGGGGCTGCGACGATCAGGGTGCAGGCAGATTCGACACCGCACAGGAGAACCCGTCTATGACCGAGCCTCGCCCTACCGCTACGCCGCGCAAGCGGGCCGCCAAGACCGCCGCCAAGACCAAGGCTGCCAAAGTCCCGGCAGTCGAGACCGCGACGACGGACCAGGTGACCCCGACGGCCAAGCCCGAGCTCGGCGACGATCTGCGGGAAGTCAGCGTCGGCACCGACGCAGCTTTCGCGTCGTCTCCCTCAGCCGCGTCGAAACGTCGTCCGCTTCGCAATATTTCAGAGATTCGCCACTTCTTCCGCACCAACGACGTCCCGGTGTACTTCATCGGTGCCACCCCGTTCAACTTGCTCGGCCTCGACCGCTGGGTACGCAGGTTCTCCTACATCACCTACTACGACGCCTGGGACGGCGCGCACCCACGGGTGTTCACGCCGATCCACAAGCCCTACCAAGAGTTCGCGAGCGGCGAGGAGATCAACAACTGGCTGTTGCGCAACGCCGAGGTGCGCGCCCACATGAGCCGCGGTGTGCAGCCGGGAGTGCGGCCCAAGGTGGCGATGGTGTTCTTCGACGCCGAGACCGAGGCCATCTGCGCCGAGCTGGGCTACGACCTGATCCTGCCGCCGGCCGCGCTGCGGGAGCACCTGGACTCCAAGATCGTCACCACCAAGCTTGGCAACGAGGCGGGCGCGCCCAGCGTGCCCAACGTGCTGACCAAGGTCGACAGCTACGAAGATCTCACGGCCGCTGCCGAAAAGGCCGGGCTCGGTGACGAACTCGTCGTGCAGACACCCTATGGCGACTCCGGCAAGACCACCTTCTTCATCTCGTCGGAGGCCGATTGGCGCAAGCACAGCGCACACATCGTCGGTGAGGACATCAAGGTCATGCGTCGCATCAACAACCGGCCGGTGGCGGTCGAGGCGGTGCTGACCCGGTGCGGCACGGTTGTCGGTCCGTTCATGACCGAGCTGACCGGCTACGCCGAACTGACGCCGTACCGCGGCGGCTGGTGCGGTAACGAGATGTATCCGGATGTGCTGTCACCGGAACGGCGCTCCAAGGCAACCGAACTCGTCCGACGCTTGGGGGATCGGCTGAGTCAGGAAGGCTACCGCGGCTTCTTCGAAGTCGACGTGCTTGTGGACGTCGACACCGACGAGGTCTATCTCGGCGAACTCAACCCGCGGATCAGCGGCGCGTCGGCGATCACCAATGTCACCGCAGGCGCCTACGCCGATGTGCCCCTGTTCCTGTTCCATCTGCTGGAATTCATGGGCGTGGAGTTCGACATCGATGTCGACGAGATCAACGAGCGCTGGGAGGAACTGGCCTCCGCCGATGTGTGGAGCCAGATGATCATCAAGGAGACGGCCGACGTCGTCGAGTTGCTCGAAGCAACGCCGCCGACCGGCCAGTACTACCTCGACTCCACCGGAGCCCTGGTGTTCCGCCGGGCGGCACTGGACTGGCATCAGTTGCAGGACGAGTCGGAGTCGTTCTTCCTGCGCATCTACGGCCCCGGTGACTACCGCTGGAAGGGCGCAGATCTCGGCGTGCTGGTCACCAAGGGTCGCCTGCAACGAGAATTGGCCCAGGGCGGTTCTGCACTCACCATTCGCGCTGGGCACCTTATCGATTCGCTGCGAGCCCGGTACCGCGGCACCCCGCTTGCCGAGCCCGCCACGATCGAGCCGGCTGCGAGTCTCACGCCGCTCTGACCGGTTCACCGCAGGCGTGACCGTTCCGTAACTCGGGTTCTCGCGGTAGACGTTTCGTCGAAACCCTCGGCACAACTTCGACGATCTGTACACTGCGGCGATGGGCGTTCCGGTGTCCTGGGTGCTCGCGCAGTCTGATCTGTCGCTGCGGCTCCTCGGTGGCAGCGCCGGAGTGTTGCGCGAGGTCACCCTGGCACTGACCACCGAGCTGTCCGAACCTTTCCGCTGGCTCTCCGGTGGCGAGTTGGTACTCACCACCGGACTCGGATTGCCGACGACCCGGGCGAAGCGAGCGGCCTATCTGCGCGGACTCAACGAATGTGGGGTCTCTGCAGTCGGTTTCGCCGTCGGCCTCAGTCATGCGAGGGTGCCGCCGGATCTCATCGCCGCCGCCGACGAGATCGGCATTCCGCTGCTGGAAGTGCCGTTGGCGACACCGTTCGCGGCGGTGGTCAAGCGCATGAGCGAACGGCTCGCCGATCAGCATTATGAAGCGGTACTCCGCGCATCGCGTGCTCAGCCGCGGATCACCCGTGCCGCGGTCGGTGGTGGCGCATCCGCGGTGGTGGCCGAGCTCGCCAGGGCGCTGTCCGCGAAGGTCCTCATCCTCTCCCCGTCGGGCGACGTCATCGAATCCCACCCGCGCTCCGTGGATTCCAAACTGGTCGACGACGTGCAGGCCGTGGTGGCGTCGGCCGGGGCAGGCGCCGTCGTCGCGGGGACCGCCATCACCTACCAGCGCATCAAAGTGACCCGCAAGATCTATGGCACCTTGGCTGTGGTGACGGCCATGCCGCTGTCATCGATCGACCAGATTCTGTTGGGCCACGCGAATTCATTACTCGCACTGGACTTCGAGAAGCCGGCCCGCCTGGTCGAAGCCCACCGCGAACTCAATGCGAGTGCGCTGGGACTTCTGCTCAGCGGCGAGCACGATCTCGGCCCGGCACGCGCGCAGCTCGCCCAGGTCGCCGATTCGCACGGGCACATCCGCGCCCTCGTCATCGACTGCGGGTCCGCCCCAGCCATCGAGCAGGCGTGCGCCGCACTCACACCGGCAGTCGAACGCGGCGGCTCGGTGCTCTTCGCGCGCGTACAGGGATGCCAGCTGATCGCCGTGCTACCGGGCACTCACGATGTCGCGTTCGTCCGCCGCGTCACCACCGATGTCGCCGCGCCGGCCCGCAAACTCATCAGGGTCGGCCTCAGCGAGCCGCTTGCGGTCGGCCGCCTGGAGGTGGCCGTCGAGCATGCCAAGATCGCGGCTGGAGCAGCCGAATGCGGGGGAGTGCCACTGGAATTCATGGCGTTCGCGGGCCGGGCGCTGCTCTCGATCGATTCGACCCGCCAGGTGCTCAATACCGTCGCGGACACCTTCCTGGCGCCTCTTGGCGTATACGACCGCGAGCACGGCAGTGAACTTCTGGTGTCGTTGCGGGCATTTCTGGAGGCCAACGGGCATTGGGAGACAGCGGCATCCGCGATCGGTGTGCACCGCCACACCTTGCGTAAACGTATGACGTCGGTGCAGGAGTTGATCGGGTGCAACCTCGACGTCGCCCGGGTCCGCGCAGAGCTGCTGTTGGCACTGCTGGCCTACCAGAGCTGAGGTGATGCGGCAGATCACCCGAGAACGTAAGGCAGGCGGTCGCCGAGAGATCCCAGCGCAGCGCGCTCGGCGGCGGTGGCCGGCCGCCGGCCGGTTCCGATTGTCAGAACGGCAGCGTCCGACATCGACACCGGGAATGGCGTGTCGGCGATCCCCTCGAACTGCTTGCGTGATGCCGTCAGCGCCAGCGCCGGGGGCCCGTCCACACCGCGTACATGCGCGGTCAGGTCGAGATGGTGCAACGTCGCTTCGAGGACGTAGGCATCCAGATAGTCAGCGGCAGTGAGGACTTCGCCTTGCGTTCTGACTCGAAGGTCTGGTGCGACAAGCTGGGCGGCCCGCGCTGCTGCCGAACCCACATCGTCGAGGTGATGCTTGAGCAGGTGCGGCTGCTCGTATGCCGCTGCCAGTCGCACGGTCAGCGCGTCGAGAGGGTCCTGCCCGCTCGGCAGCGTGTGCGTGATCTCCCAGTATGTCGCTGCATCGCGCGTCGGCTCGTCGTCAGTCGGTGTAGCCAGCGTGATGAGAATGTCCTGAGCGTCAATCACCAGATGACACAGCAGGTCTTGAACCTTCCACCCCGCGCAGCCGGACGGCGCCGTGAAATCCCGATCGGAGAGCCGCTCGGCGGCATCCAGCAGCGAACGCCACGCCACGGCGAACGCCGCATACCCCTTGGGACCGGCTTGGTCACGGCGCATCGGAATCATCGGTCAGGGGAGCGCGGACTGTCGCACGGCGTCGAACGGGGTGTTGCCGCTGATCCGGTTGACGATGCCTGCGGTGGTGAACTCTTTGGCCAGTCGCACCGCGTCGCCGACAGGTGATCCCGTCGCCAGCGCTGCGGTGATCGCCGCCGCCAGGGTGCAGCCGGCCCCGGCCACCCGAGCCTGGCCGACTTTGGCCGTACGCAGAATCTCGACGTCGCTGCCGTTGTAGAACACGTCGACGGCGTCGTCGCCGGGAAATTCCACGCCGCCCTTGACAACCACATAGCGAGGCCCGAGATCGGCGATGCGTTGGGCTGCTTCCACGAGGTCGTCGACAGACGAGATGTTCTCCATCCCGGCCAAGGTGCGCGCCTCGAACAGGTTCGGGGTGGTCACGGTGGCCAGCGGCAGGATCTGCCGGCGCAGCGCGGTGTCGGTATCGAGGGCAGCGCCGGGTTCCTGGCCTTTGCAGATGAGCACGGGATCGACGACGACGTGCCGCCAGGGCTGACGCGCAAGGGCCTGCGCGACGACGTCGATGGTGGCGGGGGTGCCCAGCATGCCGATCTTGACGACGTCCAGGTCATACGCCGAAGTCGCGGCTTCGATCTGATCGGCGACGACGTGCGGTTCGACCGGCACGAAGCGGTGTGTCCAATTCGCTTTCGGATCGAAGGACACGATGCAGGTCACGGTGCCGACGCCGTAGGCGCCGAGCTGTTGGAAGGTCCGCAGGTCTGCCTGCAGGCCGGCGCCGCCGGTGGCTTCAGATCCAGCGATGACGTATGCGAGGTCAACCACGCCATCGAGCCTACGGCCCCGCGCAACCGAGTTCCGGGATCCTGCAGAGGATGTCCGGCCTCGAGTTAGGGGAAGGTGATCGGGGGAATCGCGGAGGGAAGCGGAACTTCCGGGATGTCTGCAGGCATCTCGACGTGTGGCACGTCGGCCGGCAGTTCGACCGTGGGGACGTCGCCGGGCAATTGCACGTTCGGCACTGAGCTGGGCAATGGCACGGACGGTAGGTCGCTCGGGAAGGGGAACGGCGGAATGTTGGCCGGAACCGGCAGCGTTGTCTCCACATCGTCCAACGCGGCAGGCTGACCCGCTTCGCCGGCGCAGCCGACGACCAGTACGGGCATCCCACACATCGCGATGAACACAGCCGCTCGCCGCGAGACTCGTTTGATTGTGAAAGGCATCTTGCCAACTCGTTTGCCGTCCACGGCTACGACGCTACCACCGGGCTACGAGCGGATTGAACCCGTTGGCAGTGTGGGCTTTTGGCGTTGGTAGCGCGACCGATTAGGCCAAACTCTCCCCTAAGGGTAGAGTTTGCCCTCGTCGCCCAAACGCGGTGATCAGCTGAGTCGGGCCCACCTCACCCTGGGCTTGCGTGGTCAATTCTGTGTTCGGGCAATACTTTTCGCGCAACGAGGCGCACGGACACCGGAACTCATCGATGGTGGATCTGCCCGTCCAGTTATCAGTTCGCGGCCCGAGAACGGAGTTTGTGGTGAAACGATTGGCCAACGCGCCGACGCCGACCGAGCAGCAATCGATACTGGGCGCGCTGCGTTCCCCGCGCCGGCTGCGCACCGAGGTGCTGGCCGGGCTGGTGGTGGCGCTGGCACTGATCCCGGAGGCGATTTCGTTCTCGATCATCGCCGGGGTGGACCCTCGGGTGGGCCTGTTCGCGTCGTTCACCATGGCTGTGACGATCGCGGTCGTCGGCGGGCGGCCGGCGATGATCTCGGCGGCCACCGGCGCCGTGGCCCTGGTGGTGGCGCCGCTCGTGCATAGCCACGGGCTGAATTACCTGGTCGCGGCGGTGATCCTCGCCGGCGTGCTGCAGCTGCTGCTCGGTGGCCTCGGAGTGGCCAGGTTGATGAGGTTCGTGCCACGCAGCGTGATGGTCGGTTTCGTCAACGCCCTGGCGATCCTGATCTTCCTGTCCCAGTTGCCGCACCTGCTCGGCGTGCCGTGGCTGGTGTACCCGATGGTGGTGGCGGCGATTGCCATCATGGTCGCGTTACCGAAGCTCACCACCGCCATCCCCGCGCCGCTGGTCGCCATTGTGGTACTGACCGCAGTCACAGTGGGATTGGGTTGGTCGGTGCCGAATGTGGGCGACGAAGGCCAACTTCCGTCCAGCCTGCCGGCGCTGTTGATTCCCGATGTTCCGTTCACGGTGCACACGCTCGCGGTGATCGCTCCCTATTCGCTGACGATGGCCGTCGTCGGGCTGCTGGAATCACTCATGACCGCCAAGTTGGTGGACGACATCACCGATACCCACTCCAACAAGTCCCGCGAGGCGATGGGTCAAGGGGTGGCCAACGTGGTCACCGGATTCTTCGGCGGTATGGGTGGCTGCGCGATGATCGGCCAGACGATGATCAATGTGAAGGCCTGCGGCGCACGGACCCGCATCTCGACTTTCCTGGCCGGGACCCTGCTGCTCGGGCTCGTGGTGGGGCTCGGCGATGTCGTGGCCCGAATCCCGATGGCCGCCTTGGTGGCGGTGATGATCATGGTGTCAGTGGGCACCTTCGACTGGCATAGGATCAGCCCAAACACGTTGCGGCGCATGCCCAAGAGTGAGACCACCGTCATGGTGGCAACCGTGGCCGTCACGGTGGCCACCGACAACCTCGCCTACGGGGTGACCGTGGGCACCCTGACCGCCATGGTGCTGTTCGCCCGCCGAGTCGCGCACATGACCGAGGTCGTCGATATCGCCCACCCCGACGAGAACACTCGCGTGTATGCGGTGAAGGGGGAGCTGTTCTTCGCTTCCAGCAACGACTTGGTGTATCAGTTCGACTACGTCGGCGACCCTGCGAACGTCGTGATCGACATGAGCCACGCCCACATCTGGGATGCTTCGACCGTGGCGACTCTCGACGCGATCACCACCAAATATGCGGCAAAAGGCAAGACCGTCCGCATCGTCGGGATGAACGACAACAGCGCCGAGCGTCACGCGCGGCTCAGCGGCCAACTCGCCGGCGAGCACTGACCCACACTGAGGAGCCCGACGTGAGCAGCCCGGACACCGGTCACGAGCACCTGCAGATCGGTGAGGTCGCAGCCCGCACCGAACTGTCCATCAAAACCATCCGGCACTACGACGAGGTCGGTCTGGTGGTGCCGTCAGCACGATCCGCAGGCGGGTTCCGTCTCTATACCACCGGCGACGTCGACCGACTGCTGGCGATCCGCCGCATGAAACCCCTGGGCTTCAGCCTTGACGAAATGCGTCAGCTGCTCGTCGCGCTCGACACCCTCAACAGCGCCTCTGCCAGCCCGACCGCACGCACTCAAGCGCTCGACTACGTCAGCGAATGTCACACCCGCGCCCAAGCTGCGTGCGCCAAATTGACCCGACAACTCGCCTACGCCCACGAACTGACCGACCAACTCGCCCTGTTGTGCAGCTGACGGTTCGCCCAGCCCGCCCAGGGCGACCGACCCTGCACTGTCGTGACTGCTCTCACATCTTGACGGATCTTGTTTGACGCGGTCGGAGCACGGGGTATTTCGCGGTCACGGCGGCACAGGGCCGCCCCGCGTCGACGGCGCATCGCAAGTATGCAGAGGAGCTGGTATCTATGTCGGACAAGAGCGGACCCCTGGAAGGCATCGAAGGCGTCGTGGAAGGCGTCAAGGGCAAGGCCAAGGAAGCCATCGGCTCGGTCGTCGGACGCGACGACCTGCGCCGTGAAGGCCAGGCGCAACAGGACAAGGCTGATTCCCAACGCGAGGCAGCGAAGAAGGAAGCCGAAGCGGAATCTGCGCGTAAGGCAGCCGCTGTCAACGAGTCCCGCGAGAAGGCCGAACAGTAGGCACAGCCGAGGCGGGGCCGACCAGCGCAACTGGTCGGCCCCGCTCTGCGCTTCCGTGGCCACCGCCACAGCGATGTCGAAGCGTCGGTTAAAGATTCGGGTCGTTGAGGATCCGACGCTTCTCTGATTGGAACTCCGCCTCGGTGAGCGCCCCCGACTGACGCAGTGCTGCCAAGGTTTTCAGACGTTCCAGACGGACGCCTTGATCATCGGGCAGTTCGGTCGGTGCTCCGGCTGGCGGCACCGGCATCGCGAACTCGTCGTAAGTCGCCTGTACCAGAGGTCGATTGCGTCTGTCTGCACTGATCCACCACAGGATCGACAGGGGCAATGCGACCGCGGCAAGAACGATCAATCCAACGAAAGGCCAAATCGCCGAACCATATGGACTTCCATGGCCGAAGGACAACCGGGGCCGCTGGTTCTCGTTACCCGACCCTTCGATGAAAACCCGGTAGCGACCCGCCTGCCCAACCTGTGCCGATCCGATCTGCACGCGCACGTCTCGATTCGAAGTCGTGGTGCCGCCCATGCGGTCGGTAAGGACCGGGGTAGGGGCCCCGGCCGGCGCTTCGAAACGCAGCTTCACCGAAGGCACGATCACGCTTGCGCCCGTGGTAGCAGTGACCGCGTGATAGGAGATCACCACCTCACCTGCGGGTAGCTCCAACTCTGCCGAGCCCGGGATTGCCACTTCACCGTATGCGGCGGAGTCGGCGAACACGAAGGCGTTCAGCAACGCCGTCACAATGGCTCCGGCCACGCCAACAGCGAGCAATACGCCCGACACTGCGGTCGCGATCTTCGGAGCTTTTCGCGTGCCATTCACAGCTGGCAGTGTGCCACGGCCGCTCGAGTGAGTTACCCGTGCGCGCCACTACGCGGTTGTGGTTGAGCTCGGCGCGCGGGAGGCGCGCAGATCGAAACACCTAAGAGTGACGCGGATGAGTCCGGCGTACTTCGTCGTCGATGGTCTGCGGCTACTTCTGCGTCTCGGCCCAGGTCGCCAACAGGGCAAGACCGTCGGCGCTGGGCGTACCGGGCTCTGCGGTGTAGGTGGTGATCGAAACGTGCGGGTTACCAGGCAGCGCGAAGTCGTCGTACGCGAGGTCCATCGTGCCGACCGCCGGGTGGTTGACGACTTTGCGTCCGCGCGAGTGGCGGCGCACATTGTGCTTGCCCCAACGGGTCCTGAAATCGGTGCTGCGCGTGGAGAGCTCGCCGATGAGGGCGGTCACCTGTTCGTCCAGTGGGTCGCGCCCAGCGGTCGCTCGGAGTATCGCGACCAGCAGATCCTTCGCCTCGTCGATGTCGGCGTAGAAGCCCTCGGCGCGCGGGTCCAGGAACACGTACCTGGCGATCTTCGGTGGCTGCCGGATGATCTCCTGCTGAGACTCCATGGTTTCAAGGCTAAAACGCCTGTTCCTGGCGTGGGGGGTCGTGACAGTGCCTGGCAGGCATCCGCTGGGCGAGGGACGGTGGTCAAGCACCCCTGAGCCTCCGAAACGGCAACTGCCGACGTGATTTTGATTCGACAGGAGAACACCATGAACCCCATCTACGACTTCACCGGGCAGGTGGCCCTGGTCACCGGCGCCGCTTCCGGGATGGGCCTGGCCGCTGCCCGTGCGTTCGCCGACTCCGGCGCCGCCGTGGTTCTGGCAGACCTCGACCACGACGCCGTCCACAACGCAGCCGAGGAGATCACCGGCCGCGGGCGGCAGGCGATCGGCGTCGTCTGCGACGTCACCGACGAACAGCAAGTGGAGGCGGCGGTGCGGCGCGCGGTGACGGAGTACGGCCGGTTGGACATGGCGTTCAACAACGCCGGCATCCAGGTGCCGCCGACCGACGCGGCCGACGAGAGCTCCGACGCCTTCGACCGGGTCAACGCCGTCAACCTGCGCGGCGTCTGGGCCGCCATGAAGCACGAACTCCGACAGATGCGCGAACAGGGCAGCGGCGCCATCGTCAACTGCTCATCCCTAGGCGGGCTCGTCGGGCTGCCCGAACGTGCGGCCTACCACGCCTCTAAGCACGGCGTCATCGGCCTGACCCGCAGCGCTGCGGTCGAGTACGCGCCCCGGGGCGTCCGCATCAACGCCGTGTGCCCCGGCGTCATCGACACCCCGATGGTCGCCGACATGGTCGAGAACCAAGCCGAGGCCATGGCCGGGATCATCAAAGAACAGCCCATCGGCCGACTGGGGCGTGCCGACGAGGTCGCAGCAGCCGTCCTGTGGCTGTGCAGCCCCGGCGCCAGCTTCGTCGTCGGAACAGCTCTGCCGGTCGACGGTGGCTTCACCGTCCACTGATTCGCATCGATGCACCCAGGCTATTCCCCTGCATGCACCGGAACTGCAGGTCAACGACCGTGTGCCGCTACGGCGTCACGGACGGATTTTGAAGTGCGAGAAGGCTACGACGGTCCGCTGGGATGTGGCTCTGATTCGCCGTCGCGGCTTGACGAGGAGCCGCCGGCGCTCGAGATAATCCGCAGCCGTGGTCGCAATCTCTCGTCGGCGATTTCCGCTCCCGCTTCCAGGTCGTCAGCCAGCGCATTGGCGAACGCCACCAGACCGGCGTCATCGACGGAGTAACGGGACACCTGCGGATCGGCGGACAATCGACCAGCGGCTCGTCGCAGCAGGCTGGCCGCGCCGCTGCGATTGCCGCGTTGGACGTGCGTGATCCCGACCGCGAGTTGGGCCAAGCCCTGCCACAGCATCCGCTCGTCGGCCGGGCCGTTCTTCCAGGCGGCCTCGAGCACCTCGTGCGCGTGGAACGCCAACCCCTGGTCCAGTAGCTCCTGGGCATAGTCGAGGCTGTCTGCCGGCGGCAGACAAAGGTCATCGGGTATTCGCGGGATGCCCGTGGCACCGGGTGGAAGCGGGCGGCCCAAGGCGTCGCGCGGTCGCGCGCTGCGGGGCCGACCCGATTCGTCGCGATCGCGGGCTGCCATGCCTCCATCATGACAACTGCAGTCCACTCACAACGCCATCGGGTTGTACAAGTGACCGATGTCGGCAGGGGGGAGCGACTTCGCTGGCGACTACTTCACTCTTCGGAATCAGATCTTGCTGGCGCGGTGACCCGAGCAGACCGCGAATTGGCGCCGTTCGGCCGGAGCAAGCGGAGCGTAGTCCATCAGCGCCGGCGAAACATGTTGCGACGCAATAATGCTTCGGCGATTTGATTCAAATCCTCTGCGAGACAGGATAATTCGCACCCATTTGCTGGTACGCCTGCGTGTTCGAGAGCTGCAAGTTCCTTCGCCCGCCCGGGTGGTGTGGTCGCGAACTTTGGTCCCCGGGCCCGATGGGCGCCTGCTTGGCTAGAGGCGCTTCAATCCACGGATCGCCTGGAGGAACGGCAGAGTCGACGCGAGTCCCTTGCGAAAGTTCGGTTGTAACGTGCTGACGTTTCCCAGCGTGATGTGCCGCACGCCCTGATCTCGCCATTCGGCGGCCTGTTCGACGATGTCGTTGGGGGTGCCGGTTAGTAATCCTTCTCTGAGCAATGACTGCGGCACCTGCCGGGTGTAGGAGAGTGCGGTTTGTTCATCGATCAGTTGAGGCATGATGTCCGTTGCCCCACCGCTCAGGCCCATCGGATGCGAAACGCCGTGGCGCTCCCACCAATCCGCTGGGGCAAGCAGTGCGATGGATTTGATGGCGTCGCTGCTCAATGCCTCCTCGACGTCGTCGCGGGTGCGCCCGGCGACGGCGAACCCTTGCCAGGCTCCCTTGACCGACATCGGGTCGCGGCCTGCGTCGGAGGCGGCGCTTCGAACTGCATCCAATCCGGCGGCGTATTCGGTCGGAGCGATGAGCGCCGGTACCCAGCCGTCGGCGTAGCGTCCGGTGATTCTCAGCATGCGTGGGCCGTGAGAAGCGACCCAGATTTCGGGCCATTTCCCTCTGTGGGGCGGCAGTTCGAAGACGGCATCGTGCAGCGGAAAGTACGGCGAGTCGCGGGAGATCAACTCTCCGCCGGAGTTCCAAAGGGCGCGGATGGTGGCAAGTGCTTCTTCCAACCGTGTTACCGGTTTGGACCACTCCACGCCGTAGGGTTCGTTGCCTTCGCGCTCGCCCGTTCCGATGCCCAGGACCGCCCGTCCGCCGGTGAGTAGATGCAGCGTCGCGGCCGCCTGAGCAGTGACCGCGGGGTTTCGGCGACCGGCGTCGGTGACGCTGACTCCCAGCCGCAGGCGCCCGATCCGGTTGCGCGCCGCGAGATGGCCAAGCACGGTCCAGGGTTCGAGGATCGCGTCGACCTTCGGCACCAGACGCGCTGCACCGACGTAGCGGCGGCTGGCGATCGACCGGGGGAACAACGAGTTCAGATGATCGCCTACCCAAAACGAGTCCGCGCCGGCGGCCACCGCGCCGAGATAGTTTGCCCGCAACGGCGCCGTCGGCCATGGCTGCGCATTGACGATCTGGTCGAACACACCGACCCCGAACCGGCTCTTCGAATTCGACCGTCGTCCCATGGGTCTTTGTCCTTTCCCCGTGCGCCGCCGGACTGGCCACCTTCGAGCGTGGACAGCGCACTAGGTACTCGATGGTGTTCGTGCCCAGTATCACGGGCGCAGGGGCTCTGTGACGTGCGATCGTCGAAGATCTCGGCAACCGGACTCAACGTGGCTGTCCGTTCTCATTTGATCTGACACAGGACCAGTGAGCTGAACTGCGGTGTATCAGATCGGATGAGAATTCCACTTGACCAGCTTTATCAGCCGATCTGATGCACGACCGAATTCGTCTGCGACGCTCGCCGCGACCGGGAGCAGCTCCGAGAATGGCTGTCACGAATGCGCCCCTTTCGCTAAATCGGCTTCGATGGTTATCATCGTTGTGTGACGATGAATAAGCGGGACACCTGCCTGGCCGGCAACACGTCCGACCTCGATGCCGCGGTGGCACTGTTCCACAGTCTCTCCGATGCGACGCGGTTGACGATCGTGCGCCGCCTGGCTGACGGGGAGGCGCGAGTTGTCGATCTGATCGGTGAGCTGGGGTTGGCGCAATCCACCGTCTCCGCGCACGTGGCGTGCCTGCGGGACTGTGGGCTGGTCACCGGCCGCCCAGAAGGCCGTCAGGTGTTCTATTCCTTGTCTCGCCCCGAGCTGCTGGACGTGCTCGCTGCGGCGGAAACGCTGCTGGCGGCCACCGGCAACGCGGTGGCGTTGTGTCCCACCTATGGAACCGGCGCCCGGGGTGCGGCGATCGACACCGAGGAGACGCGGCAATGAGCGATGCCTGTGGCTGCGGCAGCGACGAACCCCGCAGCGCCGAGGAGCAGGAGCGTGAACCCGAACGGCTCTGGCAGATCACAGAATTGCAGTTCGCCGCGCTCTCCGGGGTACTGCTGCTGGCGGCGTTGATCGCCAACCTGGTCGGCGCCGCCGACCCGGTGGTGCTCACGTTGGAGGCAGCGGCGCTGCTGGCCGGCGCCTATACCTTCGTGCCGTCCACCCTGGGCGGCTGGCCAAGGCAAGATCGGGTCGGCACGCTGATGACCATCGCCGCCGTGGGCGCGGTGCTGCTCGGCGAGGTCGGTGAGGCCGCGATGCTGGCGTTCCTGTTCTCCATCAGCGAAGGCCTGGAGGAATACTCGCTGGCCCGCACCCGCCGCGGACTGCGCGCACTACTGTCGCTGGTGCCCGATGAGGCCACCGTTCGCCGCGACGGCACCGAAACAACCATCGCGCCAACAGAATTGCGCATCGGTGACCTCATGGTCGTCAAACCCGGAGAACGAGTCGCCACTGACGGCATCATCACCCGGGGCCGCACCGCCCTGGACCTCTCGGCCATCACCGGCGAATCAGTGCCCGTTGAAGCCGGCCCCGGTGATGAGGTGTTCGCCGGGTCGATCAACGGAGCCGGCGCCCTCGAAGTAGAAGTCAGCACCACCGCCGAGGACAATTCCCTGGCCCGCATCGTGCGCATCGTGGAAGCCGAGCAGTCCCGCAAGGGCGCCGCCCAACGTTTGGCTGACCGCATCGCCAAACCCCTGGTCCCCGCCGTGATGATCGCCGCCGCCCTGATCGCCGTCGCGGGGAGCCTGCTCGGTGACCCCGCCACCTGGATCGAACGCGCTCTGGTGGTGCTGGTCGCCGCCTCGCCCTGTGCTCTGGCGATTTCGGTACCGGTCACGGTCGTCGCCGCCATCGGCGCCGCCAGCAAGCTGGGCGCCCTGGTCAAAGGTGGCGCCGCGCTGGAAGCGCTGGGCAGGATCCGTGGGGTCGCCCTGGATAAGACCGGTACCCTCACCGCCAACCGGCCCACCGTCATCGAGGTGGCCACCACCCCCGACGTCACCCCCGAGCACGTCCTGGACCTCGCGGCCGCCGTAGAGGCCCGCAGTGAACACCCCCTGGCCGCGGCGATCCTGGCCGCCGCCGGCACCGTCACCCCCGCCGCCGACGTCGAGGCAGTCACCGGCGCCGGACTCACCGGCCACCGCGACGGGCACCGCATCCGGCTGGGCCGCCCGGCTGGCTCGACCGAGGTCCGCTCACCGCCGAGGTCACCCGGATGCAGCAGGCCGGAGCCACCGCCGTCCTGGTCGAAGACAACGGACAGGTGATCGGTGCCATCGCCGTGCGTGACGAATTGCGGCCCGAGGCAACCGAAGTCATCACCCAGCTGCGCCGCGACGGCTACCAGGTGGCGATGCTCACCGGCGACAACCACGCCACCGCGGCCGCCCTGGCCCGCGAAGTCGGCATCGACACCGTGCACGCCGATCTGCGCCCCGAAGACAAAGCCCGACTGATCGAACAGCTCCGCACCCAGCGCCCCACCGCGATGGTCGGCGATGGCGTCAACGACGCCCCCGCACTGGCTACCGCCGACCTCGGCATCGCGATGGGCGCCATGGGCACCGACGTCGCCATCGAAACCGCCGACGTCGCACTCATGGGTGAAGACCTACGCCACCTGCCACAAACATTCACCCATGCCCGCCGCGCCCGACGGATCATGCTGCAAAACGTCGGCCTATCCCTCGGACTGATCATTGTGCTGATGCCGCTGGCTTTGTTCGGGGTGCTCGGGTTGGCCGCCGTCGTGCTCGTCCATGAACTCGCCGAAATCGTGGTCATCGCCAACGGTGTGCGCGCCGGCCGCACCACAGCACTGACCGCACTCACCGCACAGCGGTCAACCAACCTAGCCACCGCGACCGCAGTGGGTGCCCCGTCGTGACCACCGATGGCACACACCCATGATCCTGTCGTCGGTTCTGCCCGCGATCGGGCTGTTCATCGTCACCAACATCGACGACATCATCGTGCTTTCACTGTTCTTCGCCCGCGGCGCAGGACAACGCGGGACCACCTCCCGGATCACCGCCGGCCAATACCTGGGATTCGCTGGAATTCTCGGCGCCGCCGTCCTCGTGACCCTAGGTGCGGGCGCATTCCTGCCGCCCGACGTCATCCCGTTCTTCGGACTCATCCCCCTCGCCCTGGGACTGAAGGCGGCTTGGCAAGCCTGGCGCGGAAACGGTGACGATGATGGTGACGCGAAGGTTGCGGGCAAGACCGTCAGCGTCTGGGCGGTCGCTGGCGTGACCTTCGCCAACGGCGGCGACAACGTCGGCGTCTACGTCCCGGTCTTCCTCAGCGTCGGACACGCAGCCGTCGTGGCCTACTGCGTCGTCTTCCTTCTTCTCGTCGGGGTGCTGGTGGTCATCGCCAGATATGTTGCCACCCGCCGCCCGATCGCGGAGATCCTCGAACGATGGGAACACATCCTGTTCCCGATTGTTCTGATCGGACTGGGTATTGTCATCCTGATCGGCGGCCTAGCTTTCTAGCTCGTCTAGTATTTCCATCTACGTATGCCTCACGGTCGGCTGGCAATGGGTTTTCCTACGAATATGGTTGCAAGATAAAGACTTTTGCATCAGGTATGAACGATCATTGATTTATCGCGGGACTTCCGGATGATCTGCTGGTTGTTCAGCCAGCCGTCGAGGGCCGCGGTGGTCGCCGTCTCATCCTCGGCGCCGAACACTGCGTTCGCGGCTGCCAAGAGAGCTACGCGGGCGACACTGGGATCGCCGGTGCGGTTCAACAATGCTGGCCGCTGGTCAATGATGACTGCGGCCATCCGGACTGTTTCGACGTAGGTGGCGATGTGCAGGTTGACCGTTGAGATGCTGGCCCATCGCCCCGTAATGCGATACCGGTGGCCGCGCTATCACCGAGACCGTCATCCCGTCGGAATCGGCGCTGCCGCAGCACTATACGTGATGCGTCGTTGATCGCTAGCTCAACGATGTCGGGGGCATTGCGCTTGGCCAGGGCATGATGTGCCCTGGCAGATCGGGCAACAGCTGGATGGTGTTTCAGTGACATCTGATCGTCCCATCGCTGGGCGGAGGGGCCAATCCAGCGGCCGTGGCGATGACAGACGGTGAGGTGGTCGGGCAACCAGCAATGGACCGGCTGGGGCACCCCTCGCCGTGCTGTGCAGTACCGGCAAATCGGGCGGGCACGTGCCCGCTGGCGGGTGAGATCACGTTCATCAGCGGTCAGGCCCCGCAGTCGGGCGCAGAGGACATGTCGTGGGTAGCCGCTGAGGCGGGCGAGGCGCTCAGGGTCGACGTAATGGCTCTCGCGTGCGGCGTAGTCGCGCAGGCTTTGGGGTGGGATTCTGTTGGCGTGGGCGAGTCGGGTGGTGAAGGAGTACACGGTCTCATCGCGAAATGCGGTGACTGACTGCGGAAGTGGTCGTGGTGGGAGTCGGGGCCAGTCGGTGATCACTGCTATCCGGCGCTGCGTTGGGCTGAGGCCTGAGCCGCGTAGTCGATGAGGACGCTGTCCAAGCCCTCGCGGTCGATGTGTTCGGTGTGGTCCAGCATTGCCCGGATGGCTGCCGAGCGGATGAGGTGGGCGAGGCTTCCGATCATTCCGCCGGTGCGCTGGTGCAGGTGTTTCGTCTGGCGCACGAGCGTGCCCGGCTCGTGTCGGTGCAGTCGCAGGGTTCCCTCCATCGCGGCGACCAGAGCCCGCCACTCCTGCCCATACGGGAAGGCCGCTGTGTTGATGACACCGCAGCGCCCGGCAAGCTGGCGGCCGCGAGTACCGGTAAACACTCCGGAGCGTTCGACGTCAATGCCGGCGTAGACGAAGGTCGCGGGCAGGTGTTCGGTGAAGTACTTGAGGTGATCGGAAAGTTCTTCTCCGGCACGGGTATCGAGATTGAGGTTATGGATCTCGTCGACGACCACTATGTCGGTACGCGCATCGATGAGCACTTGGCACACCGCGTCGGCGATATCGGTGACGTTCATCCGTCGTACCGGTGGAAGCCCGAGGAAGCGGGCGAATTCCATTGCGAGCTTGCGTGCTGAGCCTTCGGTGGAGCGGTCACGTAGACGACAGGGATGCGGGTTTTGTCCGAGTAACGGGTGCGGATCCGAAGTTCGTGGAACCGGCCGAGTTGTTTGATGGCCGTGGTCTTTCCGGTGGCTGCGCCACCGGAGACGATCAGCCCTCGCCGGGCGCCGATCTCGCGTTGATTCAGCAAAGTGAGCAGCTGACCCTCGTTGGTGATCTTCTGGATCGCCGAGGTGGTCACCACGACGAGCTCGGAATGGTGGGCCACCCTGGCCTCGTTGTAGGCGATCCGATCAGCATCGTCGAGATCGGACCAGTCTTGGTCGGGCAGCAAGGTGAATTCAGGCCGGTCAGCGTCAATGAACCGTCGCCACCCTTCCAGGGTTGTCGTCGGCTGCCGGCGCTCCTCGAGTTGACTGATCGGACTCACCAATGCCACTGCTCGGCCTCCTTACGTGCGTCGAACACCGGCAACGGGATGACATCAGCAAGATCGTCATCGTCGGAGTTCGCTGGCCTGTCGGTGCTCACCTCAGACGGTTCCTGGTTCTGGTTGGTGCCCTCGACACTGGGGTGTGGCCAGGACGGCTCGGGGATGGATCGGGCCCTGGCGGCTGCGCGTCGAGCTGCTGGCGGGTCCTGCTGGGTGTCGGGGCCGCGTTCGGCACGGTCCAGCAGGGCGTCGGCCGCCGCCGCGATCTCGGCTTCGGTCACCGGATCTGCGCCCCTTTCGGCGACGATCGCTTGGGCCTGTTTCCACACGGTGTCCCCGAACGGCACTGCAGCGGTGCGCATGTGGGTCCAGGTCGCGGTGATCCAACCGTCGTCGTGGTGATTGCGAACCCAAATCTGAGAGACGTCATAGGGGTCGTAATGAACCTCCCACCGGCCGTTGCGGGAACGAACCCCAGAGTCGACTCGCCGGTACGGGTTCAATGCCCGGGCATCGTAGGTCCGGTGATTGACCCGGATACCCGCTGAGCCGATGGTGCGCCACGTCGCGGGCAACAACTCGATGTAAGCATCAGCGCTCAGAGGCACCGGGACGTAACCAGCGACTTCGACCAGGGCCGCGAACTTCTCGTTCGGCGTCAGCGCTTTGCCCGGGGTCACCGGGTCACGTAGTCCGTCGTGGGGACGGTTCTGCCACACCGCGACGAGCCACTCATCGAGCAACGCCTGCAGTTCCACCAGCGACCACACTGCGTCCTGGTCGGCGTTCTTGCCGCGACGTTCCACGCTGGAACCGACATACCCGGCGACATACTGGGCGAACAATGTACCCACCGACTGCAGGGTGCGTTCCACCTTCGGTTTGTCGGTGGGCTGATCCGGATGAGCGGGTTGCAGGTTGATGCCCAGTGAGCAGCACGCCTGCTCAAATGTCTTGGAGAGAAACGCTTTCCCGTGATCACAGACGATGGTCTCGGGAGCGATCACCGGGCGAGCCGCGGCATCGGCGAGCCGTTGATCGATATCGGTCAAACGCCGATGCGGCAACACCGAGCGTGACAACCGCAACGCATCGGACCAACCCGGGCGCATCGGCTCTGGGGTCAGCGCCTTGGCCAACAGCAGCGCGGCATCGACGGCCTTGGTGGTGGGCCGCAGAACTGCCGCCGGGATCGAGCGGGTGACGTTGTCGACCATGGCGGTCAGCTCCACCCGATCGACTACACCGTCGTCAAGGACCACCCGCACGTCCAGCGGGGTGGAGTCGATTTCCACCATTTCACCGGGACGGGCCGCGGTTACCGTGCCGAAGGGGCCGTCGGGTTGCTTGGCCAATGACCTGCGAGTACGGGCGGAACCGAAGGTGTGTTTGCCTTCCTCCAGGCGTTTGACGAGCCGGTAGAAGGTCGCCTGTGACGGGGCCTTCGGGGCGTCGTCGGGACCGTATTCGGCCAACAGCGCCTTCTCCAGCTTGCGCTGAAGTCTGCTCACCGTGCCGGTTGATAGCTCAGTTTCGTTGTCGATCAGACGCCGGACCACGGCAACGACACGCTCATCGACACGGCCCAACACTGGACGTTTGGCGAGATAGCGGCCGTCCACCAATCCCAGAAGACCTTTGGCCTCGTAGCGAGATCGCTGACGCTGCAGGGTGATCAACGCCAGATCGTGACCGGCTGCTCGAAGCTCCTCAAGCTTGGTCAGCTCCCTCTGGCGAAGGGATCGGACCGCCGGATCGAACTCTGGCCGGATTGGCTGCCCAGGCGGACTTTCGGGTCGGCGCCCGGTCAATACCTCAACGATGTGCTGCTCCCACCATCGTGCGCGATCAGCGACCTCCTCGGGGACACCTTCGAGCGCCTCAACAGACCACAGCACCGGTCGTGACCCCGCCAGAACCTCCAGAGTCGAATCGGCCAATACCATCGACAGGGGAACGGTTGTGCGTTCACCAACAGCGTCGACAAGCCGTACCGATCCTCCGGCCAGACTTGCGACCGTGAAAACCCGTGAACCTAGACGGATTTCATCGCCTTCACGGATCACACCGCCTCGAAGCGAACTCATAACGCTGCCGCGCTCACTGCCGTCCGATCGTCGAGGACCGTCCGGGACAGATCGACCACCAAGCGTCGATGCCAGAGCAGATGGAACAGCACAGGCAGCACCACCAGCGGGTCGCCCACCGCCGTCGCGCCCTCCAGAAGGGGCTGCTCGCGGGCGAAACAGCTCAACAGTTCTGCCGCCACGCCAGGTCGCAACGCTCTCGGATGCCGGTACCCAGACAGCCACCGCAGGTTCGCCGCCAGCACAGGGTCCAATACACCGACGCGCCGGTACTGCCAGCCGGCCGCAATGCACACGACCTCCGAGCGGGCGAACAACTCCGCATCAGACTCAGGAATCCGGTCATCGGGACGAACATCGACGATCACGACCGTGCCGTCGGATCTGCGAGCGTAGTAGTCGGGCACATGATGACGGCCATCGGGCCATCGCAGCCGAAAAGGTTGGGAGGCAACGCCAACGGTTTCAGGATTAGCATCCAATGCCATCAGCTGATCCCGCTCAACCCACGATTCATAACCGATGTGCCGGCGCGTCGTCGCGAACCACCACAGCCCAGGAAAATTCCGTTGCCCACGAAACGACGGAAACGACCGCACCGGCTCGCAATCGACATCGAACCGGATCCCATGAGCCAACTCCAATGGAAGACGGGAAGTCCCATCCACGTCGGCTACCTCAAACACCGCATCGCACCGGCCCGCGGCAACAGCATCACCGGCCAGCATCGACATGCCCAGAACGGTACCGGCTGTATCAGATCAAATGAGAAAGGCGCGCCGATGTGTCACATCAAATGAGAATGCTTCAGATCGGATGAGAACTGACAGTGGCGATCTCGTCTCGCTGTGTGACGGCATCGCTGTCGGGAGGACCACGAGCCAAATCCGGTCAGCTGTCGGCCGTCACGTATCTGCCATCAAAATAATGAATCCTGGTGCCATACAGCTTCTTTTGAAGTGTCATAGTGACAAGGCGTGGGTCGATGGGCGCAGAGTCTGCGGTACGAACACGGGTAGCGTTCGCACCGAGACCCGGTGCACCGGGGCTAACCGATTTTGAGGGCAACGAAGAGGCGGCGTGCTGGGGGAGCCACACAGACCACCCAGCACACGCATCTGTCGGCAAACATTCTCTCAACTAGTTCCGGATCGGACACCGGTACGTGTTACAGACCGCCGCCGACTGGAGTGCCTCGAATATCCGTGCACGACAGCATGATTCGTCACTGTGACGAAATGACGTCGATGTAGGTCGCCCTTTGAAGAGGGGTCTGAAACAAACAGAACCGGCCACTCGCGACCCGGCAACCCGCCGAAGCTCGCAACGCTTCACCTAACGCCCGAACAATTGATTGATCGATTGAGACGGACGCCGCTTGAGCTGATGCACAAACGGGTGCCGGCGGTCCAGTGCCGCGTAAGGATTGTGGTCGCCACCAAGTATGACGACCGAATCTGGAGCGAGTGCTTTCACCTCATGCGACTCAAACGCCGTTGGGCGGTAACGGTGCGTGCGCAGCAGTTGCGAGCTGCGAGTTGTCGAGCTCAGCGTAGTTCCGTACCGATAACCTACATTATGTCAGGTTATCGGACCTCCCTTCCAGACTCGACACATGGCCGTGATTGTTTGGTCTCGTTGTCGGATGACAACCTATTTGAGATTTTGACACCCTAGTTGAGATTCCGTGACAGATAGTTGAGACTGTCGGGCCCCATCAGCTTGTCGTACCCCCGCAATATGGTCTGGCGCATGTCCAGTTGCACGTCCGTGGAGTCATCGGCAGATTCGTCGGCGCAGATCGGGATCGACACGGTCTCGTGGATCACCGCCGACGGGAACGAACGATCGGCTGCGGTGTCGCCTGCCTTGCTTCATGAGCATTTCCACCGAGCTCTGCCCTGGCGTTCCGGCGTCCAGTTTCAGAACCGGCTGAATCGGCATTCGCGGCAGTATTTCGCCTCGCAGCGTACGCATGTGTGGTGCGAATCAGGCTTGGAAGCCGAATCCTTGCTGTCGCTGGACTTTAACGGCCTGGTTCGCCAGATCGCATCGCAGCCCATGAAAATCAGCTTCGCCGACGGTTCGACCCACTTCCCTGACTTCTTCGCCACGCTCCGCAGCGGTGACCAGGTCCTCTATGACGTCAAGCTATTGGGTCGCATGACCGATGCTACGGTCGAGCAGTTCGCGAAGACGGCGGACGTATGTCGCACAGTCGGCTGGAAGCATCAGGTGCTGCACGAATTGCACCCGACCAAGCTGCGCAATCTCGAGTGGCTTCGTGCAGCACGGCACATGCGATATCACCCAGGGCGGCCCGAGCTTGACCGGTTGGTCGCGGTGTTCGCCGACGAATGCACATTCCGCGACGGAGCGCTCAAAGCCGATCTCAAACGACCATACATTGCAGCCGCGCATATCCGACATCTGTTGTGGCACAAGTATTTACGCACTGATTTTGACCAGGTAGTTACCGAGTCGAGCCTACTGGAAAGCGTCCACAAGAGAGAACCATGCAACTGCGGAGCGTGAACCTCGGAGACATCGTCACCTGGGACGGCTGCGACTGGATAGTCGACGCCCACGGTGAGCGTGGTACGCGCCTGAACCCCGTGGCAGGCGGCTCGCCCGTCTGGGTCGATCTCGCGACGATCTCCCAAGAAGAGTCCTTCGAGCATCATCATGCAGACACCGAGCATGCCCGGGCGGCGCGCAACCGCGTTGAACTCGCAATGCTTGCGTCGGAAGTTCGTCAGGATGTCCTGTTCTGGCTGCAACACGTGAACGAGGTGCAGTCCGGCCTGATCGATCCACACGACCCGGATGCCCAGCCGCGTGATGGCTACGGCCCAGAGACGACCCTTGAAGAACGCGTGCAGCGCAAGCTTGCTGAACTCGATGCCGCGGGAATCAAAACGTCGCGGCCAAGCCTGTTCCGGAAAGTCGCCAAGTACCGAACGGAAGGTATCGCCGGGCTCGTCGACCGGCGGCTCCTGCGCCGTCAGGAACCACGGCGAATCGCACCTGAGATCGAGGAAGCCGCTCAGCGTGTCATCGCTGATCATCTCGGTGCGACCAGCCGCGATGTCCTTTACTTCATAGATAAGGTCAAACATCGTGTCCGCCAGGATAATCCGGGGAAAGACGTCAACTGGCCAAGCGACCGCACGATACGACGCTGGCTTACCCCGATGCTGGAAGCAGCCGGCCTGACTAAGACCGCCAGTCACCGCCGATCAGAATCGAACCGGCCAAACCGAGCATTCCAGCCGATCCTCGCTTTCTACCCAGGACAATACGTCGAGATCGATTCGAACACCCTAGACGTCGAAACCGCGATGCCCGACGGCAAGATCATCCGCCCCTACATGACCGCTGCCGTCGACGTCTATTCCGGGAGCGTTGCCGGCTTCCACATTCACGCCGGTGCGCCATCATCTACAGACCACACTGTGCTTTTCGCTCGGATCGCTGCACCGTGTCGTGTCATTGATCGCATGAACCCGGCACTGTGGCTGTCGAATTCGAAGACGCTCCCTTCCAGTGAAATGATCGCGATGGGACAGGCCACCGGGGACGCTCCGGCGATGCCGTTCATTTCCATCGAGACGCTGACCATGGACCGCGGTAAAGACTTTCTGGCCAGCCGGGTAGCCGCAGAAATGCTCGGGTGGAGCGTCGTGGACGCACCACCTCATTCACCGACGGCGAAGCCTCATGTCGAGCGGTTCTTCAAGAGCATGAACAGCCTGTTCCTGTCACGTCTGGACGCCTACGTCGGCAACTCCCCTGACCATCGCGGCCGCAACCAGCGGGCACCGATTCCGTTCACGCAGCTGGTCGATGGCATGTGGTCGTTCATCGTCACCGTCTATCAGAATCGTCCACACAAGGGACTGATGCTTCGCGAGCATCCAGGACGGACGTTTACGCCGAACCAGATGTACTCCGCGACCTTCGACGCCAGCGCCGGTATCCCGATCCCGATCTCCCAGTCCGACTACATCTCCCTGATGCCCCGGCACGAGCGGACTTTCCAATCAGACGGCATCCACCTGAGCAACGAGATCTACGACTCCCCCGATCTCAACGAAGTCCGGGGACGGCCCGGCAAGCACGAGATTCGTCAAGATCCCTATGACACAGACCGGATCTGGGTTCGCCACCCCGACAACGGTGAATGGATCACTTGCTTCGCACGATCAATTCGGCTCGCCGCCCTGCCTTTCGGTACGAGCACCACCGCGAGCCTCTCCGCTACGGCCCAGGCGGACGATCCGCACACCCAGTGGGCGCAGGACTTCCTGGATGCCGAATCCCATCGCGTGAAAGCGACACGCTCCGGAACTGACACGGGCACACAAAAGACCTCGTCAGGCAAAGCCGCACGGAAGAAGGCCACAAAGACTGCTGCCGAACGTGCCAATCGCAAACGTGACCGGCTCCCCCGTCCAGCAGCTGTCGAACCTATGCAGCTTCCGACTGCCGTGCCCGTGCGTGAACACCCCGACGACTACACGGTTGCCTGAAAGTCCACAGACTATGAACCACAACGCATTTGCGACACACGGCCGTAAGACAACCCTGGATGGGCTGCGTCAGAGGATCGATAACCACATCATCCGGCCGGATGTCCTTAGCCGCACCGACTTCGACCGGTGCACCGAGGCTGAACAGGTTCTCTATGACGACCAGCGGCTGCAATGGTTCAGCAACGGACTGATCGTGAGGACACCTGCGCTGCGGCGACTGACCATGACCGGGTTATCACTACTGCGCGTCCATAACCCCAGCGCCGTGGGTGAGCGTGGGATCGTCCTGACTGGCCCGCCACACATCGGGAAAACCACTGCATTGATCCGCCTCGCTGCCGAAGTCGAGCAGTGGGCAGGCAAACGCGCGCCTGACTTCCGGGAGACCGGACGTGCACCCGTGGCCTACATCGAAATGGAGCCGAAGGCATCCCCGAAGTCGATCGCCAGCTCGATCCTCAACTTCTACGGAATCCCGCACAGCTTCAAGTCCGCCACGCAACACCAGCTCACCGATCAGGCTCTCGACGCTCTGCGTCGGCGACACACCCAGATGCTGATCATCGACGAGCTCCAGATGCTCAAACTCGACGGCAAGACCGGTGACGATGCGGTCAACTCCTTGAAGACGATCATGAACGACTCGGGGGCGATCTGCGTATTCGCCGGCGTCGACCTGCTTGAAGGACTCTCGAGCCGGCCAGCAGAGCAGATCATGGCCAGATGCCAAGTGACACAGATGCGTCCGTTCCTCGGCAGTGACGACACCTCACGCGGTCACTGGGCCTCGCTGATCAACTCACTCGGCGGTGCAATGCACTTGCTGGATGCCGAACCCGATCATCTCGCCCCCTACGCCGACATCCTGCTGACGATGACCGGTGGAAAAATCGGCGACCTCCGAAGCATTCTTGCCCTCGCGATGGCGAACGCGATCACCGACCGTGATGACACTGGCGACGAGATCATCACGCAAGATCACCTTGTCGGAGTCGGGCAGATCGGCGTTGCATGAATCTCGATCGACTGCCACGCCAGACGGTACCTGTCCGCCCGGTTCACCTCGAGACTCCTGGGTCATACTTCAAACGGCTATGCACAGCGAATTCGATCGACCGTCCGTGGATGGAAACCGTTGTCCGACAAAGACAGCGCACCAAAGGACGCGACGCGGTCGAACTCGGAGCCGTGATTGCCGAACTCGGCGGCCCAAAACCTGACACCTTCGAATCTGCGCACGCATGGGCGCTCGTCGGGCACCGGAACACCCGTGGTCCGTGGGACAAGCAGTCCGCCAGTGGCACCGCATGCCTGTCATGCACCGCCGGTACAGCAGTGACCACGTTCCCCCACATCCGATTCGCCTTCTGCCGTCGGCACGGCCAATGGCTAGGCAAACTTCAACGCCCCGCCGTCCTCGACGCCGACCTCTGGAAGGCTGAGCACACCCTTCGCTGCATGGTCCGATCAGGGTATGCAACCCGCGAACTGTACGAAGGCACCTGGGACGCTGTGCGCGACCATGCCTACATGATTGGTGAGAGCGCGTGGCCAGACAGACTCCGGCGAGCTCGTGACCAGCCCAAATTCACCGTCGGCACCGATGACCGGGTCGCTCTGTTCCCGCAGACGGTGCTGGCGCTTCGCGCCGTGACTCGCCCCCAACTAGTCATCTGGGCGGGTCAAGGCACACGGCAGCGGTACGAGATCAGACGCGCATTGACTGACAGTCTCGATTGGGCCGGGGACGACCGATGGCTGCTGGTCAACAACCTGCAGGAACTGCTTGAGGCACACGTCCGCAGCGTGGCCTGACCCTCGCACTCCTCGGCGCCGCAACTATCCGCGTACCTCCCCCCGGGACCTGCTGAATCGGCTGCCGATCACCCCCGAGCCATCGGTCGCCGGTCATAGCGGTGCCCTGGTGGACGTGTATCGCGCCGGAATGTGCGACATGGAATCCATTGCACCGCATCCGCCATGACCAATGTCTCCTGGTCAATGGACTTCATCGGCTTCTCGTGCAGCGTGTGGAGCGAGCCGATTTAGTCCCGTAACACTTGTTCATCGCGGTGTAACCCACCCGGCCACACCCAGCTCGATTCGGCCACGCCCGGACAAACCCCGTTAAAACCGCCCGACCTCCGATAGGCTCTGAGGCCGTTGACTCGCCCGGGTCACGCTGTGCTAGGGAGGATCGACGTGGCTGAGCCGTGGCTGCCCGCAGATGACGTCGCCGCACACCTCGGGATCACCAAAGACACCGTGTACACCTGGATCGCCGAGAAGGCCATGCCCGCCCACAAGGTTGGGCGCCTCTGGAAGTTCCAAGCCAGCGAGATCGACGACTGGGTGCGCCGTGGCGGTGCGGCACGGGAACGCGTCTCATGACTGCTCAATTGTCAGTAGCTCCTGCTGCAATGAGACCGGAATGGAGTGCATCGCGTGGCTCGTCGAGATGCGGAGCTGTGGACTAATGCCGCCATGTGCGTGTGGCGAAGGAGAAAAACCGAGAGATGACGAGTTCCCTTATCGCTGAGAGCGATTCCGTCCTCGGTACGCTGCGGACAACCACGAGCCATACAATCGGCATTCCCCACCTGGGCGCGACGAGGGTTTCATTCATCTTCTACAGCGACGCGCAAGATGCACTCGTGAAGGCGCTCGACGAATGAGCCAGCAGTTGGTCCGGGCATCCCTGCGTCCGACTAAGCGGGCGATGTGATGCCTGGAGCTCATTGGGTTCGCGCCGCTCTGCAGGTCAACCCCTACGCGTACCAGGGGCGAAACTCCCCCTCAACCAGGTTCGCCTCGGAGGCTGACTACAACGAGGCGCTTCTCGATAAATGCGATGAGCTTGGCATCGAACTCATCGCGATTACCGATCACTGGGCGGTCGACACGGCGAGTGGACTCATTCACGACGCGACGGCTCGCGGAGTCGTTGCCTTGCCTGGGTTCGAAGCAAACACGGCTGAAGGCTTCCATCTTCTCGTCATCTTCGAGTCCGGAACCGCTGTTGCCGATGTGAACGCGGCCGTCGGTGCGTGCGGTGGCACCCCAGGGTGCAACAACGGCACCGTCGGGCACTCTTTCGAGTACATCCTGGAGAAGATGTCGGATCGCGGTGCGCTGGTCATTCCTGCGCACGCCAACGTGGCGAACAGCGGGATGCTTACGGGCCGGCAGGGCAATCCGCTCGCAAAGCTGATCAATCATCCACAGCTCCATGCCTTGGGGATCACACCAAGCGTGGCTGCTGCGCAGGAGCAGGAAGCCATCATCGAACGTCGCAAGCCGTTCGACCGCCGGCACCCACTCGCAGTCATTCACGCCGACGACATCTCCCACCCAGATGCTCTGGAGACAGAGGGTGGCTCCACCTGGTTCAAAGTGAGCACGCTGACCGTCGAGAGCCTCAAGATCGCGGTCCGCACCCCCGAGACCCGGATCGCTCTCACTGATCCCAAGGGAGAGACACGCCCTCTCTTGAAGGAAATTTCGTGGGTCGGCGGCTTCCTGGACGGCGTCACAATCCCTCTCTCGCCGGATCTGACCGCGTTGATCGGTGGGCGAGGAACGGGGAAGTCCACCGCCATCGAGAGCCTTCGCTACGTTCTCGGGCTGACGCCGATTGGCGCCTCAGCCAAGGCAGACCACGACGCGATCGTCAGAGGTGTGCTTCGCGCAGGGACCGTCGTGAAACTCGCTGTTGAGGCGATCTCGCCGAGGCCCCAGGCGTTCACCATCGAACGATCTGTCCACAACACTCCGCTCGTCAAGGACTCCAGCGGTACGGTCACGAGCCTTCAACCGGCTGACGTGATCGGCGACGTCGAGATCTTCGGACAGCATGAGCTGGCGGAATTGACAAGCGACAGCGCGAAAGTCGCCAGTATGCTCCACCGTTTTCAAGGCAACGGAGACCTGACTGCCGAGCACAAGGCGACGCTGGCAACGTTGAAGGAAAGCCGCGAGAAGCTAGCGCGTGCGGAGATGGACAAGGCCGAACTCGGGGAAGAACTCGCCGACATCCCGCGCTTAGAAGAGCAAGTGCGCCAGTTTCAGGAGACCGACGTGCCTACTCGGTTGAGCGAGGTCACGCGGATGAACCAGGACGAGGCGGTGTTCTCCGAAGGACAATCGCGCGTCGCCGACGCAAAGTCGACCCTCACGGGGCTGACGGACACACAGTTGACGGCGAAGCTCGGCGCGTCGTACGACGGGCTTGAAGGATCGCCACAAGCGGACACTCTCCGACTCGTTCAATCTGCGACGAACACGTTGGCGGAGACATTGAAGATACTCGCGACTCAGGCCGAAGCAGCGATCGCAGCTGCCGACGCTGCGATCGCCTCGGCCGAAACCGATTGGACGAATGCTATCCGCGAGCAGCGCGACGATCACGCAGACGTGCTGCGGCAGCTCGTTCAAGACGGGCTTGAGCCCGACAAGTACCTGACGACGACGAAGGCGCTTGAAGACCTCAAGGCCAAGGAGCCTCGGCAGGCCGGCATCGACGCCAACATCAAGGAACTGGTCGCTTCCCGCAAGACACTTCTCCAGGAACTCGCCGAGCACGAGAACAAGCGGGTGGAAGCTCTGCACGATGCGATCCGAACTGCGAACGCAGCTACAGGTGGCGTCGTCATCGTGAAGCCAATCGCGGCTCAGGACCGTTGCCACGTCAAGTCGCTGATCGAAGACGCGGTCAGCGGGCAACGGACTCAGATCATGGCAGCCGTTGACGCTGAAGGCTTTTCGACCCGTGCGTTCGTTGAGGCTGCTCGCAAGGGTGAGGCTGAACTCACCGCCAAGTTCTCGATCCGTGGTGCGCAGGCCCGCGGAGTGGTCGATGCCGGGGAAGCTCTCTTCCGCCAGATCGAAGAGCTGTCGGTCGGGAATGCGGTGGAGGTACAGCTCGACATCGGGGCGGGAACGGGTACGCGGGAGTTCAAGAAGATGGACGACCTATCCAAGGGACAGCGGGCCACCGCCCTGCTGCTGCTCCTGCTCGGAGCATCACGTGCCCCACTCGTCATTGATCAACCTGAGGACGATCTCGATAACAGGTTCGTGTACGACGGGATCGTCAAGAACCTCCGCGAACTTAAGGGCAAGCGCCAGATCATCGCGAGCACACACAACGCGAATGTTCCGGTCCTCGGCGATGCGGAACTCATCGTCGCTTTGGAGGGCAGCGGTCAGAACGGCAAGCCAGTGGAAGGCGGCATCGGATCGCTCGATGACGCCACCATCCGTGCGCTCGCGGAATCGATCCTCGAGGGTGGAACGGCGGCATTCAACGCGAGGCAGCACCTGTACGGGTTCTGACAGGCATTTCGTCTGTTCCGCTTCGCAGACTTCGCCGCAATTCGGTGGATCAAGACTTGGCCAGACCGACCACCGCAGACATGACGACACGGCCGATGGTTAAGCAGGACGAATCGCAGTCTCAAATAGCTGTCATCAGCAGCCCAGAAATCAGACCCGATGAGCAAAGTCTCAAATCATCTGTCTCTGTTCACGATCCGTGAGCGTTCGATCTTCGAGGAGGCGAGTCTCAATATGTTGTCAATAGTCTCAGATTTGTTGGCACCCAACACTCGTTGCATCTGGCGGTTTTCGCAGTGAACTTGGCGGTCCTCGGTGATCCGGCTGTCTTCTCAGTTGAGTTGGCGGTGCCCGACTCAACTACGCCTGACACACTCTGGGCGCCTCTTCTCTTCCGCCCTCGTGCGCAAAGACGGCGTCGACTTGCCCGACGACTTGTCGAAGCGTGGCCGAGCTGTCTCGTTTCTAGAGATCTGACGTCGTCAGAACCTGTCTCGGTATGGGTGTAGGAGTCCGTGGTGATGGGATTGATTGCCGCCGCGGCGTTTGGCGTCGTACATCGCGCTGTCGGCGGCGGTGATGAGCTCCTTGAGCAGTGCCCGGTGCCGGGCGATTGTGCCATCGTCGACGTGGGCGCAGGCGGTGCCGACGCTGGCGGTGACTGCGGCGGGCGAGGCGGCGATGGCGTCACAGACCTGGGCCGCCAAACACTCGGCATTGCAGGTCGGCGAGACGACGGCCAGCAAGAATTCCTCACCGCCGCTGCGTGCGAGCGCCGCTTGGTAGTCCTCGGCCAGCGCTAGCAGTGTCTGAGCAACATCGACGAGCGCCTGGTCGCCTGCGGCGTGACCGTGAGTGTCGTTGACGGCTTTGAAGTTGTCGAGATCGATGACCAGGACCGCCAGGTGGCTGTCGACGGCGCGGCGGGTGGTGACGAGGCCGAGTATTTTGTTGTTGAAGGCACGCCGGTTGAGAAGGTTGGTTAACGGGTCTTGGTCGGCCTGGAGCAAATCGCCAGCGACGGCGCGCACCAGGACGTGGATGGCGACGGGCAGGGCAATGTTGACCTCGATGACCAGCCATAGATCAACCCCGGCCAGCGCGGGGTGTCCTGACTTAGCTAGCCGTACCGCCTGAATGGCAGCGACGGTGGTGGCCACCATGAAGTTGTAGAACACCAATGCGGGCGTTTGGAAAAACGCGATGTACGCCCCGCTGGTGGCGAAGGCAATGCAGCCGATCATCCCCGCGAGCGGATTGGGGTACGCCAGACACGCCAACGCGATGCCGGTGTTAAGTGTCAGGGCGAAAGCCGCCGACTGAGCGCGGGTTGGCCAGCGCCACACCCATAACAGCAGCCCGGAAACCCCTATAGCGCACGCGATCCACGTCATCACAATCGGGATGGCCCCCCGGGGGCTATCGTCCCCTACCAATAAGGCAAGCAGGCACACGATGTACGACAGCGTGAGAAAGGCCATCAAGGCGCGGGTGACCACGATTAAACGCCGCGCGGCGAGATACCCGGACAGCCAGTCGTAGTGCTGGCTCTGTCGCCGCCAGCTAATCGTGGACATTATCGCGCACGTGAGGCGATCGCAGAGACGTCAGCATGTAGGCAAATTTACGGTTGCAGCAATTCAAATGTTGCCTTATCGCCGCCTCGCGGGTGCGTCGTGGTTGATGGGGGTGGTTGGTCAGCGCCATGCGGCGTGTACCAACAATTGGTACAGTTGTCGTATGGGTCGAAACACCTCGTTCAGCCTGGATGAGCACTTCAACGCGTTTATCGAAGACGAGGTCGCCTCGGGACGGTATCGGTCGGCGAGCGACGTCGTGCGCGCCGCACTCAGGCTGCTCGAGGAACGCGAGACACGCTTAAACGCCCTGCGCGACGCATTGGTAGCTGGTGAAAATAGCGGAGCGTCAACACCGTTCGAGTTCGACACGTTCGTGTCACGGAAACGTGCCAGCGGACCTCACGGGCGGTGAGCCGCTATGTGCTGTCCCCTGCTGCCCAGGCCGATCTGGAGCAGACCTGGGACTACACCTCTCAACGTTGGAATGACGACCAGGCTGAAGCGTACGTTCGCGTGATTCAGCAGGCCGTTGAGCTTGTGGCGGAAAACCCGCTCATTGGGAGGTCCTGCGACGAGGTTCGCGCCGGCTACCGCCGGCACACTGCGGGATCGCACACGCTCTATTACCGTGATGGCGCCGGTGGAGAGCTGATCGACGTCGTGCGCATCCTCCACAAACGCATGGATGTGGACCGGCACCTCGACTGACGCGCGGGGCGGGCCCAAGCAACGTCGGGATTGTCATTCGGAACCGCCAACTTCACTGATACGCAACAGCGTTTCCGAACCCCAATATTGCTGACGCTCCCCTGGCAATGACCGCCAACTCAACCAAGACCGGACAATGACCGCGGCTATGTCCTGCGCTAAACGCGTTGACGCACAATGGCTTGGCGTCGTTGCCCTTCCACGCTGGAGTGGACGATGCTGAGGGTCTCGACGCCACCTGTCCCAGACATCTGGCGTTTTCTCGGCCCGCGCTCAACGCGGCCCGACTGGTCGGCGTACACCACCTGGGTGGACACTATGACGTGGCCCTTTCTGCAACAGTATTCAAAGTCGAACTTGCCGTCTCCGATGTCGATCACGGTTACTACGCCGATCACACGCTGACCGTTGCCCGTCACCCCAGCGAGACTGATGAGCGGATGGTGGTGCGGTTGTTGGCGTTTGGGCTGCGCGCACACCGACTCAGCGACGTCGACAGTGAGTTGGCGTTCGGGGCGGGCCTGTCCACCCCTGGCGTACCGGACTTGCGGCTCACCGACTACACCGGCCGGATCCTGGAGTGGATCAACGTCGGCCAGCCCGACGAACGCGTCTTGGGCAAGGCGGCCAGCCAGGCCGACCAGGTGCTGCTGTTCCCGTTCGCCGCCGGCGTGGCCACCTGGTGGCGCACCGTCGGCCCCAAAGTGGCGGGGCTGCCGAACCTGTCGGTAGTGCAGATACCGCACCCACCGGTGCAGCAACTGGCCCAAACTGTCGATCGACGGGTCTCGGCGCAGGTGATGGTGATCGAAGGTCAGGTGACGATGACCGTAGGCGGAGTCGACGTCACCTTCACGCCCGAGCCATTGGAGTGAACGTCTCAGCCCGAGGTGCTAACCGGCCCGGACATGCAGCAACAAGGGTGACGGCCACGTCGTTGGGCTGGCGGCACAACGACGTGGCGACCGCTAGGCGCCGACCGCCGGGCAGCTTGCCCCGCTCCACGGACACGTCGACCAGCAGATCCTCAACCCTGGCCGCGCACCCTCCTCGATTCGGCCATCGACTCGTCAGCGGCGCCCGAAGCCGCGGCAATCACCTCATCGAGCACGTCACGCGAAGCCGCCAATTCCCGCATGGCACGGTCCAATCGGTCCCGCTCGGCACACAATTCGGTCATCAGTCTCGGCGTTGCCTCTCGGGTGGGTCCGCCGTCAATGTCGCGCATGCACGGCAGCAGACCCGCGATGGTGTTGCTGCGCAGTCCCGCAGCGAACAACTCCTGGATGTGTATCACCCGGTCTACCGCCGTCTCGGCGTACTGGCGCTGCCCGCTGGGCGTCCTCGCGGCTGCCAGCAGCCCCTGCTGCTCGTAATAGCGCAACGACCGTTCGCTCACCCCAGTACGCCGAGACAGCTCGCCAATCCGCATGGTGCCATTTATACCGTTGAGGTTTGCCTCTGACATTGGTGTCAGCTCTTACCGTTCCGACATGACGACACTCCCCTTCACGTACAGCCCAATCATCGAACGCCCGCCATTGGCCTGGCCGAACGGCAGCCGTGTGGCGGTGTACATCGGCCTCAACATCGAGTACTTCCATCCCGACGTCCCGTCAACCAGCATCTGGCCGGGCACCGCCGACCTGAAGCCGGATGCGCTTAATCACGGCTGGCGCGACTACGGCACCCGGGTGGGCATCTGGCGCACCATCGACGCCCTGGACCGGTACGGTGTCCGTGCCTCCGCGCTGCTCAATTCCGATGTCGCCGAGCATTTTCCACAGATCGTGGCGGCCGGTAAGGAGCGCGACTGGGCCTGGCTTGCGCACGGACGGACCAATTCGACATTACATACCGGATACACGCGGAACGAGGAACGGCGCCTCCTCGAGGAGATCACCCGCGCGATCGCCGCGGCTACTGGCCGGGCACCGCACGGCTGGATGGGGCCAGGGCTGACCGAGACGCATCACACCCCGGCACTGCTGGCAGACCTCGGCTATCACTACGTGTTGGACTGGACCAACGACGATCAGCCTTACCCGTTGACTGTGCCGGGCATGCTCAGCGTGCCTTACTCCGTCGAGCTCAACGATCTGCTGATCTTCGGAAAAGGTTTCACCGGAGCCGAATTCGTGCAGATGGTGATCGACCAGTACGAGCAGCTGCATCGGGACGCCGCGACAGGTGGACGGGTCCTAGCGCTGGCGTTGCATCCGTTCGTCATCGGGCAGGCATTCCGGCACCGGTACTTCGAGCAGGTCTTGGAATTCCTGGCCGGCGCGCCGGATGTGTGGCTGACCACCAGCGATGACATCGCGGCGCAGTATGTGTTGGGTGACGCTTAACCGTTGACACCGGTGCGAGTCAGGGCCCGTTCGTCCGATCGACGGCGCCCCACACACATCGACCTCCCGATCCGGAATAAATCGCGCACCCAGTCAACTTGGCACGAGAGTTGGCTCTTCCCAGACCTAGGAGCATCCATGCCCCGTCCTGTCCGCGTCGCCGTGCAGATCCAGCCCGGCGGAGCGCCCGACTACCCCACGTGGCGTGACGCCGTCCTGGCTGCGGACGACCTCGGCGTCGACGTGATCTTCGGCTACGACCACTTTCATCGCCCGGCAATGGAGGCCATCGTCGACGGCAAGCCCGTCCTGTCAGACGCGCAGCCCGATGTCGCCAACTTCGAGGGCTGGACCGCGCTCGCGTCGTGGGGTGAGATCACGTCACACGCCGAGATCGGGCTCCTTGTCACCGGCGTCGGCTACCGCAACGCGGACCTGCTCGCTGACATGGCACGCACAGTCGACCACATCAGCGGCGGCCGGCTCATCCTGGGCCTGGGCGCCGGGTGGTACGAAAAGGACTACACCACATACGGTTACAGCTTCGGAACGTTCGGCTCCCGTTTCGATCTGTTCGATGAGAGCCTGATCCGCATCGAGAACCGGCTCGCTGCACTGATTCCGCCGCCCGTGCGCAAGATACCGGTCCTCATCGGCGGCACGGGGCCCAAACGCTCCCTGCCCGCTGTTGCCCGGCATGCCGACATTTGGCATGCATTCCAGGATCTCGACGCGTTCCGCAGATCCAGTGATCGCGTCGACGAGCTGGCAACGACGTTCGGCCGCAACGGCGCCGATATCGAACGCTCGACGCTGTGGGAGAACGCCGAAAGTGCTGATGCCTTCCGGGAAGCGGGAGTCACGTTGTTCCAGACCGAACTCACCGCCGACAACGGTTACGACCTCACGTCGCTCAAGGAGGTGCTCACCTGGCGGGACAACGGGTGACCCAATTCCGCGCGCCCGCTCGCTTCTCGTTCCTTCCGGGCCCGGCGGCCTCGCCAACTCCCCACCACAGAGTTGGACACTCCGCCGCCGGGTTAGTCACAGAAGTCGAATTGCGTTACCCCCACTGAGCCATAACTGATCCATCGGGCTGTCGGGGTTGACCGCCACGCCGCTGTACACCGCGAGAGGCGGTTGGCCTCACCCAGTGAATTCGGCAGAGGACTTGGGCGCGTCGAAGATGTTTCGCAGGGCGGATACGTCGCCGTCGATCTCGACGAGCGCACGGACATCGTCGAGCGCCAGCACACCGGCTGAGAGTCCGAGAACTAGCGCCCCCTCCGCGGTGAGCACGGCGGCCAGTTCACGACCGTCGGGCCTGCTTACCTCGACGCCGGACTCGGTGGCTGCCAGTTGGACCAGCACGCCGTCCACCGCCACCCCCACAGACACGCCCCGATCGGCAGGCACACGCCCAGAGAACAGGGCGGGCAGGGCCACGAACAGCCCGTCCGCACGAAACTCGTCGCCTTCGGGCCCGCGGGTCATCAGTGGCGTCGACCAGCGGATCAGTCCATCGATCGGCTCGCGTAGCTGCGCTCCCCACGTAGTGAGTGTGTATGTGATCGCACTGCTGTCGTCGGACAAGCGCCGCTCGATCACACCAGCGGCTTCCAGATCGCGCAGGCGATCGGTCAGCAGGTTGGTCGCGATACCCGAGAGCCCTTCCCGTAATTCGCCATACCGTGCGGGCCGTATCAGGAGCTCGCGGACGATCAGCAAATTCCACCGGTCCCCCACGACATCGAGAGCCCGTGCGAGTCCGCAATATTGGCCGTATTCTCGACTCATCACCACCTACTTGCTATTTTAAAGTGAACTTTACAATATCATTCACGTCTACGGGGAGCTCGACATGACAGTCGCGGAACGACCCACGTGGGTCGACGACGAGTTGTATCCGTTCGAAAGCCGATTCGTCGACATCGATGGGCACCGCGTGCACTACGTGGACGAAGGAACGGGGACCACACTGCTGTTCCTGCACGGCAACCCGACCTGGTCGTTCGACTACAGCAAGGTAATCGAATCCCTGCGGACGGAATTCCGTTGTGTCGCAGTGGACTACCCCGGTTTCGGACTGTCGGCGGCCGCACCCGGGTACCGGTACCTGCCCGCCGAACATGCCGAGGTGATCTCCCGATTCGTGGAAGCACTCGGGCTGACGGAGGTCACGCTGGTGGGGCACGACTGGGGCGGACCGATAGGGCTTGCAGCGGTACAACGACGACCCGAAGCGTTCGACCGGCTGGTGCTGACCAACACGTGGGCGTGGCCCGTCACCGACCCTCTCGTGCAGATCATGTCCTACGTGATGGGCAGCCCGATCGGGCGCTTGCTGATCCGTCAGCTCAACCTCTTCGTCAACGTGATGATCCCGGTCGGACACAGACTGACCAAGCCCACCAAAAAACAGATGGCCCACTATCAAAAGGCCCTCGACAGTCCAGGACGCCGCGAGGCCTCCGCGATCTTCCCCCGCGAGATCACTTCCAGCCGCGCCTTTCTCGCAGACATCGAGGCAGGCTTGTCCAACATTGCAGCACTGCCGGCGTTGATCATCTGGGGAGACGGGGACTTCGCGTTCGGCGACAAGGAACTGCGACGGTGGCAGGAATCCTTCACCGATCACGAGACCGTCATCGTTGATGGTGCCGGCCATTTCGTTCCATCGGACGCTCCCGAGCAGTTCGCAGCCGCGATCCGCCGCTGGCACAACCCGTCGGGGGCATAGCAGCCAACGGCGGGACAGAGCACGCCAACGTCGCCTCGCCGAGCATCGCAACCGATTTGCACGGAGGCTTGTCGGACCGCTAAGGGGCGAGAGCCCGCTCCATCGCTGGGCGCCACCGCTCCCCTGTCGATTTCGCTTGTCGCGCAGTGGTTCCCACTGGCGCGGACGGCCCTAACCGGACTCACGTCCGTGGCTACAACGGCTGCCTGGCATATCGGTCGACTGTTGCTCACCTGCGCGAGTGCGTCGGTGTAGGCGGGGTGTACGGACAAACCCGACACTCTCGCCGAGCGGGCCCGACGTCGGGACGAAAGCTGGCGGCACGTGCCGCAGTAGACGTTGGCACAACCAGCCAGGGCAGAGGCAGTTGGCCTGACTGGACGACGGCGTAGCGCGAACCGGGCTGTTCGCGACCGCGACTCCCCCCGAGCGCCTACACCGTTTGCACCATATGCGCTCATCATGACGCATTTTTCGCCCGATGCCCGGGCGTTCTTGGGGGCCATACCTTTTCGTGGTGAGCCGGTCAACGGCCCGGCAAGGCACCTGAAAGGCACCTAGTGACTACTGCGCTGTTGACCAGGCCCGACGTCCGCCGTATCGATGTCATCTCGGCCGCTGCGCCGTGCGCCAGCCTCCCCCAAACCGCCACTGCGGGTGAGGATTGCGCGCCCCGCCTACCGCTGCTGCGGCGACTGCTCAAACATCCGCGCGTGATGCACTACAACCGGCTCATCGTTCTTGTGGTGATCGTCAATCTCGGATGGGCGGTGTACGGGGCCACCGGCGGGAATTGGTGGACATCGCAGCACACCGATCTGTCGGCGATCGCCTTCATGGCGCAAACCAATCTGGCGGCCGCGGTGCTGTTTCGCCAGCAGTACATCCTCAATGCGGCAGCGTGGCTCGCCACCCGGGCGCCCACGTCGTGGCCGCTGCAGGTGCGGTGGGCGCTGGGCAAGTATTACCACCTCGGCGGTCTGCACGTGGGCACCGCGGTGGCCGGGACATTGTGGTACCTGGTACTGGCGACCTCGATGATCTGCGACGCCGTCGCCGGTGTAGGCGATGCCTCGGGCGCCAACACGATCTTCGTGGCTACCCTGGCCACCACGTTCTCGGTCATGGTGGTGATGGCGCTTCCGCGGCTGCGCGCCGCTCAGCACGACCGCTTCGAAATCACCCATCGGTTCTGCGGCTGGACGGCGCTGATCCTGATGTGGATCAACACCCTGGTCGTCATCAATGGTGACCGCGGCGACCGGTCGTTCGGCGGGGCCATGCTGACCGCCCCGGCGTTCTGGTTGGTCGTGGCGAGCGCGGGGCTGGCCATCTGGCCGTGGCTGCTGCTGCGTCGCGTTCCGATCAACTGCGCGCGTCCGTCCTCACACGCGATGATCGTGCGCCTGGATCACCGCGGGATTCCCCCGGTCGGCACCACCCGGGCGATCAGCCGCCATCCCCTGGTCGGCTGGCACCACTTCGCCAACGTGCCGGCCGCCCCGGGCGCGGCCGGGTACCGGATGCTGGTGTCCCGCGCCGGCGACTGGACTTCGGAGTTCGTCGACAATCCGCCCACCCACGTGTGGGTGCGCGGCATCCCGGCCGTCGGGGTGGCCAACGTACGCCGGTTGTTCAGCAAGGTGGTCATCGTGGCCACCGGCAGCGGCATCGGCCCCCTACTGGGCCACCTGTTGGACACCTCGGTTCCCGCGCAGCTGGTCTGGGTGACCAAGAACCCGCGCCTGACTTACGGCGAGGGGTTCGTCGAGGAAATCGAAGCGGCCCAGCCCGATGCGATCATCTGGGACACCGATGCCCTCGGCAAGCCCGATGTGCTGCAACTGGCCTATCAGGCCTTCGTCGAATCCGGTGCGGAGGCCGTCATCTGCGTGGCCAACCGCATCGTCACCGAACAGGTGGTGCACGGCTTCGAGCAACGCGGGATACCGGCGTTCGGCCCGATCTGGGATTCCTGAGCGATACGGTTCCGCGCCGATCGCCTCAGCGCCAGCCCAGCCACCTTATTGGCTGGACGCCGGCACCTCATTCGCCGCATCTATTGGCGCACTCTCGCGCGCAGCGCGGCGGGCACGGCTTTCCCGGAGTGCTTGCTGTGCGGACTCCAGGGTGATTTTGCGTGGATCGATTCCCTCCCGCTCAAAGCCTCTCACCGCGATTGGCAAGTATAAATACTTCAGTGGGAGCAGACGCTCGACAACCGCGTAGAACCGCCGATACATATGCATGAACCGGCGCGAAATGTCCTCGTCTTCGGGGGTCCACTCTAGATTGAACAGCTCCTGCACATGAAGCGGATAGCTATTGACAACGACTTGCCGCCGTCCTGCCCACCATGGCCACACAAATTTCTTCATGACCGGCGGCCACCACCGCGGCGCCAGGCGGCGCTCCATAAATTGTTCCAGCATCACCTGCGTTACCTGAGATTTCACCAAACGGTTACGTTCGATGTTGTCCAGATACCGCTCGAAATCGTCGTACGTATCGGGCTGAGAACTATCATCCACCCCTAACAGGCTGTACCACTCCTTGGACTCCTCAAATATCTGCTCCTTCATCGCCCGTGGCATGGACCCGTCGAAATACAGCTGCTCGATTATTACGATCAGCAGATAATGAAAAAAGGTGACATGCGCAAAATAGAAGGTTTCCGCATTCAAAGCGTGATACGTGCCGTCATGCAGAGTGCCTTTGACAGGCTTGTGCATATTCCGAGTCTTCAGGCCATATTTCTTCGCTTCTTCAGGAGCGTCGTACACCGTGCCATAAATGTACTCCCGAGATCGACGGGTCCGCTCCTTGTATATTTTGGCGCGGGCGCCGAAAGAACTGTCACCAGTGAAAAGAACGGAGCCCGAGGTAGCTTGCCCCATCTGCGGCCACGCCCCCGCGATGGGGCCCATGACAGGGCCGCCGAAAAATGCGACATCGAGACGCCCCCAATACTTCCATATCAGAGAGCCAGGAGGAATCGGATACTGAGAAAGATCTTTCCGGGACAAGCTGTCATCGCCGGTAAGTTCTGTCACCTTGACTTCCTCCGGAATCACCAGCTCCGGATCAAACGTTGTCTGCATGATTTTCTTGAGCGCCTTGAACCCCCGGGCCGCCATGCCAAACTCCTTGCGTTGCCGAATTCCATTACTTGGTAAACCTCAGTGCGGCCGTTCGCACTTCCCGTCGCCGGTAGCTGATCGACTGTGCTCTTAGCATAAGCACCGCAATGTCGGACTGCGTCCTATTGCACCTCAGAAATGACGCTCCCTCGCCCCGCGTCTCGACACCATCTATGCCGCAGTCGTCGACGTGCGCATCGATGAACCGCATGGAGCAGCACCAGGGGGAACATGTACGTGACGAATACGGAGATTTGCCAGCACTGGTTACGTTTTCATGAGATGAAGCACCGCCAGATTGCGGCCGGCCCTAGTCAAGGTGCCGGCCATCGCAATACGTCTGGCAGGCGACCGAATAGTGGATGCATTCTCGTTCAATGCGGGGGTCGATGGCGCTTGGGCAGCCTTTGCTGAAAATGCTGTCCTTAAACGGTTTCGCGCGGCTCGAGTAGCGGCAGACGCGGCAACTCCACCAAGGCCACGGCGTTCATCATCGCTTGCACATGCGCAAGATCAAGTCGACCGCATCCTGCGGATGGGCCGCCGGGGTCAGGACTTTTTGCAAGAGCAGGCCACGAATCGCGGCAACCGCGACAGTGGCCATGCTCAGCGCTTCTTGGGTGCCGTATCCTTCGCGTTCCGCGAGCGAGGCCAGCATCGTGGTCAGGTCGTCGAGCGAGTCGATGAACTCACGAAACTCCCCTGGGCTGGCCACGGTTCTTCATCGCCTCACCTCTCGCGGCCGCGCCGTTACCAGCGAAATCCTGCATGAAACTCACGTGACCGGCCTACAGGCATCGTTCCTCAGCTACCTCAGAACTTGCCGCGCCGCATAAACACGTCCCGTCGCGAATCCGCCCGAACAGGCTGGTTGTCGGCGGACAATTGCTGTATGTCCACAGCACTCTGGATCCTCATTGCGGTGCTTGCCGTCGGCACCATCGCCGGCGGACTGTTACGGATACGGGCCTGGTTGCAAAAGCCCGCCCCACCCGAGGTGATCGAGGCCGCGCGCCGTCGCGACGAAGAAAAAGACTGACCAGGCCGCACTCGCTGCGTATAGCCTTGCCGCCCAAGGAACTTCCCGTACTGGCCGCGCAACCCCTGCTTGGTCGGCCTCGACCTCGTGCCGCGCTGATACGGTCACCGCACACGAGCACACCCATCCGACGCCCCGGAGGACTGATCCCGGAATGAACTCCGCCGCCGAGTACGACTTCATCATCGTAGGAGCAGGCAGTGCGGGCTGCCTGCTCGCCAATCGGCTCAGCGCCAACCCTGACCACCGTGTGCTCTTGATCGAAGCCGGCGGCAAAGACAACTGGTTCTGGATCAAAGTACCGGTGGGCTATCTGTACACCATTGCCAACCCCCGCACCGACTGGTGCTTCACGACCGACGCCGATCCGGGTCTGGCCGGCCGCAGCATTCACTACGCGCGCGGCCGCGTGATCGGCGGCTGCTCATCGATCAACGCGATGATCCACATGCGCGGGCAGTCAGCCGATTACGAACTGTGGGCGCAGGCCACCGCTGACGAGCGATGGCTCTGGGGCGGGTCGGATGGCCCCGGTGAAACGCTGGCGATCTACAAGGGATTAGAGGACTACTTCGGCGGAGCCGACGAGTGGCACGGCGCCGGTGGTGAGATCCGCGTCGAGCAGCCGCGAGTGCGCTGGAAGATCTTGGACGCCTGGCAAGCCGCCGCTGCCGAGGTTGGCATCGCCCCCATCGACGAATTCAACCGCGGCGACAACTCGGGTAGCGCCTACTTTCACGTCAACCAACGACGTGGCCGTCGCTGGTCGATGGCCGATGCTTTCCTGCATCCCATCGCCCGCCGATCCAATCTCACCGTCTACACCCAGACCCAGGCTTTGAGGCTGCTGATGGACAACCAGGTCCATGACGATCAACGGCGCGGTGCCTGGAAGACGGCTCAGCACCGCGTCACCGGCCTGCAGCTGCTCAAGGATGGCCAGATCGTCGACGTTCGTGCCCGCCGGGAGGTGATCCTGAGCGCCGGAGCGATCGGCTCACCGCATCTCATGCAGCTCTCGGGTCTGGGACCGGCCGGGCTGCTCGCCCAGCATCAAGTGCCGGTGGCCGTCGATCTGCCAGGAGTGGGCGAAAACCTCCAGGACCATCTGCAGCTGCGAACCGTCTACCGCGTCCAGGGCGTCCGGACCGTCAACACCCTCTACCGGAATTGGATCACCCGTGGCGGCATGGGACTTCAGTACATGACGCTGCGATCAGGACCGATGACCATGCCGCCCTCCACGCTGGGGGCTTTCGCGAAAAGCGACCCGGCACTGGCCAGTCCCGATTTGGAGTGGCATGTGCAGCCCCTGTCGTTGCCCAAGTTCGGTGAACCCTTGCACAGCTTCGGTGCCATCACTCCCTCGGTCTGCAATCTGCGACCCAGTTCACGCGGCCACGTGCGCCTGGCTGATGCCGATCCGCTGACGTACCCAAAGATCTCCTGCAATTACCTGTCCACAGACGCTGATCGTCACATCGCCGTGAAGGGCCTCCGGATGACCCGCAAGATCATGGCGGCACCAGCGCTGGCCCGCTATGGCCCGCAAGAGTTGCTGCCCGGCCCCGACCTGGTGAGTGACGAAGATCTGCAGCACGCCGCTGGCGAACTCGGTACAACGATCTTCCACCCCGTGGGCACCTGCACTATGGGAGCCTTTGACTCACAAGGTATTCCGCGGTCAGCTGCCACGGTGCTCGATACCGACTGTCGTGTGTATCGCGTCGCCGGTCTTCGAGTCGTCGATGCCTCGGCGATGCCGACTATCACTTCGGGCAACACCAACGCGCCGGTCATGCTGATCGCGGAGCGCGCCGCACGGGCAATCTTGGGATAACGGGACTCAGGGCAATGCGCTATGCCGCCATGCAGACCTCACTTTCCACCGCTCGCTTGAACCTGAAGCTTCGTGACGACGGACGATCCCGGCCGTCCGCTCATTTACTTCGTGCGACAGGCCCCAAGCTCGTCGTAGTCAGCCGGTGCCCGGCTCATCTTGCGGCGACGCACGTCTTAGAACTGCAGTGAGTACGTGTTAGCCAAGTCGTCCTGGATGACGGCCGCATCGCGGATCGTGGTGTCGACGCTCAGTGAGTTGTCGAGGATGCGGGTCTCATAGCGCCAGCCTGGCGGCAATGCCAGCCGCCGCGCGAGGTCGGGCAGATCCTCGAGCGTCAAGCCCTTGTCGACGGTCTGGCTCCAGGTCTGCATGACCCAGCGCCGGCCGCCTGGGTCGACGAGTTCGAACACCGGTCGGCCGACGTCGAAGGTGAATACTGTGCGTCGGTCCACGTGATTGACGTGATATGGGGCCGGGTTCTGCGAAGACAGCTTCACGGTGGCCTGCTCGATCATGGCGATCCCGCCGAAGGTTCTCGTTTCCTGCTGCTTATCGGCGACCTTCTCGATCGTGCACATCAGCCAGTACCGCGGACCGTTGAGCAAAGCCGCCATGGCTCCGTTCTCCTCCGCAATGGCTGCGGCGTCGAGCCTGTCCCATAGCTCGGCCGGGCAGTCGTTGAGCGGAAAACTGTTGTAAACGGTGGCCTCTGGCCCAGATTCGCCATTGCGGAGCAAAAGCACCTCGCCGTAGCGCTTACCGAACACGTCCCCGGAGCGTTCAGCCATGGCGTTTCCTCCACTTTCAGCCGCCGTCGCTGGCGCAGCCTAGCGCGGACTGCCTACGACGTTGACGTTTGGCCTTCCGCTGCCGGGGTACAGGGGCATGGTGGCGCGCACAGCCCGTAGCGCGCGCACACTCGAACTCCCCCACGACTGGAGGTCTGTCGCCGTGGCCGAAATGATTGTCCAAACTCCCGAGGAAGTTGTTGCGTTCCTCAAAGCACAGCATGACCTGATCGAGGACATGTTTGATCAGGTCCTTCTCGCCTCAGACCCCAAGGCCCGCGAGAAGCCGTTCATCGCACTACGCCAACTGCTCGCCGTGCACGAGACAGCCGAGGAGATGATTGTCCATCCTCGGGTACGCCGCGAGTTGGATGGCGACGATTCGATTGTGGATGCGCGATTGCAGGAAGAGCACGACGCCAAAGAGCTGCTTTCTGGGATCGAGGCTCTCGATATCACATCCCAGCAGTTCGTCGACGAGCTCACCAAGCTGCGGGATGCGGTGCTCGAGCACGCCAAGCATGAGGAAAACGAGGAATTCCCCAAGCTGCAGCAAGAACTCGATGCCAACGAGCTGAAGCAGCTGGCGACAGCGGTGAAAGCGGCCGAGGCGATCGCGCCAACCCGTCCGCATCCGGGCGTGGAATCGGCGAAACTGAATTTCGCGGTGGGACCGTTCGCATCGATGCTTGACCGCGCCCGCGACGTGATCAAACAAGCGATCGGCTAACGACCCCACGGTCGTCATTGTCAGAACGGCCACGACGCGGGCACAAAGGTCTCCCTGGTGCGGCACGCCAAACCATAATTGCGCCGACGCGCACTGCCGGTCGGCTGGCTGGTCGGCGTTTAAACCGTTGTGACACAGTTAGTTCGATGACAATAACGGTGGGAGGCTGATTCGACATGGGAAATGCACGCCCCAAGGTGCTCATCATCGGCGGAGGATTCGGTGGCTTGTTTTGCGCCCGCCGACTGGGAGGCCTCGACGTCGACGTCACACTGCTGGACCGGGCGGCGTGCCACGTGTTTCAGCCGCTGCTCTATCAATGTGCGACAGGAACTTTGAGCATTGGCCAGATAAGCCGGTCGCTGCGGAGGAGCTCGCGCGTCACCGCAACGTCACGACCTTGCTCGGCGAGGCCATTCGGCTCGACGCCGACGGGCGGCGCGCCACGGCCCGCCGTCCCGACGAATCGACATTCGATCTCGAGTACGACTATCTGGTGATCGCAGCGGGCATGCGTCAGTCGTACTTCGGCAAGGAGGAATTCGCCGCGTGGGCGCCGGGCATGAAGACTCTCGACGATGCGCTGAGCATCCGCCGCCGGGTGTTCGCCGCCTTCGAGATCGCCGAGACGTTGCCGGCCGGCCCGGATCGGGACCAGTGGCTCACCTTCGTCGTCACCGGCGCAGGTCCCACGGGTGTCGAATTGGCAGGTCAGATCAGGGAACTGGCGACCCGTTCACTAGCGAATGAGTTTCACAGCATCGAGCCCGAGGATGCGCGCGTGCTGCTCGTCGACGGCGGAGACCGGATACTGAAGAGCTTCCCACCGGCGCTCGCCGAGCGAGCGTCGCGGACTCTTGACGAATTGGGCGTCGAGTTGCACTTCGGCGTCCACGTCACCGATGTTCGGCGCGACGGTGTCACCGTGAGCTCCAAGGGCGGCGGCCCGGACAAGGATTACGCCGCACGCACGGTGCTGTGGACGGCGGGAGTCGAAGGCGTTCCCTTCGCGCGGCACGCCGCCGAAGCGCTGGGCGTCCGAACCGACCGGTCCGGGCGCATCTCGGTCAACGCCGACCTGTCGGTGCCCGGCCATCCTCAGGTGTTCGTCATCGGGGATCTGGCAGGCCGTGAGGGATTGCCCGGCGTCGCGGAGAACGCGATGCAGGGCGGCTTGCACGTCGCCGCCTGCGTCAAGCGCGACCTCGCCGGCCGCGGACGCAAAGACTTCCGTTACCGCGACCTGGGATCGGCGGCCTACATCAGCCGTGGACAGGCCGTGCTGCAGGCCGGGCCGGTGAAGCTCTCTGGCGTCCTCGGATGGCTCGGCTGGGGATTCATCCACATCGCCTTCCTCACCGGGGTACGTAACCGCTTCAGCACGGTCGGAACCTGGATGTTGTCCATCGCGCGGGCCAACCGCAGCGACCGTTCGTTCATCCTGGGTGGATCCGGTCATTCCGACGAGCCCTATACCTGGGAATCGCCCGTGCACCAGGGTTATCACTCGGCGGGCAAGAAGTCCGACAGCAGTCAGACGGCGTAGCGACGCGCAGGCCCGGTACCCGCGAGCTGCCACAGCGGTACAGCCCCCCCACTGCCGCTCAATTCGTTATGAATGTTTATCTCAACTGTCACATGGGCAACTCTAGTAACGGCGGTTGGCGCGGCCGACCCCGTCCGAACAGCAAAGAATAGAGTCGAATGGAACATCGGAATGAACACCATCCTGTACGTGCGTCCCACTGGCGTCGCCCTTGAAACTCAGGCCTTTACCCAAGCCGACATCGCAGCGCTCATCAAGGACTACGCGCTCGAAAGTCTGACCAGCACCGACCGGCAGTTCGACTTTTGGTTCAGCCCGTCGACACAGTTCTGCCAACACCGATCCAACCGTCGCGCCACTGAATTGCTCCTGGCGACAACAGGGTTCACACCGAAGACCGTGCCGCTATTGCGCGGTGGCGTCGTCGTGGCGACCCATGACGCGGACGGCAACCTCGACGGGCTGAGCTGGCAGCAGTTAGACCTGCTGGCGCACAAGAGCCACGCACTGACCGAGCGCGACCGTCGGGCACTCAACCGCCGGGTCACGCGCCGGCATCACTCTCAACACATCGCGCAGTCCGCAGAGCAGCGCACGATGACCGAGCCTCTCCGCTACGGACGCTGACGACACCCAGGCGGTCGAGACGTTCAGCGAGTCCATCTTGCCGGTGGCGGGTACACGTAACGCGCGATCGTCCCCGACACCCAGGCGATGACGAAACCGCCGAACACCAGCAGCATGTTGCGTCCACAATGGCCCGTCAACCGTGCCACCGCAATGACCGCAACCGACGCGACCAACAACCCGACGCTGTATGCCCAGTACGAGCGGAGTTTCATAACTCCAGTGTGCAACTGGCCGCCGAGGCGATCCCCGCGGCTGGAATCGAAGGGACGGATATCGATCAACAGCAGCGCGTGGCATCTGGGACTGGATTGTGTTGTGGGAGTTGCGGTCAGGACTTCCCGAGCGACTGGCTCGGCGAAGTGTCCGCTGGAGACGATCTCGAGCAGGGTGCAGCTGACCAGACGCGAACCGCCCCACCACCGGCTCTGGCACCATTGGCAAGATGAATGCGCACTCGGAACCGGGGCGCACTGATCCGTTCGAAGATGCGATCGACAACACCCTGAGCTCCTTGCCAGCCAATCTCCGTGCGGCGATGAGCAATGTGGAAATCGTCATCGAGGACGAGCCTCCCGGCGGCCAGCGGCTGCTCGGCCTGTACCGGGGCATACCGCTGCCGCGAAGGAACAGCGCGTACGGCGGAGTGCTTCCCGACAAGATCAGCATCTTCCGCGGCCCGATCACGCGACTGGCTGCCGGCGATGAGAATCGTCTACGCGCAGAAATCAGACACGTCGTGCTGCACGAGATCGCGCACCACTTCGGGATCAGCGACGAGCGGTTGATCGAGCTCGACCGCTACTGACGCGACCGACCGCCAGATACATCGACGCACGAGCGTCAGCGATGCACAACACCCGCGGTGGAAAGCCTGCGGTCATCTCTCGATGTCATCTTCACGTCATCAACCACTAACCTACGGTACCGTAGGTTACGGTACCGTAGGTTCTAGGCCGAAGCGTCGATAGTGGATGAAGGGACTGACCTCATGGACACCCAAACAGCCGTGCTGCACGAACTGGAACCGGTTGTCGCACAGAACCTTGACCGCCACCTGGCGATGGCCCGCGAATGGTTCCCGCACGATTACGTGCCGTGGAGCCGCGGACGCGATTTCGCGTTCCTCGGCGGCGAAGACTGGCAGCCGGAGGACTCGCCGCTGGACCCCGTCGCCAAGGTGGCGATGACGGTCAACCTGCTGACCGAGGACAATCTGCCGTCATATCACCGCGAGATCGCCACCCGTTTCTCCCGCGACGGCGCCTGGGGCACCTGGATCGGACAGTGGACCGCCGAGGAAGGCCGTCACAGCATCGTGTTGCGCGACTACCTGGTGGTCACTCGCGGCGTCGACCCTGTCGCCCTGGAACGCCTGCGGATGGAGCACACCGTCGCCGGCTACGACGCCGGCGAGAGGACCCCTCTGGCGGTCTTGGCCTACGTCTCATTCCAGGAATTGGCGACGCGAGTCTCGCACCGCAACACCGGCCGGGCCTCGGGATGCCCGGTGGCCGACCAACTGCTTGCCCGCATTGCGGCCGACGAGAACCTGCACATGGTGTTCTACCGCAATCTGATGGCCGCGGCTCTGGAGGTCGCCCCTGACGCGGCGATGGCCGCGATCCGCGACGAGGTCCTCAATTTCGCGATGCCCGGCTTGGGCATGGCCGACTTTGCCCAGAACGCCATCACCATCGCGAAAGCCGGGATCTACGATCTGCGCATCCACCACGACGACGTGCTGATTCCCGTGTTGCGATTCTGGAATATCTTCGACCGCAACGACTTCGGTCCCGAGGGCGAGCGGGCTCGCGAGGAACTTGTCGGATTCCTGGGACTACTCGATGAGCGTGCGCGGTACTACGAGGAAAAGCGGAAGCAGCGCCGGACCGCGTGACAGCCGGGCGGGAGTGGCGTGGCCCTTACTCTGGGACCTGCCGGTACTTCTCGGCCTCAGCGGTCAGGCTCATGCCATGCCCGGATCCCGTGGTGCTGACGGGCAACTGGCCGCCGCTCGGAGCGGGAACACCATCGAACATCTCCGCCTCGAGTCGGGTGTGGTCGATGAAGTACTCGAGATGCCGAAGACGCGGGATGGCCGCGGCGACAGGAATATGCAGCGCGGGTGCGCAGTGCCCCGACACGTCGAGGTTGTGCGCCGCCGCGATGTCGGCGCCCGCCAACCAGCCGGTGTAGCCCCCGCATCGGGTCACGTCGAGTTGCAGGCAGTCCACCACGGGCGCCAGCTGGCGCGCGTCGTAGCGGTTGGAGATGTACTCCCCCGCGGCGACGTCGCACCGCACGGCGCCGCGCACGGCGGCCAGCCCGTCGATGTCATCGCTGCTGACCGGTTCCTCGAACCAGGCGACACCGAGGTGGTCCAGGGCCGCGCCGACACGGCGCGCCTGCCCAGGGGTGTATCCGCCGTTGGCGTCCACCATGATCTCGACGGTGTCACCGGCCAGCTCGCGTAACCGGTTGACTCGGGCCAGGTCTCGGACGGTGTCAGCGCCCCAACCCTGGGCGATCTTGATCTTCATCGCGGCGCATCCCGCGCCCTGCCACACCCGAACCTGTTCGGCGAGTTGGGCGTCGTCGAGGTTGGTGAATCCGCCCGAACCGTAGATGGGTACGGAACTGCGGCAGCGGCCCAACAAGGCCGAGAGCGGCAGGTTGCGCAAACGGGCGCGGAGATCCCACAGTGCGATGTCGACGGCGCTGATCGCCTGGGTGACCAGGCCGCGCGTGCCGCAATTACGGCAGGCGCGGTGCATGGCCTCGAAGGCGCCGGGGATGTCGGCGGCGTCGCGGCCGACGACGACGTCGCACAGGTGATGGATGACGACCGCCGCCGCGGCCGGGGAACTGTAGGTCCAGCCGAGTCCGACGACGCCCCCCGCGTGCGCGTGCACGACGACGGCGGTGGTGGCGTCCCATTCCAGGGTGCCGTCGGCTTCCGGACCTTCGGTGGGCACGCGGTAGACGGCTACCTCGAGACGCTCGATCTGCGACGAATACATGTGCTACACCGCCTTTCTCGATTGGATCAGGATGCGACCGCGTGGCGCTCCATCAGGTCGGCGGCCCGGGCTGCGAGCGCCATGATGGTCAGCGCCGGGTTGGCGGCACCCTGGGTGGGCATCACACTGCCGTCGACGACGTAGAGCCGATCCACTCCGAAGACGCGGTGCTCGGGATCGATGACACCGTCCTGCTGGCGTCTGGCCATGCGGGCACCGCCGACCAGGTGTGCGTAGCGCTGCACGGTCATGACCTCTTCGGCACCGGCGGCTTTCAGGAGGTCGGCCATGACCGCGCCTGCAGCGTCGATGAGCTGTTTGTCGTTGTCGCACTGGCTGTAAGCGAAGTGAGCGACGGGCAGGCCGTGCCGGTCGGTCTCATCGGCCAGGGTGACCCGGTTGTTCGGCAGTGGCAGTAGCTCGCACAAGGCGCCCAGCGTGGCCCAATGCACGTAATCGCGCATGTACTCACGCAGTGTCTGGCCCCAGTGACCTTGAGCGGCAACGTGTTCAGACCATGTGATCGGCAACGGGCTGACGGTCTGGATGGAGAATCCGCGTCGGTAGGGCTTGCTGGGATCGGTCTCGTAGAACTGCTCGCTGCTCACTTCCGGCGGCGGCGCCTTGTACATGCGGACCTCGTCGTCGAAGCGGCCGGCGACCTGCGGGGCGCCTTGAACCATCAGGTGCCGCCCCACGTGATCGTGACTGTTGCCGAGCCCGTCGGGGTAACGCGACGAGGCCGACAGCAACAACAGCCGCGGGGTCTCGATGGAGTAGCCGGCGATGACCACGGACTGCGCAAGCTGCCGGTGCAGCGTGCCACCGTGCAGGTACACCACACCGGTGGCGCGGCCGGTGTCGTCGTCCACCAGAATGCGGCTGACGTGGCAGTCCGGACGCACCTCGGCGCCATGCGCCAGGGCGTCGGGAATATGAGTGATCAGCGGGCTCGCCTTGGCATTGACCTTGCAGCCCTGGATGCAGAACCCGCGGTAGATGCAGTGCGGCCGATTGCCGAAGCGCCCGTTCGGGATGGCGACCGGCCCGACCCGCATGTCGACGCCCAGTGCCTGTGCGCCACGCAGCGCGATCAGTCCATTGCCGCTGACCGGATGCGGGCTGTGCGGGTAGCTGTGCGGATCGCCCCACGGCCAATCCTGGCCCGCCACTGGTAGTTCGGCCTCGATCTGCTCGTAATAGGGGCGCAGATCCGCGTAGTCGATGGGCCAGTCGACACCCACACCGTCGATGGAGTGGGTGCGGAAATCCGAGGGATGGAACCGCGGGGTGTAACCGGCGTAGTGCACCATGGACCCACCGACGCCCCGACCGGAGTTGTTGGACCCCAAGGGAACCGGGTCCGATCCGCCGATCTGGCGAGGGTCGGTCCAATACAGACCGTGCGAACCGCGCTCGTCGCTGACCCAGTCCCGGTCAGGATCCCAGAACGGTCCGGCGTCGAGCAGCACCACGCTCCATCCGGCGCGGGCCAGGCGTTGTCCGAGGGTGGCTCCCCCGGCGCCGGCTCCGACGATGACCACGTCGACCTCGTCGTCGGGATGGTACTTGCGCATGTCGGCCCGCAGCTGGTGGTTGGTGCGAATACCGTTGTTGGGCAACAACCATGCCGACTCGTTGCGGCTTCGTACGGTACTGCCGTCACCCATCGGTCCGCCCTTCGGGCAGATCCGAATCGGCGCGGCGCGCGCGCTCCACCCGCTCGGCGAACGGAACCGGGTCGACATCGCGGTGGTCGGCGACCTCGTACCGTTCGAGCGCGTTGACACCAGGGTTCAGGTAGCCCCGGGGGTAGGCCGGCCCGGAGAAACCCATCTCGTTCCACGCCCACGGATGGGAGTAGAACGCCGTGCACGCATACCGCGTCCACAAGCTCCACACGTGACCCGCGGGCCGTCCGTGCCAGTGCTCGGCTGCATCGGCGAGGTCCTGAACGTCCTGCAGCAGCCGCGCTTGCTTGCCGGTGCCCAGGTCGCCGTACCCGGCGCCGTAGTGGTCGCGTGCGTCGCCGTCGAGCGCGGCCAGGGAGTCGCGCCAGGCCTGCCCGTCTGCAGGCATGTCGTCGTAATGCCATCCGTCGGTCTCTCCCGCCGCCAGCCGGGAGTCGATCAGTTCCAGCACCGGAACCTTGGGGTCGTCGTCCTGGGCCAGGAGCAGGTCGAGCAAGGGCTGCGCGATCGCCATCTCCTCAACTGTGAAGAACGACAGCGTGGTCGGCAGCGCCAGCCGTCCGAGCACGACGCCGGCGGTGACCTGATCCCACTTGTCGGCTTGGGTCAACACGTCGAAATCCGGGAAACGGCCCCGGCCCTGGGGGGTGACGGCGCGGTGGTGTGCCGGGCGGAAGGGCATCAGCGGCTGCCGTCCCCCGGCAGCGGCAGGTCCTCGCGGCGCAACAGTGCCGCGAGCAGCCCCATGCCACCGACCAGCGAGGCCAGCAGTGGCGCGAATGCCGGTGGCCCGGATTCGAGGTTGTAGCGGGTCAGTCCGCCGGGCCGCTGGCAGATGCCACGCCAGTGCAAGTAGGCACCTTGCACGCCGTTGACGACGATCAGCGCGCTGGCAACGGGCAGCACGGTGTGGGCGGCGCGGCGGGAGAAGAATCCCGCCAGTCCGGCGGGCACGGCGGTCGGAACGATGACGACCGGCCAGTACATCATGCGGTTGCCGAAGCTCGCGCCGTCATGGGAAAGGTAGATCTCGGCGGTGGTGACCGCCGCGCCGGCCGCGGTCAGCGCTGCGAGGGTGCGTTCGAAACGTCCGGTGCGGATGGCGTGCACCGCGGCGCGTACGGGTCTCATGAGCGGCCCTTCTTCTCGCCTGGAAGGTATTGCTGCACTTTCTGTTTGATTCCCTGCTTGATGAAGTCCGCGCTGTCGTCGTCGCCGCCGACGACCGCCTCGACGAGAGACTTCGCCTGCTCGAACGTGGCGTGCGGCGGGATCGGCGGCACGTTCGGGTCGCACCGGACGTCGAGCACGGTGGGCCGGTCGGCTGCAAGCGCCCGGTCCCATGCGTCGCCGAGCGCCGAGGCGTCGTCGATGTTGTCGCCGTGCAAGCCGAGGCTGCGCGCGAACGCCGCGTAGTCGACGTCCGGAAGGTTCTGCGACGCATCGAATTTCGGTGAGTTCTCCATCGCACGCATTTCCCACGTGACCTGGTTGAGGTCGTTGTTGTGCAGGACGGCGATGATGAGGCGCGGGTCGGCCCACTGCTTCCAGTACTTGCTGATGGTGATCAGTTCGGCCATGCCGTTCATCTGCATTGCCCCGTCGCCGACGAAGGCGATGCTTGGCCGGTCGGGGTGGGCCCACTTGGCGCCGATGACATAGGGCACCCCGGGCCCCATGGTGGCCAATGTGCCGGACAGGGACCCGCGGACGTCGCCGCGGAACTTCAGGTGGCGGGCATACCAGTTGGCCGACGAGCCGGAATCCGCTGCGATGATGGCGTTTTCGGGCATCCGCTCCGACAGTTCCCAAAAGATCCGCATCGGGTTGAGTGGCTCGGCGTCAGTCATGGCCCTGCGCTGCACGGTGGTCCACCAACTGTCCACCCACTTTTCGATCTTTTCGCGCCAGGATCGGTCGGTCTTGCGCTCCAGCAATGGGATCAGCGCCCGCAACGTGGTCTTGGCGTCGCCGACGAGGTTGATCTCATACGGATACCGCATCCCGATCCACTTGCCGGAACGGTCGATCTGCACAGCGCGGGCCTGGTCGAGTTTGGGCATGAACTGGGTGTACGGGAAATTCGAGCCGACGGTGAGCAGCGTGTCGCACTCCATCATGAGATGCCAGCTGGCGGTGGTGCCGAGCAGCCCGATGGATCCGGTTACCCATGGCAGATCGTCGGGCAGCACGTCCTTGCCCAGCAAGGCTTTTGCGGCGCCGGCGCCGAGCAGCTCGGCGACTTCGGTGAGCTCGGCGACGCATCCCCGGGCGCCCTGGCCGACGAGCATCGCGACTTTCTGCCCGGCGTTGAGGAGGTCGGCGGTCCGGCGCAGCGCGGCGTCGTCGGGGACGACGCGCGCCTCGGACATCCCGAGGCTCGAGGGCACCTGCTTGAACGCGTGCCCCGGCGGTTCGTAAGGCAGCTCGAAGACGTCGGAGGGCACGATGATCGCCGTGGGTGCGCCCTCGCTGAGCGCGACGCGGATGGCACGGTCGATGAGGTTCGGCAGCTGCTTGGGGACCGTGCACATCTGTACGTACTCACTGCAGACGTCCTTGAACAAACTGATCAGGTCGATCTCCTGCTGGTAGGAGCCACCCATCGCGGAGCGTTCGGTCTGGCCGACGATGGCCACCACCGGGACATGGTCGAGTTTGGCGTCGTACAGCCCGTTGAGCAGGTGCACCGCGCCGGGGCCGCTGGTGGCCACGCACACGCCGACCTCTCCGGAGAACTTGGCGAAACCCACCGCCTCGAACGCGGCCATCTCTTCGTGTCGGGCCTGGACGAATTGTGGCTTGTCGTCGACGCGTTGCCACGCGGCGAGCAGCCCGTTGATGCCGTCTCCGGGGAACCCGAAGACTTGTTTGACGCCCCATTCCCGCAGCCGCCCGAGTAGGACGTCACCGACGGTGTCAGACATGTTGTCTCCTTCAAAAGTGTTGTCGTCTATGGAATTCCTTTGCCGGCGAAGTCAGTGCCGGTAGCGGATCAGCGCGACCCCTCCGGCAGTGAGCGCCGCACCGGCGGCCACCGACAGTGATCGCGCGTGCCGAGAAAGCCAGACCTGTGGCGAGTGATCGATCGAGCGGTCGTCGAAGGAGCCGTGCGCTCCTCGATCGCTGCCGGGGCGGTCGTCGAGGGGCTGCCAAAGGTTGTTCGGGCGGCCTTGACCGACCGGCTCGCTCGTCTGCTGCGATGAGTAGCCGGTGCGCGCGAGATAGCGGTCGAGCACCGACGGCATCAACCGCTGTCCGAGGATCGTCAACGCCGTGCTGGCACCGACCCAGTACTGCTTGCGCTCTGGATGGTCGGCTGCCCGGAGGATGGCGCGGGCAGCCACTTCGGGCTGATAGATCGGCGGCACGGGCTGAGGGTGACGCTGCAGCCGCGACAGCACCCAGTCGAACTGCGGCGTGTTGAGCGCCGGCATCTGCACCACGGTGATGTGGATATTGCTGCGGTCGTGCAGCAGCTCGGTGCGCACGGATTCGGTGAATCCATTGATGCCGTGTTTGGCACCGCAGTACGCCGACTGCAGCGGAATGGCGCGGGCCCCCAGCGCAGAACCGACTTGCACGATCGCACCGGCGTCGCGCGACTTCATCCGGGCCAGTGCCGCCATCGTTCCGTGGACGAAGCCGAGGTAGCTGACCTCGGTCACACGCCGGAACTCTGCCGGAGCGATCTCGGTGAATGGCGCGAACACCGACGTGAACGCGACGTTGACCCAGACATCGATCGGCCCGAAAGTGTCCTCGACCTTGGTGGCGGCGGCATCGACCTGCTCGAAATCTGCGATGTCCGTGGGCAGAGTCAGTGCTGTCCCGCCCGCGGCCTCGACGTCCTCGGCGGCTCCGCGCAGTCCGTCGTGTCCGCGGGCCAGTAGTGCGACGCGATCACCGCGCTGCCCGAAGGCCCGGGCAGCGGCACGTCCGATGCCTGCGCTGGCTCCGGTGACGACCACGGTGCGTGGCGATGTGGTGGTCATTGCGAGTCCTTTCTGTTTCGGGCAGTCGAGAATCATGTGCGGCGGCTTCGCCAGGCACACCGGGGTTTTGATGAAACCGATGCCGCTGCCGCTCATGAGTCGGGTGAGTCGACCCGTCCACCAGACGACATCGCGGAATCGGTGCGGTGGCGCGTACGCCGCTTCGAAATCCAAGCCGGACCCTCGATCTCGTCCGGCAGGATCCACATCGCGGATGCGATGCTCCAGCAGAAGAGGATCGTCCACAGCAGGATCGCCGGCGCGGTGAATCCCATAGGGCCGGGCACGTGGTGCACCGCGGCCACCGAACAGATGATCATCAGCGCCACAGCGGCGGCACCCATTCCGAGGGTGAATACTCTCGCCGTCCGGCGATGCATGGACGACACGGCCGCCAACGCCGCGATGCCCAGCATGACGACGCTCAGCGCCGGCGTGAGCGGCACGCCGAGCACCCACCACCCGTCGTGCTGGGGACGAACGAGAACGCCGACCAGACCGACCACGCCGAGTACTCCTGTCGCGACGGCTTCCCCGGCGAGTATCAGGCGGCCCTGGCGCCAATGAGACGGGTTGAGACTGACCCGGCGAAGGTCGGCTGTCTGGGGTGGCATCGGGCCGCGCGTGTCTCGCGCCATGCTGCCTCCTTGATCCGCTGATCTGGGCGGGCGGTTACCCAAACCGCCGCCATTTACCCGACTACATCCGATGTATCCAAAACGGATGATTTGCAAACAGGGCAATTTGCGTCAGTGCACGACATTCATTGCGGATGTATGCTGACGACGCCATGAGTGCCGAGAGAACGGACGCGGCCGCCGCCCCGAAGCCCGACGCCCAGTACGCAGCCGAACTCGAACGGGCGACACGGGGCCTGCTGGCGTTGAACGTCGCGGTGCTCGAGGAGATCGAGAAGCGCGTGGGACTGCCGACGCTGCGGGCTTTGCAGTCACTACAGCGCCTCGGTCCGAGCCAGGTCACGGAATTGGGTGAAGACCTCGACATGGTGCCGTCGAGCGCCAGCCGTCTCAGCGATCGGCTCGCCGAAGCCGGGTTGATCACCCGCAGCGTCGCGCCGCACAACAGGCGCGCGACGATTCTGGAGATGACCGACGCCGGACGTGCGGTTCTCGACGAGGTCGTTGCCGCACGGGCCGAACGCTTCGGCGTGGTCACCGAGCAGATGAGCCAACCCGAGCGTGAGCAGCTTCTCGCGGGGGCTGCCGCCTTCACGGCTGCCTACAACCGGTTGGCCACTCGCGCTTCAGCCGACGCTTGAGGATCGGCGCCGAAAACGGGTATTCCCGTCGCTGGTTGGTCACGAAGCCGAGGTGGCAGGAGTGGTGCAATGAGCGGCGCCGATAAAGCCAGGAACAAAATCGAGCGGGTCAGGGGCAAGATCAAGGAGACATATGGTCGTGCAACCGACGATCCCGAGTTGGAAGCCCAAGGCAAGGCGGATCAGCGGAGATCTCATCTCAAAGACGCTGGTGAAAAAGTCAAAGACGCGTTCCGCCCGCGGCGCCGCAGACAGCCGTAGCGGTCACCGGCCCCTCAGTGCGTTGTCGGTCCGCAACGCCGGGCCAAGACGCCCTCGCATTCGCGCCTGAGGCACTCCCCCAGTGATGATATGAAGCCGACACCTGAAACTGCCATGACCTGCGTGGGCCACGCGCCCGACAAGCGAGCCACCGGCACGCCGATATCCGTATCCGCCTGCCGGTGTTCACCATTGGACTGATGGAACAGCGATGGCAACCAAAGTCCAACGCCGGCACCGCTTTCGGGCGCTGCTGGTACTGGGGATAATCGCCATCGGTTTCGGGCTCCTATTGACACAATGTCCGGCCAACCGCGACGGCATGCCGGGTCAACTCGCTCAGTCGATGAAGGAAACCGCATCGGCCGCGCGCAGCGGAGCCCTTGCGCTGGACCTGTGGCTGCAGGGCCGCTCCACCACCCGATTGACCAGTGTGCAAATCTCCGACGCCCGACAGGACGTTGCCAGAGCGTACAAGGAAACCGCCGACCGCGGGGACGACGACCCTGCAGATCTGCGTCGTCAACAGATGCTGACCGAGTCCATGACATCGATAATCGGCCAGCTCAACGCAGCGTCGGCGAGATTGCGGCAGGTAACCACTGGACCGGACCCTGCGTCGATTCGCGACAGCCTGCTCGCATCGGCTGAAGCACTCGAGCATGGCTACCACTGATGCCCAAGATCTTCGGCGTTGCTCTGGGAATCCTCACCGCCATAGGCGGATTCCTCGACGTGGGCGATCTGGTCATGAGTGCCGTGGTGGGCTCGCGGTTCGGTTTGGCGCTGGCCTGGGTGATCCCTGTTGGAGTAGTGGGTATCTGCCTGTTCGCCCAGATGTCCGGGCGGGTCGCCGCCGTGAGTGGGCGAGCCACCTTCGAGATAATCCGTGAACGCCTCGGTCCTCGAATCGCGGCGGCAGACCTCTCGGCGTCGTTCTTCATCAATCTGATGACCATGACCGCCGAGATCGGCGGCGTGGCACTGGCGTTCCAGATGGCCACCGACGTCGGGCGGATGTGGTGGATACCGCTCGCAGCATTCGGGGTATGGCTGGTGATCTGGCGGGTCAAGTTCTCCATCATGGAAAACGTCACCGGACTCCTTGGTCTGTGCTTGATCGTCTTCGTCGTCACTGTCGTTGCATTGCATCCGAACTGGTCCGACCTGGCGCGTCAGGCGGTAAGGCCGGCGATTCCCGACTCTGAGTCAGCCACCACGTACTGGTACATGGCGATCTCGCTCTTCGGTTCGTCGATTGCCCCCTACGAGGTGTTCTTCTACTCGTCCGGCGCCATCGAAGAGCAATGGACGCAAGCGGATCTGGGTAAATCACGGCTCAATGTGATGGTCGGTTTTCCGCTCGGCGGCATACTCTCGCTCTCCATCGCGGCGTGTGCGGCGATCGTATTGTGGCCCAGCCAAATCCAAGTCACGGCACTGTCTCAGAACGTGATGCCGGTCGTGCTGGCCGGCGGCAAACTCGCGCTGGCGTTCGCGATTGTCGGCATCGTGGCCGCCACCTTCGGGGCGGCTCTGGAAACCAGTCTGTCGGCCGGCTACATTCTGGCCCAGTTCCTCGGCTGGACGTGGGGCAAGTTTCGCCGTCCCGCTCAGGCGGCGCGGTTTCACATCGTCATGCTCTTGTCGATCATCACCGGCGCCGCCGTCTTGTTCACGGGCGTCAACCCGGTCACGGTCACCGAGTATTCGGTGGTGTTTTCTGCCATCGCCTTGCCACTGACCTATCTGCCGATCCTGATCGTGGCCAACGATCCCGAATACATGGGCGATCAGACCAACGGAAGGGTGACCAATATGCTCAGTTCCGTCTACCTGGTAGTCATCCTCGCCGCCTCACTGGCGGCAATCCCGCTGATGATCGTGACGGGAGCGGGACGATGACATCCCGCACCGGACCATTCCTCAACCAGCATGCCGGTCGAGCGCTCGATGCCCGGCTGCATCTGTTGGACCGTCAACTGCTCGACGCCGACGGCGACCCGGTGGGGATCGTCGACGACCTGGAACTCACTGGGGTGCAACCGGATCAAGCCATCGCACCGGGTGCTCCGGCGCCGTCGGTGACGGCACTGCTCTCCGGCGAGGTCGTGGCAACACGGATCTTCGGCGGCGCGCCACCCGCGTCCCATCTGCAGTACATCCCATGGAGTCTCGTGAGCAGCGTCGGCGTTACGGTACGCCTGGCACCCACTGACATACCCAGCGATGTGCACTGGGTGGAGCGCTGGCTGCGTGACCACATCATCGCTCGCATTCCCGGAGGTCGGCATGCGGCTAAGTAGCCTGCTCGGCCTGCCTGCGATTGACGCCGAACAGCATCGCATCGGCACCATCGTGGACATTCGACTGGTCGTCGCCGGAGACTGCGACCGCAATCCGCCGCCGCCACAGCTGTTGGGCCTGGTTATCAGCCCGCGAACACGCTCGTCGTACCTGGGCTACGAGCGCAGCGACATCACCCAACCGAGACTCCTCGCCGCCCTGCTGCGGTGGCGGCACCGTGGCACGTTCGTGGCCGACTGGCAGGACATCGCCAGAGTGGCTGTCGATCATGTCACCCTGCGCCCCGGCTACACCCGCTACGCCGCCGCGTTGCGGCACGACGCTACCCCCTGAGCCGACGTGGCCGCGGCTTGCTACAGCCTTGCGGTGAGTCGCTACTCGCGACTGTGTCACCGGCCGTGTGCGAGACCGGCGCTACAGGCCGGACGGTACGACCTTGTCGTTCACTGTCACCGTGACCTGACCGGTCTTCGGGTTGTACGCGATCTTGCCGTGCTCGAACGTCTCCACCAGCAAGTCGTCGACTGCGTTCTCGTCGCTGGTGGGTGCGCCCAAAGGACCCACCGAGCCGTTCTCACCGGTGACCGCGGGCGCACCGTCCGGATCGCGTGGGACATTCCACGCCTCTCGAATCTTGCCCCAGGTGATGTACGCGGGTGTGCCCGCGTCGCCGTTCTTGGCGGTGATCACGCCGCCCTGGAACTGCTGGAACAACACGCCGCTCTCGCGTGCTCCTGCATTACGGTCACCCGTCAGTGGCTTGCCGAGAGCATCCTTCTGATGCTGGGTTGCCGACTGGTACTTGGCAGCGATCGGGCCGGTCAGCGTCACCTCGACGTCTCGTTCCCCGATGAGCTTCACGACAGCGGGCTGCGCCGGTGCGGCAGCGGTGGTGGTGGCGATCAACCCGACCTGCGGTGACGCCGACTCGTCGGCACTCGTACCAGTGCTGCAGCCAACAGTGATCAGCGCGACGGCGGCCAGGCCTGCGATTGCCGTGTTGCGGGATGCGATCGTCCTCATACTGTTCCTCTCGCGTCTTCCTGCGGTGTGGGTCAAGTTGCTGAACCGCTCGCCCGGCCCGGACTGCAAGCGAACCACCTGGGTGGCGCGGGCAATTGCGGTCCTCGTAGCTCCGAACCGACCTACGACGCGGCCATAGACGGCGAGCCAGAGCACCTGTGTAGAAGATCACGAATGCTCGATGAAATCCACCACCAATCGAACAGCTCGCCGTTCGGTCTGTGGTCTCAGAGGCCGAATGTGGCCACAATGCCGCACGAAGTACCCCAACGTCACGGTCCGGTGACCGCGCCAAAGTACTTCTGGCTCAGCGCTGCATACGTTCCGTCGTTCAGAGTGATGTTCAGCCACTGGTTGATCCACTGCTGCAGGTCGGCCGCAGGTCGAGCGATGAGATAGGCCTTCTGCGAAAAGGTGAACGGGTGATCCAGGCTCTCACCGCAGAGCTGAGGATTCCGGCTTACCTGCCAACGGATCTCACTGGTGTCCGTGATCATGACATCGGCAGCACCGCTGATGATCTGCGACAGAATCGTGTTGTTGTCCGGATAGGTCACCACTTGAGCGTTGTGCAGATGGTCTTTGTCGAATTCAGCATTGGTGCCACCGGGGTTGACCACCACGCGGACACCAGGACGGTCGATCTCGGTCAGCGTCGGAAACTTCGAACTGTCAGCACAACGAACGATCGCCGCCTTCCCGTCACGCAGGTAGGGAGCGCTGTAGAGGGCCTGCTCGGCGCGCTTGAGCGTGATGCTGATTCCGCCCATGGCCACATCACACTTGGTGTTCAGATCGTCGACCAGGCTTGCCCACGTAGTGGGCACCAGGACCACTCGGACTCCCAGTCGACCAGCCATATCGTTGGCCATGTCGATATCGAGACCGCTCCACGTGCCTGCGGGATCACGATAGGTGAATGGGCGATAGTCACCCGTGCTGCACACGCGGACCGTCCCGCGCTGCAGCACTTCTGACAACCCACCAGAGGCCGGCATGACTTTCGGCGATGGCGTCGTTGTCGATCCACACCCCGCGGTAAGCACCAGCATGGCGGCCAGTGCGATCATGTTGACCACCCGTATCACGGTGACCGCCCCTCCCACTCGCGAAGCGACGGCGCCTCCGCTCGTTCGCTCACCCAAACTACCCATCGTTAATTCTCCTCGACGATATGGACCGATGATGTGCAGTACGAGTGCGTGGCGTACGACAGGGCCGCCTGATAGACCTCGTCGAGCGCTCGTGCCGCGACGACATTCTGTAAAGCGTTGTTGAGTTCGGACCTGCACATTGGCGAGTGCAGCACGTCCCATTGCGCAGCGATCTCGCGCACCATCGAGTGGTTCAGACTGTCGATCGTCGTCCGCGAATGCGCCAGGTCCGTCGCCGCTACAGGCGCGGAGGTCGGATCCAGTTTCCATTGCGCAAACCGTGTGTGCTCCACCGCGCTCGTCGCATCGATCTGATTGCGGAAAACGGTGACGACATATGCGGGATCGATGTCATTGGCTTTGGCGGCCTTCGTCACGATGTCAAAGACTTGCTGCTCACGCTTCGGATCGTCGATGGCGCCACCCGTCGTGTATTTGGCAGCGGCTACCGGGTCGGCTGCCTGAAGGCGTTGTGCCGCAGCGTCAACCAACGGGAGCAATGAATTTTGCGGTTGGACAGGTGCCGCGGCGGCAAACGCCGAACCCGACATGTGCATGGCTCCTCCTTGGGGATACGGTTCCTGCCGCTCTTCCGGAATTGGTGCGCGCCGCTGTAGGTGTGGTGCGGTGCCCTTTCCCTCTGCCGCACAGCAGCATTCAGCAAGCCAACGCCTTGTGATGACGCCATAGACACTTGCATGGGTCCACACGGCCCCGCGCGGTGATGTCGCAAACTGTGGAAAAGATGTCCCATCGTGATAGGACTCCGACCGCTGAGGCAGTACAGACTGAACCCGTACCAGCGACGTCATAGGTCCGATAGTTGTGAAAACGCTTGATTCCGAGAGGGATACCGTGCAGCTCGGTTCGACATGTGTGGTAATGCCAAGCGCCTGGCACGGTCGCTCAGGAGTCAGACGCACCGCGGAAGCCTTCTCGATACGCTTTGGGCGTGATTCCGAGGCTGCTCAGGAATGCCCGCCGCAGGGTTTGGGCGCTGCCGAAACCGGCCAGGTGCGCGGCGTCAGCGACCGTACGACCGGCGTCCAGTGCGGCCCGGGCGGCATCGATGCGGACCATTTGGAGATAACGCGCCGGGGTGGTTCCCAGCTCGGATTGAAACAGCCGAGTGAGCTGACGTGGGCTCAGCGATGCTTGGGCAGCAAGCCTTTTCACGCTGTGGCCAGCAGCTGGGTTTGTCGCTATCGCATCGGTGACGGGACGCAGCGGAGACGCCAGAGGCGGATCTGTCTCGACCAACACCGAGAATTGCGATTGACCGCCCGCGCGTTTGAGATAGACAACCAGCCACCGGGCCACGGAGCGGACCAGTTCGGTGCCGTAGTCCATTTCCACCAGTGCCAGCGCGAGGTCGATGCCCGACGACACCCCTGCCGAGGTGAATACGTTGCCATCACGGACAAAGAGCGCATCCGGCTCAACGACGATATCGGGGAAGGACCGGGCGAACTGCCGAACGTCTCGCCAGTGGGTGGTCGCGCGCCGGCCGGTCAACAGACCAGCCTTCGCCAGGACGAACGATCCGGTGCAAACTGACGCCACACGTCGGGCCCGTCCCGACAGTGACTTGACGGCATCGACGAGCGCTGGATCAATCGGCCGCCCGACCAGGTCATCGCTGCCGACGATCATGACGGTATCGGCCGAATCGAACGACGAGATCCTGTCGGTGACACCCAGCCGCGTCCCGATCGACGTCGTCACGTCACGCCCGTCGAGCGAAGCGATCTTGACCTGGTACTGCGCACCAAAGCGGTTGGCTTCGCTGAACACCTCAGCCGGCCCCGCGATATCCAACAGCGTCGCGTCGTCGAAGACAACGATCACCACGGTGCGCGAATCGCCATCAACGTCAGCCACGGACCCATCGTGTCGGATTCACTGACGATTGCGCCGCCCTTGCCCACTCAGTGGGCCTGCACGTACACCGGGTTGCCAGGCATGAAAACCCGGGTTGAACCGCGCGTCGATCAGATATGGATCCGCATGCGCTGCAGGCCGGCTCGCTCGATTGATGATGAGAGTCGAGTTGTCTCGATCTACTGACCGTACGGCTGCCTCATCGGCTACCGGCTCTTCTCGCAATGACGGACGAGCGGTGATTGCCAGCGCTTTCGAACTGTTGGATCACGTCGGGGCGCTGGAACCGGTGCGGCTGCTCGACCTCGCGAACGCGAGTGGCATCCCGAGGGAAACCGTACGTCGGCTGTTGCAGCAGCTGATCGTGGTCGGGGCGGTCAGTCGCGACGGCACCCGATATCGGCTCGGCGCGAGCCTACTTGGGCTGGGTGCGCGAGTGAGCCCGGAGCGACGATTACGGGTGGCAGCCCGTCGGCCGCTCGCCGAGCTGGCAGCCGCCACTGGGGCCGCCGTGCAGTTATCCGCAACGATCGGCGGTGAGGCTGTGTTCCTGGATGTGGTAGACGCTCGAATTCCGTTGGAGTTCACCGCCGTACCCGGAGCTCAGGTACCGCCGGGCACTGCGACCGCGCGGGCCTACCGCGAACTGGCCCGTCCCGCACCCATAGTCGATGCCGGCGAGGTGCTGGCCGATCTGAGCTGTGTCGCAGTGGCGATCCCACTCGGCAACGATGTAACGGCGGCTGTGTCGGCTCTCGTCGCCGAACGCCGACCACCGCTCGGACTGCTGGCCGCAACCAGGGCCACCGGCGCCCGCATCACCAACCTCATCCGATCGGCCGAAACGCCGGTCGGCCCACAAAAGCTCACTCAGTGAGCGCGCGTTTGGCGCACGGCGCGGTCAATTCATAGCGTCGCCGATGTGACGGACACAGATTCGGCTAAGAACGGCGCGGACATACTGCTGGAACAGTTGGAAGCCCAACGCGTGGACTGTATTTTCGCCTCCCCCATCTCAGTGATGGCGCCGATATGGGAGGCGTTTTCCCGGCACGGGAAGAACATGAAGCTAAGGTACTTCCGCTGCCGCCACGAACTGCTGGCGGTGAGCCTGGCGTCGGGCTATTACAAGGCCACCGGACGCAGCCAGGTTGTCTTCCTGCCGACCTCGCTGGGCGTTCAGAACGGTTCGATGGGACTGAACACCGCGCTTCAGGAACGTACGCCCATGACAGTGCTGTCGCCGGACACGCTCAGCTACGGCGACGACCCAGACGGTGACCCGGGCGCTGAGTGGCCCGCACTGCTCACCGACCATGCCGGCCCGGCGCGCAATGCCGAAGCGGTGACGAAATGGTCGAAACGTGCCCGCACGCCATCAGATCTGGCCTATGAAACCCGGCGGGCGAAATTCCTCGCCGAGTCCGTCCCGATGGGGCCAACGCTGCTGGAGGTTCCCTTTCAGTTGTTGATGGGCAACGGCCACCCTGACATCCCCGCGTGGTTTTCCCCGACACCGGTTGTCGCAACACCACAACACATCGACCGGGTAGCCCAAATTCTCTCGGGCGCGACCTATCCCATCATCATCACCGAACACGGCGGGCGAACCGACGACGACCGCGCTGCCCTGTTGCGCATCGCCGAGGCGCTTGCGGCGCCCGTTTTTGAGTTCTGGATGCCCGCCTATCACAATTTTCCACGAACGCATCCGTTGTACCGAGCAGGTTCGCCTGACAAGGTCCTCGGCGAAGTCGACGCCGTCCTGCTGGCCGGCTGCAACGGGCTCTGGCATCCACCCCATGCGGCGCTGCGCCCGGGCTGCGCCGTCATTCACCTCGATCAGGACCCGCTGCGCCCACGCGCCGCATATTGGGGCTACCCCACCACCGAGGCCGTCGCGGGAGATCTATCGCTCAATCTGGCCGCCCTGGCCGCCAATCTCCGAACGCGCGCGGCCTCACGGCCCGGCGGTTCCCGACCGTGGGCCGGCTGTACGCAAGGCATCCACTCCAACCAGACCGACGAACCACATGAGACCGCGTCTGAGACAACCGATTCCGTGACAGTCACCGAATTGTTCGACGCGTTACAGGAGGCACTGCCCGAGAACGCGATCTGCGTCGATGAGATCACCTCCCAAGTGCCACAGATGATCCAATTCCTATACGCCCGCAAACCGTTTCAGCAGTACCGCGGTTGGGCGGGAGCATTGGGTACCGGTCTGGGCAGCGCACTCGGCGTCAAACTTGCATGCCCGGACCGGCTCGTCGTGTGCATCATCGGTGACGGTGCCTGGCACTACAACCCCGTTCCGGCGGCCCTTGGATTCGCACAAGAGTACGGGGTTCCGTTGCTCATCGTGTTGTGCAACAACCGGCAGTACGCATCCCAGAACTGGAATTTCCGCAAGTACTTCCCCGACAGCGCTGCGGTTCGCGAAGAGAACTTTGTCGGCGACGTCATCCAACCCACGCCGGACTATGTGAAACAGGCCGAAGCCTACGGCGGCACCGGTGAATGCGTACAGAACTCCGATGCGCTGCGCCCGGCACTGCAACGCGCACTAGAAGCCGTCATCTCGGGCCGAACATTTCTGCTCGACGCCATCGTCAACCCGTAGGAGCCACAATGCACAAAACTGGTTTGGTAGCCGCGGCGCACAGCGACCTGACGAGCCGGACTGATGCCACCCGGGTGCAGATACCCGACGGTGCACCGTTGGTCTGGAATGCCGCGGTGCAACATCGTCCGGCACTGATCGTGCGACCCGAGTCGTCCCAGGACGTACAGCAAGCCATCCGGGTGGCACGTGCGCGTGGGATGCGGCTATCCGTGCTCGGCGGCGGCCACGACTGGGCAGGTCGCGCGGTGTGTGACGGCGGCCTCGTGATCGACATGTCCGGGATGCGAAGTGTCACCGTCGATGCCGATTCGCAGGTCGCAACAGTGCGCGGGGGCGTCACAGCCGCTGACCTGATCGACACACTTGCGCCGTACGGGGTGGTAGCTGTCACCGGCAACTGCGGTGGCGTTGGCATGGCCGGACTTACCCTCGGCGGGGGCTACGGACCACTCAACGGGCGGTTCGGCCTTGCCATCGACAACCTGCTCGGCGTTGAGATTGTCCTTGCAGACGGTCGAATCGTCACAGCCGACGCGAGGCACGAGCCGGAGCTGTTCTGGGCACTGCGCGGCGGCGGTGGCAACTTCGGCGTGGTGACCGCGATGAAGCTGCGGTTGCATCCACTCGATCAGTTGATCGGCGGAATGATCACGTTTCCGTGGTCGCAGGGTGCGACGGTGTGGAGCGGGCTGGGTGCAGTGTTGTCGACTGCGCCGGAAGAACTGACCGTACTCAGCGGTCTGCTTCGCGGCCCTGACGGACAACCGGCGGTTTTTCTTGCCCCGGCCTGGACCGGCGATCAACGTGGCGGCGAAGCCGCTCTCGATGCACTCGGCAAGCTTGGAACACCGCTGACCACACAGGTCGCCCCAATGACCTATCGCGAATGGCTCCGCCTGTTCGACACGTGGGATGTCCGTGGACAGCACTGGGCGATTCGCACTCGCACGGTCGCGGACTTCACGCCGGGGGTCATCGATACACTCCTCGAGGCCGGTCTGAAACTGCCCGCGCTGCCGAGTGGCATCTCGATCCACCACTGCCACGGCGCGTCGACCCGCGTGGCCCCAGACGAGACCGCGTTCGCGTACCGCAGCCCACATTTCGTCGTCGAGGTCGTCGCCGGCTGGGAAACCGGGGACGGCGCCGCCCACCGCGCCTGGTCCGACGCAGCGGCGGCGGCACTTGCACCACACGCGATGCCCGGTGGCTACCAGAACCTTCTCGGCCCAGAGGATCACGAGCAGATCGTAAATGCCCACGGCGACAACGCACTACGGCTCGCGGCCGCGAAATCCCACTATGACCCCGATGGAATCTTCAACGCCATTCCGCTTCCTTCCAAAGCGCGCTGACCGCCCTTGACTCAGCCCCGGATGCGCGCACATCAGCATCAGCGGGGATCACCCAGAAGGAGAAAGCACATGTCCTACATCGTCGACAGCCATCACATCACCATGTCGGTGGGCGGAGCCCGGGAAGACATCGACTTCCACGTCGGGGTGCTCGGGCTGCAGCTGATCAAACGAACGGTGCTGTTCGATGGAGCGATCCCGATCTATCACCTGTATTACAGCAACGCCGAGGGCGATCCGAGCGCGGTGCTCACCACGTTCCCGTTCGCCCAGGCCGGGATGTACGGCAGACGCGGTACCAACCAGGCACGTGAGGTCCTGCTCGCAGCCCCTGCGGATTCATTGAATTACTGGTCCGCGCGATTGAACACCCGGGCGGCAGATGTCCGGGACGCAACGGTATTCGATCGTCGCCGCCTGTTGTTCCGACATCCGTGCGGCATCGAGTATCAGCTGGTCGAGGTCGACGATGACCCTCGTCGTGGGTATAGCGGCAACGGCGTACCCGAGGAGTACGCCATCCATGGAATCTACGGCCTCGGTATACATGTGACGGGGCTGGACACCGCCGTAGAGTTCGCCGCCGATCATCTCGGTGCACGCGAGGGGTTGACCGAAGGTGACCGGCTTGCCTTGGCGGCAGGAAAGTCCGGCCTCGGCGGCGCGGTCGAACTCGTTGTCAATCGCACGGACGCGCCGGGGACGTGGACCCACGGCGCTGGGACCATACACCACTTCGCTTGGAATGCAGACACTCTCGAGAATCAAGCGGACCTGAAATTCGAGATCGAGGGTGCAGGCTACACCGATATGTCCGAGGTACGAGACCGCAGGTACTTCAAGTCGGTGTACGTCAGGTCGCCCGGCGGCGCCCTGTTCGAACTGGCCGTGACACACAACGAGGGTGGATGGGACTGCGACGAGTCGCCGCTGGAGCTGGGCAAGCGATTCCAGCTGCCGGAGCAGTTCGAGGCACGACGCGAGGAAATCCTCGGGCGGCTAGAGCCGATCGGACTCTGAGCGCGGCGTCCGACGCCCGTCGACTTCTGACTACTTCTCGGAAAGGATCCGCTATGAACACATCCGTGGTGGATGGTGCCGCCAAAGTGCTGACTGATCCGACCGCATACGCCGACGACGACCGGCTGCACGCAGCACTGCGCCACTTGCGCGAACGCAATCCCGTTGCGTGGGTGAACCATCCGCCGTACCGACCGTTCTGGGCGATCACCAAGCACGCGGACATCGTGGCGATCGAGCGTGACAACGACCTGTTCATCAGTGCTCCCCGGCCGGTCCTCACGCCCTCCGGTCCCGAGGATCTGATGAAGGCAGCCCAAGACGCAGGAACCGGCATGCGCACCCTGGTCCAGATGGACGGCGCACACCATCGCAAGATGCGTGCGATCGGGGCGGACTGGTTCCGTCCCGCGGCAATGCGCGACTTGACGGCGCAGGTGAACCAACTGGCCAGGCGCTTTGTCGACAAAATGCGCGACATCGGACCGGAATGCGACTTCGTGACCGACATAGCAGTCGGGTTTCCGCTCTACGTGATCCTGTCCTTGCTCGGTCTTCCCGAGTCGGACTTTCCTCTCATGCACGAGCTGACCCAGGAGATGTTCGGCCGCGACGACACTGGACACCAGCGGGGCCACGGAGCCGCGGACACCCTCGAGGTGATGGAGGATTTCCTCAACTACTTCGCCACGCTGACGGCGTCACGTCGTGAAAAGCCTACCGGTGACATCGCCTCGGCGATCGCAAACGGCCGCATCGACGGCGAACCGCTCTCCGACATGGACACTGCGTCCTACTACGTGCTCGTGGCCGCTGCCGGCCACGACACCACCAAGGACGCCATTTCCGGCGGGCTGCGAGCATTAATCGAAAACCCGAGTGAATTACAACGATTGACGCAAAACCTCACGCTGATGCCGACCGCGGTCGAGGAGATGATCCGGTGGAGCACGCCTGTCAAGGAATTCATGCGCACCGCTACCGCCGACACGGTGGTGCGAGGTGTCGACATCAATGAAGGAGATGCGGTGTATCTGGCGTATGTGTCCGGCAACCGCGACGAAGAGGTATTCGACCGTCCGTTTCGCTTCGATGTCGGCCGTAACCCGAACAGGCACTTGTCCTTCGGGCAGGGCGTGCACTTCTGTCTCGGGGCCGCACTGGCGCGGATGGAGATCAGCAGTCTCTACCGGGAACTGCTGCCTCGACTGGTGTCGATCGAGCTCGCGGGCAAGCCTGAATTGGCCGCAACGACATTTGTCGGCGGCCTCAAGCACCTGCCAATTCGCTACTCACTCGTATGAGAATCAATCCTCCCCAAAGGAAGTCATTCACCAGCCATGACCGACGAAAACAGTCAGATGACCGCGGCACAAGTCGCGGTGGTGGGCGCGGGGCCGGCCGGCGTGGCAATGGCCGTCAGCTTGCGCGACCGGGGTCTGCACCCGCTGCTGATCGACAAAGGCGAGGTGGCAGCGTCCTGGCGCAGACGTTATGACCGCCTCAAGCTCAATACCGGAAGACGGTTCTCACATCTACCGAATCGCCCTTACCCCAGGGGAACACCGACATTTCCACACCGCGACCAGGTGGTGCATTATCTCGACCGCCACGCCCGCGAGGCAGGCATCAAGCTCTGGCTGGGCACGGAGATAACGCGCATTGACCGACACGACAACAGGTGGCTACTGCGTGCGGCGACCAGCGACATCGCTGCTCAGCAAGTAGTGGTGGCAACAGGTGAACAGCATGCGCCCCAGCTTCCCGACTGGCCGGCCGTCGACCAGTTCACCGGCGAGCTCCTGCACTCCTCGGAATACCGCAATCCCGAGAGCTACCGCGGCAGCAAGGTTCTCGTTGTCGGCGCGGGCGCCTCAGGGCTGGAGATCGCACACGACCTGTCGGCCGGCGGCGCCGACCACGTGTGGCTGGCGGTCCGGACGCCGCCCAACATCATGTTGAGGTCCATGCCGGGCGGCCTGCCGGCTGACTGGGTTGCGCTGCCGTTGTATCACGCTCCGACGTGCATTGCCGATGCGGTCGCCCGGGCAGCGCGCCGGACCAGCATCGGTGACCTCAGCCAGTTCGGGCTGCCAATCCCGGACGAGGGTGTGTTCACGCGTGATCGCCGTCTGGGGCAATCCCCCACGCTGGTCGACATGGATGTGATCGACGCCATCAAGAACGGTTCGATCGAAGTGGTGAGCGCCGTCGAGTCTTTCGATGCCGACAAGGTGTTGCTCGCCGACGGAACCAAGCTGAGTGCCGACGTCGTCATCGCCGCGACGGGGTATCGCCGAGACCTGACCTCACTGCTCGGCCACCTGGGCGTCCTCGACGACAACGGCAGGCCGTTGGTCATGGGCAAGACTGCTGCCGCTCCGGGGCTGCGTTTCTTCGGCTACCTCAGCCGGCCCGCCTTGATCGGCCACTTCGGCAAGCAGGCACAGCGAGTGGCCAAGAGGATCGCCATGGAATTGAGTGCCGGGCGGTAAGCGACACTCACATCACCTGCCTGCCACATCAGCTCAGCCGACGAAGATAAGAGGTCTCGGCGGGCATGGTTCCATCATGGGCGAACTGTGCCCACGCAGCCCGGAGTTGCCGTCCGATCGGCAGACGCGCGTTGGCGTTTCCGGCGTACTCACCGAGCATCGGGGCGTCTGCCCAGTCGTCGTCCGAGCCGAACAGGAACGGAAGTTCCATGCAGTGCGGCGCACCGAAGTCGGTGTGGTCCGGCTTCCAGTCAAATCGGTAATGGCCGGCAGTGCCACCGGCGGCGCGCCAGGCCTTCGCCATCCGTCGTGACGGGAGATCAAAGATCAGCGCTGTCGCAATCTTCGAGACGCCGTTGATGATCACCTTGCCGAGCGGGCCGAGCTTCATGAAGCGCGAGAAGGCGGGATCGATCTGGACCAACGGAAGCGCATCGTCGCGCGTGTGGAACAAGAAGATGTCGACGTCAGGGGCGTGCTGCGCGATGACGGCCGCTTCCCCACTCTCCGTAGGAAGCGGGTATTCACCGTAGTGAAACCCGAAGGGCATTCCACCCGACCAGCCATACCGTCGCCCCACCTGCGCGGCGATCTGCTGCACTTCGAGCAACTCTGCGGCGGAGAGGTCCGCGGGGCGTGATCGCAGCGCTTCGTCCGCGGCGGCTCGGACCCCGCGGTGCATCGCGTCGCGCCCCTTGCGCATTCCCAGTGGCGCGCTCTGCAATATCGCGCGTCGGAAGAGTCCTCGAACCGGCTCGCTGACCAGAAGCGAAGCCACCGAATCCCCTCCTGCCGACTGCCCGAAGATGGTCACATTCTGCGGATCACCGCCGAATGACGCGATGTTTCGCGCGACCCACTGCAGCGCAAGCATCTGGTCTCGAAGCCCGAGATTCGTCTCAGAGCCTTCGCGGGTCGGAGTGAGATAACCGAAGATGCCGACCCGGTAACTCACGTTCACCACGACGACGTTGCCTTCGATCGCAAGGCTGGTGGGCCGGTACCTGATCGATTCGCCGGTTCCGGTCACGTAGGCACCGCCGTGGAAATAGACCATGACCGGCAACCAGGACGCGTCACGTGGCGCGTGCACGCTGAGCACCAACGAATCCTCGTTCGCCTCAAGGCCCTTCAATACGTCGCCCATCATGTGCTTGATGAAACTGGGTGCCTGTGGGCAGTAGGTACCCGGACGCGTGGCGTCGATCGGTTGGGCCCAGGGCTCGACGGCAGCGGGCGCGCGGAAGCGGGCGGCCCTGCCATAGCGGACACCACGCGCAATGAGGAGTTGGTCTGTCTCGATGACAGTCAGCGGACCGCCATCGGTCTGGACGACCCGAGTGGACGCGAGTGAAGAGGTCATGATGTTCCGATCTGTCGGGTGCGGATGTCGGCGAGTCAGTCCTGACGCCTGGCGCGGACGTTGACGGTCAGCCAGAGGTGGCGGCCGGCCATACCTCTTGCGGCGGTGATGCCGTGGGCGTATCGGTCGATTTTCGCTGTCGCCGAGACGACGATGTCTTCCGCTTCGAGCTCGAGGGATTCGATAGTGAAGTTGGCAGCAGCGGCAACACCGCGTGCCGTGAGAATCCCTCCCAGGCGCCAGACGTCGTCGGTCTGCCGGAAGGATGTGGACGCGAAGGAAATCTCCGGGTACGTCTCGGCATCGAGGAACGCCTTGGACTTCACCTTCCGGTCGCGGATTTTGTTGCCTGACAAGAAGCTACGTGCATCCGCTGAAGCATGCGCGGTGGAGCCTTCGTGCGGATCGGCCACGACAACCGCACCTCCGGTCAGTGCGAAACTGCCGCGGACGGTGCCGGTCCCGAATTGATGTTTGGCCCGGAAGTCGATTCCGGAAGCGACGGGGTCGATACGGTAGACACCCTGGCTGGGAACGTGGATGGTCATTTGATCCCCTGACTTGAACGTTCAACCAATGTAGTCTGAGACGACTTGAATATTCAAGTCATGAGAGGTGTGAGATGGGTCGTGAAGTGCACCACGTGGATGAGGTGCGGGAGGTGCGCTGGCTGAGCAGTCAGGAGTTGACGGCTTGGCAGTCGTTCACACTGCTTGTTGCCCGCTTGCCAGCCGCGCTCGAACAGCAGTTGCAGCGCGACTTCGGCCTCAGTGTCGTGGAGTACCACGTGCTCGCAGGCCTCGCCGACGCGCCGGACCGCCAGATCCGAATGTCGGTACTGGCGACACTGGCCGGTTCCGAGCTGTCACGGATGTCGCACCTGGTAAAGCGCCTGGAGAAGCGCGGTTTCGTGCGTCGCGAGCCCGATCCGACTGATGGTCGTTACACGCTGGCCATTCTTACCGACCAGGGAGAGAGCTACCTGGCGGCGGCAGCTCCCGGGCACGTGGAGGAGGTGCGCCGGATGGTCCTCGATGTGCTCACCGACGCGGATGTAGCTGCGCTGGGCGCCATCTCCGCCACGCTCAACGCGCGTCTGGACGAGCTCGCTCCGGGTCGCAGCACGTGACCAGCGACGGTGAGCACAATGCGCACAAGCGGAAGATCGCGCATTGCGCGGCTTGCGCGCACAAGGGAGCCGAGACCGGTACGCCCGGGTGACAGTTGTTGCGCGCCGAAAGATCGGTACGCAACTGCACATACCAGCTGTCGAAGGAGCACAGACATGAACGGATACACGCTCGCCTCACGGATGGTCGGGTTCTTCCGCGCCGGCTACCCTACCGACGCACCCCGGCTTGGCCATGTGGCATTGATCGCAATGTGCCCCGCAGCTGTCAGCGTGGTGCGGCCGTCTACGGCGAACCGAAACACGTTCCGGTGAAGGCTTTCTGGGGATGACCGTGACCCGAGAAACGGGTAGGCCGGGCAGCGCTCGCGCCGCACGCCATGCCATCGTGACACACTCGGTTCGGAGATAGGAGCCGCCATGGACCGGGCCGCTTACGAACGCCTTCGCGCCGCACATCTCAGCGCCGTCCACGCAGCACTCGACGATCACGTGGAGCGCCTCGCCTGGTCGGCCGATCGGCTCCGCCGCCACCGCGACCAGGCGTTGCGATCGCTTCTCGGGTACGCGCGGGAACGCTCGCCGTTCTACGCCGAGAGGCTGCGGGGGCTCGACCTCGATGCGCTGACCGCCGCCGACCTGTCGTCGGTCCCCATCCTGACGAAGGCCGAGGCACAAGCCGACTGGGATGCAATCGTCACCACGCCAGATCTCAATCGTGTTGGAGCAGAACGCATTTTGCGTGAACAGGCCTGGTTCTCCTACACCTCTGGTGACCAGCAGGTGTTCAGTTCTGGCGGGTCAAGCGGCGTACGCGGAGTGTACGTCTGGGACTGGCAGTTCTTCATCACCACCGCATGCCTTGCCTGGCGTATTCAGGCCCGTGACGAGCGCCGACAAGGACCGGTGCCGAACGCGCGACTGGCGGTGCTCACCGCAGGGCTGCCACCTCATGCCAGCACCCCGCTGTTCGACGTGCCAACCGCTCCGGGCATGCAGACCGTCGTCATCGAAGCCGGTGCACCGTTCGACGAGGTACTCGCCGCCGTCGAACGGCACGCGCCGACTCACCTGGTGGGGTACGCCAGCGTCATCGGCCGGCTGGCGCGCGCCGCGCTGGCGGGTGACCTGCACATCCGTCCTGTGCGGGTGAGCACCAATTCCGAGCCGTTGCGGCCCGCGGACCGCGACGCCATCGTCGATGCCTGGCACGCTCCCCTGCACGATCTTTGGGGCTCAACGGAAATCGGTGTGCAGGCCGTCGGCTGCGCGCAAGGATCCGGTCTGCACGTGTGCGAGGACGAGGTCATCCTCGAGTCGGTGCACGGACGGACGCTCGCGACCTGCCTGTCCAACCGGACGTTTCCCTTCATCCGCTACGACCTGGGCGACGAGATCACGATGACGTCCGAGCCGTGCGCGTGCGGCATGGCGTCCGCGCGGGTCGCCGACATCACCGGTCGGCGCGACGACGACTTCGTGTACGGCCCACAGGTGGTGCCGGCCAGCGCCTTTCGGCACATCCTCGGCACCGACTCCCGCATCGTCGAATACCAGGTGGTGCAGACCGAGGACGGCGCCGACATCCTCGTGGTGGCGCATGCCGGCGTGGAGGACCTGTCCCCCGCGGTAGCCAATGCGATGCAGCGCTTTGGCGTCACTTCACCGGCTGTCCGGATACGCGCGGTCGAGAAGCTCGAGCGCAGCGCAGGCAGCGGCAAGCTCAGGCGCTTCGTGCCCTTGCGGACGCCTCAATCTGCGATCTGACGCGTGGGGCAGATCAGACGCGTAGATCTGCCTCAGACTCATGGCTTCGGACGTCAGCCGGCCCATCGCGGCGGGCGCTGCGCTGAGCCAGTGCCACCGAAAGCGCCGTCGCAAGCACCAACACCACGAGCGCACCGAACCCCGCCGACACCGACGTCGTCCACACTCCGTTGAGCAGTAGCAGCGCCGGCACGGAGCACGTCGGGATGCCCAGCAGAATCACGAACCATCCGGTGAAATGCCCCAGGTCAACCCGCCCCGCCTTGGTCACCCCGAGTCCCAGCATCACAAAGAACAACGACCAGATGATGGCCCAGGTCGCCCAGATGACGGCGAACACCGGATCTGTGCCGACGCTCTTGATCGCAAGGAAAGTCACCACCACCGCGACGAACGAGCAGTACCAACCGAATCCTCGCGCGTCGATGCCGAAGATCTGGATGAACCCGAACCACAGGTAGGTGAACCCGAACAGATAACTCGGCCAGGCCGCATTGATGACGGCAAGATCACCACCCGACTGCGCCAGCACCAGCGTCGGCACGACAATCTGAGCGGATCCGACAAACAAATTCAGCGGTGCGGCGCCGCGGCCATCGACGACTCCGATGGCCACCAGCCCATTGACGAGCAGTACTACTCCGACGAAAAGCAGTCCGACGTTACCCATCAGCAGCCGATCCATTCCGCGGACGGACCGCTCTGGCTGAACGTTGTAAAAGCGGTTGGCCGCAGGTCAGTTTCGTGCACCGCCCGGGATGTGTCCTGTCGATAGGTGATCGCGGTCCGGCGGTGTCGGGTGAGTTTGAGCATGTCGTGGGCCCCTGTCGGTGACGGTGAGTTCTCGACAGCGTAGAAACGGCCGCATCGCCGCGGCTATGGGAGGAATCTCCTATTTGAGCCGACCCGCGGGAGACCGACGGCCCGAATTCAGCCGGTCGTCACGCCGCCAGTGTCGAGGTCACGCAGCATTCTTCCGGACAGCAGCCCCCAAGACATGGCCTGGGACACGCACGACGCCCGGTTGCTGGCGCCGAGCTTGGCGGTCGCACTCTCCAGATGGTGTCCCGCTGTGCGGACGCTGATGAACAGCTGGGCCGCGATCTGGTTGTTGGTCAGCCCGCGGGCGGCAAGGGTGAGTGCATCGAGTTCGCGGGGGGTGATCCCGAACGGCAGCGCGGCGCGGGTGATCAACATGACCGCGTTGAGGCTGTCGTGCCGGAAACGCGGCGCCGTCCCGATGTGGCGGACATGCAGCCAGCCTGTGCCGTCATGCCAACGCGACGTGGTGCCGCCTGCCGCAGCCAACGCCATTTCACCGACAAGCTTCTCATCGAGGGCTGAATCCCACTGGCCGCCCAACCGCAACAGGTGCGCGCGGCCGGTCCGGTCGACCGCCCAGGCCTGGGCTTCCGGCCCCATCAGTTCGGCCACCATCCGCGGCCTCACCGAGAGGTCCAGGTGTTCGGCCATCTGCAAACGCAGCATGTTGATCTCGTCGACATCGTCATCGCTGGGGTAACGCGGATCGTCGCAGTTGACGTGGAGGGTGCCGGCATAAGCGCCATCAGCAGTGACCAGTCGGGCCGACAGCCCCTCGTCGAACCCGGCCGGGGTAAAAACCCCGGTCACCGAGTACGTAGTGCGGTAAGCCGGAAAATCCCGCCACCGCAGTGGCCCCAGGCTGCGTCTGCGCATCGCATCGAACAACGGATCGTGGTCGACGAACCACGTGTTGAAGTGATCCATCACCTGATCGGGGTAGCCATGGTTGGCGATGGAGAGGTGCCGACGCTGGATCGGGTCCCACAGGCAGATCGCCGAGGCCGACGATGCCACCCGCTTACCGAGGGCGTCGAGTACCTCGCTAGCCCGGCTTTCGATGCCGCTGTCACTGTCGAGCATCGCGGCGTAGGTGCCCGCCATCGCCAGAAGTCCCTTCCTGCCGTTGCCCCGAACTGGTTGTGCCCTGCATGTCTCGGGCCGCGGTTTCGGCAGATTGTATGCCGCGGTCTACGAATTCACGCCGCTTTCGCAGACTTCGTACGACGTTCAGCTCGCGGAAGAACCGGCAAACTCGAAACCGTCCTGGGCAGGACGTGTTTGGCGAGCGATACCCCGTCGAGACCGGACGAAACCGGGGCGGCAAATGGGAGATTCCTCCCATAGCCGCGGCGATGCGGCCGTTCCTACGCTGTCGAGAACTCACCGTCACACACGACAGGGGCCCACGACACATGCGAAAACTCACCCGCCACCGCGCCGCCACGATGACCTTGGTTGATCCACCAGGTGTGCGCATCCCAGCAACCGGCTCAACCCGGCCCGTACCTGCAGAACCGTCCCTGGGCAAGGAAATCACGTGCATCTGACACCGAAAGACGAAGACCGGCTGCTGCTGTTTCTGGCCGCCGAGCTGGCTCGCAAGCGGCGGGCCGCCGGCCTGGCCCTGACCTACGCCGAGGCGCGCGCCCTGATAGCCGACGAGGTAGCCGAGGCGGCACGCGCGGGCGCCACCGTTGCCGAAGCCGCGGCGCACGGAGCCACCCTACTGACCGACGACGACGTGCTGCCCGGCGTACGCACGCTGTTGGGCTCGGTTCAGGTAGAGGCCTTCTTCGAAGACGGACAAAAGCTGGTGACCGTGCACGACGCGATCACCCCGGGCAACAGGACAGCCACCGAACTCGCCGTCAATCCGGGTGAGATCCTCACTGCTGAAGGGGATCTGGAACTCAATGCGGGCAGGGACACCGCGTCGGTCACCGTGGAGAACACCGGTGACCGGCCGATCCAGGTGGGTTCGCACTTCCATTTCTTCGAAGCCAACCGGGCGCTGCGCTTCGATCGGAGCGCCGCCTTCGGCAAGCGCCTGGACATCCCGTCGGGAACCGCCGTTCGGTTCGAACCCGGTGAAGCACAGGATGTTTCGTTGACGCAGTACGCGGGCGACCAAATTGTCATCGGGCAGAACGATGTGACGAACGGCCCGACCAGCACCGAACCAAGCGGAGAGCTCATGACCAGCATGCACAACCACGGCTTCCTCGATACGGAGGCATGAGATGACCTACCGGATCAGCCGCCAGCGCTACGCCGAGCTGTATGGCCCCACCGTCGGCGATCGAGTCCGACTGGCCGACACCGAGTTGCTGGCCAAAGTCGAGGCCGATGCCACGGTCTACGGCGACGAAGCCGTCTTCGGTGGCGGCAAGACAATGCGCGAAGGCATGGCGGTGCACGGCGACGTGACGAACGCCGAGGGCGCGTTGGATTTCGTCATCACCAACGTATTGATCATCGACGCGGTGTTGGGGATCCGTAAGGCCGACATCGGAATTCGCAACGGCCGCATCGCCGGGATCGGCAAGGCCGGCAACCCGCGCACCATGGCCGGGGTCGATCCCGAACTCGTCATCGGCGCGGGCACCGATATCCGTTCCGGTGAGGGCATGATCGCCACCGCAGGTGCGATCGATGTACACGTGCACTTCGACAGCGCCGGGCTGGTCGAGGAGGCCATCTCCAGCGGCATCACGACGATGATCGGCGGCGGTCTGGGACCGGTCACGGTGGGTATCACCTCGTCGGGACCCACCAATCTGGCCCGGATGCTGCGGGCGGCCGAGGCCTTCCCGATGAACTTCGGTTTCATCGGAAATGGCAGCGCGTCGAGCATCGCACCGCTGATCGAGCAGGGCCTCGCCGGCGCCATCGGGTACAAGATCCACGAGGATTGGGGCGCCACTCCTGCCGCCATCCGGGCATCCCTGGATGCCGGCGACGAATTGGACCTGCAGGTGCAGATCCACACCGACACCCTCAACGAGGCAGGGTTCTTCGAGGACACCATGGCCGCCATCGGCGGCCGGCCAATCCACACCTACCACGCCGAGGGCGCCGGCGGAGGGCACGCACCTGACATCATGCGGGTGGTCGGCGAGCCGTACTGCCTGCCCTCCTCGACCAATCCGACGAATCCGTACACGCTCAACACCTTCGACGAGCATCTGGACATGGTGATGGTGTGCCACCATCTCAATCCACGGATCCGTGAAGACGTGGCGTTCGCGGAGTCCCGCATCCGACGCGAGACGATCGCGGCCGAGGACGTGCTGCACGACCTCGGCGCCATTTCGGCGATGGGTTCGGACTCCCAAGGCATGGGCCGGATCGGTGAAAGCATTGCGCGCACTTGGCAGTTGGCATCCCACATGCGCGCCACCCGCGGGCCGCTACCCGAGGATGCGACCAGCGGACCGCCTGCCGACAATGCCCGGATCCTGCGCTATATCGCCAAGCTGACCATCAATCCGGCCAAGCTGTTCGGCATCGATCATGAGGTCGGCTCACTGGAACCGGGCAAGCTGGCCGACATCGTCTTGTGGGAACCGAAATTCTTCGGCATCCGTCCCGAAGTGGTGTTCAAGGGTGGATTCCCGGCCTGGTCTGTGATGGGTGAATCCAACGCCTCACTGATGACCTGCGAACCACTGAAATATCGACCGCAGTGGGCCGCCTACGGTCGCGCGCCCGCCGACGTGTCCGTGAACTTCGTTGCCGAGGCCGCCATCGAGGGCGGATTGGCCGAGCAATTGGGCCTGCAAAGCCGGCTGGTGCCCTGTCGCGGTGCTCGGTCGCTGACAAAGGCCGATCTACTGCACAACAACTACCTGCCCGACATCTCGATCGAACCCGATACCTACCGGGTGATCGTGGATGGCGAGCTCTGCAGCAGTACCCCGATGGCAGCCGTGCCGCTGGGCCGGCGTTACACCCTGAAATAGGGAGGCAGACAACGTGAATGAAGTGATCCGCATCGGTATTGGTGGACCCGTCGGGTCGGGAAAGACCCGGCTGGTCGAGACGTTGATCCCCGAACTCGTCCAGCGAGGGCTCAGTGTCGCGGTGATCACCAACGACCTGGTGACCGACGAGGACGCGCAACGGGTCAGGCGCAGCGGTGTCATCGACCCGGCCCGGGTGCGCGCGGTGGAGACCGGGGCGTGCCCGCACACGGCGATCCGGGAAGATCCCTCGGCCAATCTCGCGGCGGCACGGGCGCTGGCCACGGAATTCGACGATCTGGACCTGATCCTCATCGAATCGGGTGGCGACAATCTCGCCGCCACCTTCACATCCGACCTGGTCGACTACTGGATATTCGTCATCGACACGGCGGGTGGTGATGACATCCCACGCAAGAAAGGCATCGGTCTGCTGCAAGCAGATCTGCTGGTGGTCAACAAGATCGACCTAGCCGAACTGGTGGGCTCAGACCTCGACGGGATGCGGCGCGACTGCGACATCGCCCGGCCGACCAAGCCGACGGTGTTCACCGACCTGCGCTCCGGACAGGGACTGACCGAACTGGCCGACGTCCTGTTGGACGGCGCCATGCTCGTTCCGGGCCGCGCGTGATCGCACCCGGTGAGCTGACCGTTCACGTCGGCACCGACGTCACGGGGCGTACCCGCATCAGCAAGCTGCGGCAGCGGTATCCACAGCGGGTCACCACCGTCCTGCATTCCGACGAGAGGTTTCCGCTCGCTGCGGTGCTCTGTGTGCAGAGCCCCAGCGGCGGGACCTTCTCCGACGACGACCTGTGCACCACCGCGGTGTGTCCGCCCGGATCACATCTCCTGCTCACCACCCAGGCCGCCACCCAGGTGTACGCGGGAGCCGGTCCAGGCGCCAAGCATCGGCTGCGGTTCACCGTATCCGCCGACGCCATCCTGGAGTACTTTCCCAAAACGGTGATACCGCAGTCCGATTCGGTGTTCGATCAGACGCTCGACATCGATATCGCGCCGACCGGGACGTACATCGGGTGGGAAGCCGTGGCCGCCGGCCGGATTGCCCACGGTGAGCGGTTCCGCTACGCCTCCAGCGACTTCGCCGTCACGGTGCGCAGTGAGGGACAGGTGATAGCACGTGACCGCCAACGGTTCACCCCGTCGGTCGCGCCGTATCTCGACGGCGACTACGTCGCGACCATGATGGTGCTCACGCCGGGGCGACCAGCTGTGACCAACGTGGTCCGTGAGGCCCTCGCCGGCCAGCCGTACGTGCGGGGCGGTGTCGGCGAATTGCCCCGTGGTGCGGGGACTTTTGCCCGTATCACCACCGACCGTGCACCGACGTTACGAAATGCCCAAGAGACCATCCACGCCGCCGTGCGCGACGCAGTCCTGCCGCACTGAAAGGTGCCCACGATGATGATGAATGCCGACACCATTCTCGGCACCGCGACCGACCCACAGTTCGCCGGTCGCATGGTGCATCACGCCGACATCGGCTGGGGAGACGCCAGTAAACACCGCCAACGTGTCACGACCGACGCGGGATCCGAGGTGCTGATCCAGTTGCCCCGCGGCAGCTTCCTGTACGACGGCGCTGTGCTCAGCGACGACGGCGCCAACGTCGTTGCGGTGCGGCGTCCTGCCGAACCAGCCATCCGGGTCCGATTCGCCGACAACAGCGGTCGTGCTCTGCTCATACTGGGTCACCTGCTCGGTAACCAGCACGCTCCGGTCGACGTGGACGAGGAGGGGCTTACCGCGCCACTGTTCACCAGTACCGAGGCGGCGAAGCAACTGCTCGCAGACCTGGGCCTCGTGGGAGAAGTAGGCGACGTCGTGATGGCCCGCAAGGGATGGTCCCGAACCTCGGCGGATAACCATGCCGGCCATCACCACTGACCCCGAGGTCGGGGCGGCGTTGTGGATGCAACTACATGACAGCGCCTTTCCCGCAGGACGGTTGGTGCATAGTCACGGACTGGAGGAATGGCTGGCCGGCCACCCCGGGGCCGACGCCGACAACATCGAGGCCACCGTGCTCGGCTACCTCATCCACGGCCACGCCCCCCTGGACGCCACGATAACGGCTCATGCCTGGACGGTGGCAGAAGACCCACACCGGCTGACCGAACTCGACGAGCTGACGGCGTCGTACAAGCTTTTCGGCAACGCCAGGACCGCGTCGACGTCAATCGGCCGCCAACTGGCAGCCACCGCAAGCGATATCGGCATGGTCGACGACGATCCGTACATCGCCGGGGTGGTCGACGGAACCTTTCCGGGGCATGCGGCCGTCGTCGAAGGTGCGGTCCAGTCTCGGCTGGGCATCCCCCGGCACGTCGCCGTGCTGGGTTCGATGCAATCGATGATGGCGTCACTACTCAGCGCCGCGGTGCGACTGGGCCGATTGGGTCCGCTGCAGAGCCAGCGCATCCAGCTCCGCGCCGCCGAGCTGGCGGTTCAGCTGTCAAAGGAGGCATGCGAGCGTCCGCTGCACGACCTGTCCAGCACAACACCCGCCTTAGAGATCAGCGGTATGCGCCACGAAGAACGTACGGCGAGACTGTTCGCCACCTGAGCCGCACCCTCGAAGCGCCCGAGCTTTGGCGCGCCCTGCCCGCTAGTTGCAGCGATATTGGCCGTTGAGAACACAATTCGACGGTGGCGAGTAGAAACCGCTCAGCACGCCCCTGATCCCACCCGTTGCGGTACCACCGGGGGCGATGCTGCGGTTCCAGTTCGCCGGGCCGACAACATAGTGTGTGCCGTATTGCGTGAAGGTGCTGCTCCACGTGTGCGAGATGGATTCTCCGGGCGGCAAGTCGAATTCGAGCTTCCAATCGGTGAGCGGCACCGTGCTCGCGTTGGTGATGACGAAGCGGGCGATGAAACCGGTCTGCCATGTCGATGTCACCGACAGCGTCGCCGCGGCCGCAGCCGCGTGAGCGGCGGGCGGGATGGCAAGTCCGACGGCGGCAGCCACCATTGTCGACGCGATGAGGTGAAGCGCTGTGCGCCAGCGCTTCACAGAGTTGCCCGGTTCAACCACAACAGGCAACACTAAGGCCGTCGAAAGAGAATCGGCTGTTGTATCGCGGGTACGCTGCAGGAGCTTTGCTCAACTGAAACCGTCACGAGATTTTTGCCTCGGTCTGTCGACCCATCCGGGGACTCTGGTGTGTCCCCGGCCGACTAATAGAGGATCGACGGTATCCAGCCTCCCTGTGGTTTCCGGTATTCGCCGAGCGTCATATACGTGAGCGGTTTGATCGGCCGCAGCCCCTGGCTCAGGCACCAACGAAAGAGCACCCCCTGCCGCGTCGGCACGATGAAGGACGCCGGCACCTCGCCTCCCACGAGTGCCCCCGCGATCAAGGCGCACATGTCGTCCTCGGTCTCGGCCACACCGTAAGCCGCGGGGAAGAAGGTGACCGTCGTGGCATAGGCCGTGATTCGACCGTCCCGGACCGCGACAACCGGTGAGAGCATCGGTGCCCGGAATGCATCGCGCAACTCGTCGGTGCGCTCAAAGCCGTGGACGCGCAGGCAAAGTCGCTCACACTCCGCGACGTCGCCCTCCTCAAGTGACCGCACTTCGATGCCGCTCGGCGGGCCACCCTCGGGAGTGCCGGTCATGACGACCGCTGGTTCCCTGACCTCGAAGCCCAGCGAGGCGTACAGCGCGATCGACTGCATGTTGAAGGAGTCTTGAAAGAGCCGGATACCACGCGCTCCGGCACCCCGCCCGATCACTTCCTCCATCAGGCGCCGACCAACGCCACACCCCTGCACACCAGGATCGATCGTGATGGGTCCGACGCCGAGGACCGGACCGCGCTCGTCGAGAAAGTTCGAGCCGACGATCCGGCCATCGGCCTCCGCGACGACGCCCCAGAACCGCGGGTGTGCGATCAAGCTGCCTGTGAGCTGCGAAGCGGCTTCTACCGTCGGAAAGTCGCGCGGGAACCGGTGATAGTCGTGCACACCAGCAAACGCCTCATAGACGATCCGGGCACATTCGTCGCCGTCGGCGGGTTCGACCGCGCGAACCAAGATCCCCTGCGCCCCGAGAGTTTGTTTCACATCGGTCCCAGCGGCCATGGCGCGCCCCTTCGATAGGTGTAGAGCGATGTTCTTCCCAACCCGCAGCGAAGTCAATCGGCTCGGCCCCCAGTGGTGCCAACACGCTGATTCGCCGTGAGGCATGCGATGGTGCTGGTATGACAACATTCGTCATCGATGCCCAGGTGGCCATCGACCTCGCCACCGACGGAGCGACCATCCCACCGCAGCACAGCCTCGCGGCTCCGACGTTGCTGCGCTCGCAGGCGCTAGCGCTCGTGTACGAATCGGTGCACCGCGGCCAGATCGACGAACGGGTCGGCCGACGCATCCTCGACGGTATCCGTGGACTGCGGATCCGGCTCCTCGGCGACCGATCACTGCAAGACCACGCCTGGCGCATAGCCGCGCAGCTGAACTGGCCGGACACCTACCGCGCCGAGTACATCGCACTGACCCGGCTGCAGGCCGACGCGCTGGCGACCGCCGACAGCCAACTCGCGGACGCGGCGCGGGCATTCGTCGACATTGTCACCCCCGACCACATCCTGCGGCCATAGAAGGCGGTTCGCAGTTCGGCTGATCCCTTGTCCCACAACGAGTATCGCACCGTCTGGGCATCATGCCCGTCGGGCCATGACGTACAGCCGCTGCGTGGTCTCACCGCGCCACTCATGCGGTCCGCGCAGATACCACTCGACATCGTTGAGCCCCGCCGCCTGCACTGCCGCGACGACGTCGGGCACGTCGTGCAGCACGACGTCCAGTGCCGGCACCTCGGCCTCGAACCAGCTGGTCACCCGGCGCACGTCGGCACCCGCATGCAGGGCGAGCACCAGCAGGCCGCCGGGTGCGAGTGGCCGGGCCAGGGCGGCGACGGCACCGGGCAGTTCGGACGCAGCGAGGTGGATCAGGGAGTACCACCCGAGGACGGCACCCCACCCGGCAGCCGCCGCCGGCCGCATCAACCGTCGCAGATCCCCCACCTCGTAGCGGACGTCGGGATGCCGCTGCTGCGCCTCGGCGATCATCTCCGGGCTGAGGTCGAGGCCCTGCGCATGGGCGCCGGCGGCGGTCAGATATGCCGTCACGTGGCCCGGTCCACAGCCGGCGTCCATGATCGGCAGATCCCGGACCGCCGCGGCCACGTGATCGAGGAGCCAGCGTTCGAACGGCAGCCCGTCGAGCTCATCGGACAGCTCACGCGCGTAGGCGGGGGCCACGACGCCATAGGTCGCCCGCACCCGATCGTCCCGGGCGTCCGGCGAGTCCACGATGGGAGCCTCGCGGTCGACCGCCGGCCGCGATGGTGTCTCCCCCGTGTCGACCGGGCCCAGCTCGTGCACCCATCGGTAATCCTGCTGACCTGGTCGCCGGTCGAGTCGCCGGACCAGAGGTTGGTCCCGCTTGCCCATCCGTTCCAGACACGCCTCGACCGCGCCGCGGTCCGAGAATGGGAACAGCCGCTCGGTCCGGGTACGCAACTCCCCGGGCGCCTGCGGTCCGCGCAGGAGCAGCACGGTGAGCACCGCACGCTCGTCGTCACCCAGGCCGAGGATCTCCGACAGGGTCTGGTGATACTTCAGAGTGCGCCGTCCGGTGTCAGACCACACGATGCGCACCAACCCGCGGTCCTTGAGCGCCCTGGCCGTGAGCTCCACTGTTCGTTCGTCAAGGTCCATGACCGGCTCGCGGCTGCTGGTCTGGTTGCAGGCGGTGCGGAGGGCAGAGAGCGTCAGAGGGTACGACGCGGGAACTGTGACCTGCTTCTCGAGAAGACTGCCCAGGATCCGCTGCTCGGCCGGCTCGAGGTCCATGCGCAGACCCTACTTCGACGCCGTCCAGGTGGTGGTCCAACCGTCGTATTGTCCGTCACCTCAATGGTTTTCGGGCGCATGAGCCCAGCGGACGTCGCCACCCGGGGCGCTCGGCGATGCCGGGCAGGTTTGAAACCCGCCAGTTTGGATAGCCCGACCCAAGGACAGACGGCATTTACGCCTGGACAACAGGACTTGGCGAAGGGAGCTTGACATGGCGTTCTCACAGATCGCATCGAAAACGACGGCAGTTGCCACCGGGATCGTGACAGCAGCAGTGTTGGCAGCGGCACCGGCGCTGGCCGACCCCGAAGCGCTGCAGTTCGGCCAATCGGCAGAGATACCCAGCCCCGGTGGCGCCATCGAGTACACCGTGAGCAACTTGCAGCCCAGTGGTCACAATGACGGTATCTGGTACTCGGATGTCACGGCCCAGGCTGTGAACGGCTTTCCCACCCCCAACATTTCCGATTTCAACGCGCGGGCAGTCAACAGCTCGACCTATGCGGACATGAAGGGTAACGAGACGGACGGTCTACCCAACCAACCGATCGCGCCGGGCAGCCAAACATCAGGCCGGATCTACTTCGACGTGCGTGGCGGTACAGCACCCGACAGCGTTGTTTATCGCGACGCCGGCGGCACCGACAAGGTCGTCTGGAAGGGCTGATCGTCTGAGCCCATCGCTGCTCAGGTCGGCGCAGAAGCGTCATGTAGCAGGTGGTCGACCATAGCGTCATCGACATCGGTGAAGAACGCGCCGACCACGTCTTCGATCTCATCGAATCCTTCGGCGCAGAAGAGCACCGGCTGGTAGTGCGTGATGTCGTAGGTCTGAACACCCATTCGGCCGACGTCGAGCGCGCGGAGTTCGGCATGCTCGATCTGCTGGATCTCGCCGTATGAGGAAAGCAGCCCGGCGCCGTAGGTGCGCACTTCCCCGTGCTCGCGCACCACACCGAATTCCAGGGAGAACCAGAAGACCTTCGAGATGAACTCGAGCGCCTCAGCCGTTTCCACGCGCCGCGCCGCCTGTCCGGCCAGCCGGTAGAGGGCCGCGAAACGATCGTGAGCCAGACAGTTGCCGTGCCCGACCACCTCGTGGATCAGGTCAGGCTCTGGTGTGTACAGCGGCACGGAGTGGTGCCGTAGGTACTGGGTGGAGTGGAAAATCCCATCGGCCAGGAATCCGTAGAACTCGCGCAGCGGCACCAGGCCGGCTGCCGGCACGTACTGAAAGCCGGTGAGCGGTCTGAGCATCGTGTTGACGTCGATGAGTTGCGGAATGTGGTCTTCGGGTAGTTGGAGCCGCTCACGGCCCTCCAGGTACGCCGCGCAGGCCAGCCGCCGGTGCAGCTTGTGCAGTTCAGCGCAGGCGATGCGCCAGACCTCCTGCTCCGCGTCGGTGTATGTCGCGATCGGTGGTGGCGTGCCCGGCCGCCAGTCCATGGCGAGCGCGGCTATCTCGTTGCGGCGGGTTCGGTATTCGGGGTCGACCGCACCTGGGTGGTCGGCGGCCAGGTGAACGGTGACGTCATCTCCCGACCGCGTCACCGGTGCGTACAGCTGAGCTTCCTCGAACATTGCTGCCTCCCGGAGATCCGGGCGTCGCATAGCGCGGCGTCGCTCGTGGCCGGCCGTCGCTACGGGGTGCCATAACGGCAGCCAGCCGGGTTTGTCGTCCTGCAAACCAGGATATGCGCGCGACGGGCTTGTTGACGGATGCGCGCTGGTGCGCGTCAAGCGATTTCAATCGCGCATCCGTTGTCCTGGCGACGGGACTACCGCACCGAGTCCATGGGGATCGGCGGGCTGACGAGGCGGAAATGCGAATTGCTGCGCTCCATGAATCTCCGCTCGTATGTGCCCTTGATCTGCTTGCCGTCCAACTCGCCCGTCAGCACCAACCGGTCCTGGTCCGGTTGTCTGGCGCGGAGCACCACCTCAGCGACATCCGAGTCCGGCTTCCGCAACTCGAGGCGATCTCCGTCGATGGTGAGCAGCCACCGGGTCGTGTACCCCGCGGGCACCTGACTGACAAACCTCACCACGCCGAGTTGGGGCACCTTGTTGCGGTCGGTGATCGCCACGTTGACCCACGGCTGCGGATCCGCCTGGTTCAACGTCGCTTCGCGCCCGTCGATGGTGAATGACGTTGCGCGCCAGACGCCGTCGAGAGTTGAGCTGGGCGTGTGATAGCCGATGTATGCCATGACGCCCCCCACTCCGGTGATCACCAGCAGCAGCGCGGCGATGCCGAATTTGGCGACCACGCCGGCGCGCCGCAGCCGACGATTGTCTGCCCAGAGTGGCGACCAGAGCTCGACCGGCCGGGTCCCACCGCGATTGAACACCACACGCGCGAGGTTCGGCCAATACGGGCACGTGATGACGACGGCGACCAAGAACAGTTGGGCCGCAACCAGCTTGACCGGGACGTCGTAGGTCAGGTTCAGCAGGAACACCTGCGCTGTGGAGATCACCGCGCCGACCGCTCCGAGCACCCACGTACGGTTCCACAGCAGCAGAAGTCCCGACAGCAGTTCGATCAGCCCGATGGCGACCGAGTACGCCTCGGAGGCCCCGACGAAGCCCCACAAGGTGTTGAACAGGCTGGTATCGCCCGTCAGCTGCAGCTGATGCTCCGGCAGCGGCATGTACCCCATCTGGACGGGAATCACCTTGCCCCATCCGTAGAAGATCATCACCAGCGCCAGCCCGAACCGCGCGAACACCAGCAGCGAGGCGGCCAGGCTCCGATAGTTGGGACGCCGTCGATCCATGACTGTCCACAACGCGGTGATCGGCAGTGCCACCACAATCCACCCGAGCTGGAAACACCACATCCACAACATGTCTCCACCGGCAGACCTGGTGATCTCGACGCTGCGACCTCGAGTCACGTAGCTGCCGATCTGTGCGAGCAGCCAGAGCAGTCGCTCGCATGGATAGTGCCCCTCGTCGAAGCCCACGACGCTGCCGAACACCGTGACGAGCAGAACCACACCGCCGGTGACGGCGAGCATTCCGCCACCAACGGTGAAAAGCAGTCGGAAACCCAGTTTCTGAAGCGATGTCCACTGCGGGACGCTTTCGGCGATATCGGGTGGTTCCGTGGTGGGAATCGGCGAGTACGCGGCTCTCGTCACGGTAGCTAGGGTAAGGCTCGTTGCCCTTTTACGCGCGTTAATTCGCGAGAAGCTGCGCGCCGTATTGCGCCAAAACCGTTGGCATTACACCTATCTCGGTTGGCTATAACTGCCCACCGCTTGGACGGTGCTGCGCAAGAATGCGAAAAGAGCAAATAAGTTGGGTTGCCACCGGCATTTTCTCCAGAACCGTTTCACCTGCAAAGTCTTCGGTTCCAAATGTCGACGCCGCGTTGTGCCAGTTCATCCAGCTGATCAGGCCGCGGACGACGTGCTCGGCGAGCGTGGCGTTGCCAGAATTGAGCTGTTCTGGAACATCCGCGGTCAGCGCGACCATTGCCAGGCAGCGGATGCCGGCCAGCTGGTCGCTCATACCAAACGCGTTCGGCCCGGATCGGGTCAGCTGATGGTGAGTGTGTCTCCGGTCGTGGTGACCGTCTTCGGTGCCAGCGGCTGCTCGGCCGGCCCCTTGACGACCGAGCCGTCGATATCGCTGAATCGGCTGCCATGGCATGGGCAGTCGATGGTGCCATCGGCGACTTTCGACACCAGGCACTGCTTGTGTGTGCAGACCGCCGTGAAGGCCTTGAACTGGCCGGGCTGCGGTTGGGTGACGACGATCTTGGGCTCTTTGAGCACGACGCCCCCACCCACGGGCACGTCGGCCGCCTTCACCGATACGGGTGCCGCGGCGGCCGTCGGGCTCGGCTCACTGCTCGCGGGCTGGCCGCCCGACGGCGAGGATTCCTTACCGCCGCAGGCGGTGACGACCATCCCGGCGGCGACCGCTCCGGCGCCGATGAGAACGCCACGGCGGCTCGCCGCGCCCGACCGCTCGTGCGGTTCGGCTGTGTGCCCGGTCCCTGTCATGTGCCCAGCCCTTCGTTGCGCCTATGCCATGTTCGCAGACAAGCGCTCCTCAGATGGCGAATCTCGGCATAGTCATGGAACGCATGGGACAACTCGGCGGGGAGCTAACGAGAAGCGCTGCAGCCCAAGGCAATCAGGCGTCGAACCGCTCGTCGGTCTGTTCTGGTCCCGCGGGTATCGGACCACTGGGGTTCGCGCCGGGTGTCCGTGCAGTGGACCGATCCGGTGCATCGGATGCCGCCCAGCTGGCGAGCATCCGCAGCTTCTCGTCGGCCGCGCTGCCGGTAGCAGCGGTGTACGCGGTGAGGACCAGTGGCTCGTCCCCGGTGGAGCGGACGTCGAGCGAGTCGTAGGCGAGGTCGATCGGGCCGACGACGGGGTGGTTGAAGTGTTTGAGCCCCGTGGTGTGGTTGCGCACGTCGTGGGCACCCCAGCGGCTGCGGAAACCCTCGCTGCGGGTAGCGAGTTCGCCGACGAGGTCGGTGAGGTCCTTGTTGTACGGGTCGCGGCCCGCCTCGGTGCGTAACAGCGCGACAGTGGTGTCCATCGAACCCGGGTAGTCCGGGAAGAAGTCGGCGGCCCGCTCGTCGAGGAAGTTGAACCGGGCGATGTTGGCTTTCCATGCGGGTTGGTCGAGCACCGGTGCGTACAGCGCCCGCCCCAGCGCGTTGCTGGCGATGATGTCGAGGCGGCCGTTGCGGATGAACGCCGCTGCCCCGGTCATCGCCTCGAGGAGCTGTTGCAGGCTCTCGGGAAGCTTGGCGGGCGTGCGACGGCGCGGGGTGCGCGTGGGTTTGGCGGCGCGCGCGAGATGGAACAGGTGGGCTGTCTCGGCGTCGTCGAGCAGCAGCGCGCGGGCGACGGCGGCGAGCACGTCGTCGGATACGCCACGGATGTGGCCCTTTTCCAGGCGGGTGTACCAATCGGTGCTCACCCCGGCGAGCACGGCGACTTCCTCGCGGCGTAGGCCGGGAACGCGGCGCTGGGTCCCGCCGACCGGGAGCCCGACTTGTTCCGGGGTGATCCGGGCACGGCGGGTGGCCAGGAAGTCACGGATGTCGGCGCGCTGCGGGGTGCCGCTGGTGTTCACACATCCGACGGTACGACCAGCAGCCCGGGCCGTGGGGGGTTGCGCCTGTACCCCCTCTGACTCGACCTGCCGCTCACCGCTGAGCCGGAGTTCCCTGGTTCAGGTGATGACCCAGGTATCCACTGACGGTGTCGACGCCGTCGACCGACCTCGGCATGCGACCTGCACATTGACCGCGGCGCTGCTGGGCTTCTTCACCATCACCCAAGACGCGGTGGTGGTGAACGTGGCCTTGCCGACCATCCGCGACGATCTCGGCGGCGGTGTGGCGGGACTGCAGTGGGTGGTCGACGGCTACACGCTGATGTTCGCGGCCCTGCTGCTGACGGCCGGTTCGCTGTCGGACCGGCTCGGCGCCAAGCGCGCTTTCGCCGGCGGCATGGTGCTGTTCGTGCTTGCTTCGGTGGCGTGCGGCGTTGCGCCGGCACTCGGCCTGCTGGTCGGGGCGCGGTTCCTGCAGGGAGCGGCAGCGGCAGCGATGATGCCGGCGTCCATGGCGCTGATCCGGCAGACCTACCACGAGCCGCCGGAGCGGGCGCGTGCCGTAGGCATCTGGGCGATGGGCGGTGCCGTCGCGTCGTCCTCCGGTCCGGTCCTGGGCGGGGTGCTCAGCGTGATCGACTGGCGACTGATCTTCTTCATCAACGTCCCGGTCGGTGTGATCGCCCTACTGCTGCTGGCCCGCTCAGAGGACTCCGCGACCCTGCGTGCCCCGTTCGATCCGGTCGGGCAGCTCACCGGCGTGTTGGCCATGGGCGGGTTGACCTACGGCGCCATCGAAGCCGGCTCCCGCGGGTTCACCGACCCGGCGGTGGTCGTCGCGTTCGTCGTCGCGGCCGTGTCGCTGATCGCTTTCATCCGTTCTCAACACGTGGTGGCCCATCCGATGCTGCCGTTGGACCTGTTCCGCTCCCGCACTGTCACCGTGGTCACCGCAACAGGTTTCGCGTTCATGGTGGGTTACTTCGGCTTGCCGTTCGTGGTCAGTCTGTTCCTGCAGCAGCACCGGGGCCTGGATGCCGTCCACACCGGCGTCGTCTTCCTGCCGATGATGCTCGTCGGTCTCGTGCTCACACCGTTCTCCGCCCGCATCTCGGAGCGCTTCGGCCGCCGCACGGTGATCGCGACCGGCTTGGGCCTGATGACAGCCGGCCTCGCCGCGGTGGGCCTGTTACCCGCGACCGCCCCTCTGTGGCTGCTGTCGGCACTGATGGTGCTGGTCGGGCTCGGCGGGCCGACCGTCTCCCCGCCCGCTACCGCGGTGCTGCTCGACACTGTCCCGCACGATCAGGCCGGTGTCGCATCCGGGGTGTTCAACACCAGCAGGCAGGTCGGCGGAGCACTTGGGGTGGCGGTGTTCGGCGGTCTGCTCACCAATGCGGAAACTTTCGTCCGCGGCGTCCACATGAGCCTGCTGATCGCCGCCGGCGTCACCGCCCTGACCGCCATCCTGACGTTGTCGCTACCCCACACCACTGAACATCACAAGGAGCACATATGACGGATCTGAACGAATCGCCGGCGAAGGCGCTCGACCGGTTCGGCACGGCCGAAATGATCGCCAATGCCGGGCCACACCCGGCTGCCCACCGATAGCCGACCGAAACCTCGCGAGACTCAAACAAGCTCGTAGCCGCCGTTTTTGGGCTGCCAGGTCGACGGAAAATGATTGGACGTGCCGCGTGCGCGTTGATAGCGTGCCGAAGACCGTGGCAGTACGCGAGGAGGTGAGACCCATGAACGCAGTAACCCTGTGGGTGCTCCCACTCGTGTTCACGGTTGGGCGATTGAGGTAGGTGTCGCCGGGAGCGCCCGAACGGCAATCCCGAAAGGCAACCGCTATGCACTTCACTTCTCAGACATCGTCCAACGGTGTCATCGAACGCACCTTCACGCTGGACGACATCACCGGCGTCCTCTGGTCACCAGAATCCGGCCCCACCGGCGCTCCGCTGATCTTGGCCGCTCACCCGGGCGGACTGGACAAGAAGGCGCCGGGACACGTGGCCCGGGCCCATTCCTCGGTGACCATTGACGGCTTTCATGTCGTATCCATCGACGCGCCCGGCCATGGTGACCGGCCGCGAAACGCACAGGATGAACGCTGGATCGCCGAGTTCCGCCGGGCGCGGGCCGAAGGCAGTCCCTCGTTCGGCCGTATCCTTGCCGCCTACAGCGCCTCGGTGGCCGAGCGTGCCGTCCCAGAATGGCAGGCAACCATCGACGCCGTGATGGCCCTGCCCGAGATCGGCGCACATGTTCCGGTCGGCTACTCGGGCATGTCTCTGGCCGGCGCGATCGGGATACCACTCGCGGCGGTCGAGCCTCGGATCACCGCTGCGTGCTTCGGCTGGCTGTCCGCGCATGACGCCCTGCTAGCGGCGGCGAAACAGATAACCATCCCGATCGAGTATCTGCTTCCCTTGGACGACAAGGAAATTCCACGCGCGTTCGGTCTCGAGTTGTTCGAGGCCTTCGCCTCGACCGACAAGGTGCTGCACGCTTTCCCGGGCGGGCACGGCCAGGTACCGACAGATGGCCGGATCGACACTCGGTTCTTCGCCCGGCATCTCGGACCGCCCGTCGGCCGGCCTGCGGCATGACGTGAAAAGGGGGGGTCGGCGACCGGGTGGCACCGATCGCCGACCCCCTGACCGATATGCGTAACGCCCTGCGTATCGGCCGAGCGAATAGGTACCCTCAAGACGGCGGCACCGACTTGGAGCAGCGCACGAGAAGCGTTGGGCAACATGATGAGCGTATGTACCGAGACGGCTCTGCCTGCGGCGTTCGACGAGCTCGACACCAAAATCAGCACGGGCATGACGGCCTACGCGATACCGGGTGTCGCAGTTGCCGTGTGGGCCGGCGGTCAAGAACATGTCAAAGGCTTCGGTGTCACCAACGTCGACCATCCGCTGCCCGTCGACGGTGACACCGTCTTCCGGATCGGCTCGACCACAAAGACGTTCACGGGCACCACGGTGATGCGGTTGGTCGAGCAGGGCTACGTGGATCTGGATGCGCCCGTGCGCCGTTACCTCCCCGACTTCGCCGTGGCCGATCCGGCTGCCAGCGCCGCGGTGACCGTGCGCCAACTGCTCAACCACACGTCGGGCTTTCTGGGTGACGACATCGAGGGGTTCGGGCGCGGCGACGACGCGGTGGCCCGCTACGTCGCCGCGATGACACGCCTACCGCAGCTGACCCCGCCGGGAACCGTGTTCGCCTACAACAACGCAGGTTTGGTGACGGCCGGCCGGATCATCGAGGTGGTCACAGACTCAAGTTACGAGTCGGTGGTGCAGAAACTGCTGCTCGAGCCGCTGCAGATGGGTCACTCTCACTACTTCTCCGACGAGATCATCGGCTTGAACGTGGCCGCGTCGCACAACGTTGTCGACGGCAAACCGGTTGTCGACACCAGCTTTTGGACGTTCCCACGCAGCTGCCACCCAACCGGCGGCCTGATGTCCAGCGCACGAGACCAGTTGCGGTACGCGAAGTTTCATCTCGGCGACGGGACGGCACCCAACGGCACCCAGCTGCTGAGTCCGCGAGCACTTGCGGCAATGCGGTCCAGCGCGGGTGCCGGCGGCACGCTACAGGTCGATCTCACGGGCATGGGCATCACCTGGATGCTGCGGCCGTCAGCGGAAAATGTGACGATCGTTCAGCACGGCGGCACCTGGAACGGCCAGCATTCGGGTTTCTTCATGGTGCCCGAGCGCGACTTCGCCATGACCGTGCTGACCAACTCCGAGGGCGGAGCGCAGCTGATCAACGATCTTTTCGGCGACGACTGGGCGCTGCGCCGGTTTGCGGGGATCAGCAACCTGCCTGCCACGGCCCAGGAACTCAGCGCCACCGACCTGGAACCCTTCCGAGGGCGCTACATCGCTCAGCACGTCGCCGAATCCGGCGATCCAGGGCAGACAGTGATCGAGTTCGAGGTAGGAAGCGGTCAACTCGACGGCACGATGACCGCCGATGACATCACCGGAAGCAATCCGAATTCGCAGGCCAGCCACCGCCTGGGTATTGCCTTCTATCGACCCGACCACGGACTCGACTTGGGAGCCGACAACAAACCCACCGGCACCCGATCCGACTTTGTACGAGGCGCCGACGGGACCATCGCCTGGTTCCGCAGCCACGGGCGCCTGTATCGACGCCAATAGCGCAGCTCGGTCGTGGGCGCACGCCACCGCGTCGGAGCCTGCGGCAGATCCAGTCGTCGTGGCGTTCAGCCCCGGATATGCGCTGTGCGTCGGCGACGCCGTTACGTAACATCGATTCAGGCAATCGGCATTCCTACGCGACGCAAAGGTTCTCCATGTACACCATCGATTGCACTGAAGCCCCCGTGGCGCCACCTCGAAAGGGGCCGCGCAGGTTCGCGGGCATCCTCACGATCGCCTTCGCGGTGCTGGCACTGGCAAGTGCTCCGGTACCCGTTGCCAGCGCCGATCCGTGTCCGGACGCGGAAGTGGTGTTTGCCCGTGGCACAGGTGAGCCTGCGGGCGTCGGCGGTATCGGACAGGCATTCGTCGATGCTCTTCGCGCCAAGACCGGGGCCAAATCGGTCAATGTCTACCCGATCAACTATCAGGCCAGTGCCGATTTCAACGACGGCTTCCAGTTCGCGCTCACCGTCATCGACGGGATCCGGGACGCTACCAACCACATTCAGACCGTCGCTGCGACCTGCCCCGCGACCAAGATGGTGCTCGGCGGATTTTCCCAGGGGGCTGCCGTGGCGGCATTCACCACGTCGGCCGATATCCCGGCAGGCGTCCCCGCAGCTTTCGTACCGCCGCCGATGCCGCCCGAGATCGCCGATCACGTCGCTGCCGTGACGTTGTTCGGTAAACCCTCGAACCAGTTCCTCAGCGACGCCGGCGCACCGCTGATCACGATTGGTCCGCTGTACGTGCCCAAGACCATCGATCTGTGCGCCAGCGGTGACAGTGTCTGCGATGGGGCGCCACCCGGGCCGCCTACCGGCGCGCACAACTCCTACATCGCCAACGGCATGGTCGACCAGGCCGCCCAGTTCGCCGCCGGCCGGCTCTAGCGACGAACTGGCATTCGCGGCGTGTACTAACTCGTCGCGCCCCGCACGCCCGTCCTCGATGGCAGCGCCTCTCTTTTCAGCGTCCGCTTCACAGGGTCAACTGAATAGCGCGCACGCTCGGCGAATTCGTTCGCCTCTACGTGCAGAACCTGCAGTCTCTTGGTGTCGAGCCCCAAGTTCTTTGCAACCCTGAGCGTCTCGGCTTCGAGTTCGGCCTGCGAGGTGTCGGGTGCTCCTTCCATCGTCACAACGCGATGGACGTGATGTATTTCGCCGCCCCGCGGATCGAACAGCAGGCAGCAACTGACCGATTTCACGTTCTGCGAACCGGTGGACGAGAATGTCATGGCACACCTATCCCCAGTAATCCATGCGTGCGACAAGGTAGGCCTCTTGATCTTCGCCGGTTGCCGTGGCGAAGGTGATGGAACTGACGTGGTCGAAGATGACCGGAGGCCAATTCGGCCAGGCGCCGAAGTCGATGTCCTTGTCGGATCCATCCTTGAGCCGTCGCCGGTAGTGCATGATGCCGGTGTAGTTGGCTCCCCCACCTACTTGGCCTTGCAGGGCCGTTTGCGCCCCTAACGTCGCCGGCGGCAAGTTCACCTGGACGGTGTTGTAACCCGGTGGCCACCCATCCATCCAATGCCAATCGATTCTTGTCACGGTCATGCCAATCACCCTCTCTGGCTGGTCATCTCGGGTCTTCGCCGGCGGACCATCACCGCCTGCGCACCACCTAGGATCAGGCCTGCCGGGCGCCGGCGACTAGCGTAGAGCGCTACTCATATCTCCGACCTGCCCTCGCCACCTCGACGAGGTTTGTCCACCGCCAGCTGACGGCCGCAGCGCTTCTTGCATACCAGAAAGCTCGGGTAGACAAGCAGGATGACCCCGGAACCGGACGGCGTGCCGGTGTCGACCGTCGCGAGAATGCGTCATCTAAACCCGCGACGGTCCATCAGAAGTCCGGCGGCACACCAGCTATTGCGAACACCGTGCATATCCTGCGGCTGTGCACGCGGCGACGCGGGGCACCCTCGCATCATCCGCTCGATACGCAAATTCTCACCCGACGGACATTCCTAGCATGGTAGCGTTCCGCTGATTCCGATCGCCGTTCCGGCTGTGCGGGAACAACGCAACGTAAGTGAGCAAACAACATGGTTGACGGGTACGCGTTGGTTGCCATCGATATGCAGGAAGTCTTTCGACGGCCGGACAGCGGATGGTTCGTTCCCCGCTACGACGAGGCAGCGCGCCGAATCGGCCAGCTGATACCCCTCTTCGGAGACCGGGTGGTACTCACCCGCTTCGTTTCACCAGACGAACCTGTCGGCGCGTGGGCCGGCTACTACCGGCGTTTTCCCTTCGCCGTGCTGCCCGAGCACGACCCGCTGTATCGCCTCTCCGGTGACTTCGCCACCTCGTCCTGCCCGGTCGTCACCATGACGACCTTCGGCAAGTGGGGTCCGGATTTGGCAGCGGCCATTCCAGACGGCCACGGCGTGGTGTTGACCGGAGTGTCCACTGACTGCTGCGTGCTGGCTACTGCTCTGGCCGCAGCCGATGCCGGCATGCAGGTCAAGGTCGTCGCCGACGCGTGCGCCGGCGTCACCGATACCGATCACCAGCGAGCGCTGGACGCCATGGCGCTGTTCAGCCCGCTCATCGAAATTACGACGACAGCCGACGTGCAGCGCGAACTAGCGGACTGACACGATCTGTTCGCGCAGGATGTCGCCATGACCTGCGTGCCTGGCGAATTCTTCGATCATGGCGAGCAGTGTCCATCGCATGCTGACCGTACCCTCACGGGGATTGTGCTTGACATCGTCGAGGTCGAAGCGCGACGCGATCTCGCGCGAACGCCGGCTCGCGCTCTCGAATTCCGCGATGACGTCGCTCAGCGACTCGCCGTCGGCGACAACGAACGTGCCTTCATCACGGCGTGAGTATCCCTCGCACTCGGATTCGTCGAGTCCTGCCCAGAACCGTTGGAACCAAATCCTTTCCGCGGCAGCGGCATGCTTGATCAACGATATCGGTGTGGTCAGCGATGTGACGAGCCGTCTGCGGGCATCCACGTCGGACAGGCCGCGTACGGTCTCGATGAGCGCTTCGCGGTTACGGTCGAGCATGTTCTCGATGATCGTTCGCTCATCACCGACGGTAATTCGGTTGGCAATCATAATCTTTCACTCCTTCTATAAGGCTGGGGTCGGCCGAGCCGAATGGTGGGCGGCGGTCCCGAGAGCTCTCTGGGAAGACAACGGTCCGGCGACCGCGAGTCAGGGGGCGTTCGCGCTGCGCGGATGTGCGCCGCACCCGCCGCGACAATGCAGACCAAACCGTTGCGCGGTCCGCCGTCTCAATCAGTATGCCGCAGTTCGATTCCGAACGCGGGTTGGGCCCACACGACGGAACGCCTTTGACCCCTGCGTCAAAAACTAAATGGGAGTAGGTTTGTCGCCGACAAAGACCGTCGTTTCGACACGTTTCCCGCGCCGAGGTGCGAGCATGGCGGTGGACACATCCTCCAACCGCAAACACCACAGGGACTTTCTGGACCCGAGGAGCAGCAGATGAGATGGTTGACGCCGTCTGGCGCGCGCAGAATGGTCTTTGCGACAGGCATCGCCGCAGCGGCCGTCATCGCGGCGATCGCTCCCGCGAACGCGTCGCCCACCGCATCAAGCCTGTCCGGCGGAGCAGTGCCCCACGGTCCGTTCTCCGTCAAGAACGATCCCGGGTGCGACGTCTTCGGATGGCAGCATCCGATGTGCGCCGGAGGAGCCTTCGAGACACCCGCAGACGACGGAATCCCGGGCGACAATGCCGCATTCGGCGGAATACCGGCGCCGGCGAGCGTGCCCAATGTCGACGGCTCGCTCAGTCCCCCCGGCATGCCGGGGGATGTCTAACCGCAAGACACGCCATGGATAACTCATAGCGCCGGAGGGCGTTCTACGCGACGACAGGTCAATTCCAGTTCTCGGTAGAGCGTCAGAAGGAGAATCGCATGAGTTTGGACAACATTTCGCACCTGGGCGCGCAGGGACCCGACGAGCTCGTCCCCTCTCGCTACGCGGTGCAGGTGGGTGCCATCGAGGTGCTGGTGATCAGCGACGGAGTGCTGCCGATAACCGCCTCGACGTTGGCCACCAATGTCGAGGCGACCGAGCTGGCGCACTGGCTGGACGACAATTTCCTGCCACCGGAGGTGGTCGACTGGCCGCTCAACGTGGTGGTGGTGCGCAGCGGCGACCGGACCATCCTCGTCGACGCGGGGCTGGGGCTGGAGTTCCCGGACTTCCCGCGGGCCGGGCAGACGGTCCAGCGACTGGAGGCGGCCGGGGTCGATCTCGCATCGGTGACCGACGTGGTACTCACCCATATGCACATGGACCACGTCGGCGGATTGCTCACCCAGGGGTTGAAGGAGCGGCTGCGGCCCGACCTGCGGGTCCATGCCTCGACGGCGGAGGCCGAGTTCTGGGACGCGCCGGACTTCTCGCGCACCACCATGCCGCAGCCGATACCGGACGTGCTGCGCAGGGTCGCTTCGCAGTTCCTGGACGAGTACCGCAGCCAGTTGTGGACATTCGAGACGGAATACGAGGTGGCGCCGGGCGTGCTGGTGACCCGCACCGGTGGTCACACCCCCGGACACAGCGTGGTCCGACTGGCCTCCGGCAGTGACAAGCTCACATTCGCCGGCGACGCCGTGTTTGCGCCTGGATTCGACAATCCCGAGTGGCACAACGGATTCGAACATGACCCCGATGAAGCGGCCCGGGTCCGAGTCCGCCTGCTCAGTGAGCTGGCGGCAACCGGCGAATCGCTGGTGGCCACTCACCTACCGTTCCCCTCCGTCTGCCGGGTCGCCGCGGCCGGCGACGTCTTCCGGTGCGTACCAGCCGTCTGGGATTACTGACAGCCGTGCGACCTTCACCGCCTTGGCCGGTCCAAGGCGGTGAAGCCGGCCCGGCACGGGGTGTCAGTGGTCCGTGTGGGATTGCGCGGCGACGATCCAGTTCCCGAATTCGACCGCGAGGTGCCAGCGGTGGGCGGCGACCAACGGCGCTGGGGTGAGACCCGGAAACTCCACGGTGAGAAGGGCTTCCAGCGCGCCGTCGCGGTCACGCAGCTGGTGGCGGACACCGCCGATGACGACACCGTCGTCGAGGAGCGCCTGGCCCGCGATCTGGATGGGGTATTCCGGATCAGCGGGCGTCGCGAGCGTGTCGGTCTTGGTGTAGTCCACCACGAATCGCGTCGGAGTCGGTGAGCCGCCGGTGGTTTCGACGACCTCCTGGCGTCCGTCGGGCAGTCCGCGCAGCAGATAGTGATCTGGCATCGCGGCGATCATGTTCACCTCGTCGTTGACGACGACGAGGTTGTTGAACCAGTCGGCGAACGCGGTGGCCGAGCATCCCGGAGCCACCACTCGGATCACACTGCGGGCAACACGTCCTCGGCTGGCGGCGACGGCGACCCGGGAGATCCGTTCTGAGGTGGCCAGGTCCCGGCGCAACATGGCATACATGCCGGCGTGCCCGAGTCCGGTCTTGAGGGTGACCAACGCTGCCCGCTGCGTGTCGAGGTCGGCGCTGAGCACGGTATCGATGTCGAGGTCAGGCGCGATTTCAGCGATCGCTCGCGTCCCCAGCCGGGAGACGAACTTCTTGAGGACCACTTTGGCGCGGCCGGCTTCCCATCGCTGGACCTCGGATCGGGCTACGGCCCTGTCGGCGATGAAGCTGGTCATGGCTGGCATGCAGCCAAGATAAGGCCTGACCGGCGATACCATGACCGCGGTATGACAGGTCGCCGATCTCGTGTGGCACGTTGGCATCGTTCAGATGTTCTGGCGGCAAGTGGCCGTCGGATGCTGCTACTACTGTGGCGGCGCCGCCCGGCCGACCGACCGGGCCCAAGTTGATGGCGATATGGTTGCCCTGCAACGCTTTTTGACCCGCGATGCACTCCGACTTCTCTCGCGCAGGGGCGAGCCGGGCGCCCCAACGTTCAACGCTGGGACGACCGTCTCGTCAACGCCGGCTACATCGGCATGAAGTTACCGAACCACCAGAAGCCCCAACGATCTATCGCCGGGCTCCACACCACAGATGCACCTGGTGCCCACCACGGAGGATTGGGCTGTACCGGAGCCCATGGCGGCGGGATGGCCGGAGGTACGTTAGGCTCCGCGTTCGCGACCCCACTGCCCATGAGGGTCGGCGGCACGCTCGCAACACCGCCCACCCCGAGAATGCCTGCGCCCATGCTGCCTGCGACGGCAACAGCGGCGGCTATTCGCTTGATGGTCACTGTTCTGTCCCTTTCCTTGACTGCATTCCCACCTGACGCGTCAAGGTCCGCGACATGAAAGGCAATGGTCACGACCCCACCTGGCGACTGCCTCGCTGCTCGAACAGCGGACCCTGCGCCTTAGGCACCTGAGTGCATACCCAGTGGCGGCGCAGGCCAAAACCCTCTCGCGGTCACTGAGCGGACACCGCGCACGTTGGCACCGGTGGGTTCATCGGGGCACCACCGGCATGAGCTGCTGCCGACAAGCCCATCGCACCGCCGATGACGACAGCGACGGCGGCGGGGACAACCGCGTGGCGGCCCAGGCTCTTGACGAAGTTCATGTCCATCCTCCTGTGTGAGTGAGCGTTGTGGCCGGACATTACGAAGCCGGCCATGACCCGCGCGCCGTTGTGTGCACAACCGGCACAAACACGCAATCAGGGCGCTTTTCCGCATTCTGCTCTCTGCTCCAGCTGCGCCGGCGGCGGTGAGCACAATGCGCAGAAACGGGTCAATCACCTACTTCGTCGACCAGTGCACACAAGCGTGCGACACCTCTCACCACGGCTCTAATTTCGGTCGTATCGCAACGGCAACACCGAAACCACAAGGAGCGCAGACATGGTCGCACTGGGGGCCTGGGACATTCCCGGAGTGTGCGACATGGCGGCGACGACGGCGTCTTCGTGCGTAGGACAATCGACGACCCCACGGTAATCGCTTTTGCCCCAGCCGAGTTCGGCTACATGACCGCCGAGGACGTTCGCAACCATGCGTTGTCGGCGACGCCCGGGACGCTGCAATGGGACTGCTTCACATTCGGCATCGTGGAGCACGCGGACTACTTCACGTGCTACGCCAGCATCGACCACCTGCACGTCACGGCATCTCCACCGGACTGATCTTCTTCGACATCTTGGGGCGGGCGAAGGCTCGATGAGTTTCTGTGCCGCCGCCGGTCTGTACGGGCATGACTGACGAAACCTTGAGCGCCGTCTGCACCATCGACGCGCCGGCCGAGACCGTGTTCGGCGTGCTGGCGGACCCGACCACCCATCAGGCGATCGACGGCACCGGTTGGGTGCGGGAGTCGCTGGACGGAAAACAACTGACCGCAGTGGGTCAGGTCTTCCGAATGGCGATGTACCACTCCAATTACGGAGGTATGCATTACGAGATGGCCAACCGCGTCGAGGTGTTCGACCCGCCCCATGCGATTGCGTGGCTGCCGGGCCAAGGCGCCGACGACGACCACCTCGACTTCGGTGGCTGGATCTGGCGGTACGACCTGGAGCAGATCGGCGATGGCCAGACAGAGGTCACTCTGACCTATGACTGGTCGGCGGTGCCACCGGCCATCCGTGAACACATCGGGTTCCCGCCGTTCGACCGGCAGCACCTGGACAACTCGCTCAAGCATCTCGCCGGGTTGGCGCAGCAACGGGCGTAGCGGGCGCGCTGTCGTTCAGCGCATCGCTCACGACACCACGACGGCGAGTTGTGCTGCAGATGAGCGGTTTCCGGACGTGTGCGCACGCGCGCGACGACGGGAACCCCGACGCATTCCCATGGCACGCCCGATCGCATCGGTGACACATTCGGCGGCATCCTGCAGCAGCATGTGCCCGGCATTCGGATGGTGCAGATGAACCGCTCCGGGAATGGCCGCGGCAATCTCGCGCGAATGCGAAGGTGGCGTTAGGACGTCGGCGCCGCCGCTGACGACGAACGTCTTGGCAGCGATGGACGCCAGAGCGTGATACACGTCGTAGCGCTTGAGGCTCGGCAGAAAACCGGCGGCTGTCGTCAGCGAGGCTGCCCGCACAGCTGCAGCCGTCACGGCGGCCGCGACCGCCGCGGCCGCGGTGCCGTCACCTGAGAATCTGCTCAACGCGTCACCCAGCGGGCGAATGAGCGCCTGGACGGCTCTGTCTGTTGCCTTTTGCGGCATGCGGTGAACCAGCCCGAACAGCGCGCCGGTAGCAGGCGTTGCCAGCAGCCGACCGATCCCCCGCTCGGCGATGCGGCCTGCCGCGGTGCCCACCAGGACCAGGCCTGCAGGCTCGACGGGACGTTTCGACGCCACGCGACCGAGGTATGCGAGCGCCGTCATGCCACCCATGGAGTGGCCCGCCAGCGTGAGCGGACCGGTGATGTGCAACGCGGCCAGGACCTGTGCGAGATCGGCGGCGAGCTGGGAGATTTCGTAGGTGGGCATCGGGGCACCGCCTGACCTACCGTGACCACGGTGGTCGTAGGTGATGACGCGGATCCTGCCACCGTAACGGCGTCGCAGTTCACCCACCTGCAGTGCCCAGCTCTCTTGCGAGAGCAGGAGACCATGCAGCAGGACGATTGTCGGCGCGTCGGCGCGGTCTGACGGGTAATCCGATATTGCAAGTCGCACGCCGTCCTGCGTCGTCATCGCCCGCTCGACGCGGCCGTCATCGTGTGCTGCCGCATGCCGGAACACGTTGGGCACCAGTGGCTCGGGTGCAACCGACATGATGGACTCCTCGGTACGTGTCGACGCCGGTAAGATCCCGGCATTCCGCTGCGCCAGAACCTACGGCGGCGCTGCGCCTGGCGGCTCGCTTGTGCGCGCAACTCGCGCAACTGGCCGATTTCGACCTTTTGCGCATTGCTGGCAGTGCGCGGTCTCACGAATATCGCTGTGCCATCGGCAATTCGAGCAGACTGCGGATACGTGAGCACAATGCGCAAAAGTGACAAAACGAGTACTTGTGCGGCTTGTGCGCACAAGCGGGCCATCGCGCGGGCAGCTCCCTAGCGTCGTGAGCACAGCCGACCAAGGCCCTGACCGCAAGGAGCGACAGATGACGACGCACCCTCCGAACCACACCCCGTGGTCGGCCGGCTACTGGTTCACTCATCGTCACGGCCATGACGGCCGCTGGATGCACGAATTCGGACCCACGAAATGACCACGATGACACCTACAGCACACCCCGACCGGGACAGCCAACAGCGGCAGATCGGGCGTCTCCTCGACAACCTTCCCGTCGGCCCCGTCCACCGCAGAGCGGTCATCGCCATCGGGCTCGGCCTCTTCTTCGAGGTGTACGAGATCTTCCTGTCCAGCACGATCGCCGCGACGTTGAAGACGCACTACGGACTCGGCGGCACCGCGCTGCAATTGCTACTCGCGTCGTCGTTCCTCGGAATGTTCGTCGGGGCAAGCGCCTTCGGCCGGATCGCTGATCGCATCGGGCGCCGGCGAGCCTTCCTGATCACCCTGGTGTGGTTCTCGCTGTGGAGCGTCATCGCCGCGTTCGCGCCGAACGCCTGGCTGCTCGTGGCGGCACGTTTCATGGCCGGCATCGGCGTGGGAGCCGAATATCCCATCGCCGACTCGTATCTCGCCGACGTACTACCCAAAGCTCACCGGGGGCGGCTGGCCGCGTGGGCATACACCTGCTCCTTCCTCGCGGTACCGGCGCTGGGCTTCCTGTCCCTGTGGCTCGCGGGCCGCAGCCTGTTCGGCGTCGACGGTTGGCGAGTCCTGTTGGTGATCGGCGCGATCGGCGCGGCGTTCATCATCGTGCTGCGCCGCAGCCTGCCGGAGTCACCGAGATGGCTGGCCGGTGTGGGTCGCATGGATGAAGCACAGGCCGCGCTGCGGGCGTTCGCAGCCGGGGCCGATCCGGCTCCCGAACACCCGGCCGACCGCGATGCCACCGATGGCGTCGTCACGGTGCCACCCGCATCGACCGGGTCGGCGCTCGAACGACTGCGGCGGTCGCCCTACCGGCAGCGGCTGATCATGCTCGGTGTGTTTCACCTCTTCCAGCCCTTCGGCTATTACGGGTTCGGCACGCTGGCGGTGCTGGTGCTGGTCAGCCGTGGCTACGACGTCACCTCGTCGCTGCTGTTCACCGCGGTGTCCTTCATCGGCTACCCGCTCGGTTCGCTCATTTCCATTCCGCTGCTGAAGCGGTTCGAGCGCAAGTACCTGATCATGGCGACGGTCGTCGTGATGGCGGTCTGTGGTGTCCTGTTCGCCACCGCGACCGTGCCGGCGCTCATCGTCGTGTTCGGCTTGCTGATCACCGCGTCGAGCAACGTCTTCTCGAACATCTACCACGTGTACCAGGCGGAGATCTTCCCCAGCGATGTGCGCGCAACGGCCGTCGGATGGACGTACTCGGTGTCGCGGCTGTCCAGTGCGGCGCTTCCGTTCATCCTCGTCCCGGTGCTCGACCACTACGGGGCGACGGCGATGTTCGCTGTCGTGCTGCTGGCGCTCGCCGCCACGATCGCGGTGATCGCCCCGATCGGACCGCGCACCACGGGCAAGAGTATCGACGACATCAACCCGATATGACCGATCTGCTGACACGTGACCGGATTGCGGGTTTTGCTCATTGTGCTCAGAGCGGCGCGTACGCTCAGCCCATGGTCAGAAGGCTGCACATGGATGTGCGCCTTGCCACCCAGGTGCTGCTGCTGCAAGTCGCCGTAGTGACGCTCACGCTGGGCATCGCGGGCGGTCTGCTGGCCTTCATGAGTCACGAGCGTCTCGCTGCCCAGTACGAGGACCGGTCGTTGGACATGGCCCGCGCGATCGCGTTCGCCCCCGCGGTCCGTGCCGACGTCGCGCGCTACGACGCTGCCCCGCTGACCCCGAGCCCGGCGCTCACCGACGAATTGGCGAAAGGTCCACTGCAGCAGTTGGCCACCGAAATCCAACAACGCACCGGCGTGTTGTTCGTGGTGATCACCAACAATCAAGGGATCCGGCTCTCGCATCCCAACCGCGACGAACTCGGCAAGCATGTCAGTACCGACCCGGCCGAGGTGTTGGCGGGCCACGAGGTGGTGACGCGTGAATCGGGCACCCTTGGCCCGTCGGTTCGGGCGAAAGTGCCTGTACTGGCACCTGATTCGACCCGGGTCGTCGGTGAGGTCAGCATCGGCATTTCGACGTCTGCCGTGCACCATCAGTTGTGGACCGATGTGCGGACCGCGGCAGCCCTGGTCGGCCTGGCACTGTTCATCGGTGTCCTGGGCTCATATCTTCTCGCCCGGCGCTGGCGCGGCCTCACCATGGGTCTGCAGCCCTCGGAGATGGCGGAGTTGATCCGCACTCAGGCCGCAGTCCTGCACGGTATCGACGAGGGCGTGCTGGCGGTCGACACCACGTGGAAGACTGCGTTCATCAACGACGAAGCCTCCCGGTTGCTGGAGGTCGGCCGCGAGGCGGGCAGGCCTGTCGAGCAGATCGGACTCACCCCACGGGTACTCGAGGTGTTTCGCGCGGCCGACGCGACACCGAATATCGCGACCGTCGGGGACCGGATCGTGGTCGTATCCTCGCGGCCCGTCACGCGAGACGGCCGCGAGCTGGGCACCGTCCTGGTGGTGCGGGATCGCACCGATGTCGAATCGTTGACCCGCGAACTCGACGCCGTACAACTGATGAGCACGGTGTTGCGGGCCCAGCGACACGAGTTCGCCAACCGGCTGCACCTGCTCAACGGTCTGCTACACAGCGGCCATGTCGACGAGGCGGCTCAATACGTCGAGGAACTGCTCGGCTCCGGTCCGCTGGGTTCGGCGCTGCCCGGCATCGACGCCGTCCGCGACGCATTCCTGCAGGCGTTCCTCGCGGCGAAAGCGGCCGTCGCCCGGGAAGCCGGCGTCACCTTGACGATCGGTGAGAACACCTGGGCGCCAGGCCGACTCGCCCTGCCGGTCGATGTGACGTCAGTCCTCGGCAATCTGTTGGACAACGCCATCTACGCAGCCCGCACCGGCGTGAAAGCCGACAAAGTCGTGGAAGTTGAGCTACTGCAGGATGGTTCGACATTGCACATCACCGTGGCCGACACCGGTGACGGGGTGCGCCCCGACTTCGTCGAGCACGTGTTCACCGAGGGCAAGTCGACCAAGCCGGAGTCCGGAATACCGGGTGGGCGCGGCATCGGCATGGCCCTGTCCCGTCAGATCAGCCGTGCGCTGGGCGGCGACATCCGGCTGTCGAGCCCGGGTAACGCCGACGCGGAGTTGTGCGGCGCAGAGTTCATCGCCCGGCTACCGGGTGTGATGGTGGAGGAGGAAGCCCAATGGGTGGCACAGAACTGATGGTGCTGGTGGTCGACGACGATTTCCGGGTGGCGAACATGCACGCGGGTATCGTCAACGCCCTGCCGGGGTTCTCGGTGTCGACGACAGTGACGACGCTCGCCGCCGCGCACAAGGCCGCACCGGTCGACCTCGCCCTGGTGGACGTCTATCTTCCGGACGGCTCAGGAATCGACTTTGTGCGCGGGTTACAGTGCGACAGCATGGTTTTGAGCGCGGCCACCGATGCCCGGACGATCCGCGCCGCGATGGCGGCCGGAGCGTTGAGCTATCTCGTCAAGCCGTTCGCACCGGCGGACCTCGCCGCCCGACTGTCGGGGTATGCGCGCTATCGCCGCATCCTTTCCGGGACCAACCTCGGCGGCAGCGAAGTCGACTCGGCGCTGGATGCCCTGCGCCCCCGCATCGCCCCTGTGCCATCCCCCACCGCCGTCGCCTCGCCGACCAAACAGCTTGTGCTCCAAGCACTTCGCACCTCGGAGCGGGCGATGTCGTCAGCCGAGGTCTCCTCGGAGATCGGCGTATCCCGCGCCACGGCACAGCGGTATCTGTCGACGTTGGCCAATGCGGGCGAGGTGAAGATCCAGCTCCGCTACGGCACAACCGGTCGGCCAGAACAGGAGTTCGTGGCCGTCGACAAACCACCCAGTCGCCCTGCGCGGTAAGGCTGATCGCCTGGCGCGTACGGCCGGCTAGATTCGTCTGCTGAGTTCGTCGACGCCTGGCCCGGACAACTCCGGCAGCGCAACCCGACGACCGCATGCCGCGAGCAGTAACGACAACGCAGGCCCTTCGACCGCCAACCCGGTACCGACTACGACACCGACATCCGTCCCGATCAACCGCAAACCCGCCAACCGCTTCCTGCCACCCGACAGTCGATCGCCCGCCACGTGGGCCACGGCCGCTCCGAGGTGATCGGTGGAGTACCTGCGGTGCAGCCCGAGTGGACGACGGATATCCTCGCCGTGCACGACGATCTCGACAATGCGTGAAATCGTGGGAAGTGGCGGAGAAGCAGTCGAATTCACCGATGCGCGCAATGCCGCCAACAGCTCCGAGGGATCGCGGTCACGCCCGGCCATCACCTGCCGTTGCACGATCCGCTCCGCACTGAGACCCGCGCGCATGAACTCGCCGACGAACTTTCGCTTGGTCAGAACCGCCGTTGCCGCCAGGTGGGCCACCACGTCGCGAACCGTCCAGCCGGCACACAAGGAGGCAACATCCCACTGCTGTCGCGTGAGCCCGCTCAAATCCTCGACGAGTGCACCCCGCTCGCCATGCACATCGGCCCACACCTCACGCGTGTCGCCAGCCACGGTGACCAGCCAATCACATCGCCGTCGCGACCACCGTGGCCAACGGTTCAGTACTGCACCCGGAAGCCCCCGACCAGCCGGATCGTGTTCTCGTCGGGGTCGGTTATGGTCGACAAGCGAACGCCTTTGGCGGCATCGGTGATTTCGCCCGGCTGAAGGCCACGCCGTCGCAATTCTTCGAGATGATCCTCAAGATCATCGACCGCGAAGTTGATCAACGTCGACCCGGCACGCTCGGCGTCGATGAAAACCTGTACCCAACCGCCGGGCACCACCTGCCACTCGACCAGATTCGGCATCGGATTGTTGTCGGCGGGCCGCCCGAACATGGCCTCGTACCACTGGTTGCTGCTTGCCAGGTCAGACACTGGGACAACGGCCAACACATGTTGGATCGGCATCTGCACTCCCTCCACGCATCGCATCTACCCCATTGCCGACCACGCTCGCGGCGAGAACTCATCGCACACGCGATGAACTCGCCCGGGCCGGACCTGCCCACCGCCCGACAGCCCTGGTCTCACGCTGCGACAATGGGGACATGGTCGAGCAGAGCATCTGGATGCAGAAGGTCGAGGCCGATCCCGGCCATTCCCAGTGGTACATCGAACGTTTTCGGTCCCTGGCGCGGGCCGGTGAGGACCTGGTCGGCGAAGCTCGACTGGTCGACGCGATGGTCCCCCGCGGTGCCCGCATCCTCGATGCCGGCTGTGGTCCCGGGCGTGTGGGCGGATACCTCGCCGAAGCCGGCCACACCGTGGTCGGTGTCGATGTCGACCCGGCGCTCATCGCGGCCGCAGAGCAAGATCACCCCGGTCCGCGCTGGCTCGTCGGGGATCTCGCCGAGCTCGACTTGCCTTCTCGTGGGATCCCGGAGCCGTTCGACATCATCGTGTCGGCCGGCAACGTGATGACGTTTCTCGCCCCGAGTACCCGCGTGCGCGTGCTCAGCCGTCTGCGTGCACACCTGGACGACGACGGCCGAGCGGTGATCGGTTTTGGGAGCGGCCGCGATTACGAGTTCGGTCAGTTTTTCGACGACGCGGCCCAGGCCGGCTTCACGCCGGATCTGTTGTTGTCGACGTGGGATCTGCGTCCGTTCACGGAGAACTCCGACTTCCTCGTCGCGAGTCTGCGGCCGTCTCCGCAGGGCCTCTGAGAGGAAGACGCGGTCGAATCTCAGTGCGCGGCAGCCGCCAACGCGACCAGCCCGTAGGCCACCGCGAAGCGATGACCCAGCTGTCCGCGCACATTGCCGCGCCCGACGGCGACGCGATGACCGAGCTGTTCGCTGACCGCCCGAACAAGCTCATCGTCGCCGGCGCCGCCGCCGACGAGCAGGACGCCACCGGCGTCAGGAGCCACCTTGTCGATGCCCCGCATCACGTTGCCGCCGATCACCATCCGCTTGGCCGCCAGCCGCCAGCTGCGCCATTCAGCGCCGGAGATCCGCGACGTGAAGGGCAGCAGGCCGCTGGGGGCCGAGGTCAGCAGCCAACCCGTGCACTTCCCGTCGACGGGTTTGTCAAGGAACCGCCGTCGGCCGTGTTCGTCCTCGACGAGCTGGACAGTGACGGCGGTGAGCGCCTCCGCGCGTTTGGCGTATTCGGCAGCGCTCCTGGATATTTCGAGTGCGGTTGCCGTGGCGCTGGTGAGGAGTTGCCCAGCGCCGGGAAGAACGACGCGTGCGTCGTCGGTGACGACGTCAACGGTTCCGCCTCCGATGTCGACGACCACCACGTCTGCGGTGACACCGGGTGTGGTGAGCGCGCCGGCACGTGCGGCCGCGGCCTCGGCATCAATTCGGGTCACCGGAACTCCGAGAGCGGCGCCGAGCGCAGCGACATCCGCGGGTGCCTGGTCCCCGCCGCCCAGGGTGGCCATCACCAGGCTGTCCACCGCGACGGAGCCGCGGCGCGAATTGGCTTGCGCGGCGATGTCGGCCAGATAGACGAGCAAGGCCTCATCGCCACCGGTCGGTTCGGGTTGCGGGCAGGCAATCGTGGTGCGCGTGGCGCCGTCCAGCGCGACCACCGCACACACGCTGTCGAACAGCGAGTCGGCCACGGCAGAGGCGTCGGCACGTTCGTCATCGCGCAGGCCGAACACGTCGGCGAGCCAGAACGGATCGGTCAGCCGCTGCAGCGGTCCTGCTCCCTGCCGCACCTCCACCGCGACGAGGTCGGCCGACAGTGCGTGCCGCACATCGACGTCGTCGACCACCGGTACCCCAACCCGCAACCGGTTCGACACGAGCACCGCCTCGTCGTTGGCGGTCAGTACCGCGACGACGTTGCGGCCGGCCTCGACAGCCTCGTTGACCCGGCGGGCCACCGCGCCGTAGTCCCACTGCCTGGTCGCGCACGCCACGATGGGGTACTCGGATGTCGCCTCGCCGAGGCGTTCCACCGGCACCGGCACGCCGACGCCCGCGTCGTCTCCCGCGGTGGTGGCCGCCGAACGGGTCACGACCGTGAGCCGGCCGGTGGGACGTACCGCCAACCGGACGCGTTCGACGGCCGAGGACACCGGTGGGGTCGGCGCGAACGCGGCCCTGTCGACCACCAGTCCCTGGGCGTCGGCCAGTCGCCGCACGAGCTGTGCTGCGCCCTGCACAGCCCGCAGCGACCCCTTGCCACCGCGGGTCGGAGTCCGCCCGCTCGCCTGCACCTGCGATCCGTCGACTCCGGTGCAGAGCACCACCTCGGTGGTGGCGTTACCGATGTCGATGCCGGCCCACACGGTCATCGCAACAAGCCACGCCGCCGATACACCTCGGCCGCTTCACGCACGAACTCCGCGCAGGTGTGTGCCTCCTGCGCGGCGAGTCGGTGTGCCACCGCCTCCAGCTCCTCGAACGTGGAGCGTCCGGGCCGCAGCGCCTCGTAGGCGGCGAGCATGTCCTCGGCGCTCAGGGCGGTCAGCTCGGCTGCCCGCCGAAGGTTCTGGGCCAGTTGGACCGACCCGGCTTGTTCGGCGGTGTCGGCCTGACCAAGCAGCGTCTCCCGGCTGATCCGGACATCATCGAGCGTCAGGCCCCCGCTGCGGGCGGCCTCGACGGTGACTTCATGGACGCTGCGGCCCGAGTGTGACGTGGCAGTCATCGCTTGAACTCCAATTCGATGTGCGGGGTGCTGTCATCTCCGTTGCGGCATGCGGACTCTCGGCGCTCGATGGCGACCATCGCAACCACCCTGGTGTGGTATCGAGCGGTGATCGCCTCCTCGGTGTAGGCGTTGCGCATCGGCGCAGGCGTCGTGCCCTTGGCGTGCCTGCCCGCGTTGATGCCGATGAGCCGGTACATCTCCGGGGTGATCAGCGGAGCGATGCTGAGCAGCTCGAGATTGGCCAACGGGGACAGGTCGCGGCGATGGATGATCGTGGTGCCCTTGGCCTGCAGGCCGACCGAGATCCCGGACCCGGACAGTCGTGCTGCGGACTTCCCGATCGCGCCGAGGTCGATGCTCTCGGCGATCCGCACCAGCCGCGGCACGCACTGCTCTTCCTCGAGACCAGCGAAGATCTGCTCCAGAGCGTCGTAGATGGTCATGCCCGAAAGGGTGCGAAACAGCTTGGTGCCGAAGGCAGGTGACACCCCGATGACGACCTCCCGTGGGTCCTCGCCCACCCGCGCCGGGCCGCAGACGATCAGGCGGTCCGGTTCGGCGAAACCTGCCTGCTCCCTCACCAGATCGGTGACCGAGCGTGCCTGCCGCACACTGTCGATCTGCGCCTGCCGTTCGGCCGACGGCCGATAACCCGTGCCCGGGCCACGGTAGTCGTTGGGGTCGGTCAGGACCGACAGCACGTTCATGTCCTCGTCGAAGATCGCGGCGGTCTGCAGGTAGTCACCGGAGATCCGGGCGCGGGCCATGCCCAGGACGCGATCGGCGATGTCAGGGAATCCCGTCTCGGCGAGCGCGGCGACAACGTCCAGGACGGTGAGTCCGGACTGCTCGATCATCCTGGCCGCGCTGAGCACGCGCACCCCGTCGGTGCCGGGTAAGTCTTTCGAACCTTCGGCTCCCACAACCGCTTCGACGTGGTCGTCATCGAAGTCGGCGAGCCCTAGGTATTCGAAGACCGCGCGAGTGGCCTCGGCGGCCTGTCGGCGCATCGCTTCCAAGGTGGTCGGATCGACCGACCTCAAACCACCGTCGACACCCCAGTCGCGCTGTAACACCAGATAGTCGTCGAGGTCGCTCGCGTTGAAGTTGGAGGGCCCGAACATGTTGTCGTAGGCCATCACCGAGCCGAACCCGGAGAAGATGAAATCCGACCCGGACAACAGCACCGGAAGCGTCCGGCTGGTGCGGCGCATCGTCGATTCGGACACCAGGGTGTCGTTTCCGCTGCACGACTCCAGCCCGCGAAGCATGACCATGAGATTCTCGGCGATCAACTCGCGTACCCCCCCTGGCACCGAGGCCGTGATCGACGCGCCGTCGATACCGCCGTTCTGGACTCCCTGGGCTCCGATACCCTTGGCGAGGGCCACGCATCGGGACTCCAGGTAGTTCATCGACTTTCGCTCGGCCTCACCCATCAGAACCTCGGACCCGGCGCCGCTGGACAGCCGCATCTTGATACCGCGCGAGGCGTAGCACGAGGTCAGGAACGCCTTGGACCACGGGGTGTCGTCACCGTCGGTGAAAACCTGTTCGGTGCCGTACACCGACACCGTCTCGGCATACGAAACCAGGCCCCGCACACCCATTTCCAATTCACGGGCCTCTTCGACCGAACACTGGGTCAAGGCCCCGGGGGCGGGCACCTGGGAGCCGATCAGCAGGCCCACGGCAACGGCCGGGGCATCGTCGAGAACCGGGACGGTCGCCTCCAATTCCCGGAAGCCGTACACCACCGCGGTCGCGGCATCGGCCGCGATAAGCAACGGGTCGTCGAGTCGATTTGTCACGTGGGCCTGGTTGGCCGGGGTGCGACGGGCACGCATCTTCATCATCGCCATCTGAATTTCGACCGGTTGCAGCATCGCGACCACACGGGCCATCTTCGCCGGAGTCAGCCCGGCGCAGACCCTCAAGACCTGGTCGCGGGAGACGCTGGAATCTACGATCATGCGCGCCAGATCGACCTCGGCGATCGCCATCGACCGTGGCGCCTCGGCATGATCGATGGCGTACCGCACGATGAACTCGTCGATCGTGTCGAAGTCCGTGGCCCGAGTCGAATCCATCTCCAGCACGGTTCCGTCGTCGGCCACCACCCAGGACGGTTCCGGGTCGTGCGGCGACAGATGCGAGATCATCCCCAGTTCCGGATCGGCTTCGGCGAATCCGTCGAGGTTGACGCGCTGCTCGTCCAACATCCGGATCCGCCCCAGCCGGTGGTCCTGCTCAAACTCGCTGCCGCTCAGGTACATACCGGTCCCCCATACCTCTCTCGTACGTGACGCGCTCAGCATCGACGGAACTGCGGGGGCGCGACAACGGTCCGCACCCGGCTTCCAACAACATGTTGATGCAGTGCTCACCGCGGCGGCACCGGTGTGACGTGGCCTACAACAATGTGTTGGAAAGTCGTAGAGAGCCTCTGACAGCCGGCGTGCAGTTCTCGCAAACTTGCGCCGAGCTTCACGCAGCCGCCGTCCGCGACTGCGCTGTGAGAGGAGGAATCAACCCATGACCGAGGTTGTCAACGCGGACAACACGCCTCGCGGTGATACGTCACCGGAGCGTCATCCGGCCAAATTGCGCGGGCACCTCGGTGTGCCCGCCATCGTGTTGATGGTCGTGGCCGCTGCGGCGCCGCTGTCGACCATCGGTGGCAACGTGCCGATCGCAATGGTGCTCGGAAACACCACCGGCATCCCGGTCGCCTTCATCGTCGCCGGCGTGATCTTCCTGCTCTTCGCGGCCAGCTTCGTCGCGATGTCGAAGTACGTCACCGACGCCGGTGCGTTCTACGCCTACATCCGTGAGTCGCTCGGCCGGGCGGCCGGAACCGGCGCCGCCGTCCTCGCGCTCCCGGCCTACATGGCGACTCTGCTCGCTGTCGCCGCCTACGACGGCGTCATCCTCAACGGCCTCATCACGCGCTTCGACGGACCGAACATCCCGTGGTGGGTGCTCACCGGCGTAGTGCTCGCGATCGTCGCCTGGCTGGGCTACCGCGATATCGACCTCAGCGCCAAGGTCCTCGGTGTCTTCCTGGTCTCCGAAGTCGCCATCCTGCTGGTCTTGGACCTGGTCATCGTGGTGCGCGGCGGCGAACACGGCATCACCGGCGACTCGTTCACCCCACAGGGCATCGCAGGCGGATTCGGCATCGCCCTGCTGTATGCGCTGTGGGGTTTCGTCGGCGTCGAGGCAACCGCCGTCTTCCGGGACGAGGCCAAAGACCCCGACCGCACCGTGCCCCGCGCCACCTACTGGGCCGTGGGTATCGTCGCGGCGTTCTACGCCTTCTCCAGCTGGGCTCTCATCGAGGGCAACGGCGGACACGACGCCATCCAGGCGGCCAAGGATGATCCCGACAACTTCATGGTGAACACCGCGCAGCAGTACCTCGGGATGGTGGGCCGCGATCTGAACACCGCTTTCTGGTTCGTCAGTGTTTTCGCGTGCGCCTTGGCCTTCCACAACATCAGCTCGCGGTATGCGTTCGTCCTGGGGCAGAGCGGGGTCTTCTCGAAGAAGATCGGCCACGTGCACCCGCGGCACGGTTCGCCGTCGAACTCGTCGCTGGTCATCACGGTGGCGTCGTTCGTGATCATGGCTGTCCTCGCCGCACTGAAGCTGGACCCGGTGTTGCAGATCTTCGGCCCGCTGGGTGGCCTGGGAATCCTGGCGCTGGCGATCCTGTGGCTGCTGACGACCGTCTCGGTGGTGATCTTCTTCCGCCGCCGCGGAGGGTCCACCGGCACCGTGGTGCTCGCATCGGCCGCCACCCTCGTGCTGGCCGCGGCACTGGTGCTGGTGGTGTCGAACCTGACCCTCGTGGTCGGCGGGACAGCGACCCTTGCCGCGATCTTCGGCGTGATGCCGCTGGTGTTCTTCGGCGTCGGAATGCTGTTGAGCCGGCGGGCGACCGCGGAGCTCTCGGCGGCTCCGTGACTGCCGTCACCCACCGACCGATCTCCTGATTCCACTGCCTGGCAGGGCGCTGATACCGTCGGATCCGGTGTCGGCGCCCTGCGGCAGTCTCGCCGGCGCCGGTGCCGAACAACCGGGCCGAATACGGTCGATCAGTAGAAGGGACGACATGTCGCGGGACACGCCGCTGAGCGTCGCGGCGGCCTTGACCGTTCCGCCGTTGGACCAGGGGTCGGTCGTCGCCGGGCATCGCGGGTTGACGCGCGAAGTCCACTGGGTGGACATCAAGCACGCTCCGGCCGAGTCTTTCGTCCGCGCAGGCGATCTCGTGCTGACCACCGGCGCCGACATCCATCAGCCGGGGGTGCGGGAATTCCTCACCTACGTCGTGTCCTCCCGGGCAGCCGGGGTGGTGGTGAACCCTCCGCCCGACGTCGCAGTCCACGAACTCCTGGCCTCACTGGTGCCGCTCGCGGATCACCACGAGTTTCCTGTGGTGCTGCTGCCCTGGGAAGTCGCTTTCTCCCAGGTACAGCGAAACCTGCTGCCCTTGGTCAGCCCGTCATCGTCCGACGCCCAGATCGAAATGGCCATCGGCCGCCGGGAACACGAGCACGCGTCCTGGATCGAGATCGCGGGCGCCTTCGCGCAAGCCCTGCACGACTCGGCGGGCGCGGCAGGCCTGTCGGTGAGGTCATCGGTGACCGAAGACCTCGTGATGTGTCAGTTCTCGTCGGCCCAGCCGGCCGCGACGGTCTCGGCGTTGGTCGCGTCCGCCCAGCAGCTCAGTGCGCTGCCGGAGGACCTCGTCAATTGGGTCCTGCTGCCCGCCCTGCAAGGACAGGCCGTCACCGTCGCGCCGTCGGTGGCGGCACCGGTGAACGAAAAACCAGCCGGCTCATGGCAATTCGCCGAAGTGCTGCGTCAGCATCCGAGATGTATGGCCACCATCCTGCAAACCTTGCAGCCATTGGTCGAGTACGACAAAACCCGCCGCGGCCAACTCGTGCACACGTTGGAGATCCTCCTCGATGAAGCCACGAACATCAGCGCGGCCGCCCGCGCGCTGTTCTTGAACCGGCACTCCCTCATGTATCGGATCAAGCTCATCGAGGAGCTCACCGGCCTGTCGCTGAAGAATCCGGCCGACCGGTTCCAGTTGGAGGTCAGCGTTCGCGTCCACCGAATCAACGAGGCACGCGTCGCCAGTCTTCGTTCCTGACGGGGCGGTTCAGCCGGCCAACCGATTTTGCAGCGAAAGCCCAAAGAGCTGCCAGATCCATCTCAGCGTCCTAACAGTGCGCCGATCATAACGTCGTTCGCGCGACACGAAGGCAATCTGATCGGAGGACGATGAGCAAGCTGGTCGGCAAAGCCGCCGTAGCAATCGGCGCAGCAGCCATTCCGGTGGGAATCTTGGCGACCGGCGTGGCATCGGCGGACGACTACGCAGGTAAGACCTACGCCGACGCTCAGTCAGCGCTCTCCGCCGCGAGCATGAAGGGCGTCATCGCCACCCGCTCGGGCGATACGCTGCCCGACGACAAGTGTGTGGTGACCAGCTCGGAAAAGGCACCCTGGATCAAGGGCGACAAGTTCGCCGCGGTCACCGACACCGTGCTGCTCAATCTGAACTGCAGCGCCACGGTGGCCTCCGCCACTCAGGCCGGCAACTCCGCGGCCAGCCCCGAGGGACGGGCGGCGATTGCGGCCGCACAACAGCAGGCCGCCCAGGATCAGGCACAGGCTGCTGCCGACCAGAGCAGCAAGAAGCACTAGGCAGCTACGACTGCAGCTGGCCCAGGGTGACCTGAACGGTTCGGGAGGCGCCCGACGGGTCGTCGTACGTCAACGCGACGCTGTCCCCCGGTGCCTTTGAACGAACCGCCGCGACCAGCGCGTCCGGACCGTCGATCGCCTGGTTGTCGAGCTTGGTGATCACCGCGCCCCTGGGCAGACCGGCCTGGGCCGCCGGGCCACCGTCGACGACTCCGGCGACGGCCGCGCCGTGCGTGTCCTCGGCAGCCGCGAGCTGGACACCCAGGGAGGCGTGCTGGACGGTTCCTGTCGAAACCAGTTCATCCGCAATGCGTTTGGCCTGATCCACAGGTATCGCGAAGCCGAGGCCGATCGACCCGCTCTGCCCGCCACCCTGCGAGCCTTGGCCACCGCCCAGTGAGGCGATCGCCGAGTTGACCCCGATGAGGTCGCCGTTCATGTCCACCAACGCCCCGCCGGAGTTGCCCGGATTGATCGCGGCGTCAGTCTGGATGGCGCTCATCACCGAGTGCTGACCGGTCTGCTCGTCGCCGGTCGCGACGGGGCGGTCGAGTGCGCTGATGATGCCGGTTGTCACGGTGCCCTGCAGGCCCAGCGGTGACCCGACCGCCACGACGTTCTGCCCCACCTTCAGATCCTTCGAAGAACCGATCGTGATCGGCGTGAGCCCGGAGACGTTCTGGGCCCGCACCACGGCGATGTCGTCGGCGGGGTCGGTTCCGACGACGGTGAACGGCACCGTGCGGCCATCGGACATGGTCACCGTCGCCTGCGCAGCCCCGGAGACCCGGCCGGACGGCCTGGCGGACGGCCCGTCCGACGGATCCTGGGCGTCAGGTCCATCCTGGCTGTCCCCTGGGTACTGCCCACCAGGGAACATTCCGCCCGGCAGGCCGGGGATCCGCAGGCGGGGTCCGCTGTCGGAAGTCATCGGGCCCTGATTACCGGCATCCTGGGCGACGGCGGCCACCACGTGATTGTTGGTCAAGATGAGCCCGTCGGCGCTGAGGACGATGCCGGAGCCCTCCTCACGCCCCTGCCCGGTTTCGATCTGCAGTTTCACCACGCTGGGCAAAACCTTGGCCGACACCTGCTCGACCGATCCCGTGGGCGCGCCGCTTCCCGGCTGCACAGGCGCGGAACCCTTTGCCGGCGCGGGCTTTCCGATGTTCACCGGGGCGGGCGCCTGCGCGCTGGGTGTCGCGTGCCCCGCATGGTCCACCACGGCGACGGCCGTCGCGGCACCCGCAGCCATCGCCATCGCGGCCGTGCCGACGACGAGGACCCCGACACGAGAACGCGTCCGCGGGTGCAAGTTTTGCTGGGCTGGTGGTTCTAGGACCGCGGTACCCGCGTCGGGATGCGCCACGTACGGCGGCGGGTACGCGCCGGTGACACCGGAGGAGGTGGGGGGATAGTGGTAGCCGGACTGGCTCCACTGCTCCGGATGATGGTGATCAGACTGCTGTTTCGGGCGCCACTCATCGTGGCTTGGCTGTGACGAATTCCTCGACCAGTCACTCATTGCGTAGATTTCTCTTTCTCCAGACGCCGGTACCCATGCGCCGTACCGGCGCCTGAAGGTAGGTTGCCTGCGCCGACTGAGGCTTTGCTGAGAATGAGTTCAATGCCGGCCAAGACTTTTCGCGCCTCCCAGACGGGTGATTCTGCGAACCAACTGACGTGGCGTACTACAACACCTCGGCATAACCTGATGACCATCGAGCCGCTGGCAGGGCTGTAGCGTGGCGGCCGTGAACTCGTCTCGTGTGTCTCGTTCCGTCGCGTTCGCGGCCTGCGCCGCATCGATCGCCATGACGCTCGCCGCGTGCGGGTCGGAGGCGGGCAACCCGTCGGCGAGCACGTCAAGCGCTGCGGAGACGCACACGTCGGCTGTCGAAACAGCGCCGTCGCCCGTCAGCACGACGGCACCCATCGCCAGCACCTGCCCGACGGCGGCACCGAACACCGGCGGCACGCCCGAGTGGACGCTGGCGGGCGCCACCGGAAACGTCGCCGTCACGGGTTCGACAGATACCGCGGCGCCGGACGTCAAGGTGGGTGCACCGTTCAGCGTGACCGAGACCCAGGTGCACACCCTGGTTCCCGGCGACGGACCGGTCGTCGCGGACACCGCGACAGTGTCCGTCTGCTACATGGGCGTCAACGGACGTGACGGCAATGTGTTCGACAGCAGCTACCAGCGCGGCGAACCGGTTCAATTCCCGCTCGACGGAGTGGTGAGCGGTTTCAAGAAGGCCATCGCAGGACAGAAGATCGGTTCCACCGTGGCGGTCGCCATGACCCCGGCAGACGGTTACCCCGAAGGTGAGCCCCGGGCCGGGATCCAGAAGGGCGACACGCTGGTCTTCGCGATCAAGATCCTCGACGCCACCACCTGAGCCACGCCGCCCCCGCCGGAGCCGCCACCGCCAGGTTCCACGGTGGCAGGATCGTGCTGCGGGACGCGTGAGTCTTCGTCATCGCTTGTTACGGAACGTCTTCCAGTCGCCGATGGCGGCCAGTCGCCGGCGCTGTTGGGCTGCGGCGCCGCTGTCGAGACCATGGTTGCGGTCCTCAAGATTGCCGATGACGCGCTCGCGGTGCTCGACCGGATTGTGGTCGTCGTACTTGAACTTCGCCTCGACGCGCACAACGGACAGTCGCAGGCCGCGGATGCCCGGGAGCATGCGCCCGTACGGGCCGTCGGCGACGGCCACCTCGGCATGCCCGCCCTCGGGCTGGAAGTCCCCCAGCTGAGCAGCCAGAATCGACACCTTGCCCTCCGCATCGTCGACCACCGTGGGCCGGCACACGAACTGCACTGAGGTGTAGTAGCTGGTGGGCACGCCGTCCTCGTCGGGGCCGCCTGCCTTCGCGCGCCAATACGTCGGGATGTACGCGTAGTCACCGATCACCACCAGCCGAACCTCGCCGGCCGCCTCCATGTGTGGCCACGCCGGATTGGGCCGTGCCAGATGGACCAACAGTTCCTCGCCGGCGACGGTGAAATGAGTGGGCACGACCACCGGCGCCTGGGTGGGGTCGACGTTGTTGACCGCCAACATCCCGAACCGATCGGTGTTGGCCAACCAGTCCTGCCATTCGGCGGTCTCCAGTGCGGCGTCCCAGGGGTGGATCAGCATGTTCGGTCTCCTAGGTTGTCGGTGAGCTACTGGACATAAAGCGTTGTGCGATAAGGACGTTGGTTCCCAGACCACGCAACCGGGCGGCGAGGTCATCGGCGGCGGCATGCAGTTGCGCGTCCGTCATCGCACCGAGCGCGTCGAGGATGAACAGCGCCGAACTCGTGTCCTCCCGAAGCTGGGTACGGCGGGCCTGACGCCAATTCCACCGCCGGCATGTCACTCCGGCGTCGTCGCACCACACGACTTCACCGGGCTCGGGATGCTCGACGACCTCCAGACCGTCGGCCGTGGTGTCGAAACACTCGTCGCCGGTCGCGCGGATCAACTGTGGTGCCCCCTCGTACCGGGACAGGTCTTCACCGCCCACCGGCACCTGGTGCAACACAGAGATCGCGTTGTAGATGTCGGTGAGCCGGTTGACCCGCGGCAGACCCGAGCCGGCCCGACGCGTCAGCGCTTCCACGCTGTTGCGGGTGCGTTGCGGCTTCGCCCCGAACGCCCGGTACGCCTCGCGCCAATCCGCGATGTGTGGGAGCTTATCGACGGGAACCTCACTGACCGATTGCGCGGCAACAGATTCGGCCTGGCGCAGGAGCAGTTCACCCGCGTGGTCGCTGGGCCCGGGCACGAAGCCGTCGACCGCCAGCAGCACGGCGCGGTAATCGGGCCGCAAGGCGAAAACAGCGTCGTCGATGCGCGCGGCGTCGAGGAACGCCCCGAGAGTTTCAGCCATGGAGCGGCTCCGAAGGCGCAGATGCGCCGCCCACGCCGGGTTCGAACACAGCCAGCGAGAACCGCGCGGGGACGGTGTGCGGATTGGCATAGGCGTGGTCGACATCGCCGGGAAAGGCGATGGCATCCCCGGTTTCCAGTGCGATCACCTCATCGGCGACCTCGACCGTGATCGCCCCCTCCAGGACGTGCACCAGTTCCTTGGTATCGGCGGCGTGCGCCTCGCTGGCGTGCCGGTCTCCCGGTCCCAACGACCAGTCCCACAGCTCCATCACGTCGGGAGGGTTTGTACCGGCGACCAAAACACCGCGCCCGCCTGCCGCACCGGTCCACAATTCCGCGCCCTCACCGTAGCGAACCACCTTGACCGACTTGGGTTCCGGTGGCTCCACGAGCACCGGAAGCCCCACACCGAGTGCGTCGCTGAGCCGGAGCAGCGTGCCCACGCTGGGATTGACGGCACCTTGCTCGACGCTGACCACCATGCGGCGACTGACCGACGCGACCTCGGCGAGATGATCCAAGGTCCAGCCGCGGGCCTGACGCTCCTGCTTGACCCGCGCACCGATCGCTGTAGCGAGTTTGGCCACCGAATCCACGAAGTGCACCATAGCGCACTAATGGTGCATGACACCACACCGTTGAGCGCTCCGAGTCCGTTCCTCCCGTTTATTTGTTGCATGCCAGTAGCGACCGTGGAGCGTGGGCGCTCCCATCCGCTCACAGCACCGTCGCTCATCAGATGTGGGCGAGATAAATGCGTAGAACCTGGCTCTTTGGCGCTAACGGCCGCGCGGTACAGCCGGAATCTGCTGAATAACAAATTTAGGCCGCGCATCACATTGACATGCATTTGTGCCGACCGCTACATTCTGTTGCATACCACAGCCATCTGGTGAGGCAGCCAGCCCATCACGTGACCGTGGTCTCGCCGCAGCAATTGTTCGGCCCCGTTGACGCATCGACACCAGTCATCCCCGAAAGAGGTAAACCCAGTGCCTGCCGTCTGCCGCAGCAATACCCGCAGCTGTGACACGCCGTGAGCCGTCCGAAACCCGACCGGCTGATCGCCGAGATCCGCCGTCGCATCATCGCCGGTGAGATCCGACCGGGAGTGAACATCTCAGAACTCGCACTGGCCGAGGAGTTCGGGGTCTCACGCACCCCGGTGCGCGAGACGTTCAAGCAGCTGCAGACCGAAGGACTGGTCGAGATCCGGCCGCGCGTCGGCACATTCGTCACCACGCCCTCGCGACGCGAGATCGTCGAGCTGTTCGAGATGAAGGAACTACTCGAAGGCGCCGGCGCCCGCCTGCTCGCCCAACGCGGACGGGTGCCGGCGATCGATCAGCTGGAAGACAACCTTCGCCGAGCCAGTCGCGCAGTGGCCGACGACGACCGCGCTCGTTACGCCGAGCTGGTGCACGAATTTCACAACGTGCTCATGGCTGGTGCCGACAACGCCAAGTTGGAAGGCCACTACCGGACCTTGATGAACCAACTCGCCTACGCACGCCTGGTCACTACCTCACTGAGTCAACCCGGCAGGCTCGCCGAATGTGACCGCGAGCATCGCCACGTGTTCGAGCTGATCGTCGCCGGGGACGGCGCCAACGCCGAACGGGTGATGCGTGAACACGTCCGCGCCAGCCGGCAGGCCCTGATGGCCGGCATGCAGTTCTGAGCACTCCCCCGACGAACCAACAGACAGGAGCCGATCGATGACCAGCACACTCATCCCGTTCGCGACAGATGCCAACTGGGCCGACGGCTTTCGGGCCGAGGTCCGGGAGGCGTTCGCCGCGGGACTGCCGGGCGTGTTTCTCGACGGGGACGGCGCCCTGCTCGCATTCCCGGCAGCCACCGCCACCACGGCACAACTGCATTTCGCCATCAGTCACTCGTCCGGGATCGTGCACGCCGCGATGCCGAGTTCATTGCTGGACACGTTGCGGATACCGGACCAGCCGGTACTCGCCTCAGAAGACAGCGGCACGTCGTTCACGGTGGCGGTCGACGCCGTATCGGGTATCGGCACAGGCATTTCCGCACGGGATCGCGCACATACCGTGCGAGTGCTCGCCGATCCCACCACCGGCGTCGACGACCTGACCCGCCCGGGTCACGTCCTGCCGGTCCGCTGCGCAGACGGCGGTTTCGCAGAGCGAGCGCGGTCGTGGGAATACGCCGTCGATCTGACCAGAGCAGCCGGGCATCCGCCGGTCGCCGTGATGTGCCGACTCGTCGATGACGCCGGCGAAGTCCTCGACGGACTGAGCGCATCATTGTTCGCGCTCAAGCATCAGCTGGCACTCTGCGCCGATGTCCAGGCAGTGTGACCGAACTGACCAGCCCCGCGCAGCCGCATCAGCCGTCAATTGCAGTCAATACCAACAGGATTGACGCCGGAGGGACCGTCCGCTCCTGATGGGTGGACGACTGTCTGCTAGCCGGCGTGGCGCCGGCCGTGATCGCCGGTCGGTCCCGGCTCGAGACCAGCCAGCAGAGCCTGACGGCTGGCACGGACGTGTTCGCGCATCACCCGCTCGGCGGTGTCGCCGTCCTTGGCGATGATCAGATCCAGCACCAGGTGGTGCTCGCGATCGGATTGAATCGGCCGGCCGGGCTGGCTGAGCGACGTGGTCACCAGGCGTGAGTACGCAAGTTGGTTCATCAACGTCCGGTAGTGACTCTCCAACTTGGCGTTGTCCGCACCGACGATGAGCAGGTTGTGAAACTCATCGACCAGCTCGACGTACCGGTCTCGATCATCCGACGCGACGGCCTTGTCGAACTGGCGCAGGTTCTCCTCGAGCTGATCGACTTCGGGTACCCGGCCGCGCTGGGCGAGCAAACGTGCCGCGGCGCCTTCGAGCAGCTCCTTCATCTCGAACAGTTCCAGGATCTCGCGGCGCGACGGCGTGGTGACAAAAGTGCCGACGCGCGGCCGGATCTCGATCAGGCCCTCGGTCTGGAGCTGCTTGAACGTCTCGCGCACCGGGGTGCGTGAGACCCCGAACTCCTCGGCCAGTGCGAGTTCGGAGATGTTCACCCCGGGAGGGATCTCGCCGGAGATGATGCGACGACGCACCTCGGCAATCAGCCTGCTCTGGATAGAGCCATTGCTGGATTCGCCGCTTTTCACCGTGGGCCCCTCCGATGTCGCTCCCAGCCTGGTTCAACCCAGGGGCGACAGTGCGCCGCCATCGAAGAACTTACCGGCACTGTAAACCATCGGTGGCCGGTCGCTGACCGCGGCATGGACCACACGGCAGATGAATACCGTGTGGGTACTGGCCTGCAATCGTTCGCGGATCTCCACTTCCATCTGGGCGCCGCTGCGGTTGATCAGAGGGCTCCCGAACGGTCCCGGCGCCCAGTCCAGACCCGAAAACTTGTCCGGTGCTTTCGTGGCAAAGACACTGACGACGTCCAATTGATCGGTCGACAGGATGTTGATTGCCAGATGCCTGGCGCGGTAAAGGCAGTCGTGTGTGGATGACGTCCGCTGTACGGCGACCATGACCGTTGGAGGCTCCAGGGAGATGCTCGAAAAAGCGTTGACCGCCAAACCACGGGGGGTCTGGTCGTCGAGCGCGGTAACGACGGTCACCCCGCTGATGAACTGTCGATTGACCTGCTTCATCACATTCAGGTCGGGCTCGATCTGGGCCGTCGTGCCTTCGTCGTTGGACATCTCGATCACTGGTCCTGGCCGACAGTGATGATCCCAAGGGCCGTGAGAAGCGCTCTGGGGTCCCAGGTGACGAATTCTTCAACAACACGATCGTCGGCGAATCGCGCGAACGTCGAACCACTGATGCTGACGGTGCGCCGGGTGGCCGGTACCCCCATGAAGGGATGCTGGTGGGTTCCCGTGCTGTGCCAGCGGATCGCGGCGCGGTCGCCCTCGATGACGACTTCGTCGATCACGGTCAGAAGATCCGGGAATGCGGCACGGGTGCTGACGATCGAAGCCTTGAAATCCGCCAAACTCTGGCCGCTACTGGATGTTCCGAAGCGCAGGTAGGCCGGACTCAACAGCTTGTCGAGATCATCGACTTCCCCGCGGTCCCAGGCGGCCTCCCACACCTGCTGGATCCGAACACGCCGCTCATCGACATCAGACATATCCAAACTTTCCTTTCACTGTGCACCTACCGGTCTGTGCATGCGGCTGCGCGATGGCCGAGGAGCCTGGCCACACAAGAAAAGCCATGGGCTTGCATACAACAGAATGTAACGTGGCTCATAGTTCCATGTCAATGTGACTGCGACCAGCGGGGCGCCGCTGCACTCGGCAGACACCTACGACCACGGACCGACGGATGGCAGTGACGATGAATCTTGCTGTACTAAAGGCTTTTTAGTGATGCGCGTCGGCGTCCGACCGGAGTTCGGATCGGCACTCAAGGCCTGCGGCGCACAGACTATTGACCACGGCCAGGTTGAGGTCTACTGTGCTGTGGCATGCAAGAGAGTAGACGGGAAGACAGCATCGGACTGCGGAAGCTGGTTCTCTATCGCGAGACGGTGGTGACCGAGGCCGGTGAGCAACCGGCCGATCCGGCGCTACAGGCCACTGTCGCCGCGGTGATCACCAATCCATGGTTGGGAACCGGTCCGTCACGCGACCTTTCGCCGGAGGTCACCCGGATCGCTCCGGTGCTCGCCCAGCTGCTCAGCGATCGCCTGATAGCGGTGCTAGGTGGGGTCGATGCGGTCGAGGCGTTCGGCAAGGCCGCCATCGTCGGTAATAGCGGAGAGATTGAGCACGGCGGCGCGCTGATCCACACCCCGTACTTCGGCAACCTCATGCGCGAGTTCCTGGAGGGCGAATCGATCATCTGCTTCGCCGATACTCGGTCCGAAGCCGGTGCGGCACTGGTTGTTCCGCTCTGGCACAAGACCCACGCCGCGACCCGCAGCCATTACCAGACCGTCACCGCCAGGGTGTCCGACGCACCCCGCCCCGACGAGATCGTCATCATCGCCGCCGGATCAACCGGTCCACGGCCCCACCCCCGCATCGGGGATCGCACCACCGACCCTGCTGTCACCGTCAAGAACCTGGAGAGTGCCCTGCCATGAAGCTGCGCAAGATCGTCACCGTCGTCGAAGAGATCCGAACCGAGGGCGGCCGCGAGGTCAACCCACCGGCCCGCGTCGCCGTCGTCGCCGCAGTGATCGAAAACCCTTGGGCTGGACAGGGTTTTGTCGATGACCTGGCACCCGGCATCGATGCGACCGCGTCCGATGTGGGAGCGCTGTTGGCACCTCTGGTGCTCGAAGCTCTCGAAGGGACCGCGGAGGCCTACGGCAAGGCCGCGATCGTCGGCCTCAACGGCGAGATCGAGCATGGCTCCGGGCTGATCCACACCCTGAAGTTCGGTGATCACTTCCGCAAGGCCGCCAACGCCACCACGCTGCTGCCCGCGGTCGAGAAGCGCGCGCCGGCCGGCGTCGTCTTCGACATCCCGCTCAAGCACATCACCGACGCCACCATCCGATCGCACCACCAGACCATCGAGGTGCGAATCGCCGATGCTCCCCACGCCGACGAGATCGTCATCGCGCTCGCAGCGGCCACGCGGGGCCGGCCGCAGCAGCGTCTCGCCCCGCTGAGCAGCGAGAAGTAATCGTCGATGACCGGGCCGACACTTGTCCTGCTACACGGCGTGGGCCTTGACCACACCGTGTGGGAGCCGGTGACCGCGCTGCTGTCCGACCGGTTCACGGTCCTGGCTCCGGACCTGCCCGGGCACGGCAGCCGGCCACCGGCCCCGGCAGGAATTACGTTGGCCGATTTGGCTGATGGAGTCGCCGACGAGATTCCTGCCGGGGCGCACCTGGTCGGATTCTCCCTCGGCGCACTCGTCGCCCAGTATCTGGCGGTGCACCGGCCGGAGTTGGTCGCGTCGCTGACCTCCGTCTCCTCGGTGTGCCAACGCACACCGCAGGAGCGGGCCGCGGTGCTGGCCCGGCTCGATACCGCCGCCGCCGACGTGGCGGCGAGTTCAGAAGCGTCCCTGCATCGTTGGTATGACGGTACCGACGTCGACGACGAACAGATCGCCCGAACCAAGGCCACGCTGCTGGCCAACGACCCGGACAGCTTTGTGAACTGCTACCGAGTGTTCGCCACCGGCGATGCCGAGATCGGCCCTGAACTCCATCGCATCACCGCACCGGCCCTCGCGGTCACCGGTGAGCTCGATCCCGGTTCCACCCCGGCGATGACGACCCGCCTTGCCGCCGCCATCCCCGGCTGCGAGGCAGTCATCATCCCCGGCGCGCGGCACATGCTCCCGGTGCAATGCCCGCACGAACTGGCCGAGGCACTGTCCGCATTCTTCGGAAAATTCATCGGAGGTTACCCACGTGTCTGAACCGCGAAAGCTCCAGCACTTCATCGGCGGAAAACCGGTGGAGCCCAACTCCGGTGAATACTTCCCGAGCACCAACCCCGCCACCCGCGAGGTTCTGTACCTGGCCGCCCGCGGCGATGCGGTCGACATCGACGCCGCAGTGCAATCAGCGGCCGAGACGTTCCTCGATCCGCGGTGGCGGGACCTGAGCCAGACCAAACGTGGTCACCTGCTGCGTCGGCTCGCGGATCTCATCGGCGAGAACGCCGAGGAACTGGCCCGTTCGGAGTCGCTCGACAACGGCAAACTGCTGCGCGAGATGCGCGGCCAGATGGCGACGCTGCCCGAGTATTACTACTACTACGCGGGTTTGGCCGACAAGATCCACGGTGCCGTGGTCCCCACCTCGGACCGGCAGGTGCTCAACTACACCATGCGTGAGCCGCTCGGCGTGGTCGGCGCGATCACGCCGTGGAACTCGCCGCTGACACTGACCACCAGCAAGCTCGCGCCCGCGCTGTGCGCCGGGAACACCGTGGTGATCAAGCCGTCCGAATACACCTCGGCCACCGTACTGAAACTGGCCGAACTGGTCATCGAGGCCGGCTTTCCGCCCGGCGCGGTCAACGTCGTCACCGGATTCGGCGCCGAGGCCGGCCAGCCGTTGGTGGATCACCCAGGGCTGGCGAAGATCTCGTTCACAGGCAGCACCGCGACCGGGTCACGGATCGCCGCCTCGGCGGCGGGCCGGTTCATCGGATCCACCCTGGAACTCGGCGGCAAATCGCCCAACATCGTCTTCGACGACGCCAACGTCGCCAACGCGGCAATGGGTGTGGTGGCAGGGATTTTCGCCGCCGCCGGACAGACCTGCATCGCCGGCAGCCGCGTCTTCGCACAGCGGGCGATCTACGACGAACTGCTGCAACTGGTCGCCGACCGGGCGAGCAGCATCCGGATGGGCAACCCGCTCGACGAGGACACCGAGATCGGTCCACTGGCATTCGAAGACCAGCGCGACAAGGTGGCGTCCTACGTCGACCTGGGCCGTGACGAAGGGGCCCGGGTGCTCACCGGCGGGCGCGCCACCGATGCCGGACTGGGCGGGTTCTTCTACGAACCAACGGTTCTGGTCGACGTCAACAACCAGATGCGGGTGGTGCGCGAAGAGATCTTCGGGCCGGTCGCGGCAATCATGCCGTTCGACACCGAAGATGAGGTCGTGCAGCTGGCCAACGACACGGAGTACGGCCTCGCCGCCGGCGTCTGGACCACCAACCTCGCGCGCGCCCACCGCATGGCCTCGCGGCTGGACGCAGGCACCATCTGGGTCAACACCTACCGGGCCATGTCACCGATGTCGCCCCGGCAGGGGTTCAAGAGCAGCGGCGTCGGCGTCGAACACGGCACCGAAACCATGAAGGAGTACACCCGCCTCAAGAGCGTGTGGATCAACACCAACGAGGGCCCGGTGCCCGACCCGTTCGTGATGCGGAGCTGACATGCCACTCGTCGAGGTCACCCTCGCGGCTGGTCGGTCGGACGACCAGATCCGCACCATGATCCACGAAGTCCACGAGGCTGTGCTGCGGACCGTGAACACCCAACCCGAGCACATTCGGGTCATCGTCCGCGAAGTCCCCCGAACACATTGGGCCACAGGTGATACCACCATCGCCGAGATGGACCGCAAGAAAGGTAGTGCGTGATGAGATTCTCCTTGTTCGTCCACATGGAACGATGGGACGAGTCGGTCAGCCACCGGCAACTCTTCGAGAATCTCGCCGAGCTGTCCCTGATGGCCGAGGCAGGCGGATTCGGCACGGTGTGGATCGGGGAACACCACGCCATGGAGTACACGATCTCGCCCAGCCCGATGCCGTTGCTGGCTTACCTCGCCGGTCAGACCAGCACGATCCGCCTGGGGGCCGGCACCATCATCGCCCCGTTCTGGAACCCGATCCGGGTCGCCGGCGAATGCTCGCTGCTCGACGTGATCAGCAACGGCCGCATGGAGGTCGGACTGGCCCGGGGCGCCTATCAGTTCGAGTTCGACCGCATGCTGCCCGGCCTGCCCGCCTCCGACGGCGGTAAGTACCTGCGGGAACTGGTGCCTGCGGTACGCAAGCTCTGGCAGGGTGACTACGCCCACGACGGCGAGATCTGGCAGTTCCCCACCTCGACCAGCGTCCCTAAGCCGCTGCAGCAGCCGACCCCGCCGATGTGGATCGCCGCGCGCGATCCCGATTCCCATGACTTCGCCGTGGCGAACGGCTGCAATGTGATGGTCACCCCGCTCATGAAGGGCGATGAGGAAGTCGTCGACCTCAAACGCAAGTTCGACACCGCCGTCGGCAACCACCCCGAAGTTCCGCGCCCCGAACTGATGGTGTTGCGCCACACCCATGTTCATTCCGCCGACGACCCCGACGGCTGGCGCCCGGCAGCCGCGGCGATCTCCAAGTTCTACCGCACGTTCGACGCCTGGTTCGGGAACAAGACCACGCCCGTCAACGGCTTCCTCGAACCGAGCCCCGAGGAGAAGTTCGCCCAGCGCCCCGAATTCGAGCTCGAGTCGCTGCACCGCACCGCGATGATCGGTACGCCCGAAGAGGTCATCGAGCGGCTGCGCTTCTACTCCGAACTCGGGGTCGACGAGTTCAGCTTCTGGATCGACAACAGCATGCCGCACGAAGAGAAGCGCAAGTCCCTCGAACTCTTCATCAAGGAAGTGGTTCCCGCCTTCACCTGACATGCGTTGTACTGCAAGTTCATAACGCATCTTCGCTGACTCGCGCCACCGTCGTGGCAGTCGGTCGGCTCCCCCTACCCATCGACCGACCGTGAGAAGCAGGACCGAAAGGCAGACCAATGAGTGAAGACGTTTCGCTCGCATCCACCGGTGAGGTGACAGCCGATCTCCACTATCGGAACAAGATCGCCGCTGTCGAGCCCTACAGCACCGACGCGATACCCGATTCCGAGCGGCACGGCAAGGCCGTATCCCAGTTCTTCATCTGGTTCGCCGCGGGTATGAACTTCCCGATCATGGTGCTCGGGTTCGCCGCAGTGGGGATGGGACTGTCGCTGGTCTCGGCGGTCACCGCGATCCTCGCGGGCTCGTTCCTCGGGGCGCTCGTCATGGGCATCATGTCCCGGATGGGCGGCAGACTCGGTGTCCCCCAACAGATCCAAGCACGTGGGCCGCTGGGGTTCTTCGGCAACTTCGTCCCGGTCGCCTACGTCAACGTCTTCGCGGGCATCGGGTGGGCCGCTGTCACCGTCATCCTCGGTGCGCAGGCAGCACACGCCCTGATGCCGTTCATCCCGTTCTGGCTCACCGCCCTGGTGCTGGTCAGCCTGCAGCTCACGGTTGCTGTCTACGGGTACAACATGATCCATTTCCTCGAACGCATCCTCACCGTGGTGTTGTGCGCCGGGTTCGTGCTGATCACCGTCGTGTCGCTGTCGCGCGGATGGACCGGCGCCTTCCCCTCCAACCCGAGCGCCAAGGGATGGGTCGGCGGCGTCGGCGGTTGGATCACCTTCTGCGGATTCTTCCTGTCCTTCCTCATCGCCTGGTGGCCGTTCGCCTCGGACTACTCGCGCTATCTCCCGGATGAGGATCACGTCAACCGTGCCAGCGGATTCTGGACCTTCGCAGGCAACTTCCTCTCACTGTCCTGGCTGGGTATCACCGGCGCCATCCTTGGGAACTTCGCCGCCGCGGGCGAGAGCCCGATCGAGGCACTGCACCGCCTCACCGCGGGCCCCTTCGCCGCGATCGCACTGCTGACCGTGCTGTTGTCGTCCTTCTCGCAGAACTTTCTCAACGTCTACGGCGGTGCCATCTCCATCCAGACCTTGCGGATACCGGTCAGCCGCACCACCGGAGTCGTTTTCATCTGCGTGGTCGCCTACGCCATCAGCCTGTGGGCCGACGAAGGATTCGAGAGCAAGTTCAAGACCTTCCTGTTCATGGGCTCCTACATGATCGCCCCGTTCGGCGCCCTGCTGCTGCTGGACTACGTCCTCAACCACCGTCACGACCGGTCCAAGATCGCCGAACTCTACGACTCACGCCGGATTCTCGAGTGGGGCTTCGTCGCATGGCTCATCGGTGTCGCCGCGTCCATGCCGTTCTGGCAGTTGGCGTTCTTCACCGGCCCCATCGCCGCCAAACACCCTGAGTGGGGCGACCTTTCGTACGTCATCGGATTCGTGGTCGGTGGGCTCGCATTCGTCGTGCTGAACCGCTTCCCTCCGCTGTGGCACCGAGACACTCCGGTCTTCCGCGACGAGCACCTGGCGGCCCCGGCATCGGGCGCTGCCGAAAGCTCCTAGCGAACCCGCCCCGCCGGCAAAGCTTCAGGAAGGTAACGCAAGTCATGGAGATCAGAGCAGCTGTCCTCGATGCCATGGGTGCCAGCGCGCCGTACGCGTCATCGAAGCCGTTGACGGTCGAAACCCTTGAGCTGCAGGCGCCCGGCCCCGGTGAGGTGCTCGTGCGCATCAAAGCCGCCGGGCTGTGTCACTCAGATCTGTCTGTCATCAACGGAAACCGGCCACGGCCGATGCCGATGGCATTGGGACACGAAGCCGCCGGCATCGTGGAAGAGGTCGGCCCTACTGCCGGCGGGGCCGGCGGAGACGATCTCAAGCCCGGCGACCACGTCGTTTTCGTCTTCGTCCCGTCGTGCGGTCATTGCGAACCCTGTACCGAGGGCCGGCCGGCGCTGTGCGAGCCGGGCGCGGCGGCCAACGGTGCGGGAACCTTGCTCTCCGGAGCCCGTCGGCTGCAGCGCCTGGACGGGACGCCGGTCAATCATCACCTCGGCGTATCCGGTTTCGCCGAGTACGCGACGGTGTCGCGCCGCTCCCTGGTCAAGGTCGATCCCGAACTGCCGCTGGTGGAGGCGGCGCTGTTCGGCTGTGCCGTACTCACCGGCGTCGGCGCGGTGATCAACACCGCGCACATGCCTGCCGGTGCGTCGTGTGCCGTGATCGGGCTCGGCGGCGTCGGTTTGGCGGCGCTGCTCGGTGCCGTCGTTGCCGGCGCTCGCACGATCGTGGCGATCGACCTCTCCGACGACAAGCTGGCATTCGCCGCGGAGCTCGGTGCCACCGACACCGTCAACGCCGCAGACCCCGACGCCGCGACGAAGGTTCGTGCGGCCACCGGCGGAGGCGTCGAATTCGCGTTCGACTTCACCGGTTCCACCCGGGCGCTCGATCTCGGGTACCAGATCACCCGTAGGGGCGGAACCACGGTGACCGCAGGCCTGCCGGCGCCGAACGCGACCATGCCGCTGGCACCGGTCACCCTGGTCGCCGAAGAACGCTGCCTCAGAGGCAGCTACATCGGCACCGCCGTCCCCACCCGCGACATACCGCGCTACATCACGCTGTATCAACGAGGCAGACTCCCGGTCGATCGCCTGCTCACCGGGACCCTCGACCTCGACGACATCAACGATGGATTCGACCGGCTCCACGACGGGCAGGCAATCCGGCAGGTCATCACGCTGTGACCGCCAAACCGTGGGACGAGATGACGACGCGGTGGCGCGAGATGTACGAAGCGCAGACCGCTCGAGCCCAGCAAGCCTGGCTTGACGGTCAACGGCACCTGAACGCAGCGCTCGCCGGAACACCGAAGACCGATGACGACGCCGGAGCGGCCGCACTCACCGAGTTGTGGCGCTCATGGCTGGCCTTGGGCGACTCGTCCTGGAGCGCTGCGGGTTCCAGCGCGCCGACCATGGGCACGTTCGGCGGTATGTCGCCCGAGGCCATCTCGCTCTCGATGGCCAGCGGTGGCGCGGTGACCGACATGTTGCGGCGCATGGCGGAAGGCCCACGATTCGCCGACGTCGGGACATCTGAGCGGCTGACGGCCCAGGTGATGGAGAAGTGGCTGTCGGTCCAGGCGTCGTCGCGCACGTACGAAAGCGTGCTCGCGGGAGCCTGGGCGGAAGCCAATACGCGCTTCGCCGCGTATCTTTCGGAACGCCGCCGCACCGGTGAAGAAGTGCCGACCGGCCGTGCGGCGCTCAAAACCTGGCTGGACATCTCCAACGATGTCCTGCTGGAAACCCAACGCTCGGAGGGTTTCCTGGCCGCGCAGCGTCAGCTCATGCGCGATGGACTCGATTTCATGCTGGTGCAACGCGAGTTCCTCGAGGCGCTCACGGGCCCGATCGGCCTACCGACCCGATCGGAGATCGACGAGATCCATCAAACCGTGCATCAACTCAAGCAACGGATCCGTGCCCTCGAGAAGCGCTCGTCACCCACGCGGACATCACCGTCACCTGCAGCATCCGACTAGCACCGGAGGACTGAGCCAATGTCGTTGCCGATCCCCAACGCGACCGAGCTGGCGCGCGAGGTGGCCGCGCTCAACACCAAAGTCGCCGCCGGCGTGGAGAAGCTGCGCACCATCCGCGACGACGACGTCGAGATCGCCACGACGCCAAAGGATGAAATCCTGCGGACCGACAAGGTGACGCTGTATCGATATCGTCCCCTGAGCGAGCGCACGGTCAGCACCCCGGTGCTTGTCGTGTACAGCCTCATCGGCCGCTACACGATGACCGACCTCCAAGAGGACCGCTCCCTGGTGCGCAACCTCCTCAATCTGGGAATCGATCTATGGGTGGTGGATTGGGGCAACGCGTCACGGGCCGACCGATGGGTCGGTATCGACGACTACGTCTCCGGGTATATCGACGAGTGCGTCGCTGCGATGTGTGAGACAACCGGGGCGGACAAGGTCAACCTGCTCGGCATCTGCGAGGGCGGCGTGTTCACGCTCGCGTACGCCGCGCTCGAACCTGACAAAGTCCAGAATCTGATCATGGCGATCACGCCGCTCGATTTTCATGCCGACGAACAGGAGGATGACCCGGGAAAAGGGTTCATCAACCTCTGGACCCGTAATCTGTCGAAAGAAGACATCGACAAGATGATCGAAGTTTGGGGTGTGCTGCCCGGCGAATTCATGGGGGCGCTTTTCGCAATGCTGACGCCCGTGAGGTCAGCCACGAAATACAATCTCGACATGCCCGACGTGATCGACGACGAGAAGAAATTCCTCAACTTCCTCCGCATGGAAAAGTGGCTCTCGGACCGGCCCGATCATGCCGGCCAGGCTGCCAAAGAATGGCTGCAAGATCTCTACCAGGAGAACCGGCTGATCAATAATTCCTGGCAGCTGGGCGGTCGCGACGTCGACCTGCGAGCTGTCACCATGCCGGTACTCAACATTTACGCACTGGCCGACCACATCATTCCGCCGGCGACGTCGCGGGCCCTCAGCGGAAAGCTGGGCACCGACGATTACACCGAGTTGGGACTGCCGGGCGGCCACATCGGATTGTTCGTATCCACCAAATCTCAGGGAATCGTCGGCGAGGGCATCGTCGATTGGCTGTCCAAGCGCGACGTGTGACCATTTCTACACCTGGCCCGCCATCAATAAAAGGAGAAAACCACCATGGATTTCGGTGCATTCAAATCGCCTCAATTCGACAACGCGAGCATCGACGAAACCATTTCCCGAATTCGCGAAATGAATGAGCGTCTGATCGAAACCTCGAAGACCGCGGGCCGTGCGTCCCTCGACGCCTACGAGGCCACCTTGAAGAGCATGGTCGACTTCTCGAAGAAATCGGCCGGCGGCACCCAGCTGGACTGGCTGTCGGCCTTGGCGACCGCGCACGCACAGTTCATCCAGGACCTCAGTGCCGCCTACATCAAGGCGACGCGCGAGGCGCTCAAATAGGGACCGACGCCATGACCTCATCTGTTCTCCCCAAAGCGGTACCGCCGGAAGCCGTTCTGGAGCACATCAAGCCTGGCGCCGACATTGTGATGCCGAACGCGAACGGGGAAGCCGTCACGCTCGTCGACACGCTGGAGGAACACGCAGACCAGCTCGACGGTGTCCGAATCCATCAGATGCACGCGTTGCGGGAGCGCCGGTACATCAACGGGGAGTTCGGTGATCACCTTCGGCACGTGTCGTACTTCCTGGCGCCTGCGACGCGCAAGGCGTATGCCGAGGGCAAATGCGATCTGGTGCCCAATCATTTCAGCGAAGTGCCCGACCTGATTCGGCGGTCCACCAATTGCTCGTTGGTGATCGCCGCGGCCTCGCCGCCGAACCGGCACGGGTACTTCTCGCTCGGAACGAACTGTGACTACACGGCTTCTCTCATCGGGCGAGTGCCCTTCTTCCTCGAGGCCAACCGGCAGATGCCGCGGACGTTCGGGGGCAACCAGGTTCATGTCAGCCAGATCGCGGGCTGGACCGAGGTCGACTATCCCCTGGTCGAAGCCCACACCGTCGTGCCGACCGACAAGGACCGGGCTATTGCGGCGATGGTGGCCGAGCGCATCCCCGACCGTGCGACTCTGCAGGCGGGAATCGGTGGGATGCCCAACGCCCTGCTGGCGATGCTCAAGGACCACAAAGACCTTGGGGTGCATACCGAATTGCTGTCTGACGGTGTCATCGATCTGGTCGAGTCCGGTGTGGTCACGGGTACGCACAAGCACTACCGACGCGGGAAAATCGTGACGACGCTGGCACTGGGCTCCCAGCGGCTCTACGACTTCCTGCATGAGAACTCCGCTGTGGACTTTGCCCCTGTCGACTGGGTGAACAACCCCAGAGTCATTGCGCAAGAACCGAATTTCGTTTCCATCAACGCAACCACCGAGGTCGATTTCTTCGGCCAATGCGCATCGGAGACCGTCGGCGGCCGGTACTTCTCCTCAAGCGGCGGCCAGTACGACTTCGCCCGGGGTGCAATGTATTCCGAAGGCGGCCAGGGCTTCATCGTCCTGCAGTCGACGACGCGCGACGGCTCCATATCGAAGATCCGTCCCACCCTGTCCCCCGGTTCTGTCGTGACCACCTCCAAGAACACCGTCGACAAGATCGTGACCGAATACGGTGTCGCCGAGATGCGAGGCAAGACCCTCCGCGAGCGCGCAACAGCATTGATCTCCATCGCAGATCCCAAATTCCGTGACGAACTGACCGCCGCGGCCAAACAGCTGGCCCTGATCTGATGGGGTGCCGTGACCACCGATTACAGCACTGACTGCGTGATCGCCTCCGACGACACCCGGCTGCACGTGTCCGAGAGCGGCAGCGGCGAAGACGTGCTGTTCATTCCCGCTCTCGGGTACGCGTCGTGGTGCTGGCACCGCCAGATCAAACCCGTCTCCGACGTCGCCCGTGTGCTTCTCATGGACAACCGGGGCACCGGACTGTCGGGCAAGCCGACCGCACCCTACTCGATCGCCCAAATGGCAGACGACGCTTACGAAGTGCTTCGTCAACGCGGAAACGGGCCGGCCCACGTCGTCGGCGCCTCGATGGGCGGTTACATCGCACAGAGCCTGGCGTTACGTCATCCCGACGCAGTGAAGTCGCTGGTGCTGATCGCCACGACAAGTGGAGGGCCCGGATCGCGGCCCGTTCCGATGGAGACCCAAAGGGCCTGGGCCGCAGCGGTTCCCCTCGGCTCTGCGGGGTTCGCCCGAGCGACCATGCCGCTGTCCTTCGCTCCAGGATGGGCACAAGACCATCCCGAAGAGTTCGAGAAGTTACTGGCACTGCGGTTGCGTTCGCCGACGCCGACGGCGTGCTGGCGGTTGCAGTACACCGCTGCGGCCACCTTTCTGCGCCGTGGCCTACCCCGCGGGGAAGTGACACAACCGACCGTGATCGTGCACGGAACAGCCGACCGGGTGGTGCCCTACGAGAACGCGGCCCACCTGGCACGGCGATTGCCACACGCAAAAGTCGTCACGCTCCACGACGCGGGCCACCTGTGTTGGATCGAGCAAGACGATGTGGTCAACGACATCGTCCGAGCCGTGGTGTGCGCTTAGGACGGCGCAACTGCTCGCCCACGAAGACGGACGAGGACTACGAAGACGCCGGAATACCAGGGGAATTCGGCAACCCGCGCGGTATGGGACCCGCTATAATCCTGCTGCGCTGCGCCGCAGCTCGATGTCGGTGCCACAACCGGGAAGGATCGCCCTGCCATGCCAGTGACTTCTTCGATTGCACGACGAGCAGGACTGCCCATGGCGGGCGCTGCCGCCGCGCTCATGGCCTGCCTGTTCATGTCGCCGACCGCGGCAGCCGAGCCCGTTGACGCGCCCAACTGCACGGCGGCAGACCTGGCCGGTGTCTCCGCCGGTGTCGCAGCATCGGTATCGGCCTATCTGTTCACCCATCCGGACGTCAACGACTTCTACACCAGCCTGCGCGGCCAGCCGCGCGACCAGATGGCGGATGCGGTGCGCACCTACTTCGACGGCAACCCGCAGGCGCATACAGATCTTCTCGGTATCCGCCAACCGCTCGTCGACTTCCGCAACCGCTGCGGCATGTCCGAACCCGACCAGCCACTGCTAGGACAGTGATGTTGAATACATCGACCCCGTCCCGGTCACGCCGGTCCTGGATCGCGGCCGCGTTGGCGACCGCTGCCGTACCGGGCGCGCTCGTGTTCATCACGCCTGCGGGCACCGCCGCGGCCGACGTGTGCGTCGGCGCGGGCCGCCGGATCAATGTCAGCGGCTGCGCGAACATCGCCGACGCCATCGCGCCATATGTCCCTCCGCCCACGTACTACGCGCCGTTGCCAGAGGACGTTCCACCACCGCCACCCCCTCCGCCGCCGGCCATCACCGGCTGCGTCGGCTACAACGGTCGGTGGGTCAGCGCCAACGGCTGCCGATAAGCGCCCCGCCCACACACATACGCCGTAGGTCCTGACACCGCGCCGAAGCGGTTTCTGTGCGCGCCGCGTCACAGCTTCGCTGACAGCGTCGATGGCTAGGATGCCTAACGACTGGGTCCGAACCGGATCCGCATTCGTGAATCGGAGTATGGCCAATGGTGAGTGCAGTGCGGACGTCGATGCTGCTCGGTTCGGTGGCGACAGCGCTGACTGCACTGCTGTGCGCACCGGCGGGGGTGTCGCATGCCGACGATCCCGGCCTGCCTCCGCCGTCGCTGACCGGGACGTCGGGTGCGCCTCTGCAAGCAGGCGCGACCTACGGCGTCGGGATGGTCGTGGTCGCACACTTCGCCGGCCCCGTCGACGACCGCGGCGCAGCCGAACGGCAACTCGCGGTGACCACGGACCCGCCGGTGGCCGGGGCGTGGCACTGGGTGGACGACCACACCGCGCATTGGCGCCCGCCGCAGTACTACGCACCCGGCACCGTGGTCACCGTGGGTCAGGACGCGCCGTTGACGTTCACCATCGGGGCGTCGCACGTGTCCATCGCCGACGATGCGACCAAGCAGGTCAGCGTCTACGACGGCGGCACCCTGGTGCGCACCATGCCGACCTCCATGGGACGCGGCGGCACCGAGAAGGTGGGCGACAAGACGCTGAGCTTCTGGACCCAGCCCGGGGTTTACACCGTCATGGACAAGAGCAACCCAGTGGTGATGGATTCGTCCACTTACGGACTGCCGATCAACTCACACCTCGGGTACAAGGAGTCGATCAACTACGCCGTGCGGATCAGCTCGGACGGCGTGTACCTGCATGAGCTCGAAGCCACGGTCTGGGCACAAGGAAAGACCGACACCAGCCACGGCTGCCTGAACCTCAACCACGACAACGCCGCCTGGTTCTACAACTTCTCGGTGCCCGGCGATGTCGTCGAGGTCAAGAACACCGGCGGAAAACCGTTGCAGCTGTGGCAGAACGGCGACTGGAGCGTGCCATGGGACCAGTGGACCTGATCGAGCGCCTCCACGGCGACGCAAACATTAAGCCACAGAACCGGATTCGGCTCGGCCACGCAGAAGGCGACCGCGCCGAAACAGGGTCAGTTCAGCCCTGCGCGAGAGCCGCGTAGAGCGACCGCTTGGCGTCGGTGACGGCGGCCAGGATCGTGTTCCTCGCCTCCTGAAGCTTCTCCCTCTGCTCGTCCGTCCCGGTCCACATGATCGTTCGGGCCAGACCGGCGACCTCGAACAACTCCTTGCGCAGCTTGAGAACACCGGCGAACTTCGAGGCCTGCGCCAGGAACGCGTGCGCGGTATCGCTGTTGATGCCTCGCCAGGCCAGGATGTTCTCGCCGAACTCAGTCAGGGTCGCGACACCGTCGTCGACGGTCACCACGCCCCGCCCCGCCAACAAGCCGATGCCCACCTCCGCGGCCCCTTCGGGCGGCGTGAAAGCGCCGTCGGTCGCCTCGGTAACCCGCCTTGTGATCTCCGCTGCGTCGGCGGGACCGTCGAGCAGCAGAGCCGCCGTCGCTGCCGCCGCGAACTTGCCGCGGCCGAACCCGTGGCCGCCGAAACCTGGGCCGCCCCATCCCGGCCCGCCGAAGCCGCCACCGAAACCGGGCTCACCGAAGCCGGGCCCACCGAAACTTCCACCGAAGGGCCCGAAACCCGCTCCCCCGAAGCCGAATCCACCGGGGAATCCACCGTGAAACATGTCTGCCTCCCTCTCGTGAGGTCTTCACCTGTTCGATTCAACGCTGCATCGCGTCAATATCACGATATATCGTTAACTTGTCGAGGTGGGCTATCTAATCCAAACTCTCAGCGAAAAATCAGGCGCACGGAAAAGCGGTTGTCGACACGAGAAGACAACGCCTACGGTCGGGCTATGCCCGCAGACGTGCCGACGATTCTGGCGACGAGCGGTGGTATCGGAGCGGGCCGCCGAACTCGGTTCGCCTTCACCGCCCTCACCGACTTCGCTGTCGAATTGTCCGGCGTGACCGGTCGCTCCCCGCGCCTCTGCCTCTTGGCGACGGCAATGGGTGATGACAAGGCTGTCCTGCACTACCTCACCGAGGCAGCACAGGCTCGCGGCTTCACCCCCTCACACGTGTCGCTGTTCCCCATGCCCAATGTCGAGGACATCACCGAACATCTCCTTGCCCACGATGTCGTGTGGGTGTTCGGTGGCAGCGTCGCCGGGCTCCTCGCGATGTGGCGACTGCACGGCGTCGACGTCGCCCTACACACCGCATGGCAGGCCGGTGTCGTTCTGACCGGCATATCGGCCGGTTCGATCTGCTGGCACACCGGCGGCACGACAGACTCGTTCGGGCCGCAACTACAACCTCTCGGCAACGGCCTTGGCTTCGTCCCGTATGCCAACGGCGTGCATTACGACTCAGAGGATCAACGTCGCCCCTTGCTGCACAAGCTCGTCGGCGACAACGTGTTGCCGGCGGCGTACGCCACCGACGACGGTGCGGGCTTGCTCTACCGCGGCACCGAACTCACCGAAGCAGTCGCCGAAAACTCCTCGGCAGGTGCATATTTCGTTGACGCATCCGACCGCGCGGTGACCGAGACCGCGCTCGATGTCCGACGGCTGTGAGGATGATGACCGACTTCTTCGACGCGAACCGTGCCAATTGGGACGATCGTGCCGGGCTGCACGCTGCCCGTGACGGTTCCGGATACCGCGTCCAGCAGTTCATCGAAGACCGGTCAGCGCTGTCCCACGTCGTACGGTTCGATCTCCCCCGGCTCGGCGACATCAACGGCGTCCGGGCGGTACATCTGCAGTGCCACATCGGCACCGACACTCTCTCGCTCGCCCGGCTCGGCGCAAGGGTGACGGGTCTGGACTTCTCCGGGCGCTCGGTCGAGGAGGCGCGACGACTCGTGGCCGAGACCGGCGACACCGTCGACTTCGTCCAGGCAGACGTCCGCGATGCCACGTCCGTCCTGCCTGCCGGAAGCTTCGATCTGGTCTACACGGGCGTGGGCGCGCTGTGCTGGCTGCCCGACGTCGGCCAATGGGCGAATGTAGTGGCCTCGCTGCTCGCTCCGGAAGGGGTCGTCCACATCCGCGAGGGGCACCCGATCCTGTGGTCGATGGACGAATCCCTGGATGATGACCTGCATCTGCGGTTTCCGTACTTCGAGCACGAGACCCCCATGGAATGGGACGACGCGTCGACCTACGTGCCGACCAGCACCACGCTGCATGCGACCAAGACCTACGAGTGGAACCACTCAGTCGGTGACATCATCACCGCCGTACTGGATGCCGGCTTGCGGCTGGAGATGTTCGTCGAACACGACAGCGTGCCCTGGGAAGCACTGCCGGGCCAGATGACATTGCGCCCCAACGGGGAATGGGCACTCGCCACGCGGTCCGGCGTGGCACCGCTCAGCTACACCCTGCGGGCCCGCAAGCCCGCCGGGTAGGTGCGGGCTCAGCCGAACGGGTTGAGCAGCAGCGTGCACAACCGCGGCAGACGCCCGATGGGTATCCAGGCCATCATCGAGCGGCACGTCCCCGAGGCCATCCCGACCGGTCCACCACAGACCGGCCAGGCACCGAGTCCCTGCGTCTGCAGCACATTGCGCGCCACCCGGATCTGCTCGGCGCGAGGGGCGGCAGCCGGCGAACCCGTCCCGCCGTTGGCCGCCCATGTGGCCGGGGTGAACTGCAACCCTCCGTAGAAGCCATTACCGGTGTCAGCCGACCAGTTCCCGCCCGATTCGCATTGAGCCATCGCGTCCCAGTTGGGTTCAGCGTCGGCAGCCGGGACTTGCAGGGTGGTTTGGGCCACGGCCATCGCACCGATGATCGCGAGCACCGTGACGATCTTTCGCACGAGCATGTCGATCCCTTCATTGGGCCGTGCGCCAAGGCGCACGCCGTTAAAGGCAAGGGCGAGACGCTTTTCCCACCCTCCATCGTGATACGGAGTTTACCAACGGGGCAGAAGTTAATCAGGCGTGCTAGAGAGTCTAATTGTCTTCTTTGAGTTTATTTAATAGTTATGTGCCAAATGGGACTGGTGAGAGCTGATTCACCCCATCGTCGCAGGTCAGAAAGTCACCTACATCGACAACACCAGCGGCGGCACCCATCCGCGCTCACACAATTTGACCGAATAGCTGTGACAAATGGTGGATTTGATACGCATTGTCTCAAAGTTGCCATAGTGGCAATAATGAATAGTGTTACTGGTGTGATATGTGAGGTAGCTGTGGTTATTGTGGTTCAACCGCAGCCCGGTTCCCGAACCGTTCGATGACGATCCGCTCGCTCCCTACTTGAGCAATGGCAACAACCCGATGAGCGGCATGCCCCCCGCTTCCGGCCCCAGTTCTAGTGCGGGATGGCACGCATTGCGCATAGATCCGAAGCCTGGGCGGCCCCCGGTTCGGCCTGACACGGTGCTCCCGAACGAGCCGGGCTGGTTGCCGCCGACCTACACCGACGCCAACGGATTCACGCCGGTGAACTTCAACCAGGGGTTACACACAGCGCCGGACACTTGCCATCGGCCGCCCGTGGCCGGCGAGCAGGCTCCGCAGCGGCGGCGCGACGGCCCTCGGCCCGACACTGCGCAAAAAACGTCGATGAGGTGTTTGTCAGGATGCCGGAGCGGGGGTCACAGGCTCCCCGGGCGCGGGCGGCTGTGGTTGACCACCCGGTGCGTTGTTGAACTGGTATCCGGGCGGCGGCGGGCCGTTCAACGGGTAGTACCCGGGCGGCAGGGCCGGACCGGCAGGCGCACTGCCCGGGGCAGGCGCGGTCACCGGGGTCTCAGAGCCCGGCGCATTGATCGACACGTATCCCGGCGGCAGTTTCGGTGCGGGCCCCGCGCCGGGCGGGGGCGCGACGCCGCCGGCCACGTCGGGATCCTGGAACGCGTACGGGTCGCGAGCCTGGTGCCACAGATCTCGCAACGACCCGATCGGGCCCGAACCGTACTGGCCGGAGCCATAGACCGGATTCGCGATCTCAGGGACCTGAGGCGGGCCGACCGGCGGCGCGGCAGGCGGACCCGCCGGGCCGTCGTTCGTCACGACAACCTGGCCGGGAGCCGCGGCGGCCGGATCGGCCGGAGCCGGTGTGGGAGCTGGAGCGGGCGGATCGGCCAACGCCGGGGCGGCGGGGGCAAGAACGGCACCGACCGCGGCCACGCCTGCGATCGCGAACTTCACAGTGCTGGTGGAGAGCGTGGCACGGCGCTGGGTCATCGATCCGGCGGTCCTCTCTGTTGCCCCGTGGGAGTCTGTTGCGGCCCCGGAGTTCATGACGAACGAGCCGAGCGTAGAAGGCATCGTCGCACACATCGGAGCGGCGCACCTATCGCACGGCGAATGTGCCCGGCCCGCTGCTCGCCGTCGTTCCGTACTCGATCAGCCGTTCATCGGAGCCTCAGCAGGCACCGGACGAGAGCCGCTGGCGCAAGACTGCCGCCTGCAGCGTGAGGTGGTTGCGCTCGGCCAGATTCTGCGCGTGGGTCGCAGCCTCGGTGTAAAGCCTTGCGGCCGTGGCGATATCACCGGATCTTTCGTGCAGGTACGCGGCTGCCGCGGGGTACCTCGGCAACGTCGGATCGAGCTGTGCCAGCGCCGCAAGACCCGCCTGTGGTCCGTCGGCCTCACCGACGGCGACAGCGCGGTTGAGCCGGACGATCGGGCTGTCGGTGAGCCGGACGAGTTCGTCGTACCACTCGACGATCTGCACCCAGTCGGTCTCCTCGACGGTCTGCGCGTCGGCATGCAGCGCCGCGATGGCCGCCTGCGCCTGGTACTCCCCCAGTCGGTCACGCGCCAACGCAGCCTGCAGCACCGCGACCCCCTCGGCGATGAGGTCACGCTCCCACAGGCCGCGGTCCTGCTCGGACAGCGACACCAGGCTGCCGTCCGGGCGGGTCCTGGCCGTGCGTCGTGCATGGTGGAGCAGGAACAGCGCGAGCAGGCCGGAGACCTCGGGGTCATCCGTCGCCGCTGTCAGCTGCCGCGTCAGTCGAATGGCCTCGACGGCGAGATCGACGTCGCCGGTGTACCCCTCGTTGAAGACCAGGTACAGCACCCGCAACACCGTGTGCAGATCGCCGGGACGGTCGAATCGCGCGGCACCCACGGTCCGCTTCGCGCGGCTGATCCGCTGAGCCATCGTCGCTTCGGGTACGAAATACGCCTGGGCGATCTGGCGGGTGGTCAGGCCACCGACCGCGCGCAGTGTGAGCGCGACGGCCGAGGACGGCGTCAGACTGGGGTGCGCGCACAGGAAATACAACTGCAGCGTGTCATCCGTCGAGCTGCTGGGCCCAGGCGGCGGCTCGGCCGACAGCCGGTCCTCGCGGTTGCGTCGTGCCGTGTCGGATCTGACGAGATCGAGGAAACGGTGCCACGCCGTGGTGATCAGCCAGCCCTTGGGATCGTCCGGCGGCGTATTCGGCCATGTCTCAACGGCTTTGACGAGCGCCTCTTGGACGGCGTCCTCGGCTGTGATGAAGTCGGCGCCGCGGTGGACGAGCGCCGCGAGCACACCGGGGATCAGATCCCGGAGCTGTGCCTCGTCCACCGCAAAGCCGTCCGACCGCTACTCGGTGACGGTCGGCGTGTGGGTCAAAAACGGCCGCACCTCAAGCCATTCGTGGATCGGCGCACCTCCGGCGCCGGGCGCTGCGGACAACTCGCCGGCCAGCTCCACTGCGCGGTCATACGAATCGACGTCGATGATCATCCAGCCCGCGATCAGGTCCTTGGTCTCGGCGAACGGGCCGTCGGTCACCGGCGGCTTGCCCTGGCCGCCGTATTGCACCCAGGCGCCCTCGGGTGCGAGGGCCTGGCTGTCGACGTATTCGCCGCTTTCCTGCAGCCGAGCCGCAAAATCGTTCATATAGCCGATGTGCGCCTCGATCTCGGCGGGCGTCCACTGATCCATCGGCACATCGTTGACGGCAGCAGGCGCGCCGCGATAGTGCTTGAGCAGCAGGTACTTGGCCATGACATTCTCCGTTTCTGGTCCGCTCGGTGAGCGACCCTAGTTGGTTGTTCACGTCTGGGACGGAGCCGCGACAACGTTCTCGACATCTCTCGTCATCTTTTTTCGCGCCGCTACCAAGGCGACTCGACTGACACGCGATCGCTTAGATTGGTTAAGCTTCACGTGTCCGACTTCAGTCCCAACCGCCGAGGTACGCAAACATGATCCTCACCAGCAAGAGCGCTCTGGCGGCCGTCGCGGTCGCCGGCGCGATCGCCGGCTCAGCAGTCGGTCTGGGCGCCGCCACCGCGAGCGCCGACCCTGCTGCACCGCCGCCATCGCTCGAGGCACCGGCCTCGGCGCCGCGCAAACCGGCGCAGACGTGGCAGGGCCAGCCGGTCGTGTGGTGGGACTGGGGTTCGGGCGGTCACTGGGGCGTGTGGATCAACGACGGGTTCATCCCGCTCACCTGATCCGCGTCCGCCTGCGGCGTAGTGCCAGTCGCGTGGTTGGGCTCGGCAACTGCCAACCCGCTGAGGTCAATCCGACGTGTCGTCCTGGCCGTTGGCGTCCTCCGCGTCGCCGGGCTCCGTGGCGGGCTTCGGTTTGAGCGCGAAGTTCCGTTGGCGTCGCGGGCTGGGCTCCGACGGTGGCGTCACGGCCGGGCGTAGCCGCGCGACGCGGCCCACCACCCGCCGCAGGCCCGGCGGCCCTTCGATCCGGAAGAAATCACGAATCCGTCCGGTGCCGTGTCGCAGCGGGGACCCGAACAGCTCACCCATCACCACACCCGCGCCCAGCGCCAATGCTGTGGCGCCGGCCGCCACCATCTGCGCGACGCCATCGGTGAATCGGTCCTCGACGGCGAAGAAGAAGACCGCACGGAACACCGCCATGCCCGGCAGCATCGGCATGATGCCCGCCGTCGAGGTCACCAGGGCGGGTGCCCGCCGCCGGACCGACACCAGCGTGGCGAACAGGCCGACGCCGGTGGCCGCGATACCCGTCGCCACCAGTTGGCCGAATCCGGCCAGGCCCAGGCCGATCAGCACCAATTCGGCCAGCGCGGCTGCGAGCCCGGCCGGTGCGGCCGAACGCAGTGGTGCATAGCTCGCGATCGTGAAGCACACGCTGGCCAGCGCGGCGCCGGCAACCGCCAGAAAGATGGGCAGCGGCCGGTCCACTGGGACGAACGTCAGCGTCGTATCGACATGCAATCGGATCTCGATGCCGGCGACGGTGACGACCTGCAGGCCCGCGATGATGCCGACGACTATCCCGGCGGTGAGGAACAGCGCCTCGCTGAGCCGGGCCACCGCGGTGATCATGTGACCGGTGAGCGCGTCCTGCGTCGCGCCGACCAGCGTCAATCCTGATAGCAGCATGACGATTCCGGTGGCGACCAGCGCCGTGAGTCCCTCGCCGGTGGCCAGGTACGCCCCGATCGCAACGAGCGTCGCCACGGCCGCGCCGACGACGTTCTGGAAGAAGAACGGCGTGCCCATCCGGTTGAGCACACGCCCCAGCCGATCGATGGCGGCGGCGGTCAGCGCAGCCAGCAGGCAGGTGAACCAGGTACCGCCGAGCAACATCGCAACGCCGAGGGCAAAGCCCGCCCAGCCGGCCGTCGCCAGCCACCGCGGGTAGGGATGGGGACGTTCGGTGAGCCTGTCCATGGCCTCGTGGGCATGATCCAGCGTGACCTCGCCGGAAGTGATCTGCTGGACCAGTCGGTCCAGGTCCGCCATCCGGGTGTAGTCGGTTGCCCGGGTCCGCACCGATCGCACGATCGTCACGGGCGCGCCATCCACCGTCGGCGGAGCCGACACGAAGATGGTGGTGAACGCGATGTCGACGACGCAATCCGTGAGCTGGTACGCCTGTGCCACATCCTTGGCCGTGGCCACGACGTCAGCGGTGCCCGACCCCGACGACAGCATGACCTCGGCGAGCCGGATGGTGAGGTCCAGCACCTTCCGGGTGTGTACCTCACCGATCTCGCTGGGAGTCCGGCTGCGTTGGCCTGCAAGGGGTGCCGGGTCACGGCGTCCGGGTAGCGCAATCCACGCCCCGCTGCGGAAGCGGGGCAGGCCGCCTGATCGATCTCGTGCCATCACCCGAAACGATACTGAGCGGCCGGCCCAGGCGCGCCACGGCTCTCGTTGCAGAGCGGTCACCGGTCGCCGCTACGCGGCCGTCGCCGGTGGACCGAACCAGGTGGTGAGCGCATCGGTGAGCCCAGCCCCGCGCGCGTCGCCGACCCAGGCGACATGACCGTCGGGCCGGATCAACACGGCTTCCGGTGTGGGCACCACGCCTAGAACTGGAAGCTCCCATGCACCAACGTGTTTCGCGTCGACCGACTGAACCCTGCCGGACCACGGGGCAATGTCGAACACACCGGGCTCAGCGAAGTTGAGCAGCACCGGTCTAGCGGCGTGGAGCAGGCCGAACACCCGCGCGGGGCCGTCCGCGGTGACGAGATCGAGGTCGGGCATCCGGTGCCCGAGCAACGGATGCTGCTCACCGTGGCACGTAAGCGGGTAGTGGATGTCGAGTCCCGACATCATCGCACCGAAGCGTGTACGCGGTTCTTGCATGCCCAGCAGCTCGGACACGCTGTCGTGCAACGCTTTTGTCCGGTCGTCCTGGCGCAGCAGGGCGAGCTGGGCCAGCGCGTTGTGCAGTACCCGCGCCCCGACCGGATGCCGTTCGGCGTGATAGGTGTCCAGCAGGCTCTCCGGCGACAGCCCGTGGACCACCTGGGCCAGTTTCCAACCCAGGTTCACCGCGTCCTGCACACCGGTGTTGAGTCCCTGCCCTCCGATCGGGTGGTGCACGTGCGCGGCATCGCCGGCGAGCAGGACCCGACCAGCGCGATACGACACGGCCTGCCGTGCGGCATCGGTGAACCTGGAAATCGAAGTGGGACTTTGGACTCCGTAGTCGGTTCCGTACACCGCGATGAGTGCCCGACTCAGATCGGCGAGGGTCGGTGCGCCGGCCCCACCGAGCTGCTGCTCAGTCACCATGACCCGCAGCGGCTCACCGTCCTGCTCGGGCATCGCGAGGGCGTGCACACCGACGGCGTCGCGCCGGATGCCCCATTCGGGCTCGGCGTCCGACGCCATGTCGACCTGGGCGATCAGATAACTCGTCGTCGGATCCCACCCGACGAAGTCGATGCCGACAGCCTTGCGCACCACGCTGCGTCCCCCATCGCAGCCGACGACGTACCGGGCACGCAAGAACTGCCCGCCCGTCAGTTCGATGTCGACACCGTCATCGTCCGCGGCGATGCCCGCCACCTCTCGGCCGCGACGGATCGGCACCTGCAACTCGTCGACCCAGTCGGCCAGGATGCGCTCGATGTGGTTCTGCCACAGCGCCAGCCCGTACGGATGCCGGGTGGGAAAGTCGCTGATGTCCAAGCGAATCTGGGCGAATCCGCTCACCTGGGCCGGGCGGCCCTGCTGGAGGAACCGATCGGCGATCCCGCGCTGATCGAAGATCTCGATGGTGCGGGCATGCAGTCCGCCGGCCCGCTGTCCGACCAGGTTCTGATCGGTGCGCCGCTCGATGACCACGACGTCGACGCCCGCCAACGCCAACTCAGCCGCCAGCACCAGGCCTGTCGGCCCTCCCCCGACGACGACGACCGCGTGCTCGGCTACCGGAATCGATGACACCCGCATATGAAACCTCCCCTGTTCAGCGAGTTCGCGCTTCGGCCAGCGATTTTGCGGCATACCGGGGGTCTTGCCGCAAGCCCCCCGGTGCGCTATACGTTGAAAGTGAGGGGGAAAGTTCTTGGACGCGGGCCCCTTCGTTGGAACCGGAACCGCGAGCTGTTCGTCAGGTTGAATCGAAATGCATTGTTGCCGCGAGGTTTTGGAGCTAACTCTGCCCGCGGCCGAACTCCTCGCCGATGATGGCGACGAACCGGTCGACGTCGGCTTCGGTGGTGTCCCACGCCGCCATCCAGCGCACCTCGCCACGGGCGCGGTCCCAATCGTAGAACCGCACACGTTCGTGGATCCGGTCCGCGACGGCGGTCGGTAGCGTCGCGAAGATCGCATTCGCTTGGCTGGGTTGGGTGAACGCCAACCCGGGAAGCGCCCCGTCTGCGACGCCCGCCTCCAGCGCCGACCGCAGCCGGGCCGCCATGGCGTTGGCGTGCGCGGCGCTGCGCAAGCCCAGATCGTCGTCGAACAGAGCGAGCAGCTGTGCAGACGCGAAGCGCATCTTGCTCGCCAGTTGCATCGTCAGCTTCCTCAGGTAGACGAGGCCCGCGTCGGGGGTGGCGGCCAGCACGACGACCGCCTCCGCCCCGAGCAGACCGTTCTTGGTGCCGCCGAGGCTCACGATGTCGACCCCGGCATCGACGGTGAACTCCCGAAACGGCACCCCGAGGGCCGCCGCGGCGTTCCAGAGCCGCGAGCCGTCCATGTGCACCGCCATGCCGTGCTCGTGGGCGAAGTCCGCGATCGCGCGTACCTCTGCGGGCGTGTAGACGGTGCCCAGCTCGGTGCTCTGGGTGATGCTGACAGCCAGCGGCTGAGCCCGATGCTCATCGCCCCACCCCCACGCCTCGCGAGCCACCAACTCCGGCGTCAGCTTGCCGTCCGGAGTCGGCACGGCGAGGAGTTTGATGCCGGTCATGCGCTCGGGGGCGCCTGCCTCATCGGTGTTGATGTGTGCCGTGGTCGCGGTTACCACCGCACCCCACCGTGGGAGCAGGCTGGTGAGCGCGACGACGTTGGCGCCGGTGCCGTTGAAAACCGGAAACGCCTCGGCGCGCTCACCGAACTGCTCGCGAATGACCTCCTGCAGCCGGGCCGTGTATCGATCGCCTCCGTAGGCCACCTGGTGACCACCGTTCGCCGCGGCGATCGCCGCGAGAACCTCCGGGTGCACTCCGGCATAGTTGTCGCTGGCAAAGCCACGCCACTGCACGTCATGGATTGAAGAGATCGCCACGTGTCCATCTTCGCACCGGCGAACCACCTGCCCGACCCGGGCAGCACCCCGGCGAGTAGTCGAGTACTCATTCCTTCCGACGGCGCGCCGGAGATGCCTCAAATGCCCTCTCGGGCAGTGCAAACCGCCGGTCCGACCGCGACGCCGTGCGATGCGGTCGTGGTCGTACTTGCGGACGCAAACAATTCCGGCGTCGCAGGTGAGCCATGTCGATAGGTTGAATTACTGGTACACAACGACATTCACGCGCCACTGCGCTCAGAGCGCGGGCGCACGGTCCCCGCCGCCGACCCGGCGCCGCAGCCGGATACTCGCGAATACCACCATGCACCACCGTTATTGGGCATCACGAGGGATGCAAATGAAGTAGTCGACTACTCGGGATACCTGTGCGGATATTCAATACTGTCCCGATCCATGACTACCAAACCGTTTCGGGAGCCCTCCGAGGCCACCCATCACCGCGCTGTCGACGCGATCGCCACCGGCGACGTCCGACCCAACCACAACGAGCACTCCGTCATCGCCCGCTACAGCGACTTCTGTGCCGTCGGTCCGAGCCCAGAACTTCGCGACCGCTGGGCCGCCGAGCTTCAACGCGTCAAGAAACGCGGGACGCGTGCCGAGACCAATGCCCTGGGCCTGGAACGAAAACCACGCCGCCTCGGTTTCGACGACGGCGTGATCATCCCTCCGGAGGAGTTCCCGCTCGGCACGCCGGTCAGCGTCATCAGCCGCGCGGCTGCCGACCGGGCTCCGCTGCGCGGCACCGTCCGGGTGATCGTCGTGCTCGTCCAGTTCTCCGACAAAGCGATGGGCAACGACGCAAACCACTTCCGCGATCTGTTCTTCTCCACCGGCGTGCTGCCGCACGGCAGCGTCAAGGAGTACTACAACGAGGTCACCAACGGCCTGGTGTCACTGTCGGGTGACGTCGTCGGTCCGTACCAGATGCCGCAGACGCTCGCGTGGTACGCCAACAACAACTACGGAATCGGCAAGGGCGGCGGTGCCTTTCGCTCGCCGCAGCTCGCGCACGACGCGGCGGTGGCAGCCGATCCCGACGTGAACTTCGGGCCGTACGACAACGACGGCAACGGCTTTGTCGACGCTTTCATCGTCGTGCATGCGGGACAGGGCGCGGAGGTCACCGGCAACGCGGGTGACATCTGGTCACACAAGTCGACGCTGTCCACCGCCTACAGCACTGACAACACCAAAATCTATGGCTACCTGACCATTCCGGAGGACGCCAAGATCGGGGTGTGCGCCCACGAGCTGGGCCACCTGCTGTTCGGATTCCCCGACCTCTATGACACCGACTACACCTCGGAAGGCATCGGTAACTGGTGCCTGATGGCCGGTGGCAGTTGGAACGGCGGCGGTGATGTACCGGCTCACCCGTCTGCGTGGTGCAAAGCGAACCAGGGATGGGCCTCGGTAACCAGCATCACCGCCAATGGCTCGGTGAGCATCCCCGACGTCAAGACGAGCCACAATCTCCTGCGGCTGTGGAAGGACGGCACCGCGGGACCGGAGTACTTCCTCGTCGAAAACCGCCAACGCACCGGCTTCGACGCCGACCTGCCCGGCGACGGTCTGCTCGCCTGGCACATCGACGAGAACCAGCCCGGCAACACCGACGAGAACCACTACAAGGTCGCCCTGCTGCAAGCCGACGGCAACCGTGACCTGGAGTTGAACCACAATCGCGGCGACGCCGGCGACCCCTACCCGGGCAGTAGCAACAACACGTCGCTGACGGCTGGCTCCACGCCGAACACGAAGTCGTACGCCGGCCAGGACACCTGTGTTTCGATCACCAGCATCTCGCCTTCCGGGCCGACGATGACAGCGACGATCAGCGTTCACTGCGGCAAGACCCTGGTGAAGGATCTGAAAGACGGTCCGAAGGATCTGAAAGACGGGCCCAAGGACGTCAAGGACCTCCGCAAGGACACCAAGGAGCTGGCCAAAGACCTCAAAGACGGCCGCAAAGATCTCAAGGACGGCCCCAAGGACGTCAAAGACCTCCGCAAGGACATCAAGGAGAGCCTCAAGGACAGCAAGGACGCCGCGAAGGAAGGCAAGGACCTCAAAGAGGGTGCCGGCGACAAGCCGTTCGATCGGCCCGGTGGCGGTGACCTCGGCGGTGGCGGCTTCGGAGCCGGTGCCGATTACTACGACGCCGATTCCGGTGCGGGATACGACCGGATCGGCGAACTGGAAGCGCGCGTGGCGGCCCTGGAGGCCACTGTCGCCGCCGGAGCGGCCCAGCCGTTCATCGGCAGCGATCTGCGTCCCGACCTGATCGGTGGACCCGCCGCCGACCAGGGCAACCTGACCGGTCGCATGGCCTCGGCAGACCCGAGTGCCAAGCGAGAGTTCGACACCGCGCCGTGCTGACGTGGCCGACATAGTGATCGTCGCCGACCCCGGCGACGCAGGTGCTGCGGCGGTGGCGTCGGCCATCGCCGCACTCCACGCCGATCTGTGGGTGACCGTCGTGACGCCCGCGAGCCTGTCCGGTGCCGCATGGACACATACGGTCGACCGGGGCGGAGCCACCACGACGACGATCGTCCTGCCCGGAGGGCGACGGATCGACAGCACCGAGCTTGCCGCGGTCCTGGTGCGCAGTGAGGCGGCGCCGGTCCCCCGGTTCGCGAAATCGAGTACCGCTGACCGTAATTACGCGGCGGGTGAGTTCCGGGCGCTCATGGTCAGTTGGCTACATAGCCTCGGATCGCGCGTGATCAACGGTGTCGACGGCATGGGTCTGAGCGGGCCGTCCTGGAGCCCGCAGCGATGGCTCGTCGAGGCGGGCCGGGCCGGGCTGCCGGTCGCGGACTCCGCCCGGTCCAGCTCGGCCCGCATTGTCGAGGGCTGGCGGGGATCGCCCTACGATGCCCGCCGCCCCTACCTGGCCACCGGCACCCAGGTGGGCTCCACCAACGAAATCGCCGTCATCGCTGGGGATGTCGTCGCAGCCGACCGGCGCGGCCTCGATCCCGTGCCGTACCTCGCGTTGGCCGCCGCCGCACGGTGTCGCGTGCTGGAGGTCGAGCTCGCCGGCGCGCACGTCGTCGCGGTACAGCCGGTGCCGTTCCGGACCGTCACCCATCCGAGGGCGGTGAACGCGGTCGCTGCCCTGGTGGCGCGCGTGGCCCTCACGACTGCCGGAGTACCAGCATGATCGTCTTCTACGGGTATCCCGACGACCGGCCATTGGAGCGTGCCATCGACGCGGCCGCCGATCTCGGGCTCGACTATCTGGTGATCGACCAGCGGCACGCCGCGCACAGCGACATGTGCCTCGAGGTCCGCGACGGCGACGTGCGGGGGCGACTGGTGGTGAGCGGCAGCAGTATTCGCATCGATGAGATCGAGGCCGTCTACGCCAGGCCGCTGACCACACCGATGCGCGGCGATCAGCGCGACCACGAACGGGCCCGCGTCTTTGACGACGTGTTCATCGAATGGCTCGACGTCGCCGACTGCCTGGTCGTCAGCCGACCGGCGGCCATGCATTCGAACGCGTCAAAACCATTCCAGGCCCAGGAGATTGCCGCCTGTGGATTCGCGGTGCCCGACACCTTGGTGAGCACCGACCCCGACCACGTCCGCGAGTTCTGGGCTCGGCACGGCAGTGTGGTGTTCAAGTCGATCAGCGGCATCCGGTCGATCGTGCGGCCACTCGACGAGCAGCGTGCCGCCGGGTTGGACCGGGTGCGCGATCTGCCGACCCAGTTCCAGGAACTGGTCGAGGGCGTCGACGTGCGGGTCCATGTCGTCGGGCAGCGGGTCTTCGCCACCGAGATCAGCAGCCCGGTGGTCGACTACCGCTACGCGCACCGCGACGGTGCCGATGCGGTGCTCAGGCCCGTCGACCTACCGCCGGACGTCGCGGCCCGGTGCGTCGCGCTCAGCGCACGACTGGACCTGCCGTTCGCCGGGATCGACCTGCGCCGGCGCCCCGACGGAGAGTATGTGTGCTTCGAGGTCAATCCCATGCCCGGATACAGCTATTTTGAAGCCGAGGCAGGTCAACCCATCAGCACCGCGCTGGTCGAGTTCCTCGCCGGGAAGGCCGCGTGATCATGGTCCAGGTCGTCGAGAACCGAACCGACATCGAGGGCGGGATCCGCTCCCGCGCGCCGCATCCGTCCCTGAATTCCTACGACGTGCTGGCAGTGGCGGTGGACGATGCGTGGCCCGTCGAGGGCTACGCCGATCTGTTGTCGGCCCGGGTCGGATCGGTACTCGACCTCAACGTCAAGCGGTCCCTGCTGCCCGACGACGACATCGGTGGTTGGCGCATCAAGTGTCGCGCGTACATGGGCGGGCCCGGCGAGGTATTCGCCGAAGCCGAGGCCGACCGCTGCACCGTCAGCCGCCCGTGACCGGACGGCAGAAAGGCGCTGTGGCCGAACGGTTTTGCTCCCACGGGTGAGCGGTGCACGCCGCCGCAGCCATGTCTGTGTGTTGCCTGAACGCGTGGAAACCTCCGTCGCCAAGTGGTGTAGTGGGTAGATGCGTATCCGGTACGACGGGGGGACGACACCACGATGACCGACGACGCCCGACAGCAACGACTCGTCCAGCGCATCCAACAGTTGCACGCGACAGACCCCCAGTTCCGGGCCGCCGCCCCGGATCCCGATGTCAGCCTCCGCATCCAGGATCCGGAGCTGCGACTGTGGCAGGCGATCGACGCGTGCCTGACCGGCTACGCCGACCGCCCCGCACTCGGCCTGCGATCCCGTGAGGTGGTCCGCGACCCGGCCACCGGGCGCACCACCACCAGCCTGCTGGCCGGCTTCGACACCATCACCTACGGGCGCCTGCGGGACAACGTCGTGGCACTGACCAACACCTGGCACGCCAGTGGGTTCAAGCCCGGCGACTTCATCGCGGTGCTCGGTTTCACAAGCATCGGCTACACCGTGATCCAGCTGGCCTGTGCCCGCCTCGGGGCCGTTTTCGTTCCCCTGCAGACGAGTTCATCAGCACGGCAGCTCGCACCGATCATCGCCGAGACCACACCGCGGATCTTCGCCGCGAGCGTGGAGTCCCTCGACACCGCCGTCGAGTTGATCATCGAGGCCCCGTCGGTGCAGCGTTTGGTGGTCTTCGACTACTCCGAGGCCGACGACGACCAGCGTGAGCATGTCGAGGCGGCGACCGCCCGCCTGGCCGCCGCAGGCCGCGCGGTCGAGGTGGTGCCGCTGGTGGCCGACATGGACGCGGGGCGGTCGATGGCCGAGGCCGCACCGTTCTTGCCTGCGCCCGGTGAGAACCCGCTGGCCACGCTCGTCTACACGTCGGGCAGCACCGGCGCCCCGAAAGGGGCCATGTACACCACCGATCTGATGACGCGGCTGTGGCAGCGGCCGCGCAGCCCATCGCTGGACATCGGTATCGAGATCCCCGCGATCCACCTGCAGTACATGCCCCTGAGCCATGTGTACGGGATGGCCTGGCTGATCTCGACGTTGACCTCGGGCGGCATCGGCTATTTCGCGGCCAAGAGCGACATGTCGACCCTGTTCGACGACATCACGCTGGTACGGCCCACCGCGCTGAACCTGGTGCCGCGGGTGTGTGACATGTTCTTCCGCCGCTACCGCAAGGAACTCGACCAGCGCACCGCGGCCGAACCCACCGCGGCGGATCTGGAGGAGACCGTCAAGGCCGAACTGCGCGAGGACTTTCTCGGCGGCCGGGTGATCTCGGCGATGTGCGGCAGCGCACCGCTGTCGAAAGACATGCACGCGTTCGTCGAATCGCTACTGGACACCGCCGTCAGCGATGGCTACGGGTCCACCGAGAACGGCGGCGGCATCATGCGCAACGGCGTGGTGCAGCGCCCACCGGTCACCGAATACAAACTCGTCGACGTACCCGAACTCGGCTACGCCACCACCGACAAGCCGCACCCGCGCGGCGAGCTGTACCTCAAGACCACCACCCTGATTCCCGGCTATTACAAGCACCCCGAACTGTCCGCCGATATCTTCGATGCCGACGGCTTCTACAAGACCGGGGACGTGATGGCCGAGATCGGCCCGGATCACCTTGTGTACCTGGACCGCCGCAACAACGTCATCAAGCTGTCACAGGGCGAGTTCGTGGCGGTCTCCAACCTGGAGGCGAGCTACTCGACCAGCCCTTACATCCGGCAGATCTACATCTACGGCAGCAGCGATCAACCGTTCCTGCTCGCCGTGATCGTGCCGAACGCCGACGGTGTGGGAGCGGGTGACGCCCGGTCGCTGATCACCAACTCACTGCAGCACATCGCCGCCGAGAATCACCTCAATCCCTATGAGATTCCTCGGGATTTCCTGCTGGAACCCGAGCCCTTCACGCGCGACAACGGTCTGCTCTCCGGGGTGGGCAAACTGCTGCGCCCGGCACTGAAGCGCCACTACCAGGACCGCTTGGACGCGATATACGCGGAAATCACCGCCGGGCAGGACAATCAGCTCGACGCGCTACGCGCCGCGAGCCGTCATCAACCCACCATCGAGACCGTGCGAGGTGCGGCCGCCGCGACGCTCGGCCTGGAAACCGGCGGACTGGACCTGCCTGCCGACGCCAAATTCATCGACCTGGGCGGTGATTCGCTGTCGGCGTTCTCGTTCGCGACGCTGCTGGAGGGGATCTTCAGCATCGATGTGCCGGTGCAGACCATCGTGAGCCCCACCGCGACGCTGACCACCACGGCCGAGTATGTCGATGGTGAACGCCAATCCGCCTCTACCCGGCCCACTTTCGCGTCGGTGCACGGTCGCGATGCCGAGGTGGCCAAGGCGACAGATCTGACCCTGGACAAGTTCATCGACGCGGCCACCCTCGCCGCCGCACCGACTCTGCCCGCCCCGAGTGCCACCGTGAACACGGTGCTGATGACGGGTGCGAACGGCTATCTCGGCCGATTTCTGTGCCTGGACTGGCTGGAACGCCTCGCCCCCACCGGCGGCCGGCTGATCTGCCTGGCGCGGGGCGCGGATCCGATCGCCGCGCGGCAACGCATCGAGGCGGCCATCGACTCCGGCGACGAGACGTTGTCCAAACGCTTCCGCGAACTGGCCGACAAACATCTCGAGGTCCTGGTCGGCGACGTGGGTGCGGCCAATCTCGGCGTCGACACGGCGACATGGAAGCGGCTGGCGGACTCGGTCGACCTGATCGTGCATTCCGCTGCGCTGGTCAATCACGTTCTGCCGTATAGCCAATTGTTCGGGCCGAATGCCGTCGGCACCGCCGAGATCATCAAGCTCGCGATCACCGACCGGCTCAAAGGAGTGAACTACATCTCCACAGTCGCGGTGACCGCCCTGCCCGACGGCACCTATGTCGGCGAGGATGTCGATGTGCGGGCAGCCAGCCCGGCCCGGTCCCTGGGCGCGGCGTACGCCGGTGGTTACGCGACGAGCAAGTGGGCCGGCGAAGTCCTGCTGCGCGAGGCGAACGATCTCTGCGGGCTACCCGTCACGGTGTTCCGCTCGGACATGATCCTGGCGCACAGCACATATTCGGGTCAGGTCAATGTCACCGACATGTTCACCCGGCTGATCTTCAGCATCGTCGCGACCGGCCTGGCGCCCAAGTCGTTCTACACCCTCGACGCTGCGGGCAACCGGCAGCGGGCCCATTACGACGGGCTGCCCGCGGATTTCACCTCGGCGGCCATCACCGCACTTGGGGCCGCGAGCACCACCGGCTACCACACCTACAACGTGCTCAACACCCACGACGACGGGATCTCCCTCGACGAATTCGTCGACTGGCTCATCGCGCAGGGACTTCCCATCGAACGCATCGACGACTACGACGAGTGGCGCGAGCGATTCGAGGAGGCCATGAAGGCGCTGCCCGAGGACCAGCGCAAGAACTCGGTGCTGCCCTTGATGAGCGCGTACGCGCACCCGGCGCCACCGACCGGCGGGGTTGCGATGCCGGCCGAAAAGTTCCGCGCGGCAGTGCAATCCGCCGGCATCGGGGCCGGCCGCGATGTCCCCCACCTGTCCGAGGAGCTGATCGCCAAGTACATCGCCGATCTGCGCCAGCTCGGCCTGTTGCACGACGCGGGGTAGCGCTATCCGGCGAGCTCGCCCGCCAGATACTGCGCGCGGCAGGCGCGGCGGGCGAGCTTGCCACTGGTGGTGCGCGGGATCGCACCGGCCGGGACGAACTTCACATCGGCGGCCGACAGTCCGTGCCGGTTGCTCACCGCGGCCCGGATCGCCTCGACCGCGGGCTGCGGGTCGCTGCGCCCGGTTCCGGTGGCACGTTCGGCGATGATCACCAGTTCAGTGTCCTCCGAAGAGTTTTCGGTGCCGGGTATGGCGAATGCGGTGACGTGCCCACGCCGGACGATCGGCGAGGCGTCGGCTACGGTCGCCTCGATGTCCTGCGGGTAGTGCTGACCGGCGGCGATGACGATGAGATCGGCCATCCGGCCGGTGACATAGAGTTCGCCGTCGAGGTACACCCCGAGGTCGCCGGTGCGCAGCCACGGACGTGCCGGGTCCGCACCGTCGGTGTGACCGCTCGCAAGACGCGTCCGCAGTTCGGCACCGAACGTCTGCCGTGATTCCTCCGGCAGCCCCCAGTAGCCGCGCCCGATGTTGTTGCCCTGCAACCAGATCTCACCGACCGAGCCATCAGGCAATTCCGCGGCGGTCGCCGGGTCGACGATCGCGGCCTGCAGGCTGCGCGCGATCTGGCCGCACGCCACGTGCGCAACCGCGCCGACCGCATCGGCCGCGACGCGCACGGCACGGCCGGCCGCGAGCTGCTCGCGGTCGAAGTAAGTGGCGGCGGCTTGCTCCTGCGGGGCGATGGTCGACACGAACAGGGTCGCCTCGGCGATCCCGTACGAGGGCTTGAAGGCCGTGGCGGGCAACCCATATGGCGCGAACGCCTTGTTGAAGGTGGTGATGGCGCCGATGCTCACCGGTTCGGAGCCGATGATCAACACCACGTTGCTCAGATCGATGTCGTCGCCCGGCGCGGGCAGACCCCGTTGCGCCGTCCACTCATAGGCGAAGTTGGGTGCCGCGGTGATCACCCGACTGTTCCGCGATTCGTCGGACAGCGCGCGGATCCACCGCTGCGGCCGCCGGATGAACGCGGTCGGCGACATCAACGTGGAATGCCCGCCGTAGACGGCGGGAAAGCCGATCATCGACAGTCCCATATCGTGATAGAGCGGTAACCAGCTGACGCCGTGGGTGTTTCGATCGAGCAGATCGATCGACAGGATCATCTGCAGCAGATTGGTGCCGACCGCGCGGTGCGTGATCTCGATGCCGACCGGCGGTCGCGTCGATCCCGAGGTGTACTGCAGATGCGAAACGTCGTCGGCGTCGATCACCACCGATTGGAACGTCTCCCCTGCCGCGTCGGGAATCTCGTCGATGCACACGACATGCGGACGCCGCTCGGGCTGCAGCGTCCCGAGGAACTCGGCGACCGCGGCGTATGCGGCCGTCGTCGTCAGGATCACCGCGGGCCGCGCGTCGAGCAACGCGGTCTCCAGTCGTTCGGCGTGGCCTTGCAGTTCCGGGGCGAACAATGGGACCGCGATCATGCCCGCCTTGATCGCGGCGAAGAACCCGGCGATGTACTCGAGGCCCTGCGGCGCGAGGATCGCGACGCGCTCACCGCGGGCCGTGATCTGTTGCAGCTGCGCTCCGATGGCACGCAACCGGACACCGAGTTGGGTCCAGGTCAGCTCGGTGGTCTCGCCGTCCGAACGGCCGTGGTCGAGGTACCGGTAGGCGACGGTGTCGCCGACATTGGCGATGTTGCGTTCGATCAGGGAGATCAGGTGTACCCCCGGAGGCAGGACGACATCGCCGTGAGCGTCGAGGCAATCCTCGATCCGCAACAGACCTTCCGGTGCCTCAAAAGCCATGCTGGCAGTCTAAAGCGCACCGCGGACCGGCCCGCTGAGCTGCGAGGCCGCTACCTCGCGTGGCTGTCGAAGAACTGCCACGACTCCTCGGAGGCGTCGAACCCGTGGGTGGCCGGCCCGACCGCCTGCGCGGGCAGGATCTCCGGGGCGCCGGGCCAGGTGTGGCCGCCGCCGTCGACCCGCATGAACACCACGGCCGTGCCCTGGGCGCACGGCGCGTAAGTGATGCGTTGCGTGCCCGTGCCGTCGCCGGTCGAAGGAAGCTCGTCCGGCGCGGACGCGGCCGGGCAGCCGTTCACCTGGCGCCACCGGTCGATCAGCGCCGGTGCGGACAGGATGTCGCTCGGTCCGCCGCGACCGGTCATCGTGCCGCCGTCGAACGGCACGATCGGATCCGCGGTTCCGTACGTGCCCAGCACCGACACCGGCCGCGACGGGCTGCAGCCCGCGTTGACGCCGAGGGTGCCTGCGACCGGGGCGATCGCGGCGAACAAGTCCGGGCGGTCACATGCCAGCCGGTTGGCCATGAAGCCACCGGCCGACAAACCGGTCGCGAACACCCGGCCCCGGTCCACGTGATACTCGGCGACCAGTTGGTCGACCAGGGCGGAGATGAATCCGACGTCGTCGACGCCTTGCCGGTCGGGCACCGAGGCCCCGCGCCCGTCGGCCCAGCTCATGTCGATGCCGTCGGGATACACCACGATGAAACCGTGGGCGTCGGCGACCGCGTCGTAGTGGGTCAGCGCCGCCTGGTCACGGCCCGTCGCCCCCGCGGCGTGCAGATTCACCACCAGGCCGGAAGGGTGATCGACCCCGGCCGGGACGTGCAGCTCGTAGCTGCGGGCCAATCCGCCGACGTCGATCTGGGCCGCCGCCCAGGGCGCAGGAGAGGCGTACGCCGTCGCCCCCGGGGCAAGCGCCGCAACCATCACGACGGCAGTGGCAATCATCGGGCCGATACGTCCGAAGGCGAGCCGCATGGTGTCAATATGCCCCAATCCGTTCCGAGGGGCTGGGTGTTGGCTGAGAACCCCGGGTCGCCGGGTGGCACGGACATCGTGCTGTGCAGTCGACTAGCAAGGACCCCACAACCATCGACCCTGCGTCCAGGGCACCAAATACCGCGAAGACCGCGCCCTGAGCGCAGACTCAACGGCCCCCGGCGAGCGTGCGGCGCGCCGGTCCGGGCCGTGTCAGCGCCGCGCCAGTACCGCCGCCAGCTGATCCAGCGTGAGGATCCAGCCGTTGTGGAAGTTCTCGAATTCCTCGGACGGCAGCAGGGAATGCTCGATGGCCATGAGCGTTTGATCGTCGGGTTGCGCGGTGAACGTGACGTTGACGATGCTGGATGCGGTCGGGTCAGACCAGTCCGAGTTGGACCACGTGAACCTGAGCAGATGCGGCCGGTCGATGGTCAGGAATTGCCCGGTGATCAACACGCGGGAGCCCAGGTCGTCGACGTCGAAGCGGACCAGGCCGCCGACACGGGGTTCGACCTGCACCGTCACGCATCGCACCGGGCGTGGGCACATCCAGTCCCGCAGGGCCTCCGGATCGAGCCATTCGTCGAAGACCTCCTCGGGCGTGGCGGGCATGACCCGCTGCACCCGGACCACCACCGTATCGGTGCTCATCGACCACCCTTCTTCCGCCGCAGCCGCTCGGCCAGCGCATCGGTACGCACCGACCAGAATTCGGTCTGCTCGTTGATCCACTGCTGGGCCAGCGCCAGTCCGTCTGGTTGCAGCGAGAGCCAGTGTTCACGGCCGCGCACCTCGCGCCGGACCAGCCCGGCCGATTCGAGTACTCCGACGTGGCGGGACACCCCGGCGAAGGTCATGGGCAGCGGCGCAGCCAGATCGGTGATCCGCGCGTCGCCGCGGCGCAGCGCCTCCAGCAGCTGGCGACGGGTCGGATCGGCGAGCGCCGCGTACGCCCGGTCCAACACCTGATCTTCAACCACATTGTTGACTATATCCGGATGTCGTGGTGTCCTGAAGAAACGGATATTCAACCGTGTTGTTGAACGACAGGAGGAGCCCACATGAAGACACCACCGATCGTCACGGCACAGGAATGGGACGCCGCCCACCGCGACATGCTGGTCCGCGAAAAAGAATTCACCCGGGCCCGTGACGAACTGGCCGCGCAGCGTCGCCGCATGCCCTGGACCCCGGTGCGCGCCGACTACGAATTCGACGGTCCCGACGGCACTGTCACGCTGCTCGACCTGTTCGACGGCCGTCGCCAGCTCATCGTCTACCGCGCGTTCGTCGAGCCGGGCGTGGACGGCTGGCCCGAACACGGTTGCGTCGGTTGCTCTTTGATGGCCGACCACATCGGCAACCTCGCTCATCTGAACGCCCGCGACACCACGCTGGTGTACGCCTCGCGCGGGTCACAGGCCGACATCGCGAGGATCAAGGCCCGGATGGGCTGGCACATCCCGTGGTACACCATCAACACAGAGCCGGCTGCCGGGCAGCCGTTCGATGTGGATTTCGGCGTGGACCAATGGCACGGCACCAACGCCTTCATCCGCGACGGCGACCGCGTCTTCCGCACCTACTTCATCAACAACCGTGGCGACGAGGCCTTCGTCAACACCTGGAGCTTCCTCGACATGACGGCCCTGGGACGTCAGGAGAACTGGGAAGATTCGCCCGAGGGCTATCCCCAGTCCGCACCGTACGAATGGTGGGACTGGCACGACGAATACGGCAACACACGGCCGGCCGCGACGTGCCACTGAACCGGGTCAGCGCGTCTCGAAATGCTGGTAGTCGATCGGTGATCGCCACGCGCCACCCCACTGCCAGCCTCGATCAGTGAAGGCCCGCACCGCGGGATCGTCGCCGTGCAGCAACCCGGGATCCGTGCGCGTGCGATCCAGATACCGTGCGGCATTCGCCGGTTCCAGATCCGTGCCGTCGAGGTACGGATTGAGCAGCGGGTTGAGATCGATGGCCCGGCCGTAGGCATGCAGTGACCAGTTGCCCGAGCCCGGGATACCGCGGCAGTTGAACGCTGAGGTGTTGTTGTCCTCCATCGACAACTCGTCCGCTGCCCGCAGGTAGTGATCCACCGTACGCATCCGCTCGATCGGGTAGCGCATCCGATAGAGCTGGTCGAAGATCGCAATCACTTGCGGGACAAGGCTTTCGTGCACGACGAGCGCACCGCGGCGGGTCTGACCGTCGAAGCCGAGGTAGTCGAGCCCGACACGGCGCAACTGCTCGGGGCCCAACGGGCAGCCGGGATGCCAGGTTGCGCCGAGCTCGTCGGCCGTGACCCGATCGACCGTCGGCGGCGCCTGCACAGACCTCGACGACGACGAGCTCGCCGACGGCTGCCGCTGCGGCGGCGGCGCGGGAGAACACTGGACCAGCGCGACGGCGGCCGCCACCACGGCGACCGCGCGCCGAGCCGGCGTCTGGTCCACCATCTCTTTGTACTCGGCGATCTCATCACACTGTGGCGACGCCGCTGCGCGCCCGCCGAATTCGAGGTTGACTGGAGGCCTCACGCCACAGAAAGGGGCCATGGCCATGGTTGTGGATCCAGGCTCTGCCGCGCAGGCACCGGGTCACGGCCCGGCTCGGCACATCCGGCTGACCTCACACAGCGGTGCGGCCGACGCCCTGACCATCCACTGGGGCGCGCCCACCGCGGCCGAACGGGGCCCCGTCATCGGAACGACGATCACGCGCGCCCACCGCAACGTGATCGGCACGCACAGCGGCTCTTACAGCGTGTACCGCGCCCTGGCGGTGGCAGCCGGAGCACTGTCGCGCGACCACCGCGCCGATCTGACCAACACCGCCCCCACCGACGTGATCGGGCCCTACCCGCAATGGTGCGAGCCGGCCACGATCGTGAGCCTGGACCCGTGGGGCGCCATGGTCGCCGAGGCGTTCACGGCCGAACTCGCCGCCGGCTACGACATCCGCCCCACCATCGCGGTGACCAAGGCTCACGTGATCCTGCCGGAGATCGCCGAAGCGGTCGCCAAAGGCAGGCTCAAGCCCGACGGCCAGATCCTGATGCCGAGCGGTGCCGCCGTGGTCACCAAGGCCGCGATCGAGCCCGTCTGGCATCTGCCCGGCGTCGCGGCGCGCTTCGGGTGCAGCGAGAACGACCTACGCCGGGTGCTGTTCGAGGAGACCGGCGGCATGTACCCCGAACTCGTCACCCGGGGTGATCTCGAGGTGTTCCTGCCCCCGATCGGCGGCCAGACCGTCTACATCTTCGGCACCCCGCGCGATCTCGCCGATCCCGGCGTCGAACTCACCGCGCGGGTCCACGACGAATGCAACGGATCGGACGTCTTCGGTTCCGACATCTGTACCTGCCGCCCATATCTCACCCACGCGATCGAAGAGTGCATCCGGGGCGCGCAGGGTGGCGGCGTCGGGGTGGTGGCCTATTCCCGCAAGGAGGGGCGCGCCCTGGGCGAGGTCACCAAGTTCCTGGTCTACAACGCCCGCAAGCGCCAAGAAGGCGGCGACACCGCCGAGGCGTACTTCACCCGCACGGAATGTGTTGCCGGGGTACAGGATATGCGATTCCAAGAACTGATGCCCGACGTATTGCACTGGCTGGGTATCCGCAAGATCCATCGCCTGGTATCCATGAGCAACATGAAGTACGACGCCATCACCGGATCCGGCATCGAAGTCGGCGAACGGGTGAACATCCCCGACGAGCTGATCCCGCCGGACGCTCGAGTCGAGATCGACGCGAAGATGGCCGCAGGCTACTTCACGCCAGGACCGGTACCCGACGCCGAGGAGCTCAGGATCGCCAAGGGGCGCGGTCTCCTGCCATGACCGCCGCCGACACCGAGGCCGCAGCCGCGGTCGCCACCCTGCGCACCACCGCCGCCATCCGGGAGCGGGCCGGCGTCCTGCTGCAACGGGCCAGGGCCGGGCGCTCACCCTGGTTCGTGGTCGACGACGAGGCGTTGCCGCGCGCAGCCGCCGAAGTCGCCGCGGTCACCCGGGAGCGCTATCCGGATCTGCGCATCCCCTATCACAGCCGGTGGCGCCACTTCGAAGCCGGCGGCGTCGACCGCAAGGCCGAACTGGACGCCCGGCTGGCCGATCTCGACCCGTCAGCACGGGCCAGGACCGTGATCGATCTAACCGTCGTCAGCGTGCTGCTCGACGCCGGGGCAGGCCCCGGCTGGCAGTACCGCGAAGCCACCACCGGGCGCAGCTTCGCCCGTTCCGAAGGTCTCGCCGTCGCGAGCTGGCACGCGTTCTTCGACGGCGTGTTCTCCAGCGACCCGGGCCGACCCTGGCAGGTCGACGCAGCGGGGCTCAGCGCTCTCGATGACGACGCGCTGGCCCGGGCATTCCAGGTGGACTCCCGCAATCCCCTCGTCGGCCTCGACGGGCGGGCACAGCTGCTGCGTCGGCTGGGTGCCGCGACGGCAGGCCAACCCGCGGTCTTCGGTGAGCCCGGCCGCCCCGGCGGGCTCTTCGACACCGTGGCAGGCCCGACCGTCCCCGCCCACACCATCCTGACCCGGCTGTTGACCTCGCTGTCCGGTATCTGGCCGGCCGACAACGCCATTGACGGTCAACCCCTGGGTGACTGCTGGCCGCACCCCGCAGTGCCCGGCGACGGACCGTCGTGGGGCTGGATGCCGTTTCACAAGCTGTCGCAATGGCTGACGTACTCACTGCTCGAACCGTTCACCTGGGCCGGTGTCGAGGTGACCGGCCTCGACGCGTTGACCGGTCTGCCCGAATACCGCAACGGCGGCCTGCTGCTCGACACCGGGGTGTTGCAGCTGCGGAAGCCGGAGTGGGCCCGACGCGCCTGGTCGGTGGGCGACGAACTCGTAGTGGAGTGGCGAGCCCTGACCGTTGCGCTGCTCGACGAACTCGCCGCCCTGGTGCGGGTCCGGCTCGGTGCGGGCGCCGAGCGACTGCCGCTGGCATGTGTGCTCGAAGGCGGCACCTGGGCCGCCGGACGCCGGCTGGCCGAGCGGCTGCGGGCAGGCAGCCCACCGCTGACCATCAGCAGCGACGGCACGGTCTTCTAGGAGGCGCCATGGGCAACCTGCACATCGTGGACCACCCGCTGGTCCAGCACAAACTCACCATGATGCGGCAAAAAGAGGTGTCCACCAAAGGATTTCGGCAGCTGCTGATCGAGATCTCGATGCTGATGGCCTACGAGGTGTTGCGCGACGTCCCGGTGCACGAGATCGAGATCGACACCCCCCTGGAGTCCACCACGGGCAGGGTGATCGACGGCAAGAAGCTGGTGTTCGCATCCATCCTGCGGGCAGGCAGCGGCATCCTCGACGGCATGCTCAATGTCGTCCCCAGCGCACGCGTCGGTCACATCGGTCTGTACCGGGACCCGAAAACCCGTGTCGCCGTGGAGTACTACTTCAAGATGCCGAGCGATCTGCACGAACGTGATGTGGTGGTGGTCGACCCGATGCTGGCGACCGGCAACTCGGCGGTGGCGGCCATCGACCGGCTCAAGGAGTACCAGCCGAAGTCGATCAAGTTCGTCTGCCTGCTGACCTGTCCCGAAGGCGTCGCCGCCATGCAGGCAGCCCACCCCGACGTGGCGATCTACACCGCGGCCCTGGACCGTGAACTCGACGCCGACGGCTACATCGTGCCGGGGCTGGGCGACGCGGGCGACCGCATCTTCGGGACCAAATGACCAGAACGGGTCAGCGTTTGCGGTCGCGGACCTTGTAGGTCGAGGGCCAGGACATCCTGGTGTCGTCGCCCAGCAACGGGGTGCCCGATCCGCCGACGCGCACGTCGTAGGCCTCCTGTCCGGCGCCCACCTCGCGGTTGGCGTGCTCCTGCGCGAGGTAGTACAGCTCGTCGATGGCCGCTTCGCTGTAGGCGACGAAGGTGGTCTTGCGGACGATGTCGTTCATCCCCGCGGTCATGCGGTCCGGCAGGATCCGCGATGCCAGCGCGGCGACCCCGAGCAGCACGGCGGGAATCACCCAGTAACAGATGAACGACAGCGGCGTTCTGGTGTCGAGGATCGTGGCGTCGCCCTGCACGATCGGCGGGATCGCCGACGACACCGTCATACCGCCGAACGCGGCCACCCAGATCCACGTCAGGATCGTCACGATCCGCTTGAACAGGTCGCTCTCCACCACCCCCGGAGGTTGGCCCGCGGCCGCGTACTCCTGCACGAACGGCTTGCCGATCAACAGCCCGGTCAGCGCGACCAGGAAGATGCCTGCGTTGCTCAGCGCCTGGATCCATTTCTGCAGAAAATCCTGGCTCAACACCATCGTGAGGATGGTCAGCACGACGAAGGTGCCCAGCGCGCCGACCTCAAGGGTGCGCCCCGAGGTCCCCGCGATCCGGCTGATGACGAACGTAGCGACAGCGGCTGCCAGCGCGACGAGCACGGCGGTGAGAAACGGCACGTTGCCGACGAGAACCCAGTAGATGATCCACGGCGCGAAACCAAACAGGATGCCCACGACAGGTCAGTCTAGGGACTTACCGTTGCCGCGACGGCAAGTCCCACGGCGGACGTCGGCTATTCGTCCTCGGAGCGCGAATTACGGCGCCACTCAGAGATTTTGCGTCCCATCGAATCGGCCGCGCTGGTGGCCGCCTGACCGACCCCGTCGACGAACCCGCCCAGCCCGTCGCGGATGCCCCGGATCAACGGATCGTTGGACTGGTCGAAACCGTCCTTGTACTGCCGGGCGGCGGCGGTGACGTCGTCGGACCAGCGGACGCTGTCGTCATCGGCCCGCAGCGGATAGTCGCCGGCCATGATGGCACCGTAGCCGCCGGTGTCGACCCATCGGGTCAAGGCGGCCGCACGCAGCACCGAGAACGGGTGGCTCTGCAGTTCGAGATTGAGCAACTTGAGCACACCGTCGCGCATGTCACCGGCCGCGTCGTAGTCCCTGGCCTGCGCCAGGAAGGCCTGCGTGTCGAGCTTGTCGAGGCGGGCACCGGCGGCCAGCTTGAGTTCGACGCGGATGGCGGTGTCGAAATCCTGCCCGCACAGCAGACCTGCCCGATCCCCCGAAAGCTCGGATTTGCGTTGCCACTCCTGCAGTGCCGCCACGATGGCGCGCAACGCCCACCCTCCGAGCGGGATGAAACCGAACGACGCCGCAAGGCGCATCAGGTGATTGAGCATGGTCCGGTACACCGCGTGCCCGCTGAGCGCATGACCCAGTTCATGCCCGATGACGAACCGCATCTCGTCATGCGTCAACAGGTCGTACATCCCAGAGGTGATGACGATGAACGGCTCGTCCATCCCGATGGTGAATGCGTTCGCGAAAGGTGACTGCATGACGAACATTTCGGGCTTGGTAGGTGCATCGAGCACCTGCACGCACTCGTCGAGCAACGCATCGAGGTCGGCGAACTGACGCGTCCCCACCCGCGCCGAATTGGCCAGATACACCAACCGGTGCTGCCGCTCGCGCAACATCCCCGACAGGATCTTGAGAATCTGGTCGAAACCCTTGAGCCGGCGCAGCGCGGTCAGCGCCGTGCGGTCGGCAGGGTGCTCCCAGGCCCGGGAACTGATGCCGGGGAATACGGTCCGTGTGGTCGCGGGTGGCTGATCCATCGGCGTGCCCTTCGTCGTGTCAGACCCAACACTACGGAGGGTGGCACCGCGGCCCCGACACCAATCCGGGGCCGCCGCCCGGCGTCAGGCGATGATGCGGACCAGGTACGGCGCCATGCCGTTGGTCCGCACCGGCGACACCGCCACGCCACGCTCGGTGGTCTCGACCATCTGACCGTTTCCGACGAACAGTGCGACGCTCTGGGTGCCCTCCGGGCCGTAGAAGATCAGATCGCCGGGAGCCGCCTGCGCGGGCATGACCTTCTGCCCGACCTTGTACTGCTCACCGGAAGACCGCGGCAGCTTCACCCCGACGCCTGCGAACGAATACACGATGAGACCTGATGCGTCGAAACCGACGACGTTGGGAGCGACGGGCGCGGCGGGCGTGGCACCGAGACCCAACAGGCCGGGGAACAGCCCCGGGGATGCCGGTGTGGCGGGCGCCAAGACCGGCCCCGCGGCACCGGGGAGAGCGGGATTGGCGGCAGCCACGGCCGCGTCACGCACGACGCCACGGGTAGGCCCGTTGGAGTCCCCGCCACCGTAGACGAACGGCACACCGCGTTGCGAAAGTGCCCGGGAGATAACCTGTTCGATGAACTTCTGGTTGCCGGCCGGCCGCTGGTACGGATCTGCGGACGCGAGTCCGGGGGCCGCCAGCAGCAGAGCAACGCTGACCATCAGGGCATACGTGCGCTTCATCGGATACTTCAACTCTCTTCGACCCAGTGTCATCTCAGGCTGACCGCCCGTCGACAGCAGTCACCGCAACTATTTGTACCGGCCGATCGGCGTTCTGCCCAATTTCTCTGCGGCACAACGCTAATGAGATGCAGTACCGTGACCGAACGGTGACTCACGCCAGGCCGGGTGGGCCCGACTCCACCCGCCCCAGGGTATGTGAATGATGTTGTGCGGCAATGCCTTTTCCCGCGGCACCGGCAGACATGACAAGATGGCGACCATGAACGCGACGACAAGCTGGTCGAAACGGTTGTGGACCGACATCGAGGACACCTACACGGCGATACTGGACCACCCCTTCATCACGGGGCTCACCGACGGCAGCCTCGACGACAAGGCCTTCGCGCACTACGTCGCCCAGGACGTCCACTATCTGCGGGACTATGCGCGTGCGTTGGCCCTCGTCGCGGCGAAGGCCCCGGAGCTGACCGATACCGCGATGTTCGCCCGGCACGCCGCCGAGGTGTTCGACGTCGAGCTGGAACTGCACACCCAGCTGCTGCCCGAACTGGGACTGGACCCCGTGACGTTGAATGCGGAGCCGGTGGCCCCCACGACCCGGGCCTACACCAGCTATCTGCTGGCCACCGCGTACGGCGGCAGCTTCGCCGACGGCTTGGCGGCAGTGCTGCCCTGTTACTGGATCTACGCCCGGGTGGGAACCGATCTGGCCGCCCGAGGATCGAGTGATTCGCGCTACCAGCGCTGGATCGACAGCTACGGCGGCGAGGCCTTCGCCGCGACCGTGGCGGAAGTGCTGGCCCTGACCGACCGCGTGGGGCCAACCCTGACCGAAGCCGACGAGGCTGTCGCGCGCGCACATTTCCGGCAGACCGCGCAATACGAATGGATGTTCTTCGACGCCGGATACCGGCGCGAGCAATGGCCCATCTGAGGCCGATACACGTGCTGCCCGCCTGAACCGCAGGCGGGCAGCACGCGGTCGAACGATTACTGCAGCGCGGCCAGCGCGGCGTCGTAGTTCGGCTCGTCGGCGATCTCGGGCACCAGCTCGGTGTAGGCGACATTGCCGTCGGCACCGATCACCACGACGGCACGACCGAACAGCCCGGCCATCGGACCATCGGCGATGGTGATGCCGTAGTCCTCACCGAAGCCGTCGCGGAAAGCCGACGCGGTGGTGACGTTCTCGATGCCCTCGGCGCCACAGAAACGGGCCTGCGCGAACGGCAGGTCCTTGGACACGCACAGCACGGCAGCGCCACTGCCTGCGGCCTTCTCGTTGAAGGTGCGCACGCTCGTGGCACAGGTCGGGGTGTCCACCGACGGGAAGATGTTCAGCAGCACGGCCTTGCCACGGAACTGCTCGTTGGTGACCGGGCCGAGATCGGTGCCCGTGAGCGCGAAGCTGGGCGCCGGCGAGCCGACGGCGGGCAGCTCGCCCACGGTGTTGACGGGGTTTCCACGCAGGGTTATCTGTGCCATAGGCACAGTCTGTCAAAACCGGCGCCGGGTCAGACAGGCCGGGGTGCGACCATGGAGCCGATGATCGATCTGCCCGACGCGGTGCGCGCGATGGCCGTGCGTGGACCACAGTGGCAGGACTGGGTGGACCGGCTGCCACGGCTGCTGCAGACCCAGCTCGACGACTGGGCGCTCACCCCGGACGGGGCGCCCATGCACGGCTTCTGCTCGATCGTGGTGCCGGTGCGCAGCCGCGACACCGGGCCCGCGGTGCTCAAGATCGCGCTGCCCGACGAGGAGTCCGAACACGAACACCTCGCGCTGCGCAGGTGGGGCGGCGACGGTGCAGTCCGGTTGCTGCGCGCCGAGCCGCATCGCCGGGCGCTGCTGCTCGAGCGGTTGCAGACCCGAGATCTCAAGGGGCTGTGGGACATCGAGGCGTGCGAGATCGTCGCGTCGCTGTACCGCCGGATCCATGTCCCGGCACTACCCCAGCTTCGCCGGCTGCCCGCACTCGTCGAACGCTGGACCGCCGACCTGACAGCACTCCCCCGCAACGCGCCGGTCCCGCGCCGCCTGGTGGAGCAGGCCATCACGCTGGGCACCGAACTCATCGCCGACCCGACCTGCTCGGCAACACTCATCCACAGCGACCTGCACTACGAGAACGTGCTGGCCGCCGAACGACAACCGTGGCTGGTGATCGACCCGAAACCGATCAGCGGCGACCCGCACTACGAGATCGCCCCGATGCTGTGGAACCGGTGGGACGAACTCGCCGGCTACGTCCGCGACGGCGTGCGGCGGCGCTTCTACACCCTGGCCGATGCCGCCGAACTCGACATCGACCGGGCCAGGGCCTGGGTGATCGTGCGAACCATGCACAACGCGATGTGGGAGCTCACCGAGCAGGATGAACCGGACCCCGACTGGCTGACGATGTGCGTGACCATCGCCAAGGCCGTGCAGGACTGAGCGCTCTCAGCGCCCCGCAACCTCAGCGCCCCACGACAGTGGCCGCGCGGACGCGGTCACGCCACCACGCGATCCGCTGCGGGTCGGTGACGGCGTAGCGGTCGATCAGTTCCGGCTGCGGCGCGGGAGGCATCGGGGCGACGGGCAGGAAGCCGTCCGCGACGGTCAGCGAACGGGATTGGGCGACGACGTCGCCCGCCAGCAGCGCGCGGCCGCCGAGTTCGCAGGCGTAGGGCAACTCGGGCAGCGCACCCGCGAGCGCGAGCCCTGCCATGAGGCCGATGCTGGTCTGCACGGTCGAGGTGACGACGCACGGCAGCCCCGTCGTCTCGGCCACCTGCAATGCGCGGCGTGCGCCGCCGAGCGGCCCGCACGACACGACGGCGACGTCGGCGGTCGCGCGCGTCACCGGCTCGTGCGCGTCGAGCACTGACGCATCGGCCGCGATACGCACGTCGACCCGTGCCCGCACCCGGGCCCCGTCGGCGAGGTCACGGCAGGGTTGCACGACGAACTCCAGGCCGCCGGCCACCCGGTGCAACTCCGCGATCGCCGCCACCGCGGTGTCGACGCCCCACCGCCCCTTGGCATCACAGCGGATCGCGCCGTCGGGTCCGAGGGCCTCGCGCACCGCCGCCACCCGCGCGACGTCGTCGGCCAACGTGGTGCCGACCTCGACGGTGGCCGACCGGCAACCCGCTGCGACCGCGATGTCGTGGGCGCGCGAGGGGTCGACGGCGGGCACAGTGGCCGCGATGGGGATCCGGCCGCGCACCGGATCGGGCCAGCCAACCGTGCCGGGCTCGGTCGCCGCCGTCAGCCAGCGGACCAGCGCCGCGTCACCGGCATCGGACGGCGGGCCGAACTCGCCCCAACCCTGCGGCCCCTCGACCAGCACGCCCTCGTAGACGGTAGTGCCATCGCGCAGGGGAATTGCGAACACCGGCGAGCTGTCGAGGTCGATCAGGGTCTGCACAATCAGGTGACGCTAGCCGACGCCGGATCGCCTCACCGACGCGCGGACCGGGTCAGCTCGGTCCCGTCGGCCGCATACAGCACACAGATCACCGAGCTCGGTTCCGGATTGTTCGAGGTCCGGTCCTGGCGGGAATCGATCAGATAGGTCACCGACAACCCGCTGCCGGCAGCGGGGTGCCCGGTGTAGGACGCGAATCCCGAGGCACAGGCCTGGTCGGCCACGCCCGCGACGGCGTCGTTGACAGCCACATCACCGCGGTAGAACGCCTCGGCGCGATGCGGCGCGGCACAGTCGACGGTCGTCACCATCACCACGCTCGGATCGGTCGGCGGCATGTCGACCAGGCAGTCACCGGCCTGCAGATCGACCCATGCCGTGCTCTGCTCCTTGCCCAGCGCAGCGGCACTCGGCGGTGCGGCCGGCGTCGCGGAGTGCGTCGATGTGGCCGGCTGCGCACTCGACGGGCCCGCGACGTGCTGCCCGCCGCCGCATGCCGTCAGCGCCGCGCCCACGATCAGCACCGTGGGGATACGCATCGAGGTGAGCAATGTGGACCTCCTCCCCTCGTCGCAGCCTAAACTTCCAAGCAGGTCAGAGAGCCACGAACACGTCAGGAGTGCGGCATGGGAAGCCGAACGCGGTGGAGCATCACGACGCTGGCAGCAGTGGTGTTCGCCGCGGTGCCACTGGGATTCGCCGGCAGCGTGGCGCCCGCGGTGACGGCGGGCTGCCCGGACGGTGAAACCGGTGTCATCTACGGATGCGCGCCGTTCTGCGTGCCCGGCCGCCAGCTCGACACCGCGACTGGGCTGTGCCTGCCGGTTCCTCCGCCGCCGGCAGCCCCGAATGGTGTTGCGACACCGATGGTCTAGCTTGAGCGTCATGGCACATGTTCTGACCGTCAACGTGGCTCATCCACGTCCCAATCCCGACGATGAGCGCACGGTGACGGGCATCGACAAGCGCCCGGCCGACGGGGCGGTCGCGGTCCGTGCCCCCGGGCCCATGCACGGCGGCCTCGGCAGCGGTCTGGTCGGCGACACCATCGGCAACCAGTTGGTACACGGCGGCGACGATCAGGCGGTCTACGCCTACGCCCGCGAAGACCTCGACGACTGGCAGAGCGAACTGGACCGCGAGATCGCCAACGGGGTGTTCGGCGAGAACCTCACCACGACCGGTGTCGACGTCACCAACTCGGTCATCGGCGAGCGGTGGCGGGTGGGCTCGGACGGGCTGGAACTCGAAGTGTCCCGGCCGCGCATCCCCTGCCGCACCTTCGCCGCATGGCTTGAGATCAACGGATGGATCAAAACCTTTACCAGGACTGCGATTCCGGGCGCCTACCTGCGGCTGGTGACACCGGGCACCGTACGCGCGGGTGACGAGATCGTGGTGACCGAGCGGCCCGATCACGACGTGACCGTGGGCATCGTGTTCCGCGCGCTCACCCTCGAACCCCAATTGCTGCGCGAAATCCTGCGGGCCGAGGCGCTGCCGACCGAACTCAAGGAACTCGCCTACCGCCGCACCGCAGGCTGATGGCCGGCAACGCCCGTCCGCGCGTGGTGGTGATCGTCGTCTTCGACGGCGTGAAGTTGCTCGACGCGGCGGGCCCGGCCGAGGTGTTCGCCGAGGCGAATCGGTTCGGCGCGCAGTACCTGATCCGGATCGCGTCACTGGACGGATGTGAAGTCACCACCTCGATCGGCACGAAATTCCCTGTCACTGAACGTATTTCAGACATCAACGACGTCGACACCGTGCTGGTGGCCGGCGGCGACAACCTGGTCGGGCGGCCGATCGACCCCGCCCTGGTCTCCGCGCTGCGGCAGGTGCCGGGCCGTACTCGTCGGCTGGCGTCGATCTGCACCGGCGCGTTCATCCTCGCCGAGGCGGGCCTGCTGAAAGGCCGGCGCGCCACCACGCACTGGCGGCACGCGCGCCTGCTCGGGCGCGCGTATCCCGACACCATCGTCGAGCCGGACGCGATCTTCGTCGAGGATGCCGACATCTACACCTCGGCGGGGGTGTCGGCCGGTATCGACCTGGCGCTGGCGATGGTCGAGCGGGATCACGGTGCCGACCTGGTCCGCGAGGTGGCGCGGTCGCTGGTGGTGTATCTCAAGCGGGCAGGCGGTCAGTCGCAGTTCTCCACGCTGGTGGAGGTCGAGGCCTCCGAGCCTTCCGCGTTACGGCGCGTCATCGATGCCGTCGCCGCCGATCCCGCCGCCGACCACAGCGTGAAAAGCCTTGCCGCCGTAGCATCTTTGAGTACCCGCCAGCTGACGCGGCTGTTTCAGGCCGAGCTGGGCACCACTCCGGCGCGGTATGTCGAGCGGGTCCGCACCGACGTCGCCCGAGCGGCGCTCGACGCCGGGCATTCGGTCGGGGAAAGCGCCCGGCTGGCCGGTTTCGGCAGTGCCGAGACGCTACGCCGGGTGTTCGTCAGCCAGCTCGGCGTAGCCCCGAAGGCCTACCGCGACCGCTTCCGCACCTCGGCCCCGAACTGACACTCAGAGAGCGCGCGGCAGCTGCCTGCCGATGAGCGGGGCCAGCCGGTCGGCCATGTACGCGTGCCCGGCATCGGTGGGGTGGATACCGTCGCCACCGATGAGGTCGGGCCGGTCGAAGAACCAGCCGTCTTCGATCGGATCGTAGAACGCCGCACCCACGTCGCGGGCCTGGGCCTTGAGGATGTCGCGGATGTTCAGGATCGAGGGCGGCACGTCGGCCGACACCCACGGCGGCGCGATGACCAGCAGCTTGGCCGACGGCGCGATGTGCTGCGCGAGCGTCAACGCGTTGTGGCTCATCATCGTGATCGCCGCAGGGTCCATGTCCTTGTCGTTGCGCGACCCGAAGAACACGATCAGCGAGTCGTCGGGCTTCACCGCGCGCGACGTCAGGTCACCGAAGATGCTGCCGTGGTTACCGCGCTGCACATAGCCCGCTCCGCCTTCGGCGACCACGTCAGCCTTCACCTGCACGCCACGATGGGCGAGCTGATCCCACGCCAGGGTGGTCCAGCCCCGCGGACCCTCGCCGCCCTCCAGGCTGCCGGTGGTGTACGAGTCGCCGATGACGGCAATGTGATTGAGCCGCGGATCCAGACCGGATGTCGTGTACCGCTGCACAGGAACGTGCGTGACCACACCCGCCAGAAGGCCAAGTGAGATGACGAAAGTGAACACACGACTCACTGCTACCTCCACTGCCGGTGAGACGACGTGTCCCCCACCGTGATCACGGTGCGCCTTTGGCCCCGAGGCAGGTTACCCCAGCCACGGTGACACACCGATAACGAGCCCATTACAACCTGTGGCACAGGCTGTTTCGCTGCCGCGCGCATCTATCCGGCGCGTGCGGAAACGCCGGTCGGGCGGGCTTCGAGCTCGCCGTCGATACGGTGCAGTCTGTTGGGTGGGTCCGCCGGTTTGATGTCGACCATCCTGCGCATCCAGCGCCGGGCCGGTTCCTCGACGACGTGATACAGCAGGACGGCGCCGAGGACCGACAGCGCGACGAGGCCGAACACGGTCGCCTTACCGGACAGCGTCGGCGTCAGCGTGATCTCGAACTGCTTGACCGTCCATATCCATGCCGTGTGGACCAGCTCGTGCACCATGTAGAGGCCGAAGGAGATCTGCCCGCCATAGACGAGCAATCGGGTGGACAGGAACGCCGGGAGGCTGCCGGTGCCGACGGCGAGCAGCACGATCAGCGGCACGAACAGCAGATCGACGATTCCGCCTGCGTCGCCGACGGTGTTCAGCGGATGGGCGTCGAAGAAATACAGGCCGCCGATGACGAGCGCCACCAGCGGGATGGACAGGTAGCCGGCGCGCCGGCAGGCCGTATCGCTGAGATCCAATTTGCGCACCGCGGCACAGGCGAGCGCCCCCGCGGTGAACTGCATGACGATTCTCGGCAACCAGCTCCACGGCGTGTAGATGTGCCCGCTCACCAGCATCAGCACCACGGGAGGCGTCGAGGCCGCGATGGCAAGCAGGACCAGGCTGCGCGCCCGGGTGGCTCGTGCGACCCGGAACACGACGAGGATCAACGCACCGAACAACAGGTAGGCCAGCCACTCGGCGCTGATCGACCATGCCGGGCCGTCCCAGCTGGACCCGTCGAAGTAGGGCTGGAACCACAGCTGCACCAGGAAGAGCTGCCGGAAGTAGCTCACCGCGTTGAAGGGGCTGACGTCCTCCGGCGGGATGTGACCGACGTTGATGGTGAAGATCACCCACAGCGCGGCCAGATGCAGGGTGACCAGGTATACCGGCCAGACCCGGGATAGTCGCAACCACAGGAAGTGCAGAGTGGCGCGGGTGGACCAGGACGGGCCCATCCGCTCGAAGTAGTTCCACGTCAGCACGAAACCGCTGAGGATGAAGAACAGGTCGACGCCCTGCGCGCCGCAGTTGAGCACGGGCGCGAGCGCCTTGGTGATGTCGGGCGCGACTTGATATAGCAGCGGGCGGAAGTGGAACAGCACCACCCACACGGCTGCGACGATGCGCACTCCGGTCAGGGCTTTGATCTCTGCGCCGCGCGCCACGTTTTACGTATCCTTGCCGATTTCCGTGTCCACACGCCGATTCGACCTGGCGACCGGCGGCCTTCGCAGACTAACAGCGGGAGCGCTCAGGTCGCGCGTCGCCGCTGCTGTGCACTTGCTGAACCCCGGCCACCGCAGGGCGATGTGCGCACCGGTTTTGCTTGCGCGGCAAGGCAATCAGGCCACGCGGGCGCCACCAGTACGCATCTTGGGGTGCAGGCTCGGCGTGTCGGGCCCGCGCGGCCGTCAGGGCGTCGGTACCTGCGATCCGTCGTACTGGCGGGCGCCGTTGTTCAGGGTGCCGAGCATGCCGCGGAGCTGGCCCCCGGCGATCAGCGCAGGCAGCAGGCCGCCCTGCGCCTGCGCGTCCGGCGGCGCATCGGTCTGCGCCCACGGCTGGCAGCCACTGGTCTTGAACGCCTTGTCGGTGGGCTCGATCGCCACCGTCTGCGCCTTCTTGGTCATCGCGTTGTCGATGATCGGGTTCTGGTCGTCACCGATCCGCTTCCAGTAGCACGCACCGTTGCCGACGGGGCCCGCCGACGCGTACGTGCCCGGCGCGATGTCCTTGCCGACCACAAAGGTGCCGTCGTGATCGATGCTGGTGGCCAGAGCGCCGGCCGGCGCCGCAGGTGCGGGAGCCGGCGGTGCGTTCGGGTCGGGCGCCGGCGCGGCGGGCGTCGGCTCCGGCGTGTCGGGATCAGCGGTGGCTACGCCGCTGAAGGTTCCAACCCCGGCCGCGACAAGCGCCGCGGCGAGAATCGCTGCTCTCGTCGGCCTCATAGCAGGCCAGCGTACCGGTTGCCCGGGCATGCCCCACTGTGCGCGCACGCCCGCACCGCGCCGACCTGGGCCGGCCGAGAGGTGTGGGAAGCTCGCGATGTGGATGTGCCACACCTTGATCCGGATGCTCCCGCGCTGGCCGACGTGGTCCCGGCGGTGCTGAGCACGCTCGGGGTGGCAGGCTTCGAATCCCGCCTCCAGCTGCCCGGCCCCGCGCGCGGTGCGTGCGTTCTGCTGGTGGACGGGCTCGGCGCGGAACTGCTGGATTCCCATGCCGCCGACGCCCCGGTGCTGGCCGGTTTGCGCGGCCAGACACTGCAGGTGGGCTTCCCCTCCACGACGGTGGCCGGCCTCGCGGCGATCGGCACGGGATGCCGGTCCGGCGAGCACGGCCTGGTGGGCATGTCCTTCCGGGTGCCCGACTCCCCCGATGTTCGAGTGATGAATGCCCTGCGGTGGCGACCGCACCCCCGCGGCGACGACCTGCGCGAGCAGGTGCGCCCCGAGGAGCTGCAGCCACTGCCCACGACGTTCGAGCGGGCAGCTGCGGCCGGGGTGGCGGTCAGCGTCGTCTCCGGTGCGGAGTTCGCCGAGTCGGGGCTGACCCGGGCGGTCCTGCGGGGCGCCCGCTATGTCGGTGTGCATGCCCTCGGCGAGCTCGCGGCCGGTGTCACGGACGCGGTGGCGCGGGGCGGATTCTGTTATGGCTATCACGGCGAACTCGATCTCGTCGGTCACTTGCACGGGCCGGGCTCGCCGGCCTGGCGGATGCACCTGCGCCAGGTCGACAAGCTGGTCGAGTCGATCGTCGAGACGCTTCCGCCCGACGCGCTGCTCGCCGTCGTCGCCGACCACGGCATGGTCGCCGTCGACCCCACCGCGGTCGTCGACCTCGATGAGCGGACGGACCTGCACGACGGCGTAGCCGATATCGGCGGTGAAGCGCGGGCCCGGCACGTCTACACCGCGGCCGGTGCGCGTGACGATGTGCTGGCCCGGTGGCGCGACGCACTCGGCGACACGGCATGGGTACTGCCCCGCGACGAGGCCATCGCCGCCGGGTGGTTCGGGCCGCGGATCCGCGACGCGGTGCGGTACCGGATCGGTGACGTCGTGGCCGCGACACGCGGTTCGGCGGCGTTGCTGCGCCGCACGACCGAACCGATCGAGTCGTCGCTGATCGGCCAGCACGGCTCATTGACCAGCGCCGAACAACGAATTCCACTCTTGGTGGCCTACGGTTGAGCAGCGGTGATCCGGCGAATTCGGCATTGGATGTTCGGGGGTTGACTGTCCAATTCTGTATTAGATGATCTAAGATTCAGCGCATGAAGCTTGCAGGCCTGGCAGCAATCGGCGCCGCCGCCGCCATCGCGTTCGCCGCTCCGGCACACGCCGAGATCGACACCGACTTCGCGAACCAGCTGCACACTTTCGGCATCTACGGGCCGCGTGACTACAACGCCTGGATCGGCAAGATCGCGTGCAAGCGCCTGCACAACGGCGTCGATCATGACGCCTACCAGTCGGCCAAGTTCGTCTCCCAGAACCTGCCCAAGGACAGCACCACCGCACAGGCCTGGCAGTTCGTGGGTACGGCCATCAACTTCTACTGCCCTGACCTGCAGCCGGTGATCGATCAGGTCGCAGCGCATCAGGGCTGATTGTCAGCCAATCCAGATCGAGGGCTTGGAGCGAAACATTGAAGGCTTTGCGTACACGTCGGGTAAGCAATCTGATCCGCGCCGGTGTCGCCGCGTGTGCCGTCGCGGGTAGCCTGGCCGCCGCGCCGGGCCCGGCGTCGGCTGATGCCACCGACGACTACCCGATCCCGAACCGCATCCTGCGGACCACCTGCACCGCAGAACAGATCATGGCTGCCGCCCGGGACGTCGAGCCCGTGTACTACGAGCGGTACATGATCGACTACAACAACAAGTCGCCCGAACTCCAACAGGAGACGCAGGACCGGATCCACTGGTTCTTCTCACTCGATTACGCGGCCCGCCGGCAGTACTCCGAGGACACGGCGACCAACGCGTTCTACGAGAACATGGCATGGAAGTGGCCGAACTGGGCCAAGTTGTTCTTCAACAACAAGGGTGTCGCGGCCCGCACCACCGATGTCTGCGCGAACTACCCCGCCGGCGACATGTCGGTATGGAATTGGCAGTAACCCACGGGTACGCCAAACCCCCTGCGGCTCGACCGCAGGGGGTTTTCTTTTTCAGCGGCGGGTGCATTGCCACGTCAGCGTCGACCGGCGCGACGCCGGTTACCAGCCACGACACGGGTAGCCGCCCGTTTTGCGAATCTATTAAATAGGCTAATATCTCGCCTTAATCAAGGTGACGGCAACCGTGAACGGGGATAGCGACAGCGCGTGTCCGCATCACACCGGCGGCTATCCAATCGACTTGATTGAAGTTAGCCGACTGTATAGGTTTCACTTGTCGTACGGCAAGGACAGCTGTCTCGTCGCGCACCCGAAAGGCTGACCAGCGAAACATGAAGCTCTTGAGACGGTTCTGGATCCCCGTGCTGATCCTCGTGGTGGTGCTCATCGGGGCATTCACCGTAATGCGGGTCCGTACCTTCTTCGGTGCCGGTGACGGCTCGGGTGTCGCCAGCGCGAAGGTCGACGACACCAAACCGTTCGACCCCAAAGTCGTGGTCTACGAGATCACCGGGGAGCCCGGCGCCACCGCCGACGTCAACTACCTGGACCTCGACGCCCAGCCCCAGCGCGTCGACGGGGTGTCCCTGCCGTGGACACTGCGACTGGAGAGCACCGCGCCGTCGGTGTTCCCCAACATCGTGGCGCAAGGCGACGGCAGCACCATCAGCTGCCGCATCACCGTCGATGACGAACTCAAAGACCAGCGCACGTCCACCGGCGTCAACGCCCAGACCTTCTGCTTGGTGAAATCTGCATGAGCACCCCCACGCACGACACCCCGACAGACGCCTTCCCCGCCGCGCAGCCACCGCAGGCCAACCACGGCGGGCTCGCCAAGTGGATCCGGCGCCTGGCGCTGCCGATCATACTCGGCTGGATCGCGGTCATCGTGGTGCTCAACGTGATCGTTCCCCAGCTCGAAGAGGTGGGGAAGATGCGCTCGGTGTCGATGACCCCCGATCAGGCGTCGTCGATGATCGCGATGAAGCGCGTCGGCGAGGTGTTCCAGGAATTCAAGTCCAACAGCTCGGTCATGATCGTGCTGGAGGGCGACGAGCCGCTGGGCTCGGACGCCCACGACTATTACGACCAGATTGTCGCCAAGCTGCGCGACGACACCAAGCACGTCGAGCACGTGCAGGATTTCTGGGGCGACCCGCTGACGGCGTCGGGTGCTCAGAGCTCTGACGGCAAGGCCTCCTACGTGCAGGTCTACACGGCCGGTAACCAGGGTGAGGCGCTGGCCAACGAGTCCGTCGAAGCCGTTCAGAACATCGTCAAGAGCGTGCAAGCGCCGCAGGGCATCCATACCTACGTGACCGGCCCGGCGGCCCTGTCGGCCGATCAGCACATCGCCGGCGACCGCAGCATGCAGATGATCGAAGCTCTCACGTTCACGGTCATCATCGTCATGCTGCTCCTGGTGTACCGCTCGATCGTGACGGTCGTGCTGGTTCTGCTGATGGTGGTGCTGGAGCTGTCGGCGGCGCGCGGTCTGATCGCGTTCCTGGGCTACTACAACATCATCGGGCTCTCGACGTTCGCGACGAACCTGTTGGTGACGTTGGCCATCGCCGCGGCCACGGACTACGCCATCTTCCTGATAGGCCGATATCAAGAGGCCCGCAGTGTCGGCGAGGACCGAGAATCGGCCTACTACACGATGTTCCACGGCACCGCGCATGTGATCCTGGGGTCCGGGTTGACCATCGCCGGCGCCACGTTCTGCCTGCACTTCACCAACCTGCCGTACTTCCAGTCTCTCGGTATCCCACTGGCCATCGGCATGGTCACCGTGGTGTTCGCGGCGCTGACCATGGGGCCCGCGGTGATCACGATCGTCACGAAGTTCGGTAAGACCCTGGAGCCCAAGCGGGCCATGCGTACCCGCGGGTGGCGCAAGGTCGGTGCCGCGGTGGTCCGCTGGCCCGGACCGATCCTGATCGCCACGATCGCCCTGTCCCTGATCGGACTGCTGACCCTGCCGGGTTACCGGACCAACTACAACGACCGCAAGTACCTGCCGTCGGACCTCCCCGCCAACAGCGGGTACGCCGCGGCCGACCGGCACTTCTCCCAGGCCCGGATGAACCCCGAGCTGCTGCTCATCGAGAGCGACCACGATCTGCGCAACTCCGCGGACTTCCTCGTCGTCGACCGGATCGCCAAACGCATCTTCCAAGTCCCCGGCATCTCCCGGGTGCAGGCCATCACGCGCCCGCAGGGCACGCCCATCGAGCACACCTCGATCCCGTTCCAGATCAGCATGCAGGGCACCACGCAGATGATGAACATGAAGTACATGCAGGACCGCATGAAAGACATGCTGAAGATGGCTGACGAGATGCAGGTCTCCATCAACACCATGGAATCCATGGTCAAGCTGACTCAGGAGATGGCCGACACCACGCACAGCATGGTCGACAAAATGCATGTGATGGTCGCCGACGTCGCCGAATTGCGGGACCACATCTCTGATTTCGACGATTTCTTCCGGCCCATCCGCAACTACCTGTACTGGGAACCGCACTGCTTCGACATCCCCGTCTGCTGGACGATGCGGTCGATCTTCGACACCCTTGACGGCGTCGACACCATGACCGACGACATTCAGAAGCTGATGCCGGACATGGATCGGCTCGATGTCCTGATGCCGCAGATGGTCAAGATCATGCCGCCCATGATCGCGACCATGAAGAACATGAAGACGATGATGCTGACCATGCAGGCCACCATGGGCGGGCTGCAGGATCAGATGGAAGCGATGATGAAGGACCAGACGGCCATGGGCCAGGCCTTCGACGCGTCCAAGAACGACGACTCGTTCTATCTGCCGCCGGAAACGTTCAACAACCCGAACTTCAAGCGCGGCATGAAGATGTTCCTGTCGCCTGACGGGCATGCGGTGCGGTTCATCATCAGCCACGAGGGCGATCCGATGAGCCCCGAAGGCATCTCGCACATCGACGCCATTAAGCAGGCCGCCAAGGAAGCCATCAAGGGATCTCCGCTGGAGGGATCCAAGATCTACCTCGGCGGCACCGCGGCCACCTTCAAGGACATGCAGGAAGGCGCCAACTACGACCTGCTGATCGCCGGAATTGCCTCGCTGTGCCTGATCTTCATCATCATGCTGATCATCACCCGCAGCGTGGTGGCCTCGGCCGTCATCGTCGGGACCGTCGTCATATCGCTGGGCGCATCCTTCGGCTTGTCGGTGCTCATCTGGCAGCACCTCGTCGGGTTGGAGCTGCACTGGATGGTGCTGGCCATGTCGGTGATCATCCTGTTGGCCGTCGGCGCCGACTACAACCTGCTGCTGGTGTCCCGGTTCAAGGAAGAGATCCACGCGGGCCTCAACACCGGCATCATCCGCTCCATGGGCGGCACCGGCTCGGTGGTCACCTCCGCAGGCCTGGTGTTCGCGTTCACCATGATGTCCATGGCCGTCAGCGAGCTTGCCGTCATCGGCCAGGTCGGCACCACCATCGGCCTGGGCCTGCTGTTCGACACCCTCGTCATCCGGTCGTTCATGACGCCGTCGATCGCGGCCCTGCTCGGAAAGTGGTTCTGGTGGCCTCAGCAGGTGCGCCAGCGGCCGCTACCCGCTCCGTGGCCCAAGCCGGCGGAAAAGGATCGGGCAGACGCTCTCGCCTGAGGCACCACGCCAGGTGCTCAGCACGGCGCGTCTTGTTCCAACCGGGATTTCAGACCAGCCAGCTTCATCGGCCAAGTGTGTGAGATCAGCGGCAGCACGACGCTGCCCGGGCTGAGGTCGTCGTGGACGACGGTGAGCTTCACCAGATCGTCGAGCGGCTCGATGTCGAAATACACGCGCGAGCGGGGTTCGGCGGCAGCGGCGACGAGAAGTTCCTCGCTGATGCCTGAGACGTCGGCGGTGAGCGTGCGGTAGGTGAATCCGAGCCGTCGATACGGATCGGACTCCAGGATCAGCTGATCGGGATGTTCGGTCCGCAGACCGTTTTCGATCCACACATAGCCCGAACCCTTGAGCCACGCCGATTCGATCGCATGGCCCAGATAGTCCGGGGCGACCGCCGGGTTGGTGACGGCCTGCCACAGTCGCTCGGGTGTTGTCCTTATATACGTGGTGTAGCGGAACTCTCGGACGTCGGGCGCGTCGTGCCCCACCCGGTCGCCGAGGGCAGGCGTCGTCGCCCGGTCGTACCGGCTGAGCCACCCGTCGGTGATCGCAGTGATGGGCTCGACATTGACGTAGTGCAACTTGTGCCTGCCCTGGCGCACCGTGGTGACGAGCCCCGCGGCCTCCAGCAGCGCCAGGTGCTTGCTGATCGACTGCCGGGCGATCGGCAGGCCGGCACACAGCTCAGCCAGGCTCTGCCCGTCGCGGTCGTTGAGAGCGTCCAGCAACTGCCTGCGGTTCGGGTCGGCCAGGGCCTTGAACACCTCGTCCATCACCCACCGGCCTCCTGACCCGCAGCCATTCGGCAGCGCCGTCTCATTATGCAGCCGTTTGGCTGCATGTAGTCGTCAGAGGCCCCGTGAAATCGCTGCGGCACGCCCCATGGTCGGGGAATTCATACCGGTCCGCCATTCGCCAGAATCGCTGCGCAGCGTCCGGTGCGACAATGCCGTCCGCAACTCATAGGACGTCCCCGCTTCCGGGCACCGAGTGCCGATGGCCGCTCCGCGAGCCGATCCCACTCGGTCGCGAAATTGCCTATTTGATAAGTAATTTCGGCCAATTCACGTATTTCCGCACCCGATGGCGCCGTGACGCAACAGCTGCCGAACCAAGTGCGACAACGACATTGGAGTAAACCGTCACACGAACCCGATGAGCACCTCGGCAGGCGGAAAGATCCTCGGAACAGGCACCGCCGATGACCACACTCATTCCGAAATAGCGTGAACCAGCCGATACTCGACAGCCCTTGTGAAGGGTGTCACATATTTTGTCAGCCCAGTTTTCCTGCTGTTAACGTCCCGCCGCATGTTTGCTATTGCGACCGCATCGCTGATGGCGCTCGTCCAGTCCGTTTCGGGCACGCCGTATATCTCCGGTGGTGACACTCCCGCCGGGACCGACTGCTCCGGCCTGGCCTCGTGGGTCAGCAACGTGGCAACCGGCCGCCCCGCCTTCGGCGACCGCTTCAACACCGGCAACCAGGAGCGCGCGCTGCTGGCCCGCGGCTTCAAGTACGGCAGCGAGCCGGGTGCCCTGGTGATCGGCTGGAACGGCGGACACACCGCCGTGACCCTGCCCGACGGCACCCCGGTGTCGTCCGGCGAGGGCGGCCGCGGCGTCAAGATCGGCGGCGGTGGCGCCTTTCAGCGACAGTTCACGCACCACATGTACCTGCCGGTGGCCGCCGAGGATCCGGCCGCAATAGCACCCGAGGCACCGTTCGACGCTCCGCCGCCGGACGCTCCGATGCCCCCGGGACCCCCGCCGATGGCCGACCCGATGGCTCCGCCCCCGGCCGACCCGTTCGCCCCGCCGCCACCGGTTCAGCTGGACGTGCCGGCGCCCCCGGCCCCCGAAGCGCCCGGCGCGCCGCCGGCGGATCCGTTCGCTCCACCCATGCCGGTCTGACCGGACACGGGTCACACCGATCGGAGCGCCATGGACCACGACCTCTCGGCTAACGTCGCCGTCGTGATCGTGCTCCTGCCTCCCTCGGAGACCAAGCGCGCCGGCGGGGACGGCCCACCGCTGCGCCTGGACCAGCTCAGCTCTGCGGCTCTCACCCCGCTGCGTGAAGAACTCGTGGACCAACTGATCGGCCTGTCCGCCGACCTACCGGCGAGCCGCAAGGCGCTGGGACTCTCGGCCAAGCAGGACCCCGAGATCGAGCGCAATGCCGAACTGCGCTCGGCCCCGACACTGCCGGCGATCCACCGCTATACCGGCGTGCTGTACGACGCACTCGACGTCGACTCGTTGCGCGGCGCTGCCGCCGAGCGGGCGCGCGCCCGGCTCGCCGTCGGGTCGGCACTGTTCGGCCTGCTGCGTGCCGACGATCCCGTGCCCGCATACCGGCTGTCGGCGACCTCGAAATTGCCAGGACAACCGGGGCTGAGCACCCGCTGGCGTCCGGTGCTGGAGCCGGTGCTCGCCGAGTTGTCCGCCCAACACCTGGTCGTCGATCTGCGATCGGGCTCCTACGCCGCACTCGGCCGCATACCCGGCGCGGTCCGCGTGCAGGTGCTCGCCGAACACGCCGACGGACACCGCACCGTGGTCAGCCACTTCAACAAGGCACACAAGGGACGCCTGGCGCGGACCCTGGCGAGTTCCCGGTCCGAACCGGGCGACGCCGCAGCGGTTGCCACGATCGCCCGCAGGGCCGACATGCACGTCGAACGCGACGGCGACGAGCTGACCGTCGTCGTGCCTGCCTGACCCGCGCGCTAGGTGAGTTTGCCGACTTGCACGATGCTGTCGGCGAATTCGCTCGGCGCCTCCTGCGGAACGTTGTGCCCGATGCCGTCCAATGTGCGGTGGGCATACTTACCGGTGAACTGCCCGCGATAGGCGGCACCGTCCTTATTGGGTCCGTCGAAATCGCTGCCGATCGTGATGGTCGGCACCGAAATAGGCGGCCGCGCAGCGAGTTTGCGCTCCAGGTCGGCGTACTGCGGCTCCCCCGGCGCCAGCTCGAGCCGCCAGCGGTAGTTGTCGATGACGATGTCGACGTGGTCGGGATTGTCGAAGGCCGCGGCCGTCCGCGCGTAGGTGGCGTCATCGAAATTCCATCGCGGCGAGGCGAGTTTCCAGATCAGCTTGTTGAACTCGGCGGTGTTCTGCCGATAGCCGGCGACGCCCCGGTCGGTGGCGAAATAATACTGATACCACCAACCGTGCTCGGCCTCCGGTGACAGCGGTTTCTGATTCGCCTCGAGATTGACGATCAGGTAGCCGCTCACCGCGACCAGTCCCGCGCAGCGCTGCGGCCATACCGCCGCGACGATGCCCGCGGTGCGTGCGCCCCAGTCGAATCCACCGAGGATCGCCTGCGGAATGTGCAGAGCATCCATGAAATCGACGACATCGGTGGCCAGTGCGCCTTGCTGCCCGTTGCGCCTCGTGGTGGCCGACAGGAAGCGGGTCGACCCGTAGCCGCGCGCGAACGGCACGATCACCCGGTAGCCCTGCGCGGCGAGCGCCGGCGCCACATCCACATAGCTGTGGATGTCGTATGGCCACCAACTTAGACGTAACCCCACAACTGGCGTACGCTGCGCAGATGGCAAAGTTCATTGGTCGGATACGACTCAGCGTCAGCACGGACGAGTCCACATCGGTGGAGCGCCAGCGCGAGCACATCGAGCAATGGGCCAGCGCTCACGGTCACGCGATCATTGGTTGGGCCGAGGATATCGACGTATCGGGCAAGCTCTCCCCGTTCGATACGCCACAGTTCGGGGACTGGCTGAACAACCGCTGGCCCGAGTTTGAAGGAATCGTGGCGTGGAAGCTAGACAGGTTGGCGCGCAACATGTTTGGGCTCAACGATCTGTTCCGCTGGGCGCATGAACATGACAAGACAATCGTGTCTCTCACGGAGTCCCTGGACCTGGGCACGCCCATCGGCCGCGCTATGGCCGGGTTCCTCGGAGCCCTGGCCGAGATGGAGCTAGAGGCCATCAGCACCCGAGTCACCGACTCTCACCGGCACCTGAGGTCGGTAGGACGATTCGGTGGCGGGGCCGTGCCATACGGCTACCGCGCGGTGAAGACGCCGGAGGGATACAAGCTCGACATTGACCCCGTTCGCGCCGAGGTGATCCGACGCGTAGTCACCGAAGTACTTGACGGCACTCCCCTCGGCCATATCTGCCGACGCCTCGAAGCTGAGGGCACGCCCGCGCCACGGGGAGGTAAGACGTGGTCTCAGTCGGCGCTGAGGAACATCTTGCGTAGCCGGAAGCTACTTGGTGAGTACCCCAACCTCGGGCCTGACGGTAAGGCGCTGCGAGCTGGCCCCGAACTGATCACTCTGGACATGTACGAACGTCTACAGGCCATTCTGGACAGCAACCGAGGCGCAGGCGTGCGCCGCGATGCCTCGGCGTTGTCGGGCCTGGTGAAGTGCGGAGAGTGCGGCGCAACGATGTCCCACGACTCACGAATGTCACGAGGGAAGCGGTATTACTACTACCGGCCCCACAGGAATTGTGAGCACCCTGTCGGCATGCGGGCTCATTTCTTGGAGGAAATAGCCGAAGCAGTACTACTAGGCGGGTACGGCGATAAAGAGATCACCGAGCGCAAATGGATACCCGGCGAGGATTCCACGACAGCCCTTGCCGACGCTGTACGGCGTTTTGACGCATTGACAAAGCAACTTGGTGTTACCGCATCGCGAACTGCGCAAAACGTTCTACAGCGACAGATTGACGCCGTTCTCGCCGAGATTCAAACCTTGGAGGCCAAACCACAGGTTGAGGGTCATTGGGAACAGGTCGGCACGGGCGTGACTTGGGGTCAGGCGTGGCATGGTGCGAACGCGGAGGAGCGCCGCACAATGCTGCGCGAAGCAGAGATTCAGTTCACTGTGACCGGTGGTCCAGATGGAGCTAGGTCCGTCGTGATCTAGACCGGATTGCCGTTGGCGTACTGCAGCATTCCGCGATTCATCTCCTGAGTGACCTTGTGGTAGTCGCCGTTCTGGATGTTGATATCGCCGGTCTGCACCATTGGCCCGTTCTGCCCCTGCTGCTTGTCGTCGCCTTGCTTGGAGTCGTCAGGGCTCATCTTCGGCGCGGTCTGCCCCGCGCTGTTCGGCGCGGTCGGGTGAGCGCCAGCTAAACCGAAGGCGATCTTGCCGAAGATATTCTTACTCGGATCGGCGATCGGACTGTCGTTGAGCGTGAACGTTTCCATCAACCCCTCAGCCGCGATGCCGCCGAGCTGGCCCAGGTAACCGGCAAACCGGTTGGCTTCCTGGCTCGCGATGTCGACCGCCGCGCCAGCGCCGGGAGCGAAGGCATTAGCGCCTGCCGATGCAGCACCCTCCGCAGCCCCCAGCACGCCACCGGAGAGCCCGAACCCGGGCGACGTGCCCTGAGCATTGGTTGCGCGTGACGTGCCGCCAGCGTTGCCGCCAGGCCGTGCAAACATCGCGCCTTGGCCGCCGAAGCCACCGGTACCGTATGCGCCCTGCAGTTGCTGCAGTGGAGACCCAGCAGCGGGGAGACCGGAGAACTGTCCACCTTGCGTGAGAAGGCCGGGTAGTGCCGATGGCACTACGGAACCGGCAGGCAGGTAGTAGTGGTTCTCAAACTCGGGATTCAATGCACCGGCAGCCTTGCCGCCGAATTTGACTTTGTCGTCCGAGCCGCCAGCTTCGACGTTGACACCGTTAAGGGTGCCAGCCATGTGTGAGTTCTGACCGCCACCACCGTTGTGCACGCCAATGTTGAATGGAGAGTTGGGATCAAAGCCACGACGGAAACCGAGCTTGGTGAAGTCGCTCTCTGTGTCGAACCTGCGCACTCCGGTCTGCTGTCCGGTCAGTGCTGAATAGATGTCGGACATGAAACCGCTGCAGTCATAGGAGAATTGGTGCACCGCATCGCCCACACCACCGTACTGGTAGGTAAGCCCGTTGGCGTTCTCCGCGAGCCGCGTTGCCTTATCCAACAACGGATTAGCCGCTGAGCGCGTGAGGCCAGCAATGCCACCAGCTCCACCGCTCACGTCCTGCACGTAGACCGGGTTTGACGCATCGCCACCACGGTTCTTAGCCTGTAGCCGTCCGAGGGGATTACCGAGGGCCAGCTCTGCCAGGAACGTTGTGCCCATGCGTGCGATGTTCGGCAGCGAGAAGCCGCCAGAAGCCGCGTCCTGCAGCGGGTTATAGCTGTCCCAGGGGTTCGGACCACCCTTGGCCTGTTGGCCCGTCAGCGCGTCCGCTGGCAGGGTGTAAAGCGGGTCGCTCTTGGAACCCTCTGGAGTCTTCTTCGCGCTTCCGCTCTTACCACTACCGCCGCCACCTCCAGCGGGGCCAGCGGCTGGCATAGCTGGCAACGCGGGCAGTGGGATGCTGGGCAGCGCAGGAACCGGTTCGTCCGGTAGACCTGAGCGGCCTTGCTGGCGGGCGAGTGTGCCCGCGCGTTGTTGTTCAGGCGTGGTCCCAGCGTTGCCGCTTGTGTCAATCCCAGCGAAGCCGCTTCCGTCGTCGGTGGTATCGGGGTGCAGCGCCTTGCCGATACCGCTTGCCAGTCCACCCCGGCCCGCAGCGTTCGCACCGTCAATGCTGTCGCGTGGTGCGGGGTGATCTTTCACGTACTGGTCGGCCCATAGCGTGTAGCCGACGACACCGGCAGCCAGGGCACCGACCCCGAGGAGTGCGGAACGGGCGACACCAGCCGCAGCGGTAACGCCATTTACGGCCGTCACTTCGCTCGCGGCAGCGGCCTCGACGCCAGCAGCACCTTCGGCAGCGGCAGGGCCCAAGCCTTGAAATTCGGTGGCCAGCAGGCTCAGACGCGGGATCATCGTCTCTGTGACCCATCCGGCGAAACCCTTGAAGGCGTTCCAGATGTCGGCAATGAGCATCGCGGCCTTGACCGTGACCCATGCTGCAGTCAGGCCGCCCAGCGTGTAAATCAAGCCTTCCGCGATGCCCTTGTGTTGGCTCATGAAGTCGGCCACGGTCTTTAGCCCGTTGGCGACGTGAGTCAGCACGGGCACGAACACGTCACCGGCCTCGATAGCTACGGCACCGAACCCGGCCTTGACGTCACGGAGCTTCCCGTTGAGGGTTTCCTGTGTCTCGGCGAAACCCTTTACGTGCCCGTCGGCGTCGACCGTCGTGCTGGCAATCTCTTTGATCTTGTCGGCAGTCTCCCCGGCATGCTTACCCGTGGTCTGCATCGCGATACTCGCGGCCTCAGCGGTACCGGTGACGTCGCCAAGGGCCGTGTTCATCGTCTCCAGCGTGTCGCGTCCACCTGCCACGCGCTGAGAGAACGCGTTCACCTGATCAGTGAGTTGCTTTATCTGCTCAAGCTTTTTGGAGTCGTCAGAGTCGGCCTTGCGGGCGACCATCGTAAAGGCGCGGCTGCCCATCTGACCGTTGAAGTACGCCTGTGCAGCGGCTCTATCCTGCTCAGACAGTGCGCTGTCGTTGATCATGTCGTGCAGGTTGCTCAGCGCGCCAGCGTTGCGGGTCAGTTCCCCGGTGTCGACCAGCTTGGTTGACGGGTCGATACGGGCCGCGATCTGCGACTGAAGGAATTGCAGAGATCCGGCTAGGCCACGGTCAGCAAGATGCTGTGACACATCGTCAGGGTTGATGCCAAGCTGTTGCATTTTCTTGGCCTGCACCGAGTTCGGACGCGACAGTGACGTGATGGCCTGCGCCATGTTCTGCGATGCCTGCAGCGGTGATGTGCCCGATTGGGTGACCTGCGCGAGCGTTCCCCACACATCTTCAAGCTTCAGATGTGCTTGTGCTGCAGCAGGTTCCACGCTATGAAGCGCGCCGGCAAAGTCCTGGAACGTTGTTTTCGCTTGTCCGACAGCGGTTACCATCTTGCTCATCAAGTCGGCCGCCTTGTCGGGGGCGACCCCGAAGTCGGTCATGGAGGTTGTCAGGCCATTGATGACTTCCTTGAGGTCGGCCTGTTCAGCGCCCGCACCCTCGGCAGCGGCCTGCAGCACCTTCAGCCCGTCAGCACCACGGAACCCGGCCTTTTCGACCAGATACATTCCGTCACTAAGCTCTTTGGTGCTGTAGCCCACTTGACCTGCCATCTGCAGGATGCCCTGAGAGACAACGGCAATGTTGTCGAATGACTCACCAGCGCTCGCGGTGAGCTTCGTCATCTGCGTTTGGAAGTCGGCGGCCTTACCGGTCGTCTCGGCCATCGCGAAGCCCAGGCCACCGACAGCGGCCAGACCGATACCGTTCAGCGCGCTACCCATGGTGATGCCCGCTGCCTCTGACTTGCTCAGCGCGGCCGTATGAGCGTCGGCGGCAGCAGTGGCACGGGTTGATGCCTGTTCGGATTCCTTGGCCGCTTGGGCAGCCTTGTCCTTGCGATTCTGGATAGTGGCAATTGCCGCTAGTTCAGCCGCTGAGCGATCTTCAGCCGCTTTGGCTAGTCCAGCTTGGGCAACGGCACCACGCTTGGCTTCGGCCACTTCAGCGTCTGCAGCGAGCTTGGCCGCACGGATACGGGCATCGGCAGCGCGGTTCGCGGAGGCGATCATCTGATCCTCCAGCGCCTTGATGCTCTTCGTCGGCGCGGAGATCTCCTTTGAGATCTCGGCCCCAGCACCCTGGAAGATCCGCTTCATGTTGCCGACGACAGCGGACAGTGCGGCCATATCAAGAGCGGGGGCGACATTGATGAAGATGCCCTTATCGGCCATCCAAACCTCTATTCAGTTGTGTAAGTACAAAAATGGGCCACCCTTGCGGATGGCCCTTGCTGGTAAGTCTTTGTAGGTTAGGCGACCGTGGCATTCAACAGTCGGCAGGCGAGCGCGTCATCCTCTGGCGTGCGTCTGCTCAGTAGTAGAGACGCCAGCCTGCGAGCCAGTGCTATAAGTTGCCCATCCGTAAGCGCATCTAGCGCGCTGAGATCGTTAGAGCCGGTAACACCGTGTTTGGCTAGCTCGGTTCGTACTGCTAGGTCAATGCTCATGACGTGACGGTACGCCTAAATCGTTTGTGCCACAAGGGATCTATACCCCTACAGTAGTGGTACGGGGCCGGTGCCCAACCGACGCGAGACGGTTAACACATGGGCACCAGCACCGATGCCGGTCAACGAGGTGGAACAGTCACTTTGAATCCGGCGAAACCCCCCCGTGCTGTGTACGATTTTTGCTGCGGGGGTGGCATAAGAGGGGGTGACGGATGAGCGCCACCACGTCACCCCCGGTGTGCCGCGCAGCAAGCCCTGCCCCCGGGGGGCAAAGCGCGCAGCGGCAAGCTAGGTTGCCGGACCTCTCCGTACCCCTACGGTTCGTCCGGCTCTGGTCATCGTCGCTTAACCGGGCAAAGGAATGAGGCCCCCGACGACCAGCGGCCCCCCCGGTAATGGCTGAACCGGGGGGAGTTTAGGGTGCCCTGGTTGACGCACCGCCGCACGCCACCAGGGCATTGCAGACCGACCAAAAAGCGACCTGCGATCAGCTTGCGGGGCAACTCGGTTTACGCCATTTCGATTGTCGAAAACCCCGCAAGAAAGTTTCTAGTCGGTTTCCCGACTCTGGATCTCGTGCGGCATCAGGCGACGTCCGCGTGGTCTCTCATCGCTGAGGAACACCAGCTCGTCGCCTTCCGTCGTTCCAGCCCATGCCCAATGGCGAGGCTGGAACATGTTCAGGCGAGGGTCCATCAGGAACTGGTGAGCGTGGCCTTGACGACAGCGCCAGGCTGATAAACGCTGGTGCCCCAACGTCCCTCAAGGCGAGCACGGACCAGGTTCTGTGCGAAGTCGGTAGCGTTTGAGTTCTCTGACCAGCGGATCTGAACACCGAGCGAGTCGCTATCGACCGCGACAGCGTCAGCGCCTAGAACGTGACCGACACCAGCGGTAGCGGCGACGGTCGTCGCAATCGGCACGCCGTACAGTCGACGCTGGGCGGGGTCGTAGGGCAAGCCCAGGTGCTCGACCGCGTTAGTGGTGGACAGCGCCAGTTCGATGGTCTCAAAGTCACTGGGGTGCAACACAATTGCGTGAGCGACGTAACCAGCAACCTCAAGCTGAGTCAGCGCCTTGCGCAACGTCACCGGGATTGATGTCGCCCACGCCTGCGTGGCAATACCGCTCGTGGCATCAATGTCGGCAAGAACTTTGGCCTCAACCGCACGACTCAGGCCGTACTGCAGCTCTGTCTGAACGAACGAGGTCAGTTGAGAGTTGTCATTCAGCCAGTACTGCGGGATCGCCTCGGACAAGTGCGCAACGACCGTAAGGCTCTGTTCTACTCGGGTAATGCCGTAGGACGAGGTTGGTTTAGTGGCACCGTCAGCCACTACCGCAGCATTGTTTGTGCGGCTCGTCTGGCGCAGGAAGGCGTATTGCGGGCTGCCGTGGGTCCGAGTCGGCAAGATGTCCAGCAAGCTGGTAGCGGGCTTACCGAGAGCAATCGGGTTCGGCTGGAATTCCTGGGCCACGACGGCGCTACCGTCAGCCGCCAGGGATTTACGCTCTGCAAGGCCCTTGGCCATAGCCTTCGTGAAGGCCAGACGCTTACCGTCGTCCTCAGCGGAGACCTCTGCACCGTTCATCGCGGACCAAACTTTGGTCGCCTTAGTCTGCGACTCGTGGGCCTTGTTCGCGGCGTCTGCCGCAGCCTTCATGAGGCGCTCGGCCTCGGCCGGGGTCTTGGCGGCGGCCAATTGTTCAAAAAGATTCATGTTGTTATTGAGTTGTTCTTTCGAGTATTGAATTGTATGCCCGAAGGCGATTACATAACCAGCGGGTCAAATGCGGGGCGACGGGGCTACGGGGGCTCATTACCGAGGGGCGTAGGGGCGTCGGGGCGCATTCAAGCGGCTAGCTCTTTGGCGATCAATTGCGGGTTGCGGGCAATTCAGCGGGACCATTAAGGCGCGGCTTCAATTGGCGGCAAGCGGCAGTGACCACCGAAGTCTTGTTTTAGTTGCTCTCGACGGCCCTGGAGGCTTTTGCGAGCCGTTCCAGTGCAGAGAGACGGTCCTGTGGCGTGCCGTGTCCGTGCATGAAGGCGACGGCAGCAGCGGCGTGCGCCAGTTCGGTTACGCGGGGGTCGTACTGCTCATCGCTGAACAGGATCTTGTCGGCAGCTCCCCGCAGCTGGTCGACGTACTCGGCCCATGCCGATTCGAGGTGTTGCGGGTTTGCTGCGAGGCAATCCCAGATCAACGTAGCGAGGTCTGTAGCCCCTTCTGGATTCATCATTGGTGTTCTCCGGTATGGTTCATCATGTTTGCTGTGTTCGTTGTCCTATGGGGCAAATAGAGGGCAATGCGCGGCGATCTATGCAGGGTCGGTCACCCGACCGGAGCCAGGGCAGACAATGCCGCCCTTGCCGCAGTGCTGGCACGCCCGCGCCAAACTCGTGGCTACACGGCGTCCGCACTCCCGACATTTGCCGAACGTATTGCGCGGCCGTCTAGTGGGTAGGGTCAATTTCGTGCCACTCCATGCCCAAGACCCACCCAAACCAGTGCTCAACCGGGGCCAGGATGCCCAGGGGGCCAGTAACGCCAGGAACTGGTTCACAGTGGAAGGTGCGGTTATCCCCGACACGCTTCACATACGGCTCAGTCAAGTAAGTGGTGCGCAGGTTCAATTGCTTGCTCAAGTCGCGGAGTTTGACCGTCAAGCCATCGAACAGGGCCTTTTCGGTGCTGCTCGGCTTCACGCGCAGCCGCAGCCGCAGCAAATGCCACTGAGCACCCAGGGAGGCGTACCGCGCGGACAGTGGGCCGTCAGGAAGCTTGCGCAACAATGTCTCCCTCACAGTCCCTCCATCCAGCGGTGAAACTCTGCCGTCTTGTCGGCAACCTCGCGGTCGACCAGCGGGACACTCTTCGCCAGTCTCATCAGGGAATCGCGCGTGGCCTGCAGCGCGGGCAGGGCAGGGTTCTTCACCTTGGCCGCACCACGGCGACCAGCGACCAGGACGCCCGTCTCAAGGATGGCCTTGACCAGCTCGTCATACACCGCGTGCGTCTCGGCATAGACCGCCAGAAGATCGTGGTCGACAGCCTCCCAACGGCCCTCTTCGGTGATCCGCTCATCGTGGCGGTCCCACACGGCCCGGGCAGCGGGTGCCAGCGGGCGGGGTGGTTCATGTGTCATTCAAAAATCCTTCATTTGCAGGCTCTTGACCTGCATGTTTGCTGTAGCGAGCTGCGGCGATGACCAAAAAAGGGTTTTCGCCGTCAGGATCTACCAACAGACAGCGGGCAAGCGGTCTGGGATGGTCGGCGTCAGAGATGAAAACCCACCCCCACCTGCGCAAATGCGGTGAGCGCGCACAAGTAGTCCAACTGCACGCTCACGCCACGTCGCCGCGATGGTTGATATCAGTTGTCGTCTGTCGCTTTGCTGGAGACGAGTACGCCGAACCGCGCCTGCGTTCGCTCTTATGTGCCGCTTCGTACCTCCGTGAAGCCTCACGCATGTAGGCCTTGTGGCTTTCGTCATGCTTGAGGCGTTGCCAGCGCGCGGCCTCACGAGCCAATCTGCACGTGAGGCAATTCCGCCTGCCATCCTTTGTCAGATAAGTGTTCTCTGGCGTGTACTCATGGCGGTGTATGCAATGGGTTTTGACCGTGTTGTGATGCGTGCCGTGACGGATCTTGTCCTGCTCATTGCCTTTGTGCGTGTCGTAACGCAGGTTGACCAGACGGTTATCGGAAGCGTCACCGTTGTTGTGACAGACTTCCATGCCGTCAGGGCACGGTCCGACGAATGCCAGCATGACAATCTGGTGGACCCGCCTCCGATAGCCCCTACCGAGCGACAATATTAGCCTGCCGCCTTTTTCCTTATACGGCGTCAAGTGACGGCCGATTACCGGAATTACTACGCCATTCCTTTGTGTCACATAATGCGGCAATGACTTCACGCGCCCCCAATCAGAGACGGCATAGCGACCTTCAAAGCCGGGAACGTCACGCCATACCTCAGGCATTGGACCACCGGGCGTGTGACGGGCTGGCTGCTTTTGCCTCGATAATTTCAATCATCGCATCAATGAGGTCATGCACTTCCGCCTCTGAGAGGTTCAAGTGTGAATGTCCCTGCGTGATGGTCACACCGTTGTGTGTTCTCGGCGCTACCCAGATGGGCGTGCGGCCGTGGTCAATCTTCATCTTCGTTGTGTCCTTCAGTCTGTTGTCGGAGAGCCCTAGAGATAGATCAAGAGGGCATTGTGCGTTTGCGCTGGTAGAGCGATTTCCATACATCACTGGAGTGATGTGTTAGTCATCACTGGAGTGATGTGTTTTCAGGAGAAATTCATCACTGGAGTGATGTGTTTTTCAGATCCAGTCGTGAGCGGTGCACCGCGCTGGCCCCGCTCGACCACCCTCAATCGCGTGAGACGGAACAACTAGGCACCGCGCTTTAGAGGTGGAGTCCAGCCAGCCTTTTGTCTTGGCGAGTTTGACGACGCGCCAGACATTTTTCGGGTCGATGTTGAGCAGTTCCGCTATTTCGCCAGGGGCCATCGGCGCATGCCCGTTGGGGCCATGCCTGCCCATTGCGTACATAGCCACGCGCTGCCAGTCTGGATAGCTGACGTCTCGGGCGCGTTCTTCCCATACGTCTTGGAAGTGTTTAGCCCAAGGTTTTGCCGTCGTCGGCATAGTCATCCTCAGTGATCATCATTTGATCCTCGTATCTGTCAGTTAATTGCCGTCTATACGGCTTTAGGAATGACAAAACCCCACTGCCCAATGTCATCCATCAGGTAGCGGGTTTAGTCGCTTAGATCTTGATTTAGGGCGTGTTTCAGCCCAACGGTTGAATACTCGGGGCGGACCCTTGCCTACTCGGCTCGGCGTGGCCATCTGCCTACCTGCACACCGGATATCTCCCCGGCGCACCGCTCCCGATACGTGTATATCGTTTCAGGGCAGCACAAGGCTACCCAAGTGGTTTCGACTTGTAGAAAAGTCGTCGTGCGAACTGACCGGACTGTGAGGGTCAGCAAACCTCCGGAAGATTTGACATCTTCTTACTTCCATGATAGCAGATCAGTCTATTTTCGACCCTTTTCAACCGTCTAAAGACAGCAAAAAGGGCACCTGAGCTGCTCAGATACCGATTCTGCAAACGGCTCACGCCGGAAAAATCAGGAGGAAAATTGCTCCGACAACCACGTCTCTACGTCGGCCTTCCGGTAAAACACGTGGCGGCCGATACGCGCACACTTCGGGCCATTGCCAGAATGCCGCCAGTACTTCAGCGTGGCACGCGGGATACCGAGAACGTCGGCGACGTCGTCATAGGTCAACAGTTTGGTCATTGATTCATCTCTCAGTGATGGTTACCCCGAAGGTCGCCGCGACTGGGCGCGGCCCACGGGGGTAAAAGTTCGACAAAGTCAGGTGCGAGCGTCCACCAGTGTTGTGGTTTCACTGCTAAATGGCCAGCCGTGCAGCAGGATCACGGGTCGGCCGTCGGGCGGACCCACTTCCGCGTAGCCGACGTCGAGCAACCCTGCATTGACCTGCTTGAGCGGACCGAGCGAGGTATGCCCCTGGGCCGGCGCCGTGGTCGGAGCAGGCGCGATCGGTGACGACGGCGAGCACGCTGCCACCGTCGCTCCCGCCGCCACCGCCATCAACCCCATCGAAAGATTGCGCCTGCTGATCACCATCGGACTCCTCTCCCGGGCACAGCCCAGCAATACCGACAACACAATGGACCCGCAAGTCCAGAACCCGTCGACGGCAGCATCTTCGGCCGCGCCTGGACCGGAGGTTGATCATATTGGCACTGCGCCCTTTTCGCCGCCGCACCACTGCCGGTCCCCGGGTGAGCAGCCGTCGGTCCGCCGACAACGCGCAGATCCACCCGCGTGTTCCGACGCCCACGGCCGCTCAGCCGTGTTCGAATACGGGTGCCACATCACCATTTTCACGGGAGCGAGCTTGGCCACCCATTCACAGACCGCCCCGCCGTCTCTCCCGCAGCGGGCTCGGACCGCAGGCAGGCACCGCAAACCGCGGCAGCGCCGGTGGCGGCCGGTCGGCATCGGCATCGCAGCCGCTGCCGTCGTCGCGGCCGTGCTCGGCGCCGCAGGCACCGTCTCGACGCTGGTGCCGAAAACACTGACAGGAGAACCGGAACCACGCTCGGAGGCGGGAACGCCCGTCGCGCGTCCAGCGTCACCACGCAGACAGGACGCGGTGCAACCCGTCAGTGCACCTGGGGCAGCGGCTTTCCGGTTCGACCAGCAGGGCTTCGTCGACTCACCGGCCCGCTGCGAGAACACCGAGACTGCCAGGGCGATCGGCCGCACCGAACGCTCGCTTGTGGTGATCTGCCAGGACCGCAGCGGCGCGTTGCAGTACCACGGCGTCCGGTTGAGCGATGATGCGGCGTTGGCGGCCGCCGCCGACACGGCGCCGGATCGGCGGTTCGTCGCGCGCAGCCGCGGCGTGAGTTATGCGGTGTCACCCAGCGAGTTGGTGATCAGCACCGGCACGAGCCTGATCAAGCAGGAACGGATGGTCGAATACCGCGAGATCCTGTCCTCCCCCGTGGTGGTGGCACCCAGATAGCCTTCCAGCCGGGCCACCCCGTTTGCCGACCCCGACGCGACGATGGCCGAAATAACCACACAGCTAACCGACAGACAACGAACCGGGCTCCCGGTGACCGACGACGGTGGCGGGGGTTCCCCGCGGCCGAGGCGATCAGACCCCTCGTACTGATCGCCTCGATGTCCCCAAATCTTTGGACATCCGACGTCACCCTGTCAAGGGCAGATTGCATATTCTTGCCAAACTACCAGGTCAGCGGACTGTGGCAGATACCGATACCGGCGGTTTCGGCATGTTCGGGCATATGTGGCGACAAGCGGACGCAAACACCGGCGGCTGCCGTGCGGCGAGGCAGCCCTTTTACCTCCCGTGGCTAATGTCACGAGAACATCTCGACACCTTGCCATAGGTTGCTGCCCAAGAACCCTCAGCCCGGTACATCGAGAAGCGACGGCCCGAGCGCCGACCCCGTATGGTCGGGCCATGTCGACCGAGTCCCCCACGCGCACGGCCGGATTGCGGGCCGCCGTCGCTCACGCCGAGGCATTCCTTTCCGGCCTCGATGACCGCCGTGTCGCCGCGCGACGCGATGCGTCGGCCGTTCGCGCGGCCCTCGGTGGCCCACTGCCCGCATCCGGCGAGGATCCCGTCGCCGTCCTCGACGCACTGGCCGCCGGGGCCGAGCCGGGACTGGTCGCCACCGCCGGGCCGCGCCACTTCGGCTTCGTCATCGGCGGTGTGCTGCCTGCGGCGCTCGCGGCGGACTGGCTGGTATCGGCGTGGGATCAGAACGCCGCGTATCACTCGCTGTCGCCGACGGCCGCGGCCATCGAGGACGTCACCGCCGGCTGGCTGCTCGGCCTGTTCGGATTGCCGCCCGGGGCCAGCGTCGGATTCGTCACCGGCGCACAGGGGGCGAACACGACCTGCCTGGCCGCGGCACGGCATGCCGTGCTGGCGCGGGTCGGCTGGGACGTCGAGCGCGACGGTTTGACCGGCGCGCCCCGGGTCCGAGTGCTGTGCGGAGAGCAGGCACACGCCACCATTTACACGGCGCTGCGGCTGCTCGGCCTGGGCGACGCTACCGCGATCCGGATCTCGGCCGATACCCAGGGCCGCATGGACCCGGACGCCTTGGCACGAGCCCTCGCCGATGACGCCGCGCCCACGATCGTCTGCGCTCAGGCCGGCAACGTCTCCACCGGCTCGTTCGACGCGTTCGAACCCATCGCCGACGCTTGCGCAGCACACCGGACCTGGCTGCATGTCGACGGCGCGTTCGGGCTGTGGGCGGCTGCAGCACCCGGCACCCAGCACCTCACGCGGGGTGTGCAGCGCGCCGACTCCTGGGCCGTCGACGCGCACAAGTGGCTCAACGTGCCCTACGACAGCGCGATGGCGATCGTAGCGGACCCCGATGCCCACCTGGCCGCGATGACGCTGGCCGGCCCGTATCTCGTCGCCGACCCGGGCCAGCGGGACGGCACCAACTTCGTCCCGGAGAGCTCCCGGCGGGCGCGCGCCATTCCCGTGTACGCCGCACTGCGGTCACTCGGCCGCACCGGCGTGGCCGAACTCGTCGAACGCAACTGCGCTCAAGCCCGCCGCATGGCCACCCTGTTGGCCGACATCCCCGGCGCCGAGATACTCAACGACGTGGTGCTCAACCAAGTGCTGGTCCGGCTCCCCGGTGACGACGACGCGAACCGGCGCGCTGTCGCGGCGATCCAGGCCGACGGCACCTGCTGGCTGGGCGGCACCACGTGGCAGGACCGCTACGTTCTTCGGGTGTCCTTCTCGAACTGGGCGACCACCGACGACGATGTGGATCGGTCGGCCGCCGCCATTCGGGCCGCCCTGAGCACACTGTGACAAGGCGACGTCCCGCCCTGCAGGCGGCGCCGAATATCCTGTAATCGAATTCGAGCGAACGCCGACGACAGGTACGTCTTCGAAAGAGTGGACAACCCGATGGTGAACCAGCAGCAGGCCGACAAGATGACGTCCGGGAAGGGATTCATCGCGGCGCTCGACCAGAGCGGCGGATCGACCCCCAAAGCGCTGCGCCTGTACGGGATCGAGGACAGTGCGTACTCGTCAGAGGACGAGATGTTCGATCTGATGCATCAGATGCGGGTACGCATCGTCACCTCACCGGTGTTCGGTGGCGACCGGGTGCTCGCGGCAATCCTCTTCGAACAGACCATGGATCGCGCCATCGACGGCAAGCCTGCCGCGACGTACCTGTGGGAGGACAAGGGCGTGGTGCCGCTGCTCAAGATCGACAAAGGCCTGGCCGACACGACCGACGGCGTTCAGTTGATGAAGCCCATCCCGGACCTCGACGAGTTGCTCGCTCGCGGAGTGCGGAACGGCATCTTCGGTACCAAGGCGCGTTCGGTGATCGGTGCGGCCGATCCGATCGGTATCGCCGCGGCCGTCGCCCAGCAGTTCGACGTCGGCAGGCAGGTGCTGGTGCACGGCCTGGTCCCCATCCTCGAAGCCGAGGTGACCATCTCGATCGCCGACAAGGCCGAGGCCGAGAACCTGCTGCGCGACGAAATCGCCAAAAACCTCGAGGCGCTGCCCGAGGGCCAACACGTGATGCTCAAGCTCACCCTGCCGAGCGTGGCCAATCACTATGAGGTGTTCGTGGAGCACCCCAAGGTGATGCGGGTCGTCGCGCTCTCCGGTGGATATTCGCGCAGCGAGGCCAACGCCCTGCTCGCGCAGAACACCGGTGTGATCGCCAGCTTCAGCCGGGCCCTGACCGAGGGACTCTCGGCACAGCAGTCCGACGAAGAGTTCAACGCCACGCTGGACGCCTCGATCCAGTCGATCTACGACGCCTCGGTCGCGGGCTGACGCCGGCCAGAAAGAACCCACATGGTCATCTCCATCGCCCGCCCCAAGCTGGAGGGCAACATTGCCGTCGGGGACGACAGGCAAATCGGATTCGCCGAATTCGGCGATCCCGGGGGACGGGCGGTGTTCTGGCTGCACGGCACGCCCGGTGCCCGGCGCCAGATCCCGACCGAAGCCCGGATGTACGCCGAGCAGAACCACATTCGGCTGATCGGCGTGGACCGGCCAGGCATCGGCTCATCCACGCCGCACCAGTACGACCGGGTGCTCGATTTCGGCGACGATCTGCAAACCATCGCCGACACGCTCGGCATCGACAAAATGGCGGTGGTCGGGTTGTCCGGTGGCGGCCCCTACACCCTGGCGTGCGCGGCGGCCATGCCCGACCGGGTGACCGCGGCCGGTGTGCTCGGCGGGGTGGCCCCGTTGGTGGGGCCCGACGGCATCCACAGCGGTTTGATGGATCTCGGGGCCACCGTCGCGCCGCTGCTGCAGGTGGCTGGCATGCCGATCCGGCTGGCCGCATCCGGACTGATCCGGTTGATCCGTCCGGTCGCCTCCCCTGCCCTGGAGATCTACGCCCGGATGTCGCCCGAGGGCGACCGACGGATGCTGGGCCGCCCGGAGTTCAAGGCGATGTTCCTCGATGACCTGCTCAACGGCAGCCGCAAGCAATTGGCTGCGCCGTTCTACGACATCGTCGTGTTCACCAGGGACTGGGGCTTCCGGTTGGATGAGATCAGCGTGCCGGTGCGGTGGTGGCACGGCGACCACGACCACATCGTCCCGTTCGCCCACGGCAGGCACGTGGTGTCGAGATTGCGCGACGCGCAGCTCACCGAGTTGCCCTACGAGAGCCACCTGGGCGGGCTGGGCTGCGCTGAGGAGATCATGCGCACCATGATCGAGGTCTGGGACTCAGCGGAAAGCACCGCACCACAGGGTTGACCTCAACCAATGTTGAGGATGGAGGCTGTCGGGATGACGGCCTCCATCACCCAGATTCGAACCGACCTGTGGGAAACCCGAACGGACTCACCGTTTCCCGGATTGACCACGCACGCGTACCTGTGGAAAGCCAACGGGCACAACGCGTTGTTCTACTGCCCCGCCACCGACGCCGACTTCGACGCGATCGATGAGCTCGGTGGTGTCGACGATCAGTACCTCTCACACCAGGACGAAGCCGGACCGATGCTGGCGCGTATCGCCGAGACGTTCGGCGCGCGCCTGCACGCACCGGCCGCAGAACTGACGACGATCGGCAGGCACACCCATGTCGACGTGCCGGTGTCCAGCCGCCACCTCGACACCAACGGCGTCGAGGTGATCCCGACTCCGGGCCACACCCCGGGCAGTACCAGCTATCTCGTCGACGGCGCCGACGGACGCTACCTGTTCACCGGTGACACCATGTTCGTCAGCGCCGACGACCGGTGGTCCACCTTCGTCATTCCCGGTGTCGGTGACAGCGCGGCCCTCACCACCAGCCTCGAACTGCTCGCGACGCTGGAGCCTGACGTGGTGATCTCCAGCGCCTTCGGTGCCAGGGCGGTCACCGTGCTCGGTGCCCGGCACTGGGCCGATTGCGTGGCCGAAGCTCAAGGCAGCGCTTTGAGGTAGTCGATTACCCTATGCCTGCTCCAGGAGCCGTTCGACGATAGCTCCGAAGACCCGGCGCCGCACCGGGCGACGGAGGTGTCCGATGTCCAGGATGGGCGAGCGCGCAGTAGTTCTCGGATGCAGCATCGGCGGCCTGCTCGCCGCCAGAGTGCTCGCCGACCACTTCGACCACGTCACCGTCATCGAGCGCGACAGCCTGCCCGACGGCATCGCGCAGCGGCGGGGCGTACCCCAGGGCCGCCACGTGCACGGGCTGCTGTCCAGCGGCGCACAGGCACTCGATGACCTGTTCCCCGGGTTCCTCGACGACCTCGTTGACGACGGCGCCGTGGTCCTCGACGGTTCCGGCGTGTCCCGGGTGTCGATGACTTTCGCCGGGCACCCGCTGAACCTGGACGGGCCGTTCACCAAACCCGTCACGTCATACCTGGCCACCAGGCCGTTCCTGGAAGGCCATGTCCGCCAACGCGTCCGGACCATCCCCAACGTCGAGATCCTCGACGGCCACGACGCCGTCGAGTTCGTCGTCGCCGGCGCCGGGCGCGTAACCGGGGTACGAGTAACGGCCCACGACGGAACCGGCCACCTCGAGGTTCAGGCCGATCTGGTGGTCGACGCGACGGGCCGCGCGGCGAGGACCCCGGCCTTCCTGGACAGCATCGGCTACCGACGCCCTGTCGAGCATCGCAACACCATCCACGTGGCCTACACCAGCCAGTTGTTGCACATCCCGCCCGACGCCATCGTCGAACGGCTCTTCCTGATCGGGGCACGACCCGAATTACTGTGCGGTGGCGCACTTTTCGCGTGCGAGAACGACACGTGGATGCTGACGCTGGTTGGTATGACCGGACTTCAACCGCCCGTCGACCAGGAAGGCATGTTCCGATTCGCCGAGAAGTTCGCGCCCCCGGCGATGATGACGGCACTGCGGGCGGCCGAACCGCTCACCGAGGCCGTCACCTATCGCTACCCCGCCAGCGTGCGCCGGTTCTACGAGCGGTTGCCGCAATTCCCAAGCGGGCTACTGGTATTCGGCGACGCCATCTGCAGCTTCAACCCGGTTTACGGTCAGGGCATGTCGGTGGCAGCCCTGGAAGCACTCGCCCTGCGGGACTGCCTCGAAGACGGGCCGCAGGACCTGGCGCGCCGATTCTTCCGCGCCGCAGCCAAACCCCTCGGCCGGGCCTGGCAGATGGCGTCGGGTGCCGACCTGACACTGCCTCGCGTCGAGGGCCACCGGTCGCCGTCCATCCGGTTCGCCAATCGGTACACCGAACGAGTGCTGGCCGCCGCCGAATCGGACGGCCTGGTGGCCGAGACGTTCCTGCGGGTGACCAACCTGGTCGATGCCCCCACAGCGCTGCTGCGACCGTCGATCGTCGCGCGGGTGCTGGCGGCCCCGCGACGGCACCCGCGCACCGCCGTCACGTCACGCCCGCAAGTACCCGCCCAACCCGCGTGACGGACCCCGATTCATAGGGAATTCCCTTATTTCCCTGACTCATCGCCACGATTACTTTTCAGGCACAGGTCCAGGAGATGGACACGTCTGAGAGGCAAATCGATGTTGCTTGCACGCAGCAGAATGCTCTGCGCCGACGGAACATGCACAGCCGACGGCCCATACCTCGAACTCAGAAACGATGAGTGGAACTACCAGTCGATGTCTGTCCAGACCGATGGTTCGCATTTCGGTCCGGGGATCGTGACGAGCGCCAGCGGTGAGAACCCGACATACGGCACGGTCAGCGACAGCGTCCTCACGGGCCAGGGATTCTTGTCCTTCACGATCACGTGGAACGACAACAAGGGCAGGGCGCACTACGCCGGCCAAGTGGACAAAGACGGCAGGGTACACGGCGCAGCGGACGGACCGAAGATTCCGGTCAATCTGTGGACACCCGGGCTCTGGCACTCGACAAGCCACGTCACCTGCACCCAAAGTGGCTCTGGCGGTGGGCAGAAGCTCTCGGCGAATGTCGTCAACGACGTCGACGTGTACAACATCACCGACGGTCCGGGGAAGCACAAGATCGGCACGCTGCGGCCCCGAGCGTCGTTCCGCTGGTGGAACCATGCTCGTTTGACGCGTTCTGCCACATCAGCGTCCCGGACATGGAGGGCGGCAACGGCTTTGCGTGGGCACCGAACCTGCTCGAGCCCGCATAACGACCGTACCGACGACCAGGGCCGGGGATCACGTCACGACGGAAGAGGAAATCATGATGCTGTTCAACGAGATTCAGCCTGTCAGGCGCATGGCCGCAGTGGGGGTCACGCTCGGCGTGACATGCGCGACATGCGCGGCAGCGCTGGCATTCGCCGGTCCGGCGTCGGCCAAGCCGTACACGCAGGACAGTTACATCGAAGTGCCGCAATGCCAGCCGGCCACAGCGCAGCTCTGCCCGCAGATTCCCAGCGCGAGCGTCGGCGCCATCATGTCCCCCACTGTTTCTTTCACGGCCAACTCGAATCACTGCTCGGACATCATCGCCCACGTCTTCATCGACGGAACCGAAGTGGGGTCTGACCTGCTGGAGCCCGGTGAGACCACGCCCGACTTCCCGCTGGAGAGCTTCCAACCCCATACGGTCGGGATACAGGCCGAAGGCATCCCCGGCGGCTGCAATCGTGGCTGGGTCGACGCGTGGGGCGGCACCCTTCACTTCACCGGCACCCTGCCACTGTCGTGAGATCGCGACCGCCGATCGGCGCCGCCGTTGACCGGCCGATATCGCCGAAAGTGCTGCGGGAACGTCGCTGTCGGATCACCGGGTCCGCTCGAGCACCTCACGCACCAGGTCCATCGACGTGTCCGGATGCAGAAACGCGAAGCGACCGACCGTCTCGCCCTCCCATTTGGTGGGCGGGATGAACGCGATCTCGTCGTCGTGCAGCTTCTGCGCCCAGGCGTCGTAATCCTCCCCCTGCCAACCGAGCCGCCGGAACAGCACCACGCCCAGATCGGGCTCGCGGATGAGCTGCAGGTGCGATTCGCTGTTGATCAGCACCGCGGTCTGCCGGGCCAGCTCGGCGGCCACCTCGATGGCCTCGCGATAGGCCTCAACCCCGTTGACCGCCAACGAGAACCACAACGGCAACCCGCGGGCCCGGCGAGTCAGGTGGTAGGCGTAATCGGTCGGGTTCCACTCGCCGTCGGAGGTGTGGATGACGTCGAGGTAGGAGGCGTCCTGCGTATGGGTGGCCCGGGCCAGCTCCGGATTGCGGTACAGCAGCGCGCAGCAGTCGAACGGGGTGAACAACCACTTGTGCGGATCCAGGATGAACGAGTCGGCCTGTTCGATGCCGTCGTACTTCGACCTCAGCGACCGCGCGAAGATGCCCGAACCGCCGTACGCCCCGTCCACGTGGAACCACCAGCCACGCTCCTTGGCCAGCGCGCCGACACCGGCCAGGTCATCGATGATGCCGGCGTTGGTGGTGCCCGAGGTACACACCACCGCGGCGATGTTGGCGGTGTCAGCGGGAACGGCGGCACGGACGGTCTCGGCGGTCAGCCGATGCTCCGGCGTATCCACCACAAGGGCGTCCATCTCCAGCAGGTTGAGGGTGTTGACGATCGAGGAGTGCGCGTCGGTGCCGACCACCACGCTCAGCCTGCCGGTGGCCCCGTTGCTCTTGGCGGTTTCGCGCGCCGTCGCGAGCGCGGACAGGTTTCCGGCCGAGCCGCCCGAGACGAAACAGCCACCGGCCGTCGAGGGCAGACCAGCTTCGTCGGCGATCAGCCGCAGCACGGTGTTCTCCGCGGCGATCGCCCCCGATGCCTCCAGCCACGAGATGCCCTGGATCGATGCGCAGGACACCAGCATGTCGAACAGGAGGCTGGCCTTGGTCGGCGCGGCCGGTATGAAGCCGAGGAAGCGGGGACTGTCCGCCGAGATGATGCTCGGGGCGATCACCGAGCTGTAGACGCCGAGCACCTCATCGGGGTGCCGCGGAGTCTCGCGGATCAGTCCCTCGAGGCGACGGTAGAGCTCCTCGGCCGACAACGATCCTTTGTCCAGTGGCACCGGGTTCATCCGCAATCGGTTCTCGGCGTAAGCCAGAACGCTGCGAACAGTCTGTTCGGTGGTGTCGTCGACACTATGCATCGCCACAACTGCCTCCTCGCCGGTGGACCCTGCAGGGAGTCTGTCAGCCCGAATGACCGACGGCGCCGTTTTCGCCGGGGCAGTTGTGCGGGCAGACTCGGCCCGCACGCGACGTGGTTACTATGCGGCGCCGCCCTGTAACGCCCGGCGCAACATGTGCATCGCCACGGTGGTCGAGCGCTCCCGGATGTCGGTGCGGTCGCCCGGCAGCCGGACCGTGCGGGTCACCGGCTCCCCACCGGCGAGCTGCACCGCGAAGCACACCGTGCCGACCGGCTTGTCCGCGCTACCGCCGCCCGGTCCGGCGACGCCGGTGACCGCCACGGCGGTGTCGGCCTCGAAGCCTGCCAGCACCCCGGTGGCCATGGCGGCGGCCACCGGCTCGGAGACGGCTCCGTGCTCGGCCAGCAGCGCTTCATCGACCTGCAGCAGTTCGGTTTTGGCCTCGTTGGCGTAGGCGACCACCCCGCCTGCGACATAGGCCGACGAACCCGCCCGCTCGGTCAGCCGCGCTGCCAGTAGGCCCGCGGTGCACGATTCCGCTGTCGCCACGCGGCGACCGGCGAGCAGCGCGGCCACCTGCTCGTCGACCGTGGCACCGTCCTCCGAGTAGAGGGTGTGCGCATGCCGGTCGCGCAGCAGCCGTACCAGTTCGGCGTACGTGTCCGCCGCCGCCGGTTCGTAGCGGGTGACGATTTCCAGCTCGCCGCGGCGCAGGCACGTGGTGATCTCCAGGTCTGTGAACCCGGCGATGGCGTGCTCGGCTTCCCGCAGGGTCTCGGCCAGGCCGGATTCGGCGAGCCCGAACATGCGCAGCATCTCCTGGCGGTAGACGGTGCGCTGCGCGATCGCCTCCTGGGCGGCCGTCGTCGCGATGGCCGCAGACCACATCGGTTGCAGTTCGCGCGGCGGGCCGGGCAGGACGATCACGGTCGGTGTTCCGGGCACCACGACGCCGGGGGCGGTACCGACCGGGTCGAGGACCTCGGCGCCCACGGGCACCAGGGCCTGCTTGCGGTTGGCCGCCCGCACGGCCTCGAAGTCGACTTCCGAGAAGACACCGCGACCGGCCATGAGCCGACGCAGGATCCCCGCGATCCGCTCCTCCATCTCGGTGTCCAAAACCAGTTCGCGACCGCAGAATTCGGCGACGGTGGCCACGGTCAGATCGTCCGCTGTGGGCCCGAGCCCGCCGCTGGTGACGATCAGGTCCACCCCTTCCGCGGCCAGGAACCGCAGTTGCGCGGCGATGTCGCGGGGGCGGTCACCGCAGATGGTGATGTGGGCGAGCTCGACACCCAGCTCGAGCAACCGGTCGGCGATCCACGGCCCGTTACGGTCTTGAACCCGTCCGGTGAGAACTTCTGTTCCGGTCACCACGATGCCTGCGCGTGCACTCACACCGCTGCACATTACGCAGCCGCCCTCACCTCAGAAGCCGTAACCCAGGACAGCGGGCACCTCGCCGGCGAATGCGCCGCCGAGCCGACGGATCAGTGCAGAGTCGTTACTCCGCAACCGGTTTGCCGTCGCGAACCCTTCGGCACGGTACCCACCCAGGTACAGGCTGCCCAGCACGTCGAGGTCGAGCGCGACGTCGGCCGGTGCGTCGGTGGGCGTACACCGAGCGCGTCCGTCGCGGATCTGCAGCGCGAATCGTCCACCGTCGGCGACCTGCAGCACTACGTCCAGATCCTCCTGGTAGCCGCGTGCTTCGAGGGCCGCGGGGATGTCCATGATGCGCAGCCACAGATCGTCGGTGCTGTTGGTCACCCGGACCAACCTCGGATTGGTCAGCAGCTGCGGCAGCACGTCGTCGGGATGGGTCCAGATGTTGACCTTCTCCATGAGATCCATGCCGAGCAGGGCGCGCCACAGCGCCACCTGCGCGTCGGTGGTGGCGGCGACCAACTCCCAGATGCGAATGGTCATGGGATCGTTGCCGTGCACGCGGTAGAGCACGTAGCCGTCCGGATGCACGAACGCGAACAGTTCCGAGCACCCGTCGCGGGTGTTCTCCCGGTCGGCGAGCAGGTCGTCCCACAGCGCGCTCGGGCGCTGCAAACCACCCGGTGTCTGCAGCCGCCACCGGTCGTAGATCTCGGCGAAGACGTCGCGGTGCTCGGTCGGTTTGACCAATCGCACGCCACCGGGATCGGAGACGGATGCGTGGAACTCCGCAAAGCGGCGATCGACCGTGATCAACTGCTTGCCGGTCGCCGGGCCGTACCCGAACCGGCCGTAGATGCCGCCTTCACTCGCGGTCAGCGCGGCGATCGGCAGACCCGCATCGGCGATACGCCGATGCAGCTCGGTGTACATCATCCGCAGGATCCCGCGCCTGCGATGGGTCGGTGCCACCGCGACGAAACTGATGCCTGCCGTGGGCAGCACGGCACCACCGGACACGGTGAGCGACAGGTTCAGGTAGAAGCACTGTCCGACGACGTCGTCGCCGTCACGCACCACCAGCGCGCCGCCGTCGGGCACCATGGTGCGCCAGGCCGCCAGCGAATCGGGATGCCCGATCTCCCCGAACGCGGTGCCGCCGAGCAGCGCCATCGCCGTCCAATCGGCATCGGTGCTCGGAGCCAGAGTCAGGTCAGCGGTCGGGGCACTCACAAATCTTGACGGTGCCACATGGCCGAAGGCCGTCGCGACTGATTTTCACGCTCCGCGGTCAGCGCTTGAGCCAGTTGCTCACCGTCGCGACGTCGCGCGTGTAGGTGCCCATGATGTCGTCCTGGAATCGGCTGGCACCGCTGATCGCGTTCGAACCCTGCCAGATCACGCGGATCCGGTCGGCGCCGCGTTGGTACACGTCGACCCGCTCGAGGTCGCGGCGCGCCCAGCCGCTGGACTCGGCTACCTGGGACAGATCGCGGCGCTCATCGGTTGTGGTCATCAGGCGATCCTATCGGCGCGTGGACTCGTCGATCGGCACGGTCACCGGCGCGGAGTTGTACCCGGTCACCCGAACCCAGTTGGCCTGGGGTTCTCCCCCGCTGATCGTGCCGGTCAGGATCACCGTTTCGCCCGGGTAGACCGTGACGTAGTTGTCGGAGTACTCGATGGGCAGGATCTCGTCACCGTCGTGGGTGTCGGTGACCTCTGCGCGATCGAAGAACGCGATCTGCCGGGTGGGGTTGTGCAACCGGATCGCCACCACAGTGCGATCGGGTCCGGCCGTACGGGAGGCACTGACCTGCAGGGGTGCCGGCGGCATCGTGTTGAGCGGCGTCATGTCGGCCCAACTGGTCTGGGCCAGGTCGAACGCCTGATCGTTCATCGGGTTGCCGACGTCGTCGCGCTGCTGGGACTGCCAGTAGGTGTTCTCGGTGACCACATCACCCGAGGCGTCCAGCAGTTCGGCGCGCACGAAGAACACCCGGGAGTCGCGGACCACGTGCGGCAGCGCAAGTGCCCGCACGGCCCCGCCGGACGGCACCGAGATGGTGTCCGTGGTCCGGTCGTCCCGCACCCGCCCGGCCAGGTCGTAGGTGCGCACCCGTACGTGCAGGCCGTGCTGGTCGGACGGCGTCTGGTTGACGACTGTGATGTTCGCCGTGTTGTGGTCGCCGGTGGCGAAGGAGTCGAACACCACCGACAGGGGGCGCAGGCCCTTCTTGGCGCCGAAATAGGCGCCGCCGGGCCGCAGGTAGTAGTCGAAGAGGTGCCCGAAGAACGACGGCCAGTGGTTGTTGAGCATCCAGTAGATCGTCATCTTGTGGTTCGCCCAGCCCATCGCCGCGAACGCCTCGAACTGGGCCCGGGTGGACTCGTAGTGGGCCAACTGCGCCTTGCGGGCGAATTCCTCCGCGTTGGGCGACGAACCGTACCGTCGCACCACCGCCGTGCGGATGCTCTCCAGCGAGTTGTTGCTGGGGTTGGCCCCGGCGTGGAAGTACCAGGTGTCGTTGATCGGCCACAGCTTGTCCGGCGGCAGGAACTTCCGCAGGCTCGCGAACGGCGGGATGTTCTCGTTGTCGCCCTGCTCGGCGTTGGATCCTCGGGTGGCCTGATACCCGCCGCTGAACCAGTAGCTGGGTGGGCGCCAGGTATACGGGCCCGCCATGTGGATGCCGTCCCAGTCGGGCTGGCCGTCATCGTCGCGGGCCAGTGACGACACCGTGTCGACGACGGCGTTCGGCCAGTGCAGGTCGGTCAGGATGCCGTGGTAGGCGTCGAGCACCGACTGCGGCGGTTTGCCGTCGCTGCCGTTGGCCCAGATGAACGCCGACGGGTGACCACGCAGCGTCAGCAGCTGCGAGCGCAGGCTCTCATTGGCGACGCGATGGTCCTCGGCGTCCCACTGCGACCATTTCTCCCACTGGTTGCAGCACATCCAGCCGTACATCAGCGGGATGCCCAGCTCGTCAGCCCGTTCGATGATGTTGTCGCCGGGGAACTTTCCCTCCAGCCGCAGCATGTTCAGGCCCATGTCGCGGACGTAGCCGAGGATGGCGTCCTCACGTTGCGGGTCGTAGCGGAACAGCAGATCCGGGGTGTAGGCGGCGCCGCGGACCAGCAGGTCTTTGCCGTTGACGGTGAGATAGAAGCTGCCACCACGGCCCAGGTCCGGGTACTGCTCGTCGTCGTCGCGATGTTGGGTGATGGTCCGGATACCGAACCGCGAGTCGTCGGTGTCGGTGGCCCGGCCGTACTGCCGGAACTCCAGGTGCAGGTTGTAGAGGTTGGGTTCGCCCATGGTGTACGGCCACCAGAGGTCAGGGTGCTGCACCGTCAGCGCAGCGTAGGAGTCCGGATCGAACTTCACCTCACGGCGCTCCCCCGCACCGAGGGTGACCGGTTGGTCGAGGGTGATGTCCGGCTTGCCGGCCTGGCTGATCGTCGCACGCACCACGCCGCGCAGCGTCGTCGAGGACGTGTTGCGGACGTCGCTGTACACGGTGAGCCGGGCTGTGTCGGTCGACGGCAGCGGCAGCTCGGTGGTCACCATCGGATCGCTGACCACTCCCGTACCGGAGAAGCTCAGATACACCGGCTTGAAGATGCCCGCGTTGCGGTCGGCGACAAAGGAATTGCCGCGCAGCGGGTTCTTGCCCGGCCCCTGGTACCCGATCCGGTTCCAGTTGATCCAGTCCCACCAGCTGTCGGCCAGCTCGACGCCGTTGATGTCCTGCAGCGCCTGCTCGGGGGTGACCTTGACGGCCAAGGTGTTCTGACCGCCCTGGTTGAGCCATGGCGTCACGTCGAGCTCGTGGGCGGTGTACATGCCGACCACCTCGGAGCTGCCCGCGATCTGCCTGCCGTTGAGCCACACTTCGGCGCGGTAGTTGATGCCGGGGAACTCGATGCGGTAGTTCGAGCTGCCTGCCGGCGCGGTGAACGTGGTCCGGTACCACCAGTCCTGGCGGTACAGATCGTCGGGAACGTTGGCCAGGTTCTCGCCGTAGTAGAGGTTGGGGTAGGTGCCGTCGTCTTCCAGCGCCTGCAGCACCGTGGCGGGCATGTGCTCCACCTCATGCCAGCGGTCCCCGCGGAATCCCGTCGTGGAGATCTCGGCTCCCCCAGCCCTCACGTCGCGCGCAGAACTCAGCTGCCATCCTGCCGACAGCTCGACGCGGCCCGACGGCGGCTCCGGCCGAGCGAACACGGGCAGGTCGGTGACACACACCGACAGCAACAGCAGCGTGACGACGACACCCGCGATGAGCGGGCCGACGCGACGTTTCGGGCTGGAAATGGGTGGCTCCTCGGGACCGATGCGGCGGGCGGCCGCCCGGTCATTCTGCCGTGACGCACGCCCGGCCGCGCGGCCGGTGCACCCTCAGAGCTTGTGCGGGACGTCGTTGACCAAGCCCCCGTCCATGACGAACTCGGCGCCTGTGGCGTACCGGGATTCGTCGCTGGCGAGGAACACCACGAAGCTGGAGACCTCTTCGGGTTGCCCGGGCCGGCCCAGCGGGATCGTGAGCATGTCCTCGGGGAAGTGTTCGGTCATCGGGGTCCGGATGAAGCCGGGGTGGATCGAGTTCACCCGGATCTGCTTGGCGCCCAGTTCCAGCGCGGCCGATTTGGTCAGGCCACGCACGGCCCATTTGGATGCGACGTACGGGTGCACCATGGCGGCGCCGCGCAGTCCCTCGATCGACGACACGTTGATGATCGACCCGCCTCCTGCGGCCTTCATCGCCTTGACGCAGGCCTGCATGCCCAGGAACGTCCCGGTCAGGTTGACGTCGATGACCTTCTGCCACTGGGCCATGTCGAACTTGCCGATCTGGCCGAGCGCGACGATGCCCGCGTTGTTCACCAGCACGTTGAGCAAGCCGAACTCGTCGGTCGCGGTCGCGACGGCCGCCGCCCACTGCTCGGCGTCGGTGACGTCGAGGTGGACGTAGCGCACAGCGTCGCCGAGTTGGGCGGCCAGGGCCTTGCCTTCGTCGTCGAGGATGTCCCCGATCACGACCTTGGCACCTTCGGCCACCAGCGCGCGGGCATGCTCGGCGCCCATGCCGCGAGCGCCGCCACTGATCAGTGCAACTTTTCCGTCAACCCGTCCCATGACGGCTGAGGCTACCGCCTGAGAGACCAAATTAGAACCTGTTCCAATTCCTGCGCCGAGTCGGCATACTTCGATCCCATGGCCATCCGCGTCGCGCACATCGGTACCGGCAACGTCGGCAGGCTGGCGCTGGCCGGGCTGCTGACCAATCCCCGCTACGAGCTCACCACGCTGTGCGTATCGACCGAGGCAAAAGTCGGCAAGGACGCGGGTGAGCTTGCCGGGCTGGACATTTCGACGGGCGTCGCCGCGGTCGACGATCTCGACGCGGTGATCGCCGCCAAACCGGACTGTGCCGTGTACTGCGCGATGGGCGACACCCGCGGGCCGGACGCGATCACCGACGTGGTGCGACTCCTGGCGGCAGGCATCAACGTCGTCGGCTCGGCGCCCGTCGTGCTGCAGTACCCGTGGCATCTCATGCCGCGCAAGTACATCGCGGGCATCGAGGAGGCCGCCGAAGCCGGCGGGGCGAGCCTGTTCATCACCGGCGTCGATCCCGGCTTCGCCAACGACCTGATCCCGTTCGCGCTGGCCGGCACGTGCCAGAGCATCCAGCAGGTGCGCTGCATGGAGATCGCCGACTACGCGACCTACGACGGCGTCACGGTGATGGTCGACGTGATGGGCTTCGGCAAGCCGCTCGACGAAACGCCGTTGCTGTTCCAGCCCGGCGTGCTCAGCATCGCGTGGGGTACCGCCATCCGGCAGCTGGCGGCCGGGTTGGACATCGAGATCGACGACATCACCGAGGTGTGCGAAAGGGAGCCCGCACCAGAGTCTTTCGACGTCGCCGCGGGTCACATCGGTGCAGGCACGGTGGCGGCCATGCGATTCGAGATCCGGGGCATGGTCAACGGTGCGCCGGTGATCGTGATCGAGCACGTAACCCGGCTACGTGAGGATCTGCGACCGGATTGGGCGCAGCCCGCCCAGCCGGGCGGGTCGTATCGCGTCGAGATCGTCGGGGAACCGTCCTACGCCGTCGACATCTGCCCCAGCAGCCGCAAGGGCGACCACAACCACGCCGCGATCGTCGCGGCGGCCGGCCGCATCGTCAACGCGATACCCGACGTGGTGGCAGCGCCTCCCGGCATCCGGACGACCCTGGACATGCCGCTGGTGACCGGCAAGGGGCGCTTCGGGCTCTAGCGCGCCCGCTGAACCGTCAGCACCGGCCAATCGCGCTCGACGGCAACCGCGGCCAGGCCTGGCCGGGGATTCACCGGCCGGGGATGGCCCACCAGCCGCATCAGCGCGCCGTCCTCGCCGCCGTCGGCATAGAAGTAACTGCGATCCAACTCGACATCCTTGTCCTTGCAAAACCGTTGCACCGCATCGGCTTTGCGAGCACCCCAGACGATGGGCCGGATCACGTTTCCGGTCAGCAGGCCCTGGCCGTCGGTCTCGAAGTGATTGCACAGCACGTGATCGATGCCGAGGTGACGCGCGACCGGTTCGGCGTGGATGGTCAGCGCCGACGAGCTCATCACCACGGTATGGCCGCGCTCCTGGTGGCGCCGGACCACCTCACGCATGTGCGGGTAGACACGGTCGAGGATGTGCCGGGTGAACAGCTGCTCCCCCAACGCGTCGAGTTCCTGCAGCGACTCGCCCCGCAGATAGCCCGCGGCCCGCACGATCAACCGCTCGAACGGCATGCGCCCCAGCCGGTAGCGCACCGAGGCTTCGATGATGCCCAGGATCTCCCCGACGGCGGCCTGCCGATTGCGGATCCGGTGCCCCGCGTGGGCCGTGGCGGTGAACCCGTCGACGAGCGTCCCATCCAGATCGAAGAACGCCCCCACCCGGGCGCCGCCTGGCCCGTCGCCGATTTCGGCCAGGGATTCGGGTGGCGACAATGTGCGGCCCATGCCAGCAAGTAGACCAAGCCGGGCCGCACACCGCTAATCCTTAATGGAGCACTGACGTTCCCCGACGACACCTCGTCGGTGGTTATGCCGGCGCGTTTTCCCCGGGTCCTGCCTCGCAGCGGCGCGCCGGAGTACTAAACTAGAACACGTTCCAGTCGATCTCGATCATGATTTCGCACACGCCCCCATTTGGAGGAGCCCGCATGCACACCGCACTCTGCGACGAACTCGGTATCGAATTTCCGATCTTCGCCTTCACCCACTGCCGCGATGTCGTGGTGGCCGTGTCCAAGGCCGGTGGGTTCGGCGTCCTCGGCGCGGTCGGCTTCACCCCCGATCAACTCGAGATCGAGCTCAACTGGATCGACGAGCACATCGGCGACCATCCGTACGGCGTCGACATCGTGATCCCGAACAAGTACGAGGGCATGGACACCAACATGTCCGCCGACGAGCTGAAAACCATGCTGCAGTCCCTGGTTCCGCAGGAGCACCTCGACTTCGCCCGCAAGATCCTCGCCGACCACGGCGTGCCGGTCGAACACAGCGACGACGACGCCCTGCAACTGCTCGGCTGGACCGAGGCCACCGCGACACCGCAGGTGGAGGTGGCGCTGCGGCACCCGAAGATGACGCTGATCGCCAACGCGCTCGGCACGCCGCCGGCCGACATGATCAAGCACATCCACGACGAGGGCCGCAAGGTCGCGGCGCTGTGCGGCTCGCCCTCGCAGGCGCGCAAACACGCCGACGCCGGCGTCGACATCATCATCGCCCAGGGCGGCGAGGCCGGCGGGCACAGCGGTGAGGTCGGCTCGATCGTGCTGTGGCCACAGGTGGTCAAGGAAGTGGCCCCGGTCCCGGTGCTCGCCGCGGGCGGGATCGGCAGCGGCCAGCAGATCGCCGCCGCGTTGGCGCTCGGCGCGCAGGGTGCGTGGACCGGATCGCAGTGGGTCATGGTCGAGGAATCCGAACACACCGACGTGCAGCACGCCGCCTACGCCAAGGCCACCAGCCGCGACACCGTCCGCAGCCGGTCCTTCACCGGCAAGCCGGCCCGCATGCTGCGCAACGACTGGACCGAGGCCTGGGAGAACCCGGAAAATCCGAAGCCGCTCGGTATGCCGTTGCAGTACATGGTGTCCGGCATGGCGGTTGCCGCAACGCACAAATACCCGAACGAGAGTGTCGACGTCGCGTTCAACCCGGTGGGCCAGGTCGTCGGGCAGTTCACCAAGGTCGAGAAGACCTCTGCGGTCATCGAACGCTGGGTGCAGGAATACCTGGAGGCCACCGGCCGGCTCAACGAACTCAACGAGGCTGCCGGCGTGTGATGGACGGCCCGGGCTCGGACAGGCCGGATGACCGCTTTGTGCCGAGGATAACAGCCACTATGTGGCTGCAATCCTCGGCGTGAGCCTGGAGTCCCCTGGTCTACGCCCACCCGACTATGTATGGTTGCATACATAGTCCAGGAAGGGTGGCGACGTGACCACACCCCGCGAACGCATGGTGGCCTCGGCCGCGCTGCTGATTCGCGAGCGCGGCGCACATCCGACGGCGATCGCCGACGTGCTGCAGCACAGCGGTGCGCCCCGCGGCTCGGCATACCACTACTTCCCCGGCGGTCGCACCCAATTGCTGTGCGAGGCGATCGATTACGCAGGCGATCAGATCGCCGCGCGGTTGGCTCGGGCAGACAGTGCCGCGGCCCTGCTCGACGGCATGATCGCCGGGTTCCGTAAGCAGCTGCTCAACAGCGACTTCCGCGCCGGATGTCCCGTTGTCGCCGTCGCCGTGGAGGCAGGTGATCCGGACGACAGCGACTCGCCGGTTCAGGCGCGCGCAGCCGCGGCATTTCACCGGTGGACCGCCCAGATCGTCGCGCGCCTGCACGACGACGGTGTGGCGGCCGACCGCGCCGAGGAACTCGCCATGCTGATCATCAGCTCGATCGAAGGCGCGGTCGTTATCGCCCGCGCGACCCGCGACGTCAAGCCGCTGGACCTGATCCACCGTCAATTGCGCGAGCAGCTGGCGGCAGCAACCCACTGAGCCCTACCACCCGAAGGACACCGCCATGACGGTTGACCAATGGCAGCCCACCGCATGCATCTTGTGCGAATGCAACTGCGGCATCGTGGTACAGACCGACGGGAGGGCCATCACCAAGATCCGCGGCGACAAGGATCACCCGGCGTCACAGGGTTACACCTGCAACAAGGCGCTGCGGCTCGACCACTACCAGAGCAGCACCAATCGGCTGACCTCGCCGCTGCGGCGCCGGCCGGATGGATCGTATGAAGAGATCGACTGGGACACAGCCATTTCCGAGATCGCCGGCAGATTCCTTGAGATTCGCGACAGCCACGGCGGCGACAAGATCTTCTACTACGGCGGCGGCGGTCAAGGCAATCACCTCGGTGGCGCGTACAGCGGGGCGTTCCTGAAAGCCATCGGGTCGCGGTACCGGTCGAACGCCTTGGCGCAGGAGAAGACCGGCGAGGCCTGGGTCGATGCGTACCTCTACGGCGGGCACACCCGAGGCGAGTTCGAACACTGCGAGGTAGCGGTGTTCGTCGGCAAGAACCCGTGGATGTCACAGAGTTTCCCGCGGGCTCGGGTGGTGCTCAACGAGATCGCCAAGGATCCCGGCCGCGCGATGATCGTCATCGACCCGGTCATCACCGACACCGCGCGGATGGCCGACTTCCACCTGCGGGTCCGGCCGGGCACCGACGCGTGGTGCCTGGCCGCGATGGCCGCCGTGCTGGTTCAGGAGAACCTGTGCGACGAAACCTTTTTGGCCGCACACGTCAACGGTGCCGATGCGGTCCGCGACGTGCTGCGGCAGGTGCCGGTGCGCGAGTACGCGGCCCGCTGCGGCGTCGACGAGCCCCTGCTGCGCCGGGCGGTGCGCCGGATCGCCGCGGCCGACAGCGTCGCGGTCTTCGAAGATCTCGGCATTCAGCAGGCTCCCAACAGCACACTGTGCTCATACCTCAACAAGATGCTCTGGATCCTGACCGGCAATTTCGCCAAACGCGGTGGGCAGCACCTGCATTCGTCCTTCGCACCGTTGTTCGGCTCGGGCGGGGTCGGCCGTAGCCCGGTCACCGGCGCCCCGGTGATCGCCGGCCTGGTGCCGTCGAACGTGGTGCCGCAGGAGATCCTCACCGACCATCCCGACCGGTTCCGCGCGATGATCGTGGAGAGCAGCAATCCGGCGCACTCGGTCGCCGACTCGACGGCGGTGCGGGCGGCGTTGCAGTCACTGGAACTGCTGGTGGTGATCGACGTCGCCATGACGGAGACCGCGCGCCTGGCCCACTACGTGCTGCCCGCGGCGAACCAGTTCGAGAAGGCCGAAGCGACGTTCTTCAATCTCGAGTTCCCGCACAACACGTTTCACCTGCGCCACCGGTTGTTCGAGCCGCTGCCGGGCACGCTGCCCGAGCCCGAGATCTGGGCCCGGCTGGTGCGGGCTGTCGGCGTGATCGACGATGCCGAGCTGCAGCCGCTTCGTCGTGCCGCGCGCGAGGGGTTGGATGCTTACGCCGCAGCGTTTCTCGGTGCGGTGGGAGCCAATCCAGCGCTGGGCCGGGTGCTGCCGTACGTGCTCTACGAGACACTGGGGCCGACGCTGCCGGACGGTCTGGCCGGTGCCGCGGCGCTGTGGGGCCTGGCCCAGAAGACCGCCATGTCGTACCCGGACGCCGTGCGCCGGGCCGGGCACACCGACGGCAACGCGCTGTTCGAGGCGATCCTCGCCGGGCGGTCCGGGCTGACCTTCACCGTGCACGAGTATCGGGATGACTTCGCCTTGATCAGCCACGCAGATCACAAGATCGCGCTGGACATGCCCGAGATGCTCGATGCCATAAGGGCTTTGCCGACCATGCAGGCGGCGCTGACCACCGCGGAGTTCCCGATGGTGCTCTCCGCCGGGGAGCGGCGGGCCTACACCGCCAACGACATCTTCCGCGACCCCGGCTGGCGCAAGCGGGACACCCAGGGCGCATTACGGATCAGTGTCGAGGATGCCCACGCCATCGGCCTGAGCGACGGTGACCGGGCCCGGATCACCACGGCGACGGGTAGCGCGGAGGCGACCGTGGAGATCAGCGACGCGATGCTGCCCGGGCACATCTCACTACCCAACGGATTCGGTCTGGATTACACCGACGCCGAAGGCCGCGCGGTGACACCGGGAGTCGCTCCCAACGAACTCACCGCCACGCGGTGGCGCGACGAATACGCAGGCACGCCGTGGCACAAGCACGTACCCGCCCGGCTGGAACGGGTCCCAGTCGTCAGCGCGCCCGCGATCTGAGCCCGGGAGCCGCGATCAGGGCAGCGGCGGAGCCGGATCGGCGGGCGGCGGCGGCGCGAACGGATTCCACGGCGCAGGCGGTGGTGGTGCCGGGACGTTTGCCGGAGCCGGTGCGGCCGCAGGTGCCGGGCCGGCTGCGGGAGCAGGCGCGCCGGGCAGGACGGGGCCTGCCGGGGCCACGGTGTTCGGGCCGGGTGCGCCCTGCGGCGCCGGGTCGCCCGGTGAGAGCGGCACGTTCGGGCCGGGCGCCTGATTCGGGATCGGGGTGCTCATGTTGCGCTGCGCGAGCCCCAGCAGCAACGCCTGCTTGCCGCTGATCTCGTTGTTCTGGACCGCGTGCCACAGATCCTTGAGATAGCTCACGTTGGGGCTGTCGGGGTCCTGCGCGCTGGGATCCATGGTCGATCCCGGCGGCAGCGAGTCCGGACTGGCCAGATGCGGGGTGCCCGAAGCCGGTGCCGGAAGGGCTCCAGGGGCGGCCGGATCGGCCGCCTGGGGCCCGGGCGCAGCCGCCTGGGTGTCGGGGCGGCGCCGGGATCCGGGGGCGGTACAGGCAAGCCTGGATCGGCTGACGCCGCCGCTGCGATCATCAGCGCGACGACGGGAGCCGACGCGCAGCACGCAGCCGCACACGCAAGCTTTCGGATGTCGACGGTCATCGGTGGCCTCTCGCTGTTACTCCAGGGGCTGATGGTAGCGCTGGGTCCATCGGCGGTGCCACCCAATCGTTACACCGGCAGAATCGGAACACGTTCCAAAATGGAGGTCATCTGACTTTGCGCAACCCGCTGCACACCGCTGGAACTGTGGTGTAGCAAGGAGGCACAACACTACACAACGTCGTCGCGAGGGAGCACTCCACGCCATGCCGACTTTGAATCTCCCGCCCGGATTCGACTTCACGGACCCCGACATCTACGCCGAGCGCCTGCCGGTCGACGAGCTCGCGCAGATGCGGAGGCTGGCGCCGATCTGGTGGAACGAGCAGCCCGTAGACGGCACCGGCTTCGACGACGGCGGGTTCTGGGTCGTCACCAAGCACAAGGACGTCAAGGAGGTCTCGCTGCGCAGCGACGTCTTCTCCAGCCAGGAGAAGACGGCCCTGCCCCGCTACCCCGAGGGCAGCATCTCCCAGCAGATCGACCAGGGCAAGTTCGTGCTGCTCAACATGGACGCCCCGCATCACACCCACCTGCGCAAGATCATCTCGCGGGCATTCACGCCGCGGGCCGTGGAAAAGCTACGCGACGACCTCGCCCGGCGCGCCCACACCATCGCCCGCGCCGCGGCCGCCGAGAATGCCGGCGACTTCGTCGAGCAGGTGTCGTGTGAACTGCCGCTGCAGGCCATCGCCGGGCTCATGGGGGTGCCGCAAGAGGACCGCAAGAAGCTCTTCGACTGGTCCAATCAGATGGTCGGCAACCAGGATCCCGAGTTTGCCGGCAACGACGCCATCTCGGCGTCGGTGGAGCTGATCATGTACGGGATGAACATGGCCGCCGAGCGGTCGGCCAAGCCGGGCGACGATCTGGTGACCGCGCTCGTGCAGGCCGACGTCGAGGGCCACAAGCTCTCCGACGACGAGTTCGGCTTCTTCGTGATCCTGCTGGCCGTGGCGGGCAACGAGACGACCCGCAACTCGATCACCCAGGGCATGATGGCGTTCACCGAATTCCCCGAGCAGTGGGAGCTGTTCAAGCAGCAGCGCCCGGCCACCGCGGCCGACGAGATCGTCCGCTGGGCCACGCCGGTGACGTCGTTCCAACGCACGGCGCTGGCGGACACCGAACTTTCCGGGGTGCCGATCAAGAAGGGTCAGCGGGTGGTGATGTTCTACCGCTCGGCCAACTTCGACGAGGAGGTGTTCGATGATCCGTACACCTTCGACATCTCGCGAAACCCCAACCCGCACGTGGGATTCGGCGGTACCGGTGCCCACTATTGCATCGGCGCGAACCTGGCCAGGATGACGATCGACCTGATGTTCAACGCCATCGCCGACGAGATGCCCGACCTCTCGCCGCTGGCCCAACCGGAACGGCTACGGTCGGGTTGGCTCAACGGCATCAAACACTGGCAGGTCGATTACCGCGGTGCCGTGAATGGGAAATGCCCTGTGGTGCACCAGGATCAGGGTAATCAATGATCGAACGCCAGTAGTTCTCCGGGATTTCGGCGCCTGCCCGCAGCACGATGGCCAGCCCGGTTGCCATGGCGATGCCCAAAAGACCCAGCCACAGCCCGAACACGGCGATCACGATCCACAGCACCACGGTCACCGCAGGCCACGGTGACACCATCGCCAGCACGGGCGCGAAGAAGAATCCGGTACCCACATAGGCGGCCGAGCCGGCGCGGTCGGCCGTCATCACGAGCCGCAACCAGCGTGGCATCGGTGCAGCGGGGCCGGTTGGTTCAGCCATGTCGCCTCCTGGAGTCCCGAGTTGTTGTCGACACCACCACGGTCGCGGGTATGCGTAATGGGTGCAATTACCTGGGAGGTAGTGGCCGGGCGGCGTGCCATCGCCGAGACTGGTCGGGTGACCACGGCGACCAGGCAGTCATCCATCGGCACCTTGATGCGCGAGTGGCGGCAGCGCCGCCGGATCAGTCAGCTCGAACTGGCGATCGAGGCTGACGTGTCGGCACGGCACGTCAGCTTCATCGAAACGGGCCGCTCGACACCCAGCCGAGCCATGGTGCTGCGGCTCGCGTCGGTGCTGGACGTCCCACTGCGGGAACAGAATCGGTTGCTCATGGCCGCGGGTCTGGCCCCGGTGTACGGCGAACGGCCCCTTGACGATCCCGACATGGCCGCGTTGCGGGACGGCGTGACACGTGTACTGGAGGCGTACCACCCCTACCCGTGCGTGGTCATCGACCGGGCCTGGAACCTGGTGCAGGCCAACGCCGGAACCGCGCTGCTGTTGCAGGGCGTCGCCGAGCACCTGCTCGCCCAACCCAATGCGTTGCGGATCACGTTGCACCCCGAAGGCATGGCGCCGCGGATCCGCAACCTGGCCGAGTGGCGTCATCACCTGATCAGCAGGCTGCAACGTGAGGTGTCGGTCAGCGGATCCGACGAGCTGGCCACCCTGCTGACCGAGGTTGAGGCGTATCCCGGTGGGTCGGCGCCGATCCGGGACCTCGGCGGCGTGGTGGTGCCACTGGAGTTGGATACCGAACGCGGCCCGCTGACGTTCCTGAGCACGGTCACGACGTTCGGCACGGCCCTGGACCTCACCGCGGCCGAGCTCAGCATCGAGGCATTCCTGCCCGCCGACGCGACTACGGCGGCGGCGCTGCGCTGACCGCGGCCTCAGGCGTTGATGATGATCGGGTCACCGATGTTGACGGTGTTGAAATACCACGCCGCGTTGTCAGGGCTGAGGTTGATGCAGCCGTGGCTGACGTTCGAGTTGCCCTGCTGAGCCACCGACCACGGCGCCGAGTGCACGTACACCCCACCCCAGGTGACCCGGACCGCGTCGCTCACGGTCAGCTTGTAGCCCTCAGGGTCGCTCAGCGGGATCCCGATGGTCCGCGAATCCATCACCACCGTCTTCTCTTTCGAGAGTGCGGTGAAGGAGCCGACCGGGGTCGGATGCTTGGGCTTGCCCATCGAAGCAGGCATGGTGCGGGCCACCTGACCGTCGATGCTGACGGTGAACGTGTGGGCGCTGATATCGGCCACCCCGAGCACCGTGGCGCCGGTCTCGAAACTGGTCTTGAAGCCTTCGGCGACCACAGAGATGGTGGAGTGAGCCGGATAGAACTGATCCGGGGTCCACCGCATCACGTCGTTGCTCAACCAGGTGACCTTGCCGGTCGGTGCGGTCCCCGCGGAGGTGGTCACGCGCAGGCTGTGCTCGGCGGCGCCGCGGTCGATCACCGGAGCGCTGAACGTCACGGTCACCGGGTACGCCACCCCGACGACAGCGCCCGCCGACGGCTCGACTGTGGCCACCGGATTCGGGGTGCTGACGGCTGCCGCCGCGACGTTAACCGAGCCGGCGAAGGCCAGCGTGGCGATCCCGATCACCGCAAACACTTTTCGGACCGATCCCAGCACGGTTCGAGGACCGGGCGACGAGGTGTTCAGCATTCCTGCAGTGTAGTTCGTCTGTTCCTCCCGCCGCGGTAATCGCAGGCCGAGGCCGGTAGGCGTCGCATCGGATTCACGAAGGAGGCGAGTCACGCTTACTGCATCGGCAGCCGTCGCAGGAACGTTTCATCCACCCCTGGACCGGCCCGGTGCGCCACTGGCCACCAGCAACACCGCGTCAGAACAGATCGCTCGATACCGAAAACGACTCGGTAATTGCCACCGACCGTGCGGAGGTGTTTACGGCGCCGGGGGCGGTGGCGCGTCCTGCGTCGGGACCGGCTGGTCGGGGCCGGGGGCAGGCGGCTGGCCGGGCGCAGGCGCGCCGGCCTGCTCGGGAACCGGCTCGGTCGCGACATCCGGCGCCGGGTGCAGGCGCCCCAACCGCCCGAGGATCCGCATGCGCAGGGCAGCTTGGTGGCGGATCGTCCTGCGCGGTGGGAGCGGCGGGGATCTCTGCCTGCGGCGGCGCGTCCGGCGGCGCCGCGGGCACGTCGGGACCTGCCCGGCGGGAGCCTCCTGCGGGGCAGGCAGGCCGGCGGGGGCCTGATCGACGCTGGGCTCGACGACGAGTTCCGGTGTCTGCGGTTGTGGCGCGGCCGGCTCGACGGGAGCCGACTCGACGAGCTGAGCCGGCGGCTGCGGCGCAACGGCCGCGGGAGGCGGTACCGGTACGGCCACTGAGGCGCCCGAGACGTTGACGGCCGGGCGCGTGCTCGGCGGGACGGGTTCCTGACCCGTCACGAGTTGCATGCTGACGGCCACCGAGGTCGACACGACGAACGTCACCACACCCCCGGCCAGCATCGCCACCGGCGCGAATGTGGCTGCAGTCCAACGCTTCCGGCTTGTGGCGTGGCCTCCGTCGAACATGAAACGACCGCGCCGCGCCGAGGACAGGGCGGCACCGCGGGCCAGCGCCAACTCGGCTTCGGCCGGCGTGAACACCGGAACTCCGAGGGTCCGTTCCAGCCGGGGCATGACGCCGATCAGGTCACCGGCCGACCCGACCACCACCACCGCATCCGGGCGCGAGGCGCCGGCGACGAAAACCTCGCTCAGCCAATCGGAGAGCGCCTCGTCACCGTCGACGAGATGATTGACCGCGCTGCGCACCGGCCCGCCTCCGGGCCGAACGGTCAGTGCGATGACCATTTCGGGTTCGATGACGCAGACCACCGTCGAGTCGAAACCGACGACGTCGGCGATCCCGCGGGCCAGCGCCTCGGTGGCTTGCGGCAACCGGACCGGCACCACACTCGAAAAGCCGGACTCGGGCAACGTCTTCAGCACCTGGGACGCCTCGCGTTCGGCGTAGTCACTCCAGGTGACGCCGACCGTGCGCAACTCGTGGCCGCTGCCTGCCGCCATCTCGTCCAGTTGCGCCACCGCGGACACGACCTCGTCGCAGACGTCGCGCTCGTCGTAGGCCCGCAGATCGATCGTGTCGTGGGCCAGCGTGGTGCCGTCGCCGTCGCGTCCCTCGACCAGGACCAGACCGACGCTGGATCCCGTCATCGAGACGCCGAGCACCGCGTCCACACGTACTCCCCTCGGAGCTGTGGCCACGAAACGGTGGCCCGCAAAAACGCGCGACAACGCAACATACCGCGGGCCTGGATGTGTGGCCGCCGTCCACCTGTTCGGGCTGACCATACCCGGGCCGCGCCGGGCAAGTACACCTGGTGACCGGCGGCTTCGGTGACAGTTCCGCTCGTCAATATGTGCTGTGTCATGAGAACCCGGTGGACAGGCTCGGGCTTCGGTTTGCGGTGGACCGGTAAATTCCCGTACCGCATCCGGACGCCCAGTCAGCGGCGCGGCTTACCCGCAGGCCAGGATGTCGCCCAACAGCGCCGGTTCGATGTTGCCCCCGGAGACGATGACCACCGCGGGACCGTCGGGCAGCGTCCCGCGCCGATAGCCGGCGAGCGCGACGGCACCGCTGGGCTCGGCGACCAGATGCGCACGGTGCGCCAGTTCCCGTACGGCCGTACGGATCTCGCCCTCGCTGACCGTGATGACACCGTCGAGGACATGTTGCAGGTGGGCGAAGGTCAGCGCGGACGGCGTGGAGCGCAAGCCGTCGGCGATGGTCCGGTTACGTTGCGCCACCGGCCAATCCACCAGATGGCCGCGGGCCAGCGCTTCGGCGGTGTCGGCCGCGAGCTCAGGTTCGACGCCGAATACCTTGGCTTGCGGGCACAGTGCGCGGATCGCGGTGCCGATGCCCGAGGCCAGCCCGCCGCCACTGATCGGAACCAGCACCGACGCGACGCTCGGGAGATCTTCGGCGATCTCCAGTCCAGCGGTGCCCTGACCGGCGATGATCGCCGGGTGGTCGAACGGCGGTATCAGAACACCGCCGGTACGTTCGACGAGTTCCGCGGCCACCCGTTCGCGCTCCCCCGCGGCACACAGCACCACCTGCGCGCCGTGAGCCCGGGTCGCGGCGACCTTGACCGCGGGAGTTTCCTCGGGCATCACGATGTGCGCCGCAACACCGTACCGCGCCGCGGCGAAGGCGACCGCCTGGGCGTGGTTGCCACTGGAGTAGGCCACCACTCCCCTGGCCCGCACCTGCGGATCGAGCAGGCCGAGCGCGTTGAACGCGCCGCGGGTCTTGAACGCGCCGATCGATTGCAGGTTCTCGGGCTTGAGCCACAGCGGACGGTCCGGGTCGCCCCACGTGGCAGGCAGCAGTGGGGTGCGAACCACGTCGGCGGCGATACGCCCTGCGGCGCCGCGGATGTCCTCGATCGTCACCAGTCTCACGCCGCCAAGTGAACACCGCGGCGCTACAGTGGCTCGCGCCCGGGTGTCGGCGAAAGGGTGTCCAGGTGACGGGGTTCAGTTTTTCGATCGTGCCGCGCTACGCGGAGATCGATCAGCAGGGCGTGGTGTTCAACGGCCATTACCTGACGTGGTTCGACGAGACGTTCGGGGCACTGCTGGATCACCTCGGCGAGAGTTACCCCGACCTCATCGCCTCCGGATTCGACGTGCAGGTGGTCCATAGCGAAATCGACTATCTGGCGCCGGTGCGCTGGCGCGACGCCGTACGGGTCACCGCACAGTGCGAACGGCTTGGGACGACCAGCTTCACCCTGGGCTTTGCGGTGCTGAGCTCCGACGCCACCACCGCCGAACGGCCCGTCGTCACCGGCCGCAACGTCTACGTCGTCGTCTCCACCGCCGACTGGGCCAAACGACCGGTCCCCGAACCCCTTCGGTCGGCACTCAATTCCATTGCAGCGCAATGACTCTCACCGGTCAGCCGTAACGCGTCAGCGGCGGCGGTAATGTCGCCGCATGGGAGACCACGGAGCACACCGAGAACTGCCGCCCGGCATGGCCGAACAGCTCGACCTGCCGTACTCCGGGATGGTGTCGTTCGGCCACCGCCCCTTCCTGACCGAGGTCGACCAACTCGACTCATGGCAGCCCGACGTCGCGATCGTCGGGGCTCCGTTCGACATCGGGACCACCAACCGGCCCGGCGCGCGCTTCGGCCCGCGCGCCATCCGCGCCACCGCTTACGAACCGGGCACCTACCACCTCGACCTGGGCCTGGAGATCTTCGACTGGCTGGAGGTGGTGGACTTCGGCGACGCGTACTGTCCGCACGGGCAGACCGAGGTGTCGCACTCCAACATCCGTGAGCGGGTGCATGCGGTGGCGTCCCGCGGCATCGTCCCGGTTGTGCTGGGCGGCGACCATTCCATCACCTGGCCCTCGGCCACGGCGGTGGCCGACGTGCACGGCTACGGCAACGTCGGCATCGTGCATTTCGACGCACACGCCGACACCGCCGACATGATCGAGGGCAACCTGGCCAGCCACGGCACGCCCATGCGCCGGCTCATCGAGTCCGGCGCGGTGCCCGGCACCCACTTCGTGCAGGTCGGGCTGCGCGGATACTGGCCGCCGCAGGAAACCTTCGAGTGGATGCTCGAGCAGGGCATGACGTGGCACACCATGCAGGAGATCTGGGACCGCGGCTTCAAGGAAGTGATGAACGACGCCGTCGGCGAAGCCCTGGCCAAAGCCGAAAAGCTCTATCTCTCAGTCGATATCGATGTTCTCGATCCGGCACACGCGCCGGGCACCGGCACCCCGGAACCCGGTGGCATCACGAGCGCCGACCTGCTGCGGATGGTGCGTCAGCTCTGCTACAGCCACGACGTCGCCGGCGTGGACGTGGTGGAGGTCTCACCCGCCTACGACCACGCCGAGCTGACCGTCAACGCCGCGCACCGCGTGGTCTTCGAGGCGCTGGCGGGTATGGCCGCCCGGCGCCGCGATGCCGCGCAGGCCAAGCCGGGCCCGCCGGCCCGCTGACCGGTCCCGTTGAAACACCCTGGCGCCGGTAGGACAATCGGGGTGGCCATCGCGGTCCGATCGGGGAGGAACGATCATGACGTATGCCGGCAACAGAACCTTCGACGACGACGCACCCGAGGCTGATGCGGTCGAACAGCTCACTCCCGTCACCGTCGACGACGATGACATGTCCGAACTCGGCCGGGTTCGGATCTCGCCCGACACCGACGCCGACGAGGCGGACCTGATCGAACAAGCCACTGCCGTCCCGTTCGACGACGACCTGGATTTCGACCGCTGACCAGAAAGGACGCCGGCATGCGGATGCCCGAGGCGCTGGAAGCCCTGTCCACCGAGAACGATCCCGACCGCGTGTTCGGTGAGCCGTATCAGACGCCCGACGGGGCCACCGTCATCCCGGTGTCCAAGGTGCGGCACCGCCGTGACGGCAGCCGGGTCACCCGAGCGCTCGGTGTGTTCGTGATCAAGGACGGCAGGCCCACATGGGTTCCGGCCGTAGACGCCACCCGGCTGGCCCTGATGGGCGAGCTGATCGGCCTGGTGGCGGCAACGCTGGCCACCGTGGCTATGATCCGTCGCCCGCCGTGGCCGGACCTGCGGGGCGACCTTTCGCGCTGCGTCTGACCGTCAGTCGCCACACCGCGGCGGCCGCCGCCAGTATGGCCAGCGCCGCCGCCCACGGCCACGCCCCGTGCTGATGGACCCAGCCCGCCACGGCGCCCTGCACTCGACCGGCCGCCGCGATGACCGGGTCGTCGGGTGAGCCGCCCGCACCGAACAGCCGGATCTCGTAGAGCCCGTAGTAGCCGACGTAGGCCCCCACCACGATCAGCAGCGCACCGCTGATTCTGTTGACATACGGGACGATTCGCCGCATCCGCTCGACCACCACGGTGCTCGCCGATGCGGCGGCCACCGCAAGGGCTCCCACGATCACCATGAAGCCCGCCGCGTAGGCGCCGAACACGGCGATGCCACGCAGCGGCGTACCCGATCGGAAACCTGCGCCCGTAGCGGCGAGAAACGGCCCGACCGTGCAGGACAACGACGCGACCGCGTAGCCCACGCCGTAGCCGAACATGGACCCCAGACGTGCCGTCGGAGCCCAATTGACGTGACGTGTCAAGGTGTCTCCTACGAGCAGGCCGAGATGCCGGCCCGCGAGCAGCCAGCCGCCGAGCCCCAGCAGTACCACGCCGATCAGCACCGTGACGTAGGGCAGGTAACGCTGCACGGTGCTGGCCACCGCGACCGTCAATGCGGCGAAAAGCCCGAAGACCGCGACGAACCCGGCGGTCATCGCGACCGTCGCAAGCAGTGCCCGGCGCACCGCCCTGGGCCATGCGCTGTCGTCCGGTCCGCGCACGACCAGCGCCAGATAGCCTGGCAGCAAAGCGAATCCGCACGGATTCAGCGCCGCGACGAGGCCGGCGCCGAACGCCAGCCCCATCAGTTCGTCACCCACGCCGATCAGCGCAGCGCGGCCACCCGACTGGCCAACTCGTCCTGCGGCATGGCCGACGTCGGGTTGTTCACGAATGTCGACGATCCGTCGGCTCGGTAGAAGACGTAGGCCGGTTGCCACGGCACGTTGTAGCGCGCCCAGATCGAACCGTCGGCGTCATTGAGATTGGTGAAGTTCAAGTGGTACTTGTCCACGAAGCCCTGCATCGCACCGACGTCCGAGTGCGCGGCCACGCCCACGAACGTCACGCCCGGGTTCGCGGCTGACACGGCGCTGACCCCAGGGGCCTCGGCGTTACAGAACGGGCACCACGGCGTCCAGAACCACAGCACCGCAGGGTGCCCGGCGAGGGTGGAGCCATTGAACGGTGCGCCCGAGAGGGTCGTCCCGGTGAACTGCATACGGTCATCGGCAAGCGCTGCGGGCGGGGCCACCAGCGCCAACCCGAGCACGATCACACTCATGACGGCGGCCAGGCCGAAGGTCAACATTCTCGGTCGCCGCCAGAATCGCGTACTCATGGCACCATCTCCTCGGCTCAAGGTGCAGCGTGCACGCGGGTGCGCACACACACCCTTGACACGACCGTATGCACGCCCGGGTTCAAGAGGAAGGGCCAAAAACTGATGCCGCAGCGTCATACGCTGCGGCATCAGCCTGACCGGCGGGTTATCCGACGCCGAAGATCGGGATGAACAGGCCGAACAGCCACACACCCCACTGTCGAGGACCGTCATTCCACACGGGGGTCAGGTTGTACCCGTAGTAGTTGATGGTCGGCGGCAACGGTCCGCCCCGCCACTGGTACGGCGGCGGTGGGCCCCAGCCCCACGGCGGCGGGCCCTGGCGGTCGTCCCACCAGTCGTGCCGGTTGTTGGCCCACCACGGGCCCTTGTTGTCCCAGTCCCCATGGTCATTGCCCCAACGGCCGTGGTCGTTGTTCCAGTCCGCGCGGTCGTTGTTCCACGGGCCGCGGTCCGGTCCGCGGCCAGGCCCATTGCAGAACGGGAAGCAGTCGTCCTGACCGTGTCCGGGCTGTAGCGGTGCGGGTACGACTGGGGCCGCCGATGCGGCCGGCGCTCCGGCGATTCCGATTCCGAGTGCGCCGACGGTCATCGCCGCTGCGACGAAATTCGTCAGTTTCATTCATGAACCTCCTACGTTGGTGACCCGGGCGCCTGCCATCCCCCAATGGCCGGGCGCCGTAACGCCTTGCGACAACACCGCGGCGAGACGTTCACCCCGTGTGAGTTATCGACGCAGATGCCCCGGGCGTTACCCCGCGTCGGTCCCCGGCGCGACGTGGTGACGTGGCTAACCTGAAGGCAATGCCGTACGTCGCCACAGCCGACCCACCCCGATCGGTGCCGAAGTTCGCTGCGACGGCAGTGCTTCCGGTCGCCGCGGTGACGGCGTTGGCACATTGCGTCGCAACCTTATTGGGTCGCGGGTACTGGTTCGACGAGGTGTACATGCTGGCCATCGGCCGGTATCACCTGGACTGGGGTTCGGCCGATCAGCCCCCGGCCGCCACGGCGCTGGCCGCCCTCATGGACGCCGTGGCTCCGGGATCTGTGTTTGCGTTGCGGCTGCCGGCCATGCTGGCGACCGTGGGCGCCGTGGTGCTGGCGGCGATGATCGCCCGCGAGTTCGGCGGACACCGCCGAGCGCAGGGCCTCACGGCTGTGGCGCAGGCCACAGCGTTGTGGCCGACGCTGACCGGGCATTGGTTGACGCCTTACACGCTCGAACCGGTGCAGTGGCTGGCCATCCTGTGGCTGCTGGTCCGCTGGGTCAGGCTGCGTGACGACCGTCTGCTGGTGGCGCTGGGTGCGGTGGTCGGCATCGCCGTGATGACGAAGTTCCAGGTGTTGCTGCTGTGTGCGGTGTTGCTGGTGTGCATCGCGATCACCGGCCCACGCGATCTGCTGCAGCGACCGGCCCTGTGGCTGGGCGCGGCGATCGCCATCGCCGTCGCGGCACCGACGCTGTGGTGGCAACAGTCACACGGATGGCCGCAATGGCAGATGACCAGGGTGGTCGCCGGCGAAGCCGACGCCTTGTACGGCGGGCGCCCGGGTATCGCGGTGCAGCTGATCGTCTACGCAGGAGTGCTCGGGGTATTCCTCGGTCTCTACGGCGCCTGGCAGCTGCTGCGCGCACCACATTGGCGGCAGTACCGGTTCGTCGCGGTCACCGCCATGACGCTGTACGTGGTGTTCGTCGCGACGCTGGGCCGTCCGTACTACCTGGCGGGGTTGTACGGCGTGCTCGCCGCGGCCGGAGCGGTGAGCCTGCAACGGCGACGTGCCGGCAAGCCCGCCGGGCGGCGCTGGCCGGCCCGCGTCGGCGTACTGACCAGCGTCGCAACGGCAGTACTCATCCTGGTGTTCTCCGTCGGGGCCACCCGCTCCGACATCGGGGAGGACATCGCGCGCACCACCGCGCAGGCCTACCAGAACCTGCCGGGGCCTCGGCGCGAACACACCGCGCTGCTGGGCGAGTCCTACATCGTGGCGGCATATCTCGACGGATATGCCCCGCAGTACGGACTGCCGCCGGCCCACAGCACCAATCGCAGCTACGGCTACTTCGCTCCGCCGGCTGAGTCGGTGGACACCGTGCTCTATGTGGGCCGAAACCCCGACGCGGTGCGCGGATACTTCGGCTCCGCGGAGAAGGTCGGCACGGTCAACGACGATCTCGACATCTATCTGCTGAGCAAGCACCGGCAACCGTGGCAACAGATCTGGCCGCGGCTGCGGACACTGACCGTGTCCTGACCGCTGTACCGAATATGCCCACCACGCGGCGGGTGGACGCTCTACGCTCGCTTGGATGGTCTGCAATGGCATCGCGGCCCGGCCCAACGGCACCCCACCACCCGAGGTCCTACTGTCCGAGATCAACTTGGGCTCTTGGGAGTTCTGGGCGCTCGACGACGAGATCCGCGACGGCGCGTTCGCCACCCTGCGCCGCGAGGCACCGCTGTCGTTCCAACCGGAGTTCGTGCAGGAGGGAGCACCGGTAGGCAGAGGGCACTGGGTGGCCACCCGGTACGACGACGTATTCCTCGCCAGCCGCCACCCGGAGATCTTCTCCTCCGCCAGTGGCATCACCATCGGTGACGAAAACCCTGAGCTGGCAGAGTATTTCGGGTCGATGATCGCGATGGACGATCCCCGGCACACCCGGCTGCGCAACATCGTCCGCAGTGCCTTCACGCCGCGAGTGGTGGCCCTGATCGAGGACTCGGTCCGCGCGCGGGCCCGCAGCCTGGTCACCGCCATGACGACACGGCATCCCGACGGACGCGCCGATCTGGTCGAGGAGCTCGCAGGTCCGCTGCCGCTGCAGATCATCTGCGACATGATGGGCATCCCGGAGCACGACCATCAGCGCGTCTTCCACTGGACCAACGTCATCCTCGGTTTCGGCGATCCCGACATCACCACCGACTTCGAGGAATTCTTCAGTGTGGCAATCGAAATCGGCGCGTATGCGAAAGAGATGGCCGAAGCCCGACGGTCTGAGCCCGAAATGGACCTCACCACCAGCCTGGTGCAGGCCGAGGTGGACGGCGAGCGGCTGACCTCCGCCGAAATCGCGTCGTTCTTCATCCTGCTCGTGGTGGCAGGCAACGAGACCACCCGCAACGCCATCAGCCACGGCATGCTGGCACTGAGCCGGTATCCGGAGCAGCGCGGGCGGTGGTGGGCCGATTACGACGAGCTGGCTCCGACTGCGGTCGAGGAGATCGTGCGGTGGGCGTCCCCGGTGAGCTATATGCGCCGCACCGTCACCCGCGACACCGAGCTGGGCGGCACACCGTTGGCCGCGGGTGACAAGGTGACCCTGTGGTACGGGTCTGCCAACCGCGACGAGTCGAAATTCGCCGATCCGTGGATGTTCGACGTCGGCCGTCACCCCAACCCGCATCTCGGTTTCGGCGGTGGGGGCGCACATTTCTGCCTCGGCGCCAATCTCGCGCGGCGTGAGATCACCGTGGCGTTCGAGGAACTGCACCGCCAGGTGCCCGACATCGTCGCCGTCGCCGAGCCCGACCGGCTGCAGTCGGCGTTCATCCACGGCATCAAGCGGTTGCCGGTGGCGTGGGAGTGACTTGGCGCCGGCCCGCTACTTCACGGTCAGGTTGCTCACCATCGCCGGGTGGTAGGTGCAGTCGAAGCCGTACTCGCCCGGGTCGGAGGGCGCGGTGAGTATCGCACGCTGCTTGCCACCGACATGGACGTCGAACAGCCCCTTGGTGCGCGAGGTCACCGTGTGCGCGACCTCGTCGTCGTTGACGATGGTGATCTGTGCTCCCGGCGCAACGGTAATCGGTGCGCTGTAACCCATTCCGGAGATGGTGATGACGGGTGTGCCCGGTGCGGGCGGCGGCACCGGGCTGCCCGTCGTCGTCGCGGCCGCGGTGTCGCGGTTTTCGGTGGCCTGCGGGTTTGAGCACGCCACCACCCCGAAGGTCAGTGAGGCCGCCGCACAGCACACCACGATCCGATTCATACCGACGATTATCGACCCGGCGTCAACCGGGTGGGCTAGGAGTTCGCCAAGTACCGGCGCCGTTCCCAATCGCTGACGTGACCGGTGTAGGCCTGCCATTCGCTGCGCGCGATCTCGGCGAAGTCGTGCACCGAGTCGGCACCCAGTATCCCGGCGATGGTGTCGTCCTGCGTGGCCAGCGCGATGGCCACCCCGAGAGACTCCGGCAGCGGCACCCCTTTCTCGTAGAGATTCCCGCCCTCGGCGGCAGGGGGTGTGCGCTGAGCTCTGATCCCGGCGACGACAGCGGCCAGCGCTGCGGCGATCAACCAGTACGGATTGGCATCGGATGCGCCACTGCGTAATTCGATGCGGGTGGCGGTGGGATCCGATTCGACCAGTGACCGCACGGCGGCGCTGCGGTTGTCCCGGCTCCAGGTGACCGTGGCGGGCGCGAACGAATCCGGGGTGAAACGGCGGTAGGCGTTCACCGAGTGAGCACCGAACAGGGTGATCGACGGGAGGTGCTCCAGCAATCCGGCGATCGCGTACTGCGCCAGCTCGTTCTACTGACCGTCGCGTGCGACGAAAGCCGGTGCGCCGTCCCGCCATAAGGACACGTGCAGGTGCGCCGAGCTGCCCGAGTGTTCGCTGAACGGCTTGGGCATGAAGCTCGCGATCCGGCCGTGTCTGCGCGCGACCTCTTTGGCGGCGTATTTGAGCCGAGCCGCATCGTCGGCCGCCTCCAGCGCGTCGGTGTAGATCAGGTTGGCCTCGACTTGTCCTGGGCCGTACTCGGTTTCGATACCCTCCAGCCGAGTGAATGCGGCCAAAGTCTGGTGCAGGTCGGTCAGCAGAGGGTCGAGCGCATTGGCGTTTTCCAGCGAATAGGCGTGAATGTCGTCCTGATACGCCGAACCGTCAGGATTGAGCAGGTAGAACTCCAACTCGACGCCGACCTTGGCGGTGTAGCCCAGCGACGCCAGTTGGGCCAGCACCCGTTTGAGCACTGCGCGCGGATCCAGCAGCGACGGCCGCCGGTCGTGGGCGACGATGTCCGAGATCACGTGACCGACGCCCGGCCGCCACGGCACGGCACGGAAGGTGGTCAGATCGGGTACCGCGTACACATCGGGGTAGCCACCGGTCCAGTTCGTCAGGCGCAGCGTGTCGATGACCGTGGCGTCGGCATTCCAACCCAAAGATGCCTCACAGAAGGCGAATCCGGTGCCGCGGGCGCGGGCCAGGAATCCCGCCGCGGGAATCCGCTTGCCCTGGGCATGCCCGAACGGGTCGCTCCAGGCCACCTCGATCTCGGTGATCGAGCCGTCGTCGATGCGCCCCACCAGTTCTCGCTCCGGCGTGGCCGCCGCACCGACCGTTCCGTTGAGCGTCACGCCGTGCCCACCTTCGCACCCACTCGTGTCCCCACAGCGGCACCTGCCACGAAGGCCGCGACCAGCACCGAGACGATCACCCAGGCCAGCACACTGGACCCGCCGACCAGATCACTGAGGTTGGAGAGGATGAGCACCAGCGCGCCCAGCAACCCGACCAGTCCCAGCGCAGGCGCGATCCGGATCCGCCACAGCGAGTTGCCGCGACGGTCGCGGGCGAAGTACACCAGCACCGCCACGCTCGTGACGATCATGAGAACCACCACGCCGACCGTCGTCGCCCCGGCGAACCACGTGTAGAACTGCGCGGCGGGGTCGAGACCGAACACCACGGCCAGCAGTACCGCCAACGCCACCACCGCCGAGATCCACAGCGACGCCTGGTGCGGCGACCCGTGCCGATCGTGCGGGCGGCTCAGCGCCGCGGGCAGCACGTCGCGCTGCGACAGGGCGAACACGTAGCGCGACGCCACGTTGTGGAAGGCCAGGATGCAGGCGAACAGGCTCGTGAAGTACAGCACCGTGATGAGGTCCGCACCGACGGCGCCGACATAGCGCCTGGCTGTGTCACCGAGGAACGTACTGCCCGAACCGGTGGCGTGGGCGACGGCCCCGTCGTCGCCCCACCCGGAGATCAACGCCCAACTGGTGACCGCGTAGAACACTCCGATCAGGATCAGGGCGGCATAGGTGGCCCGCGGAATCGTCCGTTCCGGGGTCTTCGCCTCATCGCGGAAGATCGCAGTCGCCTCGAATCCGACGTAGCTGATGATCGCGAAAAGCAGCCCGATGCCCAGTGATCCGGACAGGATCGCATGCGGATTGACGATGCCCGTGGACAAGCCGTGGTCACCGCCGCGGGCGACGATCACCAGGTCCAGCACGACGACGATGGCGATCTCAGCGGTCAGTAGGACGCCGAGCACGCGGCTGGACAGCTCGATGTTGCGGTAGCCCAGGTAGGTGGTCACCGCGAACGCCGCCGCGGCGAACAGCCACCACGGCAGCGCCGGGCCACCTGCCAGTTCGAGCACGCTCGCCCCTGCCGGTCCAAGCAGGCCGTACACCCCGGCTTCCAGTGCGACGTAGCTGACCAGCGCCACGAACGCGACCCCGATGCCGGCCGGAAAGCCAAGGGCCTGGCGGACATACGAGAAGAACGCGCCCGCGTCGTCGACGTACGGCGTCATCGCGGTGAAACCGGTCGCGAAGAGCAACAGCACCACGGTGGCCACGATGAAGGTCGCCGGGAAACCCGCGCCGTTGCCCGACGCGATCCCCAGCGGCACCACTCCCCCGATGACGCCAAGCGGGGCCGCCGCGGCGACGACCATGAACACGATGGCGACGACACCGAGATTGCCGCGTAGCTTGCGGTCGGGTGGCGCCGCAGGGCTACCTAAAGAGTCTGGGACCGTGGTGATTTCGGACATGACCGGGGACCATAGAACCGGTGTCGCGGCCACACCAGATCTGCGGTCACCCTGCGCAAAACCCTCTCAGGCCACGGCATCCCGGTCGACGATGAAGAGCAGCAGCGTCACGGCCAGGATCCCGGCGGCCAACCAGATCGCATGGACACCCCAGGCCCGGCTCGCAACGCCACCGATCACCGCGCCGCCGGCGAATGCCAAGATCAGGGTGGAATAGACACCGGTGGCGCGACGCGCGTCCGGGCGTCCTTCGACGAAACCGGCGTAGCCCGATTCGACACAGCGCATGAGGTTTCCGGTAGTCGCCACCGGCAGGTAGGCCAGGTCCCCGATGTTGCGGAACAACCCGATCTGCACTGCGGCCAGCAGCGAGATCGGGACGGTGACCACGGTATGGGACACGGTGCCCGGCACGAACCCGATCACCGCGAGCGTCACCACCTGGATGGCCATCGTCCAGCGCAGCGGATACGGCAGCACGTGCTCGGCACGCCCCGATTTGATGTGCGCGGCGATCGACACCCCGACGATGAAGGCCAGGATGGGCCAGAGGTGCGCCAGCGCGGCACCCACATGCCCGTCGGACAGGTCGAGGGCGAGGAAGATGACGTTGCCCGTCTGCACGTTGGCGAAGACCTGTCCGCGCGTGAAGTAGGTGTGCGCGTCCAGAAAACCGTTGGTGAGCGTGAGCAGCAGGGCGAACCACAGCGTGGCGGTCCGTGCCGTGTCGTCGGTACGGCCGCTCATGCGGACAACCTACCGCGATCCTGATTGCTCCTCGCGTCCGCCGTGACAGCCCCGCCTCGGCGCCGGCTGCTCAGGCACCGAGCACGTCGAGCATGCCCGCCGCGGCCCGCGGCCAGGTGAACTGCTCGGCACGCTGGCGCGCACTGCTGCGGCGCAGCGGTTCGGGGCGGCTGATCACCGAGGTCACGGCATGCGCGATGGCCCGGGGGTCGTTGTCGGCCGTCGCGCCGCTGTCCGAAGTGAGGATCTCGGCCAGGGCCGAGGTCCGCGACACCACCGCGGGCGTCCCGCACGCCAGAGCCTCCAGAGCCGCCAGCCCGAAGGTCTCGTGCGGGCCGGGCGCCAGTGCGACGTCGGCGGACGCCAGGATGGTCGCCACCGTGTCCCGGCAGCCGATGTAGCCCGTGAAGTCGACCGGCAGCCGGGCCGCCTGACGTTCCAGCCGGGCCCGCATGGGCCCTTCCCCGACCACCACGAGGCGCGCGTCGACGCCGGAATCACGCAGGGCGGCAACGGTATCGATGCTTCGGTGGGCGTGTTTCTCCACCGACAAGCGACCGCAGTGCACCAGCAGGGTCTGCTCCCGGGCCGCCCACCGGCTACGCATCTGCGCGCTGTGCCGCCGTGGGTGGAACTGCTCGAGATCGACCCCGAGCGGCACGGTCGCGACGTTGGCGGCGCCGATCCGGTCGAACTCTTCGCGGGCGAACGCCGTCGTGCACACCACCGCGTCGTAATTCGCCGCGGTGCGGCGGTTGGCGAAGTTGGCCACCGCGCGGGCCATCGACCGCGGAAGCACCTGTCCGACAAGGCGATCGAGGCGTTCGTGGGAGATCATCACGGTGGCGACGCGATTGCGCCGCCCCCACGGCCCGAGCGACCGCAGGGTGAGCCGGTCGGACACCTCCAATGCGTCGGGCTCGAGTTGACACAGCAGCGCGGTGACCGGCCCCGGGAGAACGGCACGGTAACCACCGGTGAACGGAATCTGTCTGGCCGGCAACGAGATTCGTATCACCCCGGTAGGCAAAACATGTTGTTCCGGATCAGCACCCGGCACGATGAGATAGACCTCGTGGCCGGCCGCACTGTATTCCGCGCCCAGCCGGTCGACCGCGGTGCGCAGACCCCCCGAGCGCGGGCCGTAGAAGTTGGCAACCTGGACAACCCGCATGCCCAGATCAGAACCGGGCCTGATGTGCGGTCAACAACGTGCCCCCGACCGGTGCCTGAACAGGCGCTGAACTCCGCAGGCGGATCAGCCGAGGTGCTGGCCGAACCAGTCCTGGACGCGACGCCAGGCGTCGGCCGCCGCTGCCGCGTTGTAGCGGTCCCCGGTGTCGTTGAAGAAGGCGTGGTTGGCGTCGGGTTCGGTGACGAGGTCGTGCACCATCCCGGCCTTCTCCAGTGCGGCACGCACGACGGGCTCGGTGCTGGTCACCCGTTGATCCAAGGCGCCGTAGAAGGCGAGGACGGCCGCGCCGCGGGAACCGGCGAAGTCGGGATTGTCCGGCGCCGGGCCGTAGAACGGCACCGCAGCGGCCAGTCGTGGCTCGCCCGCGGCCAGCAGTTGCCACACCAGACCGCCGCCCATACAGAAGCCGACGGCGGCGAGTTTGTGGTCGGGGACGCGGCGGGCGAGTTCGTCGACGCCGGACTTCAGGTTGGCGACGAACTCTTCGGGCGCGATCTTGCTCAGCGCCGCGGTGGCGGCGGCCGGATCGGTGAAGGCCCCGGTGCCGCCCTGGCCGGATAGCAGGTCGATGGCCAGCGCGGAGTAGCCGATGCCGGCGAAACGTCCTGCGACAGAACGGACCCAGTCGTTGAGCCCCTTGTTCTCATGGATCACCAGGACCGCACCGCGGGGCTGCGGCGCCGCCGCCCAGGCACCCTGCAGCTGCCCGGCGGGCCCGGCCCAGGTGACCGGGCTGGTGGGCAATGCGCCCGCCGAACCCGGCGGTGGCCCGCTGGGGCTCGGGCTCGGGCTGGGCGTCGGGCTCGGCGTCGGCGACTCCGACGTCGGTGGAGCGGCCGTCTTCTGCTCACCGCATGCGGCAATCAGGGCGGTGGCGGCGGCAGTGCCCATACCGATGAGGGCCAGCCTTCGGAGTGCCTCACGCCGGGACAGCAGGCCGTCCACGTGGTCGGTGGCAATTTCCTCTGCGATGTAGCGCTGTAGCGGTGTCACCTTCGCCAGTATGCGCGGGGTTGCGGAGCGGCAACAATGCTGAACCGCGATGTTCGGTGGCCGTCGGGCGCGATACTCATCGGATGGTGTGGACGCCCGATCCGAATGCGCTGCGCGGCCGTGTCGCCGTGGTCGCCGGTGCGACACGCGGCGCCGGTCGCGGTATCGCCATGGCACTGGGCGAGGCGGGCGCCACGGTCGTGTGTACCGGTCGCAGCAGCGTCTCCGGCAGCCGCCTGTCCGACTACGACCGCCCCGAAACGATCGAGGAGACCGCCGAACTCGTGTGTGCGGTGGGCGGTGTGGGCATCCCCATCCAGGTCGACCACCTCGACATCCCGCAGGTCCGGGCGCTGGCCGAGCGGCTCGGCAGCGATTTCGGCAGCATCGACATCCTCGTCAACGACATCTGGGGCGCGGAGATTCTCAAGGGCGCTCCGGCGACGTGGGGCCGGCCGATGTGGCAGCACGATCTCGACGACGGCCTGCGCATCCTGCGGCTGGGGATCGACACGCATCTGATCACGTCGCACTGCCTGCTGCCGTTGCTGACCACCAAGATGGGTGGCCTTCTCGTCGAGATCACCGATGGCACAACGGAATTCAATTTCGAGAACTATCGACTTTCAGTGTTCTACGACCTGGTGAAGACTGCGGTCAACCGGCTCGCGTTCAGCCATGGCTACGAGCTCGCCGTGTTCGGCGCCGCGGCGGTCGCCGTGACGCCGGGGTGGCTGCGGTCGGAGATGATGCTGGACAACTACGGCATCACCGAGGAGAACTGGCACACCGCCCTGGATCCCATGCGTGCCGACGGTTACCCGATGGCTCCACCGGGTTTCGCCGAATCCGAGACGCCTCGATTCGTCGGCCGGGGCATCGCCGCGATCGCCGCCGATCCCACCCGGGCCCGCTGGAATCAGCGGTCGGTCAGCTCTGTCGACCTGGCCAGGGAGTACGGCTTCACCGACCTCGACGGCCGTCAACCCGACGCCTGGGCACCGCTATAACCGCAGGTCATCCACCCTCAAGACAGGTCAGTAGACATTTCTTTAAATCTGTTCACGGATTTCATTGACACCTGACCACCACGCCTGTTCTATAACTTGGTGACCTTCGACACAATCATCCGCAACGGCCGCTGGTTCGACGGCACCGGTGCCCCGTCGGCCGTGCGCACCATCGGGATTCGCGACGGCCATGTCGTCGCCATCTCGCCCGACGACCTCGACGACACCGATTGCCCCCGGGTCATCGACGCCACCGATTGCCCCCGGGTCATCGACGCCACCGGCAAGTGGGTCATGCCCGGGATGCTGGACATCCACACGCACTACGACGTCGAGGTGCTGGGCGGTCCGTCGTTGTCGGAGTCGTTGCGCCACGGTGTGACGACGGTGATGCTCGGGTCCTGCTCACTGTCCACGGTGCATGTGGGCGGGGTCGATGCCGGTGACCTGTTCGGCCGGGTCGAGGCCATCCCCCGCCAGCACGTGATCGCTGCGGTCGACGCGAACAAGACCTGGACCAACTGCGACGAATACGTCGCCGCCCTCGAGGCGCTGCCGCTGGGACCGAACCTGGCCGCGTTCATCGGGCACTCCGACATGCGCACCGCGGTGATGGGCCTGGACCGCGCCACCCGCAAGGATCAGCGTCCGACCCGCGCCGAACAAGCCCGCATGGAGCAGATGCTCAAAGAGGCACTCAGCGCCGGTTTCGTCGGAATGTCCTCCCAGCAGCTGCTTTTCGACAAGATCGACGGCGACACCTGCCGGTCGCGCACATTGCCGTCGACCTATGCCAAACCGCGCGAGCTGCGCAGGCTCAAGTCACTGCTGCGTCGCACCGGCCGAGTCCTGCAGTCCGGCCCCGACATCCAGAATCCGATCAACCTGGCGTCGCAGGTGGCCCAGTCGCTCGGCATCTTCCGTAATCCGCTGAAGACGTCGCTGCTGTCGGCCGCCGACATCAAGGCCAACCCGTACGCCATCCTGATGATGGGGCCACTGGCCCGGATCACCAACGCGCTCGGCGGCAACTTCCGCTGGCAGCACCTGCCGGTGCCGTTCGAGGTCTATGCCGACGGCATCGACCTGGTGGTGTTCGAGGAGTTCGGCTCCGGTGCGGCCGCACTGCATCTGCGTGACGAGGTGGAGCGCAACGCGCTGCTGCGCGACGAGGACTACCGCCGCCGGTTCCGCAAGGACTACGAGAACAAATTCGGCGTCCGGGTGTGGCACCGCGATTTCTTCGACGCCGAAATCGTCGCGTGCCCCGACGATTCCGTGATCGGTAAGTCGTTCGGCCAAGTCGGCGTGGACCGGGGAATACATCCCGTCGACGCATTCCTGGACCTCGTCCTCGACCACGGCACGGCATTGCGCTGGCGCACCACCATCTCCAACCATCGTCCCGAGGTACTCAAGAAGCTCGCCCGCGACCCGGGTATCCAGTTGGGGTTCTCCGACGCCGGGGCGCACCTGCGCAACATGGCGTTCTACAACATGGGGCTGCGCCTGCTGCGGCATGTGCGTGACGCCGAGCAAGCCGGAACGCCTTTCATGTCAATCGAACAGGCGGTGCACCGGCTCACCGGTGAGCTCGCCGACTGGTACCGCCTCGACGCCGGGCACCTGCGCATCGGGGACCGCGCCGACGTGGTCGTGCTCGACCCGCAACGGCTCGACGGTTCACTGGACGAGTACGCCGAAGACACCGTCGAGCACTACGGCGGCCTGTCGCGGATGGTCAACCGCAATGACGACACGGTCACCGCCGTCCTCGTCGCGGGCAGAGCGGTCTACCTCGACGGCCGGCTCACCGACCTCGTCGGCGCCACCCGCACCGGAAGGTTCTTGCGCGCGGCGCACCGGTCCCCGGCGCAGCCCACCCAGAAAGGCGAACTCACCAGTGTCAGTTGAGAACACGATCGTGGGACTGTGGCAGGCATTGTCAGACCGCAACTGGGAGCTGCTCAAGACCTACGTCTCCGACGACTGCATCTATCTGGACATGCCGGTGGGCCCGGCGGCCGCCGCCAAGGGGCCCGAGGACATCGTCAAGCGGCTCAAGATAGGGCTGGAACCGCTGGCCTCCTACGAGAACTTCCCCGGCCTGTTGGTGTCCTCCGGTCCCGACGCGATGTACGAGCATCACGAGGAATGGCATTGGCCGACTGGCGAATCCGCAGTGCTCAAATTCGTCACGGTGCACCGCGTCGAGAACGGCAAGGCCACGCTGTGGAAGGACTACTGGGACATGGGCGCGCTGACCAACCACGCGCCGGCGAGCTGGCTGTCCGACTTCGCCACCGCGGACATGTCGTGGGTCTTCGACGCGACCGGGCTGGTCTAGGGCGAGCACCGAGGTGCATCAGGCTCAGCCGATGCCCCACACCAGGCAGAACGGATGCCCCGCCGGGTCGCGGAACACCCGGAAGTTGTTCTCGCCGACCGCATCGGTGACCCGCGTCGCGCCCAGCTCCAACACCTGACGTTCGGCGACATCTGGATCGTCGACCCTGATGTCGAGATGCATCTGCTGCGACCCGGCCGGGTCGGGGAACTGCGGCGGCTCATGTTGTGGCGAGTACTGACACGCCAGGCGCCGCCCCGCCGGATCCGTCACCACCACCCAGGTGTCATCCTCGGCGGCCACCTCCCCGCCGAGGAGCTCGGCGTAGAACGCGGCCAGCTCGTGCGGGTCGCGGCAGTCGAGGACCATCGAACGCAATGTGCCGATCATGATCCCAGTATTGCCATTCGGGTCACGATCGAATCCGCGGCATCGTTGCGCGGAACTGCATTCCCGGTCGTTAAGCGTGAGCTTTAACGACCGGGAATGCAGTTCCGCGGAAAACTTGGCCGGGAAAGCCGACCTAGACGCTCCAGGCCATCCGGAACTTCTCCGCGAGTTCTTCGTCCGGCAGATCCCCGAAGTTCTGCAGCTCGTAGCGGCGGACCGCCAACACCGCATCGACGGGCTCATCGCCCAGGATCCCGCGGATCAGCGACGAGGCGTCCAGTGCTGACTGCGCATCGCCGGGACGGGTGGGCAGCGCCACGATGCTGTGTTCGGCACGCTGGGTCTCGGTCATACTGCCCGGGTCGACCGTGGTCTCCGGTCCCAGCGCCAGTTCGTTCTCGATCCCGTGATGCGCCAGGCCCAGTATCACGGCGGTGGCCAGGTACGGGTTGGCCGACGGGTCGATCACCTTGACCTCGACGTTGGCGCCATAAGGGTTGCTGGGCCCGCCGATCAGGAAACGCACTGCCGCCTCCCGGTTCTCGGTGCCCCAGCAGTTGTACGCACCCGACCAGTGCCCGGGCTGCATGCGCAGGCCCGAGAGCACCGACCCGCACAGCACGCCCTGCGCGGCAGGCAGGCCTGCCAGCAGGCCCGCGATGGCCGATGCGCCCAGCGCCGTCAGGCCCCGCATCCCGGTGCCACCGGAGAACAGTGCGGTGTCGCCGAGCGTGAGCGAAAAATGTTGATGGGCACCGGAACCCACGCTGCCGGCGAACGGCACCGGGGACAGGCTCACTCGCAGGCCGTACTTGCGCGCCACCCGGCCCACGATGATGCGCATGAGCACCAGCTGATCGGCAGCCGCGACCGGCGGTTGTGGCGCGAGCGAGATCTCGAACTGGTTGACGCCGTACTCGGGGTGGAACTGTTCGATGGCCACCCCGGAGGTCGTCGCAGCGTTGGTGACGTCCCGCACGAAGCCTTCGAACTCCAGCAGCCCGGCCAGTCCGTACTGGGCCCACATCACCGACGGCAACCGGCCACCGTCAGGACCGACGAGGACGAATTCCATCTCGTGGCCGACCACCGCGGCAAGATCGGCGGCAGCCATACGATCGGTCACCCGTTGCAGGACACCGCGCGCGCAGTACGGGTCGGCGGTGCCGTCCTGGTTGAAGAACTCACCAGGCGCCCAGGCCAATCCGTCACCGAGGATGCGCAGCGCACCCAGGTCGATGCGGATCCGCTGGTCCCCCACCACGCCGAGGGATTCGCTGAACACGATGCCGGTCTGGTCGATGGTGAACGCATGGAACACCGGGCTGGCGCCCAGCCCGGGGTCGGCGAAGATGCCCATGCGGCGCAGCGGAACGGTTTTCGCATGGATCAGCCCGGCCGGATTGACGACCGTGCCGATCAGTGTCGCAACCCCATCCGCTTCCAACTGGGCGATGGCCGCTGCGGCCAACGGTTTGGCTGCCCGCGCTGTCACAGCAGTCATTGTGCGCCGCCGCGCGGCGACCTACAGCGTGATCGTGCAGGTTTGCCCGATGTCGAGCGTGCGCAGCATCCGGCCCATGCCCAGCCACATCGCACACGACAGCGCCAGATCGGTCAACAGCTCAGGGTTGAACTGCTCGGCGGCCCGCTGCCAGAAGTCCTCGTCGTCGCGCAATTCGGTGTGCCCGGTGGCGAATCGATGGGCGAATTCGGCCGCCACCCGCTCCGCGGGGCTGTATCCGGGCCAGGTGCGCCATTCGGCTGCGTGGTCGTAGAGATCCTCGTCGACACCCGCCGCGGCGCCGTCGGAATCGCGGGTGTTCTGGCACACGGCGCACTCGTTGTCGAGCGCGATGACCATGCGCGCCAGCTCCCGCACCCGCAGCGGCAACCGCCCCTTGGTGTACACGGCGTTGGTGAAGTTGGCCATGGCCGTTCCGATTTCGGGCGATCGCAGCACCCAGCCTGCAACGTCGTCGTCGGGAAAATCACCGATGCGGCTCATGGACCGAATCGTACGCGGGCCGCGCCGATTCTGGAACAGGTTCTAGTTTTTCGCCGAGACCAATTCGGTCCGGTCATCACCCCAGTCCCGTTGCACCAACACCCGGTGCACGATGCGCTCGAGCGCGGCCTCCACCTGATCGCGGTCTGGGCGTCCCTCGAATGACGGTGAGGTGGCCAGCTTTTCGACGATCCGCCCGACCAGTGCCGACGACACCGCGTCGACCTGACTCAGTCCGCGCTGCGTCAACCACAACTGGTCGCCGGTCCGCAGGGCGCAGCCCTCGGCGACCAGGGTGTCGAAGGTGGGCTCGAGCACCTCGTGCGGAACGCGCAGTCGCTCGGCGATCTCGGTGAGCCGGGCCGATCCGAAGACCTGGCCCTGCCGGTAGATCTGCAGCAGCGCCCACAGCCCGGCCACGTCGAGTTCACAGCCGGGCGAGCCCGCCACCGTCCTCAACCGGATGTCCTGGGAGTGGCGCATCAGCCTGCTGATCGCCGTTTCGAGCACCTTCTCCGCCGATTCCGCACTGGGCATGCCGAAGCCCTCGCCGAGATCGACCGCCACGCTGGCATCCATCTCCTGCAGCGGAACCTCCTTGAGGAAGAGCGCCACGACGAACCCGATCAGCGCGACCGGTGCCGCGCACAGGAACACGTTGCCGAGCGCGCCGGCGTAGGCATCCACGATCGGCGCGGCAACCTGCGCAGGCAGTGCGTGCAGCACCTTGGGCGAAGCCCCGGCCTCGGGTGGCGCGCCGCCGGCCGCGAGTGCACCCGCGAGGCGGCCCGAGAGGAAGTTGGTGAACAGCGAGCCGAAGATGGCGGCGCCGAACGAACTGCCGATGGTCCGGAAGAACGTCACGCCGGACGTCGCGACCCCCAGATCGGCGAAGTTGGACGTGTTCTGCACGGTCAGGATCAGGACCTGCATACACATGCCGATCCCGATGCCAAGGATGAACAGGTACAGCGATTGCTGCAGCGTCGGCGTGTGCGCGTCCATCCGGGACAGCAGCACGAACGCGGCCGTCATCACCGCGGTTCCGGCGATGGGGAACATCTTGTAGCGACCGGTGCGGCTGACGATGGCGCCGCTGCCGGTCGACGTGATGAGCAGCCCCGCCACCATCGGCAGGGTGCGCAAACCGGATTCGGTGGCAGAGACACCGTTGACGAACTGCATGAAGGTGGGCATGAAGGTGAGCGCGCCCAGCATCGCGAAGCCGACGATGAACGACAGCACGCAGCACACGGTGAACACCGGACTGGCGAACAGCCGCATGGGCAGAATCGGTTCGGCCGCACGGGTTTCGGCCCAGACGAACGCGGCCAGCGCGATCGCCGAACCGATGAACAACGCGATGATGACCGGCGAGGTCCACGCGTATTCGCCACCACCCCAGCTGGTGGCCAGGGTGAGCCCTGACGCGCCGAGCCCGACCAGCACGATGCCGAGGTAATCGATGACCGGCCGGCCGGCACGGGCCAGCGCCGGGATGGTGCCGGCAGCGACGAGGAACACCACGATGCCGACCGGGACGTTGATCCAGAACGCCCAGCGCCAGCTGAGGTGATCGGTGAAGAACCCGCCGAGCAGCGGTCCGATCACGGTGGTGACACCGAAGACCGCACCGAGCATGCCCTGATAGCGGCCCCGGTCGCGCAACGGGATGACCTCGCCGATGAGCGCGGTGGCGGTCACCATGATGGCGCCGCCACCGATGCCCTGCAGGGCCCGCGACGCCACCAGCATGGTCATCGAGCCGGACATTCCACACAGCACCGAACCGACGAGGAAGAACGCGATCGCGGCCTGGAAGACGGCCTTGCGGCCGAAGATGTCGCCCACCTTGCCGACCACGGCGGTGACGATCGTGGAGGCCAGCAGATAGCTGGTCACCACCCACGATTGATGCCCTGCACCGCCGAGGTCGGCGACGACGGTCGGCAGCGCGGTGGCCACGATGGTCTGGTCGAGGGCGGCCAGCAGCATGCCGAGCAGCACCGCGACGAACACGAGGTTGCGGCGCCGCAGGCTCAGCAGGACACCGCCGCCGGGCTGCGGTTCCGTGGTTGTGGGTGCGCTTGTCATGACATCCTTTCGCCGACGGTAGGGGCAGTCGGCCCAGACGTCATATCGTTAGATTATCTATGAAAGTTACCGTGATGCTCGGCACACACGACAAACCGCCCCGGACATCCGGTACGGGACCGGACATCCGGGGCGGTCGAACGCGCGGCGACCGAGACTATTGCGGCGGCCTCGAGACACACTGCGCGGCGTAAAGCGCATCGCCCAGCTTGTCCATGAGTTCGAGCTGTGTCTCCAGGTAGTCGATGTGGCCTTCCTCGTCACTCAGGATCGTCTCGAACAAGATGGCCGACACGGCGTCCTGCTTCTCCCGGCACATGATGATGCCCGGCTTGAGCCGCTCGACCACCTCGTATTCGATGGCCAGGTCCGCCTCGAATTGTTCGCGCAGCGTCTGCCCGACGCGCAGCGAGAACAACCGCTGGTAGTTCGGCAACCCGTCCAACAGCAGGATGCGATCGGTGATCGCTTCGGCGTGCCGCATTTCTTCGAACGATTCCGAACGGGTATGGGCGGCCAGTTCGGTAAATCCCCAATTGTCCTGCATCTTGGAATGCAGGAAATACTGATTAATGGCCGTGAGTTCACTGGTCAATTGCTCGTTGAGCAATTTCAGAACGTCCGGATCCCCTTGCATCGTCACTCCTAAGCACCTTGAGGGCTGGTCAAGCGTTGCTGTTTGCCGTGCACCGCCAATCTAGTGCAGAGACTCCGGGGAGGTTGGTCGATTTCGGCTGTACCGGGCGTGTTTCCAGGCCAATCGGGCAGCAACGGCGGGCCCTGTAGGGCCATCCGTCCTCGAAGGCTGGACTGCCTGCCCTAACTAAGGTTAGACTGGGCTAACATGTCGGTCGACGGACGGAATCGCGAGAAATAATGCGTGAGTTTGATTTGCACTCGCTCATTCTGTCGTGCGATTTTCGCGTCGACGATGTCGAACAGATGTGGAAATGGATGAAAAAGCATCGTTCGGGATTGTTGACGATCGGCGCCCATCACGTGGTGCTCTACACCTCGATCTGGGAGCCGCGCCGCGTGCTGGTGACCATCGGGATCCGCAATGCCCACTCGATTCGCGATGTCCTGCGTTCACCAGCCATTTTCGAATGGTTCGACATATCCGGCGTCGAGGACATTCCGCCCATCTTCGGCGGCGAGGTGGTCGAGAAGATCGACCTTTCCGGGCCATCCTCGGAGGAATACGTGGCCGGCGTGATCGTCGGCGCGGTCTCGGTGGTCGACGACGTCCCGACGCTGATGCGCAAGGTCCACGACGGGCTCAGCCGCTTCGAAAACAGTGGCATCAGGAAAGTGTGGGTATACCAGGCACTCGACGACGGCCAGGAAGTGATGATCCTGCAGGAGATCGAGGACGAGGTGAGCGCGCGGCAGTGGATCGACCATCCGGACGCGGCCGCCGAATGGATGACGCACGCCGGGTTCGGGGCCTACCCGAGCCTTTTCGTCGGCAAGTTGGCCCACATCATGACCGTCGACGGCCAGGAATGAGCCGGTGAGCTGATGTTCGTCTGCCTATGCACCGGAGTCACCAGCCACGTCGTCAACGACGTCGTCGCGGCGGGAGCCACCACGTCCAAGCAGATCGCGGATGCCTGCGGCGCGGGCAAGGACTGCGGCCGCTGCCGGCGCACCATCCGGGCGATCATCGCCGCCCACCAGGCCAACGGCTGCCCCACCCCGTTCAACGGCTGCCCGGCCCGCACCACCGCCTCGCCGCGCATCTGCGGTGAAATCGTCGCGGCGGTGGAGAACGGGACCGGCCGCGCGCCCTGAGCCCGCGCCTACTTGCGGTCGGCGAACGCAGCGAGCGCGTCGACGTTGGCCGCAGCGCCGACCAGTTCGGTGAACAGCGCCTTCTCGCGTTCGACAGCCGCCAGGATGTCCGCCCGGATCGGTGCAAGCATCGTCTGCTTGACCGCCTTGAGGCTCGAAAGCGGCTTGGACGCAAGGACTTCCGCATGGCGGCGAGCCTCGGACAGCAGTTCGTCGGGCGCACAGACCCGCCACACCAGGCCCATGTCCTTGGCCTCCTCGGCGCTGATCCATTCCGACGACATCAGCAGCCAGGCCGCGTTCTGCCGACCGATCAACCGCGGCAGCAGGTAGGACGACGCCGCCTCAGGCGCCACGCCAAGGCTGGTGAACGGGCATTTCAGCCGGGCCGACGAGGACATGAACGCCAGATCGGCGAATCCCAGGATGGTCGCCCCAATGCCCACTCCGAGACCGTTGACGGCGCAGATCAACGGTTTCGGAAAGTCGACGAGCGCGTCGAGCATGCCGTAGAAGCCGTGCTCCCCCGGCGCAAGATCAGCACCGCGCACGCTGATCCGGGCCTGCATTTCGACGAGATCGTTGCCCGCGCTGAACGCCCGGCCGGTCCCCGTCAGCAGCACCACGCCGACCTCGGGATCGTCGGCAGCGGCCCGCAGCGCGACGGTCGTCTCGTCGTAGAGCGCCTCGTTGAAGGCATTGAGCGCGTCCGGGCGGTTGAACGTGAGTGTGCGTACGCGGTTGACGTCGTCGATCAGCAGGTTCACATGTCGAAGCGTAACTAGAACACGTTCCACTATTGCCGGTCGGGTGCGGTGAACGGCGAGCGGAACACGTAGCGACTGGTGGGCACCGTATCGATGTTGGTGCTGGCCCCGAACGCTTCCGTGCTGGCCACCATGCGCCGCATGCGGTCCGCCAGATCGGCGTCATCGGCAGCACCGAAGAAGGCGTGCACGTCGGCCACCGCCGACTGCGGGAACAGTTCCTCGACGATGCCCGCGATCGCCGGGGCATCGGGGGTCAGTGCCCGCACCACGGCGTTCTGCGTGTAACCGAACGTCGCCTGGGTGTCGATGGCCACCTGCGTGTGGTCGACGTGCCAGCGGTGCCGCCAGGTGGCCTCGCTCAGGCCGGCCGGCCGACGCAGCAGCGCGATGTTGGCCAGGCCGTCGGTGCGCCGGCCCGGGTCGGTCCATGGCGGCGGCATCGGCACCGATTCGGTGACCAGGTAGGCGTGAACCGAGTCGGCTTCGGCAGCAAGCAGTTTGATCGCGGTGCCGACTTGCTCGCCGTAATACTGCTGGGTCCACAGGCTGACTACCGCGACCACCGGTGGGTCCAGCGTGGTCAGTGTCATGAGCGAATCGCGCACCGGGGCGTCGCGCACGTTGACCGACAGTCCCGACAGCCCGCTGTCGAGCAGCTCGTCGGCGACCCCGGTCCGGAGTCGTGCGCACCAATCGTCGTCGGCGTCCTCGGCTCGCACGAGCACGATGATCTTCTCCACCCAGCGGACAGTAGGCGATTCGCGCCACTTGGCCTCGGTTGGCCACCTACCGGAGCGACAGGCGCGAGAATGGGCACGTGCAGACCGGTGGACAGGCAGCCGATGCGCTGCGGCTCAGCACTCCCGACGCGGGCGCGGTGGCGCGCAGCCTGATCGGCACGTTGGCGCTCAGCGTGCTCGCGCTCTACGGGGTGTCGCCGACCGCAGCGATGTGGACGCTGGGCGCCGGGGTGATCGCAGGCGCCATCGCGCTGCAGCGCAGCCCGGGCGGGCGGGTGCCGCTGGTGGCGACCGCATCGGTCGAGCTGGCCATCGTGGTGCTGCTCGCGGTGTTGAGCGGATCGTACGACGTGGTGTTCGTCATCGTGGTCGCGCTGTGGTGCTTCGCCGCCGGGATGCAGTGGTCGCTCGGCGCCAACGCCGGCCTGGTGGCCTCGGCCGCGAGCGCACTGCTGGTGATCGCCCCGGTCACCGCGCCGACGCTGGCCGACATCCTGCTCTCCCCCCTGCTGGTTCTCGCGGCAGGTCTGGTGCAGGCAGCGCTCATCTCGGTACGACCGCCGCGGCGGTGGCGGGCGCAGCGGGAAGGCCTGACCCGGGCCTACCGGTCGTTGGCCGCCGATGCCCGCAGCGTGGCCGCCGACTGCGCGGCCGACGTCGATGACGCGCCGATGACGTGGCTGCGGGAAGTGTTCGCCAACAGCCAGGTGAGCCAGCAACCGCGGGCCTACCACGGCGGGTACCGGCTCCCCGAACGGCTGGCCGCGACGCTGGTCTCCTTCCGCTCGACGGCAGGTGGCGACCGTCGTGACGGGGTGCCGCAGCTGCTGTCCGCGGCCGCCGTGCTGCTCGACGCGATCGCCGACCACAGCCACACCGCGCGCCGCGACGCCGAGCATGCCCTGGTCAGGGTCGACGCCACCGCGGCCGCTGTGACCGGCGCGGAAACCACACGTGCACAACGTTTCTCCGAGCAGCTGCGGGAGGCCGCGGTGCTGCGGTTCGGGCAGCTGCACCGGCCCGACCTGATCGGTTCGCTGGCCTCGGCGCCGGCCGTCGTGCGTTCGCACCTGACGTGGACATCGCCGATCCTGCGGCACGCGATCAGGTTGGCGGTGACCACGGCCGTCGCGGCCGCCGCCGCACGCTACGGCACGCTCGGGCACGGCTACTGGATGGCGTTGACCGTGGTGGTGGTGCTGCGGCCGGAAACCGCGCACACCTACACACGGTGTGCCGGGCGGATGGCCGGACTCGCCGTGGGCATCGTCGTCGCGTCAGCGCTGACGGTGTTCTGGCAGCCGGGCCCCATGGCGTCGGTGATCTGCGCGACGGTGTTCGTCGGAGTTGCCTACGGCGTGATCAGATTCGGTTATCTCGCGGTGGTCGTCGCCATCGGTGCCGTCATGGTGTTCGTCGTCGGCGTCGGCGGTTTCACCGACTGGGCGGGCATCTTCGACCGACTGGTGGGCGTGCTCGTCGGTGGCGGACTGGCGGTGATGGCCCATGTGCTGCTGCCCGACCATTCCCTGATCCGGTTGCGGCAGCGCGCCGGCGAACTGCTGATGACCGAGATCGATTACGCGGCAATGGTGGTCACGGCGTTCGTGCACGAGGTGGATCACCCCGCCGAGGCGCTGTCGACGGCCTGGCAACGCGCGTTCCGAGCGCGAGCGGCATTCGAGGCCGCCTGGGGTGCGGCAAGACTGGATTCCCCGACGCTGCGCCGGTGGCTGCGGTCATACCGCACCGCGCTGAACGCGGTGACCAGTGCGTGCACCACGTTGGAGAACAGCCTGCCGACCCATCCGTCATCGGCGCTGGACGCCGAATTCATCGCTGCGGTCGACGATTACATCGAAGCCCTGCGCGGGTCACCACCAAGCCCCGCGGTGCCGTGGAGCCTGGACACCGTCGAGTTGTCCGCCGCGCTGCGGCGCGTGCACGATCTGGCGTCGACGTTGGCGACCGACAACGGGGCAGCGCGCATCCTGGTCGGCGAGCTGACCACCATCACCGGCAGCCTGGCCGACATCGCGATCGACCGGGTGGAACCGGTCGCGCCATCCCGCTGACCGCGATCAGCCGCGGGCCCAGCGCGGCAGGATGAACACGCCCTCGGCCTCCGCGGTGACGCCTTCGGAGTCCGAGAGATGGCCGGCGGCATACGCTTTGATGCCGTCGGTGCGGGTGATCTGACCTTCGGCATGCAGATCGCCCAACGGGGTGGCCCGCAGGTAACGGATGGTCAGGGTGCCGGTGAACCGCGGACTGTCCGGATCGTTGGCGGCCACCTCGCCGAGCAGGTGGTCGAGCACCATCGCGACGATGCCGCCGTGCACCTGCCCGGGCGGGCCTTCGTAGGCGGCTCCGAGGTGGAAGTCGGTGGACACCACACCCGAGGGATGCTTGACGATCACCAGCGGCGGCGCGATCGGGTTGCGGATACCGATGGCCGGATTGCCCCACGGCATCCGGTCGCCGTCGGAGGTGAAGCGGACGCCGAACGCCCCGTCGATCTGTTTGGCCCGCAGCCGTGCCGTGGCGGAGTCGATCTCCGCCTTGGCCGCGGCCACCTCGGCCGCGTCCGCCTCCGAGCGGATGGTCGCGTCGATCAAGGCGCGCACCGATTCGGCCAGCGGCTCGTAGGTGGACCTCAGGCGTTGCACGTCGGCCGAACGCAGGCCCTCGACATGGGTGTAACCCGGCATCTGAGCACTAGAACACGTTCTCGTGCCGGTGTCGAATTCCCGATCCGCTACAGGGCCACGAACCGTTCGGGACCGATTCGGCTCAGCGGTTGTGCCAACACTTCTCGCGGGATGAGCGGCTGAACTATCGTGCCAGCCGTGACCGAAGCCGAACCGTACTACGACCTGGGTACCTACCACCGGCCGGTCGACACCCCGGCGCAGCAGGCTCAGACATGGTTCGACCGGGGCCTCATCTGGGCCTATGCGTTCAACCACGACGAGGCGATCCGCTGTTTCGAACGCGCGCTGCAGTTCGATCCCGACCTGACGATCGCACGGTGGGGCATCGCCTACGCGGTGGGCCCCAACTACAACAAGGCCTGGGAGGCCTTCGATCCGGTCGACCTGGCCACATCGCTGACGCGGGCCCGCGCCGAGCTTGACCAGGCTGCGGGCGGACGCGCCTCGACCATCGAGCGGGCCCTCATAGCCGCACTGCGACAACGCTTTCCGACCGCAGACCCCGAGGACACCGAAGCGCTGACCGCAGGCCACGCCGCCTACGCCGACGCCATGGCGGCCCTGGCCGCCGAGCATCCCGGCGACATCGACGTGCAGGCGCTGGCGGCCGACGCCCTGGTCAACGTCACGGCCTGGGCACTGTGGGACGGTCGCACGGGCGAGCCCGCGCCCGGCTCGCGGGTGCTCGAGGCGAAGGCCATCCTCGATGCGGCGCTGACCACCGCCGAGGGACGCAGCCACCCCGGAATCCTGCACCTGTACATCCATGCCATGGAGATGTCGGCCACGCCGCAGGACGCCCTGCCCGCGGCCGACCTGCTGCGCGGCCTGGTGCCCGACGCGGGCCACCTGCAGCACATGCCCAGCCACATCGACGTCCTCTGCGGCGACTACCACAACTCGGTGGTCGCGAATCAGGCTGCGGTGCAAGCAGACCGGAAGTTCGTCGAGCGTTCCGGCGCGCTCAACTTCTACTCCCTGTATCGCGCCCACGACCTGCATTTCGTGGTGTACTCGGCGATGTTCGCCGGCGATTACCAGACCGCGAGCAGTGCGGCCGACGAGCTGGCGCGCCAGCTCACCCCTGAGCTGCTGGCCGTCCCGTCACCCCCGATGGCCGACTGGCTCGAGGCGTTCGTACCGCTGCGCGTGCACGTGCTGGTGCGGTTCGGGCGCTGGGATGATCTGATCGCCGAACCGCTGCCCGCCGACACCGAGTTGTACAGCACCACCACGGCCACCATCCATTACGGCCGCGGTGTCGCCCACGCCGCCAAAGGAGAGTTGGCCCAGGCCCGCACAGAGCGGGAGGCCTTCGCAGCCGCGTACCGGCGCATCCCGGAGAGCCGCTACCTGTTCAACAACACCAGCCTCGACATCCTGGCGGTCGCCGCAGCCATGCTCGACGGCGAGATCGCCTACCGGGAAGGCAAATTCGACGACGCGTTCGCCCACCTGCGGCGAGCCATCGAGCTCGACGACGGGCTGCCCTACGACGAACCGTGGGGCTGGATGCAGCCAACACGGCACGCCTACGGCGCCCTGCTGCTCGAGCAGGGCAGGGTCGAGGAGGCCGCCGGGGTGTACGCCGCCGACCTCGGTCTCGACCCCACGCTGAACCGGTCGAGCCATCACCCGGGCAATGTGTGGAGCCTGCACGGATATCACGAATGCCTGCAGCGGTTGGGCCGCGACGCCGAGGCGGCGATCGTCGCCCAGCAACTGGACCTGGCCCTCGCCCGCGCCGACGTACCGATCGTCGCATCGTGCGCGTGCCGCCTGGATGTCGCGCCCACCTGTTGCGGTGGTTGACCGTCGTTGTGCCCCGGAGTCATCGCCCCGCGCCGTAAACTCGCGACCGTGGCCATCAGCGACACCGACCTCAAACACCTGCGTAAATGTGTCGCGCTCGCCCGTGAAGCCCTCGACGCCGGCGATCAGCCGTTCGGATCGATCCTGGTCGACTACACGGGCACCACGGTGTTCTCCGACCGCAATCGGGTCAAGGACGGCGACGAGACCCAGCACCCCGAGTTCGCCATCGCCCGCTGGGCCGCCGAACATCTGAGCCCGCAGCGGCGGGCGCGCGCCACGGTGTACACCTCCGGCGAACACTGCCCGATGTGCTCGGCGGCGCACGCCTGGGTGGGGCTGGGCCGCATCGTCTATGCGACCTCCACCGAACAATTGACCGGATGGCTCAGCGAATGGGGCGTTCCGCCTGCCCCGGTGGCGCCACTACCGATCAGCACCGTCGCGCCCGGTGTCGCAGTGGACGGTCCGGCCGCCGAACTGACCGAGGAGATGAAGGATCTGTACGCGGCGAAGTTTCGTGCCTGAGCCGGGATGGGTGGCGCACGCCATCTGGTGGCAGATCTACCCACTGGGCTTCGTCGGTGCGTTTCCCGCAGACCCGTCGCCCGGCCCTGACGAACACCGCTTGCGCCGCGTCGTCGACTGGCTCGATCACGCCGTGGAACTCGGCGCGTCCGGTATCGCCCTTGGCCCGATCTTCGCCTCGCGCACCCACGGTTACGACACCACCGATCACTTCCGGATCGATCCACGGCTCGGCGACGATGCCGATTTCGACGAGTTGGTGGCCCAGGCGCACCAGCGCGGGCTGCGGGTGCTGCTCGACGGAGTTTTCAACCACGTCGGTACCGACTTCGCGCAGTACCGCGACGCGCTCGACGGCGGCCCCGACCATCCCGCGTCGGCGTGGTTCCGGCGCCGCGGGCCGCAATCGCGGTTCGACACCTTCGAGGGGCACGGCGAACTGATCGCACTCAACCACGCCAGCACCGAGGTGGTGGAGTACACGACCGCGGTGCTGCGGCACTGGCTGGCGCGCGGCGCCGACGGCTGGCGCCTCGACGCCGCATACGCGGTGCCGGACCGATTCTGGGCGCAGGTATTGCCAAGAGTGCGTGAAGAATTCGCCGATGCATGGTTCGTCGGCGAGGTGATCCACGGTGACTACACCACCACCGTCGAAGCGGCCACCTTCGACTCGGTCACCCAGTACGAACTCTGGAAGGCGATCTGGAGCAGCCTCAACGACGGCAATTTTCACGAACTGGATTGGGGACTGCAGCGGCACAACGATTTTCTCGACACCTTCGTGCCGCTGACGTTCGTGGGCAACCACGACGTCACCCGGATCGCCAGCCAGCTGAGCAACCCAGACCACGTCGAACATGCCCTGGTCATCCTGCTCACCACCGGCGGAACCCCGAGCATCTACGCGGGTGACGAGTCGGGCTACCGCGGTGTCAAAGAGGAGCGCCGCGGCGGCGACGACGCGGTCAGGCCCCGATTCGATACGCTCCCTGAGGATTCCGACGTCCTGCGGTTCCACCGCTACCTGATCGGACTGCGTCGGCGCCATCCATGGCTGCACACCGCGACGACGACCGCGTTGAAACTGACCAACACGCAATACATCTACCGCAGCACCGCGGCCGACGGATCGTTGATCGTCGCCCTCAACGTCGACGACGCCCCGCTGACCGTGTCGCTGCCCGAGCTCGGTACACCGGCGGGAACGGTGCTCGCCGGTTCAGGGGCTCCCCCGCAACACGAGATCACCGAGACCGAGGTCCCACCGCACGGCTGGCTGATCATCCAGCCGCACTGAGCATCTCCACGGTCACCGGATCGCCGAGCCCGTCGTAGAACTTGTCCAGCACAGCCTGGAAGTCCGCGGCGTCGGCGGCAACCGCGGCGAACAACGTCATGCACGACCGGACCTTGAGACAGTCCGGCCAGCCGAAGATCTCCTCCGCCGACCGCCCGTCGATCTCGGCCACCAGGCGCGCGCACTCCCGCAGCCGCGGTCCCAGGGTCGGGTCGGCCAGGTAGGCCCGAGCCTCCTGCGCCGACGCGATGCCGTAATGGTGCGCGGTCGGGCTCCGGCCCAGCCCCCGCAACTGCGGGAAGATGAACCAGATCCAGTGACTGCGCTTGCGGCCGTCGGCCAGCTCGGCGAGCACGGTCGGGTAAACGCGTTCCTGCGCCTCGGTGAAGCGACGCAGATCATCAGGGTCAGCCGCGGTGACCATATGTCGAATGTCGCACAGATACTGTGCAACCGGCCACGAGTTGCCGGGAAAGTGTTCGGCCCGCCGGCCACACAGTTAGTGTTCCGTTGCGATGACGACCGAAGCCGGCTCCCCAGACGTCGAGACGCCCGCGCGCAAACAGCGACACCCGCGCCGCCGCATCATGTCCCGGATCAGCATTCAGTCCAAGCTGCTCGCGATGCTGTTGATCACCAGCGTGCTGTCGGCGGCGGTGGTCGGGGCCATCGGATATCAGTCGGGCCGCAGCTCGCTGCGCAATTCGGTGTTCGACCGGCTCACCGAGATCCGGTCGGCCCAGACCCGTCAGTTGGAGGCCGAATTCCGGTATCTGCGGGACTCTCTGGTGGTCTACACGCGAGGCACGACCGCCACCGAAGCCGTGCGCGCGTTCACCGCAGGGTTCGACCAGCTCAACGACGCCGTCATCGCACCGGCTCAGCAGCAGGCGATCGTCGACTACTACCGCAACCAGTTCGCCAAGGCCGAGGAGGCCCAGACCGGCAATCAGGCCGATGTGGCAGCGCTGCTGCCTACGTCCAACCCGCAGAAATGGCTCCAGGCCAACTACATGGCGCCGTTCAACGACTGGGACACAGCCCTGAAATTCTCCGACGCCCGCGACGGCAGCGCCTGGTCGGCGGCTTGTGCACGGTTCAACGAGTACTTCCGCACCGTCGTCGACCGGTTCAAGTTCGAGGACGCGCTGCTGCTGGATACCCGCGGCAACGTCGTGTACAGCGCGTACAAGGGTGTCGACCTGGGCACCAACGTCTACACGGGCCCATATCGCGGCGGCAGCCTGACCGACGCGTACCGCCGCGCGGTCACGTCCAACGCCATCGATTACGTCGATGTGACCGATTTCAGTGACTACCAGCCGGCCCAGGCCCCGACCGCCTGGATGGTGTCCCCGATCGGCAGCGAGGGCCGCGTGGAGGGCGTGCTGGCCCTGCAGTTGCCCATCACGGGAGTGAATCGGGTGATGACCGCGAACCAGCAGTGGCAAGAGGCCGGCATGGGATCCACGGGCGAGACCATCCTGGTCGGCCCGGACGGTCTGATGCGGTCGGTGTCGCGAACGTTCGTCCAGAACCGTGACCAGTACAAGAAGGACGTCATCGACGCGGGCACCCCGCCCGATGTCGCGGCCACGGCGATCCGCCAGGGCGGCACCACACTGGTGCAGCCGGTGGCCAGTGACGCGGCGCGGCTGGCCGAACGCGGCCAGACCGGCACCATGATCGACCTCGACTATCTGGGGCACGAGACGCTGCAGTCCTACGCCCCGGTGAACCTGCCGGGCCTCGACTGGGTCATGGTGGCCAAGATCGACACCACCGAGGCGTTCGCGCCGGTGACCGTGTTCACGAGGACCCTCGTGCTCTCGACCGTGGCGATGATCTTCGTCGTGTGTATCGCCGCCATCGGGCTGGCGCGATTCTTCGTCCGCCCGCTGCGGCGGCTGGAAGCCGGGGCACAGCAGATCAGCTCGGGCGACTACGGAGTGTCGCTGCCGGTCCTGTCCCGCGATGAATTCGGTGATCTGACAGTCGCTTTCAACGAGATGAGCCGCAATCTGCGGATCAAGGAGGACTTGCTCGAGGAGCAACGCAAGGAGAACGACCGGCTGCTGCGGTCGATGATGCCCGAGCCGGTGGTCCAGCGGTACCGCGAAGGCGAGGAAACCATCGCACAAGACCACCAGAACGTCACCGTGATTTTCGCCGACTTCGTCGGACTCGACGAATTGTCCGCCGACCTGAGTTCCGACGAACTGCTGGCGATCGTCAACAAGCTGGTGCGACAGTTCGACGCGGCCGCCGAACATCTCGGCATCGAGCAGGTACGTACCCTGCACAACGGCTATCTCGCGAGCTGCGGGCTGACCGTGCCCCGGCTCGACAACGTCCGCCGCACAGTGGACTTCGGCGCAGAGATGCAGCGCATCGTGGACCGGTTCCGCGCCGAGACCGGCCATGACCTCAGATTGCGGGCCGGCATCGACACCGGCACCGTCAGCAGCGGGCTGGTCGGTAGATCCAGCCTCGCCTACGACATGTGGGGAGCCGCAGTGGATCTCGCCTACCGGGTGCGCAGTGGCGCGCCACAGCCCGGCATCTATGTCACGACCCGGGTACACGACGCCACCCTGGATGTGCGGCAGTTCACCCCCGCGGGTTCGGTGAGCGTCGGCGGCACCGAGGAGCAGATCTGGCGACTCACGGAGCGTCAGCCGTGAGAAGTGTGCTGGAGACCGACTGGTTCTACTGGGCCCTGTCCGTTGCGATCGGCCTGCCTGTCGGCCTGGTGCTGCTCACCGAACTGCACAACACGCTGGCGCGCCGCGGCAGTTATCTGGCCCGGCCGGTCGGCTTGCTGCGCAACTACATCCTGCCGCTGGGCGCGCTGCTGGTCCTGCTGGTCAAAGGCGGCGACATCTCGGGTGAGACCACCGGGGTGCGCATCGTCGCCACCGCGTTCGGCTTCGTGGTGATGATCCTGCTGTTGTCGGGTTTGAACGCCACCTTGTTCCAGGGCGCCCCGGAGGGCAGCTGGCGCAAGCGAATCCCGTCGATTTTCCTCGATGTGGCCCGGTTCGCGCTCATCGCGATCGGCGTCGGAATGATCTTCGCCTACGTGTGGGGCGCCCACGTCGGCGGCCTCTTCACCGCGCTGGGCATATCGTCGATCGTGCTGGGTCTCGCGCTGCAGAACTCGGTGGGCCAGATCATCTCGGGTCTTTTCCTGCTGTTCGAGCAGCCGTTCCGGCTCGGCGACTGGCTCGACACGCCGTCGGCGCGCGGTCGCGTGGTCGAGGTGAACTGGCGCGCAACGCATATCGACACCGGTAGCGGCATGCAGATCATGCCCAACTCGGTGCTGGCCGGCGCCTCGTTCACCAATCTGAGCCGGCCGGAGGCGTCTTATTCGCTGTCGATCGTGTGCACGTTCGGCCCCGCGGATCCGCCGGATCAGGTGTGTGCCCTTCTCACCGGGGTCGCCGCACGACTACCGCAGATACGTCCGGAAGCCACCGTCAAGGCGGTCGCGGTCGGCGGCAACGACTACCGCACGACGATCCCGGTGCGCTCCCCCGCCGACGACGGCGCCGCCAAGGCGACCTTCCTGCGCTGGGTTTGGTACGCGTCGCGACGCGCCGAATTGCACCTCGACGGGATCGACGACGATTTCGGCACCGCCGAACGGCTGACGAAGGCCTGCCGGCGGATGGCCACCACCCTGCGCCTCAGCCACACCGACCAGCAGGAACTGCTCACGCACGCCGCCCTGACGCGCTACGGAGCCGACGAGGCCGTGCAGACTGCCGGTGAGGTTCCGACCCGGATGAGCTACCTGCTCGACGGACGAGTGCAGGTCACCGCGGCAGGGCCGGACGGTGAGGTCGTGCCGGTCCGGACCCTGCATCCCGGCGACTTCCTCGGCCAGAGCGCGCTGACCCGCGAGGCGACGCGGACATCGGTGTATGCCCTCGAAGAGACCACGATGCTGCAGGTGGATCGCGATTTTCTCGAAGAACTGGTGACACGAAATCCCTTGCTGCTCCATGAGATGAGCAGGCTCCTCGACGAACGCAGGACCGATGCCCGTCGGGCCATGTCCGCCACATCGACGCAGGCCCCGGTCTCGGCGCCGAGTTCCAATCGTTAGCCAACCGCGATCTGTCCACCCCGTCGTGTTACTCGTGTGACTCCTGGGACACATGATTCACTTTGCTCGCAAAGCGACGGCAATTGCTTGTAGCAAGCAAACGAAAGGTGGGTTGGTTGCCGTTATGAAGTTCCTCAGAAACATGCGTGGCACGACAGCATGGATCACGTTGCGCCGGTTGATGGTCGGCGCCATCGCGACGCTGGCACTGCCCGGGCTGATCGGTATCGCCGGGGGGTCGGCGACCGCTGGAGCGTTCTCCCGGCCGGGTCTGCCCGTCGAATACCTCGATGTCTTCTCGCCGTCGATGAACCGCAACATCCGCGTCCAGTTCCAAGGCGGCGGGCCGCACGCCGTGTACCTGCTCGACGGGCTGCGCGCCCAGGACGACTTCAACGGCTGGGACATCAACACCCCGGCGTTCGAGTGGTACTACCAGTCCGGCCTGTCCACGATCATGCCTGTCGGCGGCCAGTCCAGCTTCTACACCGACTGGTACCAGCCGTCGAAGGGCAACGGGCAGAACTACACCTACAAGTGGGAAACGTTCCTGACCAACGAGCTGCCCGCGTGGCTGGCCGCCAATCGTGGTGTGTCGCAGACCGGTAACGCCGTCGTCGGGATCTCGATGGCCGGCAGCGCGGCCCTGACCTACGCGATCTACCACCCGCAGCAGTTCATCTACGCCGGCACCCTGTCCGGCTTCCTCAACCCGTCTGAGGGTTGGTGGCCGATGCTGATCGGCCTGGCGATGAACGACGCGGGCGGCTACAACCCCGAGAGCATGTGGGGCCCGTCCACCGATCCGGCGTGGAAGCGCAACGACCCGATGGTCAACATCAACCAGCTGGTCGCGAACAACACCCGCATCTGGATCTACTGCGGCACCGGCACCCCTTCGGATCTCGACTCCGGGACCAACGGCGGCAACCTGATGGCCGCACAGTTCCTCGAAGGGCTGACCCTGCGCACCAACGTCACCTTCCGCGACAACTACATCGCGGCGGGCGGCAAGAACGGGGTGTTCAACTTCCCGCCGAACGGCACGCACAGCTGGGGCTACTGGGGGCAGCAGCTGCAGGAGATGAAGCCCGATATCCAGCGGGTGCTGGGCGCTCAGTCCGCCACCTAACTGAAAGATCCACCCACCCAGGGAGCCTGCCGTTACCCCCGACGGCAGGCTCCCTGTCCGTGTTGGGCGTGCTCGTCTGCGCGGCTCATCGTTGCGGCCGTCAGTTCCCAACGCGGCGAATCGATTCCGCCATTGGATCCTCGTCGGCCACACGGCCCATGCGGTAACGTCGGCAGTCCCATGCCCTACCGAATCGACCCACCTCCACCCAGCACGAATTCGCCTGGCGGCCAATGTCGTCCGGCCCGCCATGCTGCCGGGCTGTGCCTAGTTGGGCGACGGTGGTGGTTCCGGTTGGAAGGGTGTGTACCACCACCAATCGGCGCGTTCACCGGTCGGCCCCCGATAGGGCGGGACATTCGGTGGCGGCGTGGTAGGTGGCCGCGCCAGCGACCCGGGCTGCAGTTCCCGCCCGGTGGCGTCGGTGACCTTGAGTTGATGCGCGGGGCCGGTGATGGTGATGCCACCCTTGTGGTGCAAACGATGGTGGTAAGGGCAGAGCAACACCATGTTGTCCAACTCGGTGGGCCCGCCATCCTCCCAATGGACGATGTGATGCGCGTGCAAACCCCGGGTCGCTCCGCAGCCGGGTACCGCACAGCACCGGTCCCGACGCTCCAGGGCGCGGCGCAGCCGACGGTTGACGGTGCGGGCGGAACGCCCCGCCCCCATCGGTTGGCCGTGGCGTTCGAACCACACCTCGCAGGTCGCATCACAGGTCAGGTAGCGCCGCTCCGCATCGGTGAGCACCGGGCCCAGATGCAGGGCTGCGACCGTTTTCTCGCCATCTTTATCGAGGTCGAGGTGTACGACGACGGTGGTGTGCTGGCCGTGTGGGCGGGCCGCCACATCGGCATCCCAGCCCGCCTCGATCAAACCCATGAACGCGTCCACGGTGTTCGGGAACGGTGGCGCCTGCTCGGAGGCGCCGTCGGCATCCTCGCGGTCACGCTTCCACGCCGCGATCAACGCCTCCTGATGCGAGCGCATCCCGGCATCGAACTTCGCCGCCTCCAACCGCGGCAGGGTGATCTGATACGTCGTGCAATCGTCATGCTCCACTTTGGTGAACGACCGCTTTGGCTCCGGTACCACCGGCTCGGCTTCCGTTTCCGGGTCGGGGTCGACCGGCGGCTCGGGTTTGGGTTCCAACTTCACCGCGGTACGCAACTGGGTCACCGTGGCGACCGCGGCCAACTCCGCGTAGTGCGCATCGGAACCGTCGGCGGCGCGCTCAGCGATCACCCCCACCTGATCCAGCGACAACCGGCCCTCCCGCAGGCCCTCGACACAGAGGGGGAATTCCTCGGCCCGCCGTGCCACCGCCACCACCGTCTCGGCATTATTGGGGGTGATCCCGGTTTTCCAGGCCACCAGCGAGGTGATCGACCGGGCCCCGGTGGCGCCGCACAACCCGTCGCGCTCCAACTCGGCGACGATGTCGACCATGCGTCCGTCGATCGCATTGCGCTGCCCGGCCAACTCCGACAACTCCTCGAACAACACCTCCACCCGCTGCGCAGGGCTCACCCCATCATCAGCGAAAGATGTTGGCTGCGAGGACATACCATCATTATGGCGAAGACCACCGACAAAAACCGAACCCCGAGCCCGAGGACAGGATTGGTTGCGCAGGGTGGATTCGAACCACTCCCTAGCGGCTTGTGAGCCCGACGGACTTTCGAACTGTCCTACCGCGTAATGCGTTTGGTGCTCGCAGCAATGCACCAGCGATATCCGACATCCCCGCTGCCAACTTGTCGAGCGCGGCTAGGCTTGCGCAGCATGGTCGACGAGGCACGGGCCCGTGAGCTGGCCATCGCGGCGTTCGATGCTCAGCAGGTGGTCCTCGGCGGCGCTCGGGAATTGAACGACGGGTGGTTCTTCCCCAGCGTGACGAAAGGCCCCGACCTCTTCACCGGCGTCATCGTCAACAAGCGGACCGGCCGGTGCCTCCGGGTGAGGGCGCATACCCCTTTGGACAAGGATCCCACCCTCTACGACCGTGGATACCAGTACGACGGCTATGACCTCGTCGTCCTGGGGATCGGGGACCTGGACCAAACCGTTCGTATTGTCATGGCCCTGCACGTGGTCACCGTTGACACGTACTACAAGAACGACCGGGTGTACCGCGTTGGTCGACCGCTCACCGAAGCCGAAGTCCGCGAACGTCTCTCGAAGCTGCCGTGCATATTCAGTGGAGGATTTATTTTCCACATCGACGAGCTTGAGCATGCACGCGAAGCCGGCTGGATGTCGTTCAAGGTTTTCGAATATCGCGGCAAGGATTGAGACGACGTGATCGGGTCACTTGGCCGAGAGCTTGCGCCAGCTGAAAACCGCGATCCCGACGCCGATCACCGCGGTGATGGGGCCGATCACCGACCACGTGGTGGTATTGCTCATCGGACTGCCCTGCAACACACCAAAGCCCTGCAGTGCCCAGATCAAGCCGAACAGCGTCAGGATCACACCGATCGCGAACGTGACTACGAATCCCCGCTTCATGCTTGGATGCTACGCGCGCACCGGACACATCGACGGAACGTCAGGGGCGCAGCACCAACTTGCCTCTGGTGTGGCGCTTTTCCAGCTCGGTGTAGGCCGCCCGCACGTCGTCGAGGCTGAACACGCGCGCAATGGGCACCTCCAGCACACCGTCGGCCACCAGCCCGGCCAGCTCCGCGACCACAGCGATGTCGCTCGCGTCGGCATTGCCGGCTCCCTGAACCCCGAATCGCTCGATGGCCGGGAAGTCGATGATGGTGTCCACCCGGGCGGGCTCGACGCCCAACTCCTCAACCGCGAGCTGCACGTAGCCCCCGCCGAAGAAATCCAGGAACGCGTCCACGCGACCGTTCGGCGCCGCGGCCCGCAGCCGGTCGGCCAGCCCGTCGCCGTAATTGACCGGGATGACGCCGTGTGCGGTGAGCCAGTCGTCGTTGGCGGGGCCGGCGATCCCCAGCACGGTTGCCCCGGCGCGCGCCGCGAGCTGCACGGCGATGGTCCCGACGCCGCCTGCCGCGCCCGCGACGACCACCGTGTCGCCGGGCTGCAGCCGCACCGCGCGAACCGCCGCGTACGCGGTGGTCCCCGCAACGAACAGTGAGCCCGCCACCTCCCACGGCACGGCAGCAGGCTTGGCGGTCACCTGCCCTGCCGGCACGGCGACGTATTCGGCCTGGCTCGACCGGCGTTCGGAGAATCCGATCACCTCGTCGCCGACAGCGAATCCCCTTACTCCTGGACCGATTTCGGCCACAACTCCGGCAAGGTCACTGCCCTGCCCGGACGGGAACGTGGCCGGCCAGCGGTCATGCAGGGCGCCGCGGCGGATCATCGCCTCGCCAGGATTGAGGCCTGCGGTTCTGTACCCGGTTCAATGCTGTTGTATGTCCCCGGCGACGGGTACCCGGTCCAATCGTTGAGGGCGACTTCTTCTACCGGCTCGCCGAATTGGAAGATCCCGGCATTGGCGGCAACGATGTCGAGGCGGCCCAGTTCCCGAACGGCGGAGTCCAGGCCGGATTTCAGGACGTCGTAGTCCCGGACGTCGGCTTGGTAAGCGATGATGCGTCGCCCGTGTTTTTCGACGAGTCGAACGGTCTCGTCGAGATGTACTGGTCAGCGGACGGCGAAGAATTCCCTGGCCGTCCGAGGTGCCCACAGCAGGGCGACGACGAGGATCTGCGCGGCGCCAACGATGGGGATGACGGCGTGGAACATCGGCGAGGACGACCAGGACACCATGCTAAACCCTAGGGACAGAGCTTGGGAGACCGTGGCCAGCCGACGGGTCCATGGCCGTGCGGTGGTCAACTTCCACACCAGCAGCGTGCACAACACCAGCAGAATGCCATGGAAAGCCGCCCCGAAAGCCACGGCGAGGTCGACCGACCTCCCGACCTCCACCGCAGCGAAACCGGGGTGCTGGGAGGCGATCTGGTCGCGCAGAGTGCTCTGGTTAACTCCCATCACCACCGGTATGACCAGGTGGCTGACCGCTACGGCGGCCAGCAGCACCCGCGCCGATTCGACAGGTGCGGGTACCTGTGAGGCTCGGTTTAGGGCAGGGGGCCGCATGCTTGTTCTTCCTTTCCGTGGGGCTTCGCTGGACGTCGAACTGAAAGTCCACCGCCCATCCCCGATTGGGTGCGGTGGAGCTGCTGTGGCGCTTGCGCCGCCGGCGCTGCGGCACTCGAAGGCCTTCCTCACGCCAAAGACGTTGCACCTTCTTGTGATTGACTGCCCAGCCTTCCGCACGGCCGTCGTGATATGCAGGTCGGAAACCCCGTCGGGGGTGATCCTTGGCATAGCGCGAAGCCAGGCCCAGCGTCGGTTCAGGATCGGCCGTGGTGGCCCGCGACAGGCTCATGGCGTTGGGTGGCGCGATGTTGCCCGGTGACAACCCCCCCACAAAACCAAGGGCTGCAACCACAGCAGCAACGACGCCGAGCGTCGCGCGACGGTGCCAACGAGGCGATAAAAATCGACACCGCAAAGATCTAAGAAACAAGAGCAATCACATCCTATCTCAGGTGCGACAGTGCGTGCGCGCAGCGGCGCATACAGCTCACGTGGCTCGGTTCCGGCCCCAGCGGACAAACACGACACCGCTGGGGAATGCGATCGGCTGGGCAACAGGGGTAAACCCGGAAATCACTCTGCGATCCGGGAACAGTCGACGTCCCCCTCCTTGTACGAAGGGATAGATGAACAACCGGTACTCGTCGACGACCTCAGCCTCGATGAGCGCATGGCACAGGCTGATACTCCCGGTCACCACAATGTCGCCACCTTCGGCCGCTTTCAACTCCGCCGCCTCATCGGCGGGGTCCCCCGACAAAATCGTTGAGTTTTCCCACTTCGGGTCTGTCATGGACGACGACACCACGTATTTTTCAACGTTGTTGAGGTAGTCAGTTATCCCGGTGATGTCATCCAGCTGACTTGGCCAGTATCCGCGAAAGTCCTCAAATGTTTTCCGGCCGACTAGAAGCGCGTCAGCAGTCGAGTCTTGACGAGTCATCTCGGCAAGCAGCTCGTCATCCTGAGACTGCGGGTCGAACCACCCGGCCCCCTCCAGCATTTCCACCGAGCCGTCCAGGGTCACATTCTGAGTAATGATCAATGAGCGCATACCTTATAGACCACCGACTGCCTATCATTTCATCGCGCCACGGTCCGAGCGGACCCGTGAACTGGTCCACACCCAACGAGGGGTGTGTCGCTAGCTCCTCTGTCAAGCGGCGGCGGTTTTGACCCCCGTAGCGAGGTCGGCTTGTAGCGCCGCGTAGACGACGTCGGAGAGTCGCCGTTTGAGGACACGCAGTGCTTCCATCCCGCTGTCTCCGCTGGCTTTACGCCGAGTCATCATCTGTTTGGTCGGTTCATGCCAGTGCGCCTGGGTGAGCGCGATCCGGTGCAGGGCAGCGTTGAGTTGACGATTCCCGGTGCGGCTCAGCCGGTGGCGGGCCTTGTTGGAGGACCAGACCGGCATCGGTGCGGTGCCGTTATGACGGGCGTAGGCGTCCTTGGACCGGAACCGATCGACCCCGGCGGTCTCACCGAGAATCTTGGCCGCAGTGATGGTTCCGCAACCGGGGATCGCGATCAACGACGGCGCCATATCGGTCACCAGTGTGGTGATCTCTGCGGTGAGCTCGTCGATCTGCTGGGTCAGTGTGCGGCACCGTTCGAGCAGATCACGCGCCAGCCGCGCGACGGTTCCCGTGAGCGGCTCCAAACGCACCAAGACCTGGTCCAAGATTGCAAGCCGATCCAGAGATCGGGCCTTGGGTTCCCAGGACGGGTCGAGCTCGTGCAGATACCAGCGCAGTCTATTGATCACCCGAGTCCGTTCTGCAACAAGGGATTCACGATGATCACCGAGTAACCGCACGTCGCGGTCAGGACCATCCAACCGGGCCACGGGAAGATCGGGTTCGCGCTGCGCGGCACGGGCGACGGCGAGCGCATCGATGGGATCGGATTTGCCGTAGGTGCGGGCCGAATCGCGGACGTGGGCCATCAACTTCGGTGGCACCCGCACGATTGCGTGACCCGCGGCAAGCAGATCCCGCTCCAGCCGCCGCGACAGGTGTCGGCAGTCTTCGATCGCCCACACCAGACCGTTACCACTGGCCAACTGCTCGGCCCAGGTCAGCAGTCCCAGATGATCTTTGGTGGTGGTGGCGATCGTCTTCGATGCCAGCTGGCGACCGTTGGAATCGACCGCGACGATGGTGTGGGTGCGCTTGTGCGCATCGACTCCCAGAGTGATCATTGAACTCGTCTCCTTCTCCTTGAGGGGATCAGGGATCGGTCGGTGGGCACATCCCAGTCAGGGGCGATGCCACGCTCCTCTCAAGCCACGCCGGCCGGTCCTTGGCATCCGGCGGGCCGCACTACAGACAATGGCCACCAACGGCAAATAACAGGTGGAGCGAACCCGCCGGACCCCTTCAGTCAAACACTGGCATTAACGGTGTAAGTGGCCTTATGGCCCCCGGTGTGTCGGAGGGCGGAAAGGTCACGAAACGACCGAAACTGTCGTGGCTGTGGAGCCATCACAGAATGAAGAACACGATCCCGCGGTGACGGCGATCGACGTCCCAGCGGCTCGTGAGGTCGACGAGCTCGAGGTCACTCGGGAATTGGTGCGCCAGGCACGTGAGGCCGGCGTAGCGTTGACCGGCGGATTGCTCAAGGCGATGACCAAGACGGTCATCGAAACCGCCCTCGACGAGGAACTGCCCGAGCACCTCGGGTATGTCCGTCACGATCCCGCCGGGCATGGAAGCGGCAACTCCCGCAACGGAACCCGCACCAAGACGGTACTGACCGACGCCTGCGGTTCGATCGAAATCGACGTCCCGCGGGATCGGGCGGGCACGTTCGAACCGCACTTCGTCAAGAAGCGCCAACGCCATCTCACCGACGTCGATGAGGTGATCCTGTCGCTGTATGCCCGCGGATTGACCACCGGGGAAATCAGCGACCATTTCGCCGACATCTACGGCGCGGCGGTCTCCAAGGACACCGTCAGCCGCATCACCGACCGCGTCGTCGAGGAGATGGCGGCCAGGCACAGCCGCCCCTTGGAACGGGTATACGCCGCGGTGTTCATCGACGCCCTGCACGTCAAGATCCGCGACGGCCAGGTGGGCCCCAGACCGATCTACGCGGCCATCGGGGTGGATTTGTAATGTGCTCGGGATGTGGGCCGGTGAAGGCGACGGCGAGTCGGCCAAGTATTGGCTGTCGGTGCTGACCGGGCTCAAGAACCGCGGGGTGGCCGACATCTTCTTCCTGGTCTGCGACGGTCTCAAGGGTCTCCCGCAATCGGTGGGTACGGCGTTCCCCGACACCGTGGTACAGACGTCATCTATTAACAATGGGTGGGCCGGGATGGTCTCGGCGTTCACCTGCACCACCACGGGCAGGACCTGTGCAAACGCGTCACCTTCGAGGTCCACATGCAGACCTGTCCGCCCACGGTGGCTGCGGGGCATGAACCGGCCAGCGAGAGCAGCACCACCGGTGTCAGCGGCGAGTGCCGAGACGAGGTCTCGGGCAGGCCTCGCGTTCGCAGCGTGAACCTTCAATGTGAAGGGGATCTCACTGCAATGAATCAGGATAGTCCGTAACGGCGGGATCATTTTTGGTACGGCATCGACTGGGGTGGTCGTTTCCACCACCTCTGCGTGCTCGACGATGACGGCCACCAGTTGGTCAGCGAGAGGATTGCTCATACCGTCGACGGTCTGGTCGCGTTGGTCGCGATGATCACTTCCTTGACTGGTTCGGTGAGTATCGCGATCGAACGAGCCGAGGGCCTGCTCGTCGAGCACCTGCAACAACACTGTGATACCGAAATCTACTGTGTGTCACCAAGATCTCGGCGCGGGCCCGCGAACGGTATCGGATGGCAGCCGCGAAGTCCGACGAGTTCGACGCCTATGTCCTGGCCGACACATTGCGCCACCAGCATGCCCAGTGGCGGCCGTTGACCGCGCCCGCACCGCTACTGGCGGAATTGACCGCAGTGACCCGGGACCGTCAACGCATCCTGGACATGCAGGTAGACACCGAGAACCGGCTGCGTTCGGTTTTGGAGGCCTACCATCCTGCCCCGTTGCACCTGTTTTCCTCGTTGGATCGCGATATCAGCAGCGCTAGTTGTTCAGTGAATGCTTTGGCCGCCAATGCTTTACCGGCCACGTTGGCGCTTATCCGGACCTATCCCACCCCGGGCGCAGGCAGGCAGGATCACCGCCGAGCGGATGGGCGCGTTCACCGGCCGACACGGCTACAGCGGCCGCCAGAAACCCGAGGCACTTCTCGAGCGCATAGCGCCGCACCTACTGTCGGCCAGTGAAGGCACGGTCGTCAATAAGCATCTTCGAGCCCACGACAAGCGGCTGGGCGAGCTGCTCGACATGCACCCGGACACTCCGCTCTTCACCAGTTTCCCCGGTATCGGACCCGTCACCGCCGGCGTATTGATCTCCGAAATGGGGGAAGAGCGCAGCCGTTTCCCATCGGCGGCGTCGTTGTTAGCCGAGACCGGCTTGGCTCCGGTCACCAAGGCCTCCGGGCGCACTCGTCAGGTGAGGTTCCGCTACGCCGCCAACCGGCGAATGCGCCACGCCATCGACTGGTGGATGTTCGTCACAGTCCGTGAAGACCCTTGGTCTTCCGACATCTACGAACACGCCCGTGCCGCCGGCCAACCACACCACCGTGCTCTGCGTGGCCTGGGCGCGCGCTGGTGTCGCATTCTGTGGCGCTGCTGGCACGATCACACCCCCTACAACCCGGTCATCCACCACCACGCCACCGCGGCATAGTCCACCGATTCCAACACCGCGCTGAGCAAACCAAGTCGGTCGCGGCGACCGAACACGTCCACGACGAAAGGTTCACAGCGGGAGTCTGTTTCATCCACCTAATCCGCGGCACGTTCCGCTACGGCGGTCGTCAGCACCGTGATGCGATCGCCAAAGGCCGTCAAGCCGATCTACACCGCGGTCAACGCCGACGCGGCCGCTGCGGCGTTGGATGCGTTCGAGGCCGAATGGGGCAATCGATATCCGGCGGCAATTCGGTTGTGGCGCAACGTTTGGAGTCAATTCGTCCCGTTCCTGGACTACGACACCGAAATAACGAAGGTGATCTGCTCGACTGATGAAATTGTCAAGGTGAGCGGGGAGTGGTGGCGGGTTTGCGGGGTTGCCAGTGAGCCACGAGGACTTCGTAGGCCCGTTCGGCCTGTTCGACGATCGCGTTCTCCTCGTGGCGGCGGTGCTTGCTGTTGTCGGCCGCCGCGGGTTGGCGATGGTTCCCACGCCGCGACGGTGCCCCTGCGGCCAGCTCGAACGGCATTGCTGCACAAGACAAATGGACTTCGACACCGGCACATCGCGGTTGCTATCGATCGGCCCGTGTCCACGGTGCTGCGCTGGCTGCGCCGCCCTACCAGGGCATACCTGGAACGCATCTACCGAGGCGGCACCCGACAGCTACTGGCACTGGACCCTGACGTTCACCGCGCTGGGCAACACCGCAACCTGCTGCATCACGCGTTGTCGATCCTGTCGGCAGCCGCCTACTGTGAACGCCACCGATACGGCATCGACGACCCGCCCTGGACCCTGATCGGGCCCTACACCGCGGTCGCCTCTTGCCGCCACCGGCCTAGCCTCATCATGGCCCCGCGAGCCATCGGGGGCGCCGTTCGGCACGCCCGACGGCGCCCGTCACCACGACGACCAGCACGTCGCCGCGCCGACTAACCCGTCACTTTGCAGACCAACTCCCGAAATCACGTCCGCACCGACAGTGACGGCATCATCTGCATACTCAGCGACGGCCAACAGTGCGCAACGCCCGACGCTAACAGCATCACTTCGCCGGTGGAGGTACGCGTCCGCGCGTCCGGGTCAACAACGTGGTCACCGGGCTTCCGGGTTCGCCGCGGCGGATGTTGCCGAGGTAGTAGTCCCGTTCGGTGCTGCCAGGCGCCATCGGGTGCGGCGGGGCCGCCATACCGGGCTGCAGTGGCGCCAGCAGCTGGTCCTTGCCGTAGATCAGGTCGGCGCGGTTGTCGTCGGCCATTTCGTAGTCGTTGATCATCGTCAGCGCTCGCGTCGGGCAAGCCTCGATGCAGAACCCGCAGCCGATGCAGCGCAGGTAATTAATCTGATACACCCGCCCGTAGCGCTCGCCCGGCGAAAAGCGTTCGGCCTCGGTGTTATCGGCGCCCTCCACGAAAATCGCGTCGGCCGGGCAGGCCCACGCGCACAGCTCACACCCGATGCACTTCTCCAACCCGTCGGGCCATCGGTTGAGCTGATGGCGGCCGTGATAGCGCGGCGCCACCGGGCCCGGCTTCTCCGGATACCCCTCGGTGACTGGCTTCTTGAACATCGCCGAAAACGTCACGCGAAAACCCGCGATGGGTTTGAGGAATGTAAACATGTGTGCCCTCCTGGGTCGCGCCGACTTCGAGTGCGCCGGGCCTCCTGCGCTGCCTGCCCCGAGCTTGGCCACGTACACATGAACCTGAGACCCAGACTAGGCCGTGTCATCAACCGGCATTCCTCGAAACAGCCCTGTCACGTCACCTCAGCGGGAACATCAAGATACACCCGAATCCCAGGGGTGTCGCTAGCTCCTCTGTCAAGCGGCGGCCAGAGTGGTCTGGGTCTAAGAATAACGGTGGATCTGGTCTTGGTCTGACACGCCGGGCGTGAGCTTGGCGGGAAGGACAGATGATGTCCGAAACACCATCAGCATGATCCTGCGTCCTATCCGCTGTGCTGGACACTACGAAGATCATCTCAATTTGCCGAAACGAGGAGCAGATCAGTGCCTGATGATCGCTGCAGCGATCTTCGCGCCCCGACTTCCTCGACCGCGCCTTGGGAATCGTCGAATCAATCCGGATCTCGGTGCAGCGACGCCAGGAGGCTGCGCGCGATGTCGTACAGCTTGACGTTGCGGTGTTGGGATTCTTCGACGAGGAGCCGGAACGCTTCGTCGGCCGTGCATCCGCGGACGGACATCAACGCCCCTTTGGCTTGGTCGATTTCGGCCCGCGACGTCAGGGCGCGTTCGAGCTGGGCGATGGTGTCCCTGCTCTGTTGCCATAGGCGGGCGTTGGTGATGGCTGCGCTGGCTGCGACGGTGTAAAGCCGCATCAGCCCTTCATCGAAAGGGTCGAACGCCGACACGGTGTAGCTGTAGACGTTCAAGGATCCGAGCAGTTCGACGTCGTCATCGCCAATCAACAGCGGCACCGACAATATCGCCTGAATACGGAGTTGCTCGGCGGCCTCGGAGAATTCCGGCCACCGGGTGTCACCGCTGATCTCCATCCGCACCGGGATCCTACGTTGGGCCGCCTCGACGCACGGTCCGCGGCCTGACTCTTGCTGAAGGTGGTCAAGCCCGATGATCCGTTCGTCGGTGCACACCGGAGTGCGACGAGTGTCGCCATTGAACACCGTGATGCTCACGGCGTCGGCATCGGGGATCGCTCGTGCCGCGGTCTGGGCCACTCGGGCCAAGACGTCATCAAGCGGCTCTTCCCCAGCGAGAATGCCGCGAAGGTCGGCGATCGCCTCCGAGGTTGCATCCAGGCGCCGCAAGGGATCCGGGCGATCGTTGCCTGTCATTGCCTCGCCGTCCTCCAGCCTGGCTCATCGTCACCAGCCGTGTCGGCACTGGCTCAACGGAATCGTAACGGCGTAAACGCGCCAAGCACCGTAGAACGGGCGCCGCTCAACCGGAAATCCCATGACGATGACGCGTGCAACACCTCAGCGGTGCCGCGGTTCTTGATCTCGGCGGTGCGCACCGACAGCCGGAACTTCACCAAAGGGGCACGGGTGCCTGCGAAGGCGTGCGAGGTGGCGCCTGCATCGTCAGGAGTTTTGCAATCGTGCGCCGTCGACGTGGTCGACGAAATGGGCGATGACGGCCTCACTGCGCATGCGCTCGGCCGGCGGCCAGTTTTGCGCATGCCGTGCCGACGAAGTCAACCAGACGGGTGAAACGCGGGATCGCAGGTTTGAATGCCGACTTCGCGCACGTGTTCTTGACGTAGCTGTCGGATGACGCGGCATGGCCTTGGCCTGCAGGGTGATCCGCCGGGAGCTGCCGTTGCCGCGGGGCGCCGGTCCAGATTTCCGTATTGGGCGCGGCGATCCGAGAGATCCAGGGCGTTTCGGCGTGGGCATCAGCCGGGGACCGGCGCCAGCTTTGCCGGAGCTGTTGTGCCCCCTTCCGATTCCCAGCGCTCTTGAGCAATGGACGCCTGGATGCGCCTGTCGCGATCTCGGGGGCTGATCATCAGGAGACTGTCGGTGGTGGCGGCGTTGCCGGGTTGGGCTGCGGTCGTCATGATGGTATGGGCGTTGTCAGCGTCGGTATTTGGCGCAATCACCAGCAGCACAAGCCGGTCCCGGTCACCGTCGAGCCCGAGAACTTCAATGGTGTTGATCGCTTGGAGTCGGTATCCGTCCAGACGTACCGCACGGCCGCCGGTGACGAGCTTCCGTGGCGCTTTGTCCCATGTGTTGAGCTTGTACAGCACCCGGTCAATGCGGCCCAGCCGTTCCGAGAGCACCGCCAACAGGTCTGGCAACTCTGCGCTGAGATCATCGGTGTGCGGCCACCACGCCCCGTCGACGTATCCGCTATGCGGTGCCGTGGGTTTCAACCGCAACCGCGGAGTGCGAGCCGGCGCGGTGGCGTTCTGAGAGGTTGTGCGAGTCTGCTGTTGCGTCATGGCGACGCTCCCGTCCCGGCCGCGAATCGGCCATATTCTTGGAATCGACGATTGACACGCGTGGTTTGCGTATACGAAGTTGCGCCGACGTCTGTGAAAATTACGCCGCTCCCGCGTGATGGGCGGTTGCGGCCTCTTTGATTGTTTAAGTTGTTGCGCTTGTGTCGATTTGCGGTCCACGTCGAGGCTCCTCGACGCGTGCACGGTGTGTGCTTTGCTCTGTTGGCCGTGAGCTTTCTTTGGGGTCGGCGGTTCTGCGTGCTTGGGATGTAAGCGAAGCCGGCAACATCGTGTCCGCGCGGTCCCATTGGGTCGTGGCGCTGTTCGGAGGACGTCGCTGCCACACTGTCGTGGACGTCGGCGAGTCCGTGCCGACCGGCTCGGGACGCAATGCTGCCGGCTTTTGTCGGTGCAACTCCGCGTTGGCGGCGGCGTCGGCGGACCACGCCTCGCACTGTCCAAATGGTGCCGGCTCCTCGTTGGCGGCCACGCCGATCTTGCCATCCTTCGCGGGGTTGCGTTTGTTGTGTTTGTTGCCCGCCATCCACGCGAAGACAGCAACCGGCATCACCACCGCGAACACCACGAGGGAAGTGAAAACAATATTGCTGGTAGCCATATCGGCTCCTCGGGGGCTGGATGAAACGTGAGCAAAGCATGTAATCGGTTGCACCCCAGGTACTTCATCGCGCGGTTAGCGATATGAGCGAGCTTCACCTGCAGAGTGCCGAAGCTTCCCACTGCGGGAATGGTGTAGCCGATGGGTATGGTCGCGGCTCGAGTCGGCTCGGCAAGTGAGTCGGCGTTGACACTGTCGTCCGCTGCGCCGCTCAGTAATAGTGTCGGCGGCCGCCGACGGCGTGGCCCATCCGTCCCATGAGCATCAGGAGTAGACCGACGACGAGCAGTATGACTCCGATGACCAAGACGACATGCGCGAACGCGAACGTCGGGACCAGGCTGGGGAGCAGGAGCCCCAGGACGATGAGGATGATTCCGAAAACAATCATGGCACTTGCCTTAATTCTGTGTAGAGGTGACCGAGCACGGTGTGGGCCGGGTCAGTGTTTAAAGGCGTCTTTGACCTTGGCGCCTGCCTGTTTGGCGTTGCCCTTGAATTGATCGGCACGCCCTTCAGCACGCAGGCGCGTATTGCCGGTGGCGCGGCCGATGAGTTTTTTTACCGCACCCTTGGCGGCTTCGGCTTTGTGGGCGATCTTTTTACCGACGCTCATTGCGGACTCCTTGATCTTCGGTGTCGATGGCCCGCGAGCGCGGGCTCAGAGGGTCGGCCGGAGCTGGCCTACCGGCGACGGTGTCGAGGCCTGCGGTGCGAATCGGTTGCCGACCATGCCACCACCGGCCGAAGCGGGATGTCTCTCTCGCCGCAAGCGGGCCGCTGGGGGCCACGCCCGCACGTATGACTGCGTCGTCGTGGTCGTGTTCGATCCGCCGGTCGTGTTCCTCGTTGAGAAACGCCGTCTCACGTCGGGACTTGGCGAGGTCACGGCGGGCAGCTCGCCCGCGTCGGGCGGTGCGCCGGGCACCGGCGAGCAACACATTTAGTCCCTGCATCGCGACCGCGCCGACGGCGATCCCAAAAACGAACAGAGTGCCGGTCGACCCGGTGAGGTGATAGCCCAACGCATCGAAGTTCTCCGTCAACGGATGCGCGGGTCCCGCGTTCGCCAGAACCCCGGTGAACCCCACGACCACCGCGACGAGCAGAACAACCAATCCGATGACGAGGACCATGATCACGCTTCAATCTTGTGCTAGAAGTCCAGTACACGCCCTTTCAACGTCATTTGTCAACGGTATATGTCTACGGAATAGAACTACGTTGAAAACCGGATGGCGCGCTCGGCCCGGGAGGATCGCACAGAGGGCCGTGCCGGGCGCCGGGCTCCTCGCCGTTGCCATCTCTACGGCGTATGTCTACAGTGAAGATATCCACGGAGTGACGCAGTCGGAAGGGGTGCTTGGTCCATGGTTCAATCGCCAGCCGGTCCGTCAGGCGCGCAGGGCAATGCCCCGAGTACCGACCTCACCGTGAACGGCCAGAACGGGCCGATCACTCGCGCAGCGGTCCTGGCCGGCGCGTTGGACATCATTGACCGACATGGCGTTGACGCGCTGTCGATGCGCCGCCTCGGGCAGGCGGTGGGACGTGATCCGATGGCGATCTACAGGCACGTCCCGAACAAGGCGGCCGTCCTCGACGGGGTGGTCGAGATAGTCTTCGAACAACTCTGCGTGGACACCACAACGGCGGACTGGGTCGCCGCCTTGCGCCGACTGGGCCACGATTTCCGCGACCTGGCACGCGCGCACCCCCACGTGGTTCCGCTGCTGGTCACCCGCCCCCTGTCGACACCGCTGGGGATGCGCCCGCCCGGAATACTGCGGCATCTCGAAGAGGTTCTCGCACTGTTGACCCGGTGCGGCTTCACCGGCCGCGACGCACTGCGCGTCTATCGGGCGTTGTTTGGGTTTTTGTACGGCCATGTGCTCACCGAGCTGCAGGAGATCGTCGAGCGCCCCGAGGAAATCGATCACGTGTTGCGGCTCGGGCTGCACCGGTTGCCGATCGGCGAATTCCCGCACGTGCGTGACCTCGCACCGGACTGGGCCGCCTACGACGGGCGGGCCGAACTCGACCGCGGACTCGACATTCTGCTCAGCGGACTGGCGACCCGACTCGGCGTGCCCGACGCACCGTCCGTGCCCGCACCAGAACCGCCATAAGCGAAACCACCACGAACGGCCGTGACCACCATGGCGCACCCGAAATTCCCTGTCTTGTTGCCACTCCGGCGACTTCGACTGGCGGTCAGACGCCGATGGCAATAACAGACGTAGCCGAATACGCCCACCTCAGCGAGGCAGACCTGCACGCGCTCGGGGCGGCCCTGGACGCCATCCGGCGCGACACCGAGAATTCACGCGGCGCCCGCGACAGGGCATACATCCTGCGCGCCATCGCCCTTCAGCGGTGCCTGGAGGTCGCCGCACGGCTGATCATCGCCGCCAGCCGCAGCAAGACGGGCTGTGCACTGGGCACCGCGGCGCTTGCCACCGCCAAGAGCATCGAGAACATGGAACTCGGCCACAACATCTGCCACGGTCAATGGGATTGGATGAACGACCCCGAGATCCACTCCAGCACCTGGGAGTGGGACATGGCCGGCGTGTCCTCGCAGTGGCGCTACGCCCACAATTACCGCCACCACGTCTTCACCAACATCATCGGCATCGACGACGACCTCGGATACGGCATCATGCGGGTCACCCCCGACCAACAGTGGCGGGTGAGCAATCTGTTGCAGCCGCTACGAAACATCGTGCTGGCCCTCATGTTCGAATGGGGTATCGCACTGCAGGGCTGGGAGTCTCAGACCAGACACGCGGCCACCGATACCGACAAGAGCGCCCTCACCCGAGCACTGGCCACCAAGATCGCCCGCCAAGCCAGCAAGGACTATCTGATCTTTCCTGCACTGAGTCTTCGCCGATGGCGCCGCACCCTCGCCGCGAACACGGTCGCCAACCTGCTCCGCAACGTGTGGGCCTACGTGGCCATCTGCTGCGGGCACTTCGCCGACGGCACACAGAAATTCACTCCTACCGCCCTGAAGAACGAGACCAAACCCGAATGGTATCTACGACAAATGCTGGGCACCGCGAACTTCCGCGCCGGACCGGTACTGGCATTCCTCAGCGGCAACCTCTGCTACCAGATCGAGCACCACCTGTTCCCCGACCTTCCCAGCAACCGCTACGCCCAGATCGCCCCACAAATTCGGGCCCTGTGCGCACGCTTCAACATCCCTTACACCACCGGTCCCCTTACCCGCCAGTACCTCCGCACCCTACGCACCATCACCACGCTCGCACTCCCGAATCGCGTTCCCGCGCAACCGATTGCGAAACTGTCCGAACTCACCTATCGGTGTGACCCGCTTTGGTGGACACAGGGTAAGGCGGCTTGTGCCGTCTGAGTGATCCGGTTTTCGTATTCCACCGGGTGATCATGCCGATCGCTGAGTGGCGTCGGCGGCGATTGTAGATCCGTTCGATCCAGTCGCCGACGGCGAGCTTAGCTTAGCCGCCGACTTAGTCGGCCACAAGTACCGGCCATAGAACTCGACTTTCAGTGTGGCCCAGAAGGATTCAGTCGCAGCGTTATCCCAGCACACCCGGTCCGCCCGACTAAGCGGACCAGGCTGTGGGTGCGGGCAACCCGAGCCATCTGCCGTGAGCGCACCGCAGCCAACAAGGGTCAACAGCGACGGCGCAACGATGGCTACACCGCTCAGTGATCTGCGCGGTGAATTCATCGATCTCAGCGGTCAACGTTCGCAGATGTTCGACCAGGCGCAATGCCAACCGGCGCAGGCGGCCCACCTGCATGAATGCGATGATACGGCCGTGGTCACGGCGTCAAAGGCGCTGGTGCGCTCGATCGTTGTCGGCGCTGTCCATCCGGGGTCGAGTTCATGCAGATGCCAGCGCAGCCGGGGAATGATCCGCGCCCGATCGGCCACCAAGGTATTGGCGATGATCTACTAGCAGCCGCAGCTCGCCCTGCACACCGTCGAGACGGGCGACCGGCAGATCCGGTTGGCGCACCACCGCCCGAACCACTGCCAGGGCATCGATGGGATCAGACTTACCGTTAGGTGCGCGCCGAGTCACGGATATGGGCCATCAGCTTAGGCGGAACCCGCACCACCGACTCACCCGCCCCGATCAGATCGCGTTCCAGCCGTCGAGTCAGATGCCGGCAGTCCTCGCGGGTGACCGGCTCACGCTATTGGTGATTCCGCCCCAACACCGACGCCCACCGCACCATGATGACCGCGGCACAACCTCGCAACGCCGCGACCCTCGACGGATTGCTCATGATGAGTCAATTAGACAGGGACAGCCGCACCCAGGCTTCCACCGCTCAAGAACGCTGGGAATCAGAAGGCGGAACTACGGCTTCCCCACGGTTGGCGCAGCTCCCCGGCTGAACGCCGGAACCTTCGCCCGCGGCCCCGCATCCGCGGGAAGACATGCCGGGCACTATAAGCGGTGACGAAACAGCCCGTGCCGCTTCCGCTTCTCGTCACCGGCTACCTCGGTCCAGCCGCCCAGCGGATAGGTCACGGGCTGCATTGTTCCAGCACGGACAACCTCCAACGACCCGTCGGCGTGCTTGATGTAGCGGTCACCGAAGCGCGCAAACTCATCAGTGAGGCCGTCGTTGCGGGTTACTTGCACAGTCATGGTCAAATCCGATCCCTGGCGATATCGCCAGCATCCCATTCTTCAGAAGCCTTCGCCGGATGCGAATTCGGGAAAGCAACTGCGTGGTCTAGCACTCGGTCGATTCGGCCCAGGCGCACTGAGAGCACTGCCAACAGGTCTGGCAGCTCTGCGCTGAGGTCATCGCTGCGAGGCCACCAAGCCCCATCCACATAGCCGCTTTGGTGCGCTTTGGGTTTCAACCGCGACCTCGGAGTACGGAGCGGGCCTTGCATTCGTTGCGAATTCCCAACGACTTGTAGCGTCATATGAACGCTCCCATCTATGGTCGAGCCAATCGACCTATTGGATCGATGCTCCAAACCCCATGGGCAATCCGCATGACCGAACACCAACATGTTTAACGATACTCGCAGTCACCCGAAATGGCGACAGGCGAGGACGCACATGACGGGTTGCGCGGAGGAACCGTGAAGGGCACCATTCAAATAGCTGTTGGCTCCAGGTGGGCTTGACCCCGTCGACTGCCGCGACGCCATCGCCATGGCAACCACCCCTTCACACCGGGTCGCGCTGGTGCCGGCCGCAGCGGACGCCGACCGACCAGCCGACACCCACTTTGGCGCACGGCAGCTCACCCATCAAAGGCCACGCTACGCCGACGCCGACCGCCGACTCCTCGACAACGGCCCGCCCTGACTGCGTCGCCGCAAGTGCCCAGAGAATTCAGATCACCCATTCACACCGGAGTCCGATGAAGAACGGTGTCGGAGAACACCTTCCGTTAGCACATGCAGACCGGCCGGCGGCAGATCACCGGTTCAGCACACGGACGCCCGACTGGCGTCGCCGCTGCCCGTCCCCTCAACGTCGGGTCCGGTCACCCGGGCATTAACACCGTAGGCCTCACCAAACTTCACTCCGAGAACGACCAGGCGCATCCACACCACCGGCGGATCGGTCTCCTGGCCCTCGACCCGTTTGCCGAACGCGGCACCGGTGAGAGTGAACCGGACGCGATCCTCGCCATCGTCAACCCCAGCCACCAATGTGGACGGCCCCTCAACCGATACGTGGACACGTTCGCGCTCGCCGTCCCGAACGCCCGAACTCGATGAGCCATCAACCGCATAACACACCCGACCAGTTCACCGATCACCGCAGGCAGCGCTGTACTCCACAGTTCCTCAACCGAGATCTTCGACCCTGAGGTCCCCACGCAAATGATGCAAATCATCGATCCGAGCACCTGCTCCACAGTAATGGTGGCCTCTCGTGCCGCTGGCTGCGAACCGCGCCGATAAATGCATCACTCGACGATAGGCGACGCAAACAGCTCCGACTGCACGTTGAACACACTGTCCAAGTTGTTGCCGTCGTCAGCCAACGCCCCAAATCTAGACGCCCAGCAAACTCCCTACTCGTCGACCAATCCCGGCCGCCCAACGTGAAACTGTGCGACATCGCGCGTAGTGTCCGGTTCTCTCTGAAGGAGATGTATTGCGAAGCAACGATTCCCAGCCATCGCCGGTACCATCCCAGGGCTCAGCCAGGCGCAACCAGTCAACCAACGGTCCGGCCCACCTGGGGCCGACTCTTCTGGCACCGGCACCGGTTGACTGACACGTTGTGCGACAGCGACCGCGACATCCAAGCGCGACGCCACAGAACCGCGCTGACTGCTTAACCCGAGGTCGCTTTTCTGTGACGCCTAACGGCGAACTTCGATTACGACCACTCATCCGCCGCTGCATCACGGGTTCCCGCCGACACCGGCCCCAAACCAATCCGTCGTGAGTTCACCGCTGATGACTGGCCGGTTGTTTTCCAGCTACTTCTATCGACGGGCAACTCAGTGGCCAGGCAATGAGGCTGTGGGGCAGTACTGCAAGGGCGCTGCGGACAGCGCTCAGCAACGCAACGCGTCGGATTCTCCTGGCATGTCGACGAATCGCCTAGCGGATCTTCTCAGGAATTGAGTCCAGCGCACGTAGCACCTGGACGGCGAGCTTGCCAGCACTATCGTCGTCGAGTATCGCCGATGTGATCAGTGTTTGTTTGACGAGTTCAACGCGCTTTTCGTAGGGCGTGCGAAACGTCTTGGGGGCGTTCATGATTTTCCCATTCCGTCAAGCGTGTTCGTCAATGGAGATGCCGCTCAACAACCCTCCACAGTACTCTGTGCGCGCCTCGGAGCGGTGCGGCGAGAGACGACGATCCCGAGGCTGCACGTCGTCTGGACTGTCGGAATAGAGCCATCCGCTTAGGAGGAGGTAGCTGATAATGGGCCGCCTGCCTTGCGCAAGAGCCCCATTCCCGGGGACGAGGCCCAGTCCGTGGCTGCCTTGACATCGCGTCATCACGACTTGCGGCGGGCGACCTCGGCGGCGTAGCGGGGGCGAGTGTTGCCGGCTTCTTCGCTCCAGGTGACGGTGCGTTTGACGCTGAAGCCGAGGAGCTTGGCGAGCACGACAGCGTGCAATTCGCCGGCGAGGTCGATCAAGGCGGTGTTGCGGGCCAGCCGCGGGAAGATTCCAATTCGTTTGAGCCGCAAGCCCACCTGGTTGGCAGACAGGTGCCCACCGGAACGGCCTCCGGGGAACAACCATGGATTGGTGCCCACCGTGACAGCGGCGTATCCGCGGCGCTGCTGCACGAGGTCGTCGAGCAGGCGGTCGACCGGGCTGGGCACGGTGAGCGGGACGGCGCCGAGGGCGAGGTGGACCGCGTCGTCGGTGATGGTGACATCGGCAACCTTGAGCGTGACCAGTCGCGTGGCGAGGATGGCTGTAGAGCAGCACCAGCAGCCCGGCGACCCGATCGCGCGTCTCCAGTCCGGGGTCTTCGATCAGATATTGGATCTGGCGCCATCGTTCGTCGTCGCCGGGTAGGGTGTGGCGGGTGCGGCGGGTTTGCGGTACCGGAGCCGCGTCGCAGCACAACTGGGCGACCGAATCATCCTGAACTCAACCGTCACCGGCTTCGAGCAACACTCAGACGGCGTACACATCACCACCTCCTCGGGAACGCTCACCCGCCAACGAGTCATCGTCGCAACTTCTCGTCTTGCCTGCTACCGCTCGCCTGTGAGGTGCCCGCGCTCTTCTACCAGCCGTCCGCGCCCCGTCGCGATCCTCTCGCGTTCCTTTGGGTTGCGAATGACCAGCTCATTCATGCACTCATGAATCGCGGATCTCAGCCACAGCCGCTCAGTGCAATCGGTAAACCCTGCGACCTTGCGTCATCAACCTTGATCGTTGGCGGCGACGGACTCCGCGAGGATCACTTCATCGGACGCCCACGTGACCGATCCTGATCTGGAGCCGGCTACTGAGGCGCTGGTCGGTCGCGAACCTGAGTCGACGCTGAGACCCATCGGCTGGTGCCAGCTATGCGCACGGTCACGGCGCAGGGCAACGATTCTGCTACGGGCCCTATTTCAGTTCCTGCGCCAATCGCCACCGGTACTCGCCGGCTTGCAGGCGCAATTCGGTTGCGGTGCTGCATAGTTGACGCACTCGGTCGATAACCGCTGCGGTGCGGCTCGGCGGGGCCAAACCACGCCGAGCTGACCACGCCGCGCATGCGCGCGCCAACGCAGCGACACGCTGCTGGCCGTGTATCGCGACGACGCACAAATCGCACGATGGCATTGGATGGTGAACCGTCATGGCTTACGGATTACCCCGGTGCTCGCCGCGTCAATCCCCCTCCGGTGGATCTGACCTGGTGCGCGGTGCTGGGCAGCGAACACGGTTACCCTGCCCGCCGGGTTCTACGCTCACTGTGGAAGTGCTGAGGTGTGCGCCGATGACCGATGTCGGGGGTGCGTCTCGTGCGGTGAGTTCGTGGATGATGCGGGCGTAGACACTGACCTGTTGGCGTAGTTTGCGGTTGTCGGCCCGCAACTCCGCGATGGTCTGCTGGGCGTCTTTGGCCTGGTGTTCCAGATGCGAGAAGGCGACCGGGATAGGGCCCAATGCCCGTGCTCGACACCGGAATTCATCGGCGAGGTCGATGTGCTTATGGGTCAGCACCCATCGCTTGACGTCGGCTTCGGCGGCGAGTTGCAGCACTGATAATGCGCCGGTGGAGCGTTGGGGTGTGCCGTCGAGAAGGCGTGTCATCGCGGCACGGATCGCGGCGCGCTCGGCCTCGGAGTCAGTCATGCGGTGCTGTTCTTCCGTTGTCGTGGTCAAGCACCATGGTGCGCAGGCGCCGCAATTCGTGACGGTCGCGCTGGGTGCGTGGCTCTGGGGCGAGCGGGTCGTCGACGAGTTGGGCGAGGCGTTGGACGTGCTCACGCAGGACGTCGATATCGCCGTCGGTGCGGGCGATGTTGGCGCAGTAGGGCTGGCAGTCGGACAAGTCGGGGGTTCGGCGGCTGTCGGTGTCGTCGCGGCTGAATCGGCACGCCGCCCGTTGTGGGTCGAACACGCATGTCATCCCGACGCCGGGGAAGATCTGCAGATCCGGGTTGGTGTACAGCTTGCGGGCATCGCGGTGCGTGGCCAGCACGTGGCCGGTGAACCGCTGGGCGTTATGAACACGATCACGGTAGAGCTCGGCGGCGGGACCCGACACGTGTTCGCCCGAGGTGAGGCGTTGGTGTGCCTCGGCGAGGTTGTCGAGCCGGGCCAGCAACTCTTCGAACGCGAGCTCGTCGGGAAAGCCACAGGCGTAGGTGCCGGCGTAGCCCACCGTCATCTGCACCTTGAGGTGGCCGTACTGGATCGCCGCTGCCACAATGCCACGAGGTTTGCGGGCGATGAACCAAGCCAGCGTGCGGCGGAACTGGCGCGGCTGGATCGAGCGCTGCTCAGGGTCTATGGGGATGGTGTCGCTGCGGCCGGTCGCTTCGCAGTAGTGGTTGACCCAGTCCCGCAAGGCGTCGAGGTCTCGGGAGACTCGCCCGGTAGTGCTGGATCGCCCGTCACGGAACCGCTGCGCGCTGTCTGCCCGGGCGCCCAGTCGGTTGGGAAACAACAGGGATTCGTCGTGCAGGCTTTGCAGGACGTCAATGGCGGCGGCCACCGGTTCGGTGACTACCCACGGGTCCGGGCGGACCTCCCCGTGCGGGTTGTGGTCGCCGGTGTCATCGCGGACGCCCTTCCAGTGCCGGCCGGAGATCAGCAGCATCCCGGTGTCCGGGTCACGACGCAGGCATCCGCGTTCCAAGGAGAGCACTTCGCCCGGACGCATGCCCGACAGGTAGGCGACCACCACGAAGCAGGCCGCGATCAAGTGCCGCGCCAAGGCCCGTACCTCGCGCTCGTCGATGGGCTCCGCCCGCCACGGGCGGCCGTCGATGAGGCCGCTCACCGTGAGCAGAAGTGGGGTGCCTTCGCGGATCGGCAGTCCGCTGCCGCGCAAAACCGCCCGGCAGCCAGGTTGTTTGAGCGATTCCGGGTCCGCGCCGAGCAGCCGCGCCAGATAGTTGTAGTGGTAGTCCAGTTCACCGGCCGATCCCGACCGATGGCCTGGCAGCGCAATGCGCAGACGGCGAAACGCGCGGACAAGGGCCTGCAGGTCCTGAGCCACCTCGCCGCGCTCCCGCCGGTAGCGGCCGGCACACGCCGGTCCCGGGCGGGTTTTACCGGCCAGGCGCTGGTATTCGCGGACGGCCGCGGTGATATCAGGTGCCAGCTCCTCGACGAACCGCAGCGACCACGCCAACAGGGGATTCATGATGGCCGGCGGGATGCGCTTGGTGCTCAGCTCCTGCGAGCGTTTGCCGTCCAGCAGATGATGGAGCTTCTCCCCGTCCCACGGGGGCGCTTCGGGCAGCCGGTCGGGCTCGGTCAGCAACTGTCGGTACGCCCAAACCCTGATCACCGCCATCAGCATGTCCTGCTGTTTGCCCAGTGACGCGCCCGAGGTTTTCACCGCGGCCAGGTAATCATCAAGATCGCGATGCGACACCGCGCTCAGCGTGCCGTGACCGCGGGAGGCCAGCCAATCGGTGAACGCACGCAGATGTTTGAATTCACCCCAGATCGTCAGTATCGCCGGACGCTGCCCCCACAGCCGGCGTGTCGATACTGCAGACCCATCGTGGTTGACCATCAGCCAGCACAGGTGTTTGAGCATTCCCCGAAAGTCGGGGTGGATCTGGCCGAAGTGGATTCGGCACGCCCCGTAATGAGGAGCATGCAGCGCCGGTCCCAGATCCCAGATGTCGTCGCGGTAGCGCGACAACACGACCGAATTGCTGCCTTCGCGCAGGGGCCGGCTGTCCAGCACCAGCGCATCAGGAGCCGGAATCTCCTGGGGCCCAAGAGCATCGGCGGCCGTTGTCATCGGTGATCCAGCGCCTGCGACAAGAATCGTTCCACCAGCTCACGCTGCTCCGAGCTGAGCTGGGTCCGGGCATTGTCCAGTGCGGCCTCAGAGTATCGATCGATGATGTCCGCCAGTTGCGCGACGGGAGCGGCGAATCGCTGCGCCCAGCGCAGCGGTGTCACCTCCCGGGCCTTGTCGTGAAGCCGGTCGTGCACGGCGACGATCACCGGCAGATGCTCGGGAGTGGCCCGTGCACATGGACACGACAAGCACATCAGAAACGACGCCGTGCACGGCTCGCCGGCCTCAGAATGTGGACCGCCGCGAAAGTCAACACAGCCGGCCAGCACGGTATCGAGGCGCCCGGCGATCAACGGCGGGAGAACCTCTGGGGCCACGCCGATCTCAGCGGCGACCACCTGCGGTTCACTGCGCGCACGCGCAACCTGGTCACCGGTCATCATCTGGACCTGACTGTGCCGACGCGCCGCGGTGACCTGTTCGCGCAGGGTGTCGGCGACGACTTTCCGATATTCGGCGATATTCCCGCGGTTGCGCACCAGGTAATCGTTGGCCAGGGTCTGCTCGGTGTGGGCCAGCGGTCGTTGGTGCATTTGCAGCCAGGTCATCCGCAGCCGTCGCGTGTCGATCGGCACTGCCAGCTTCGTCGCAGCGTCGGCCCGCTGCAACCGCTGCGACCACTTACCCACGGCCGGAAGCGGCAACCCCGGTTGAAACGACGTTCCACCCTTGGGACTGACATAGCCGAATAACAGCTCGCTGCCCGAGCGGGCACGCACCGGGGCGGACAACTCGGAAATGATCTGATACACCCCGAACGCCGATGACACGTCGATCGGGCCGGCCCCGTCGGCCCCCGCGTCGGTGAGCGCAACAGTCATGTGCGCCCGGCCTGGACCTCGGCGCGGCTTGAGCATGTCGACCAACGCCGTCCGCACCCCGGCACCATCCCCGTCGGGGCGATGCGGGTCAGCGGTCAGACTCAGAATCGGCGACAGGTTGTGACCGGTCAGGCAGACCAACAGCACTGCGGCGGCGGTCATGTCCCACAGCGTCGGATACAACTGCCCGAACAACGCCAGGCTTCCACCATGGCGAAGCACGCCGCGGTGGCCCCTGCCGCACGGATACCTCGGGATCCGGTCGTGGCGCTCAATATGATCCAGAAAGCTGCCACGCTGCCAGCGCAGACCGTCATGTGCCTGGTCGATCTCACCGGCACGCCACGCCGCCAGCACGGCGCGCCCTTCCCTGACCCGCTCAACGGCCGCACGCACAGCAGTTTTCGCAGCCGCCATGATCTGGCGATACTCCTCCGGAGAATAGCTCTGCAGCTTCTCGGCCACCGCAACAGCGCGCGTGCGCTCAGCTCTGGCGAAGAAGTCCGCCGGCAGCTCACGACAACCCTTCGTCAAGGTTCGCAACGCCCCGCAATGAGACTTGCGCGACCCCAACGGCGTGGTGAGCACCCAACCGTCCCAATGAATCCCGTGCAACTCGGACGGTATCTCCGGCGGGTGCTCCAAAGACCCGAGATAGATCGCGAATGAGCGCACCGAACTCATCAGCATCCGCGCCGACGCTGCAGTCCGATACGTGCCACTGGGCCCGGTGGCCTTGACGAACCGATCGACCAACCACCGCAACATCACCTCCGATACCGGCAACTCCGCAAAGTTGAAATCGACGGCGTAGCGTCCATTCTCGGGATGCACCGTCACCCGAAAGGGGTGTTCGCCGTGCTCATCACGCCGCGGCGGCGGCCGATACGACGTGGGCGGCAACGCCGCGCGCCGACCCGCACTCATCTCTGCGAAGCCCCCACCGGGTCGGTGCGCACCAATGGATGCGCGGCAAACATCTCCGCCAATAACCCTGACATCGCCGCACCATGAGCGTGCGCGATCAGCAACTCCACATCGAGATCCCGAAACGGCTCCAGATAGACGTTCATCGTCGTAGCCACGCTGCGATGCCCCAACAGCGTCATCACGAAAAACCAGGTATCGCCGAACTGGGCACGAAAGTCGCGCATCTCCTCGAGGTCAAGATGGGCGAATCGCTTCTCATACAACAGCCGCCCCACCGAAAACCACCGCAATGCAAACGAATGCCGCAACATGTGCGCCGTCGCGGTCAACCCCACCAAACCCGCACGAGCCACCCGCGCATTCGCCCCAACGAACGTATGCTGCCACCCATGCGGCACCCGCGGTGCACCGTCGGTGTTCAACCACAACGCCACCGGCTCCAGACCCGACGCTGTCTCACGGAACAACCGACGCCGCACCTGAGGACTCAGAGCGTCCAACGAGACCGCCGACGACCGACCCAACACGTCGACGACCTCGATGCGCCGACCCCCAAGTTGCCGCCGCACAACCAACCGATCAGCCACACCGTCATAGCGTCCCACTGCTTGCGCGCGCCGAACCGCCGCAGCACGCTCGCCCTCACCATAGGACAACACCGCACTCAGAGCCGGATACGGCATCCAATACTTGCGCCGCACACCACCTTTCGCACAAGCCGCCGCCAACTGACCTGTCACAAAGGCACGATCTGACGCGTCGAACGGCAATTCCAGCACCAACATGCTGGCCCACTCAGTCAGCCGCAGACCCGTCCCATACAGGCCACCGACGAACGCGCAATCACGCTGCGGACTGCGCCCCCTCCACCACGAAAGCTCCCGCCCCGACAGATCCAACCCGCACAAACCGACATCCCGCCACCTCGTGAAACCTCCCGGATCCAGCCACTTCACGTCGCGATCACGCCCCACCCGCGGAGCTGCACGGTAACTGTCGACCTGACGCCGGCCGCCGGCCACAGGCACCGCAACACGCTCGACCGGATTCATCACCCCATAACGGCGCTCAGCCCACTCGTAGAACGCATTGATCGCCACCAAACCGCCACGGAACGTCCCACCCGTCACTCGACAAGGATTGCGCTCATCGTTGATCCGCCAGAACTTGAACGCGCCAACCTGATCGGCCGTCGCATCTGACCAGCAACACCCCACCGCATCAAGGAAACCCAGCCAAATCGACAACTGAATCGCATACTTGCGCCGAGTACCCTCCGCGCAACCTCGCATCCGCGCAGACGCCAAGAAGGCATTCACCGTAACCGGATACACCCCATCGGACCGCACCAAAAACGGCTGACCAGCACGAGTACCGTTCCGGCGCACCACCTCCGCCAGGCCCGGCACACCCTGCACAACAGGATCAGCGGCGAAATTACCCCACCAACAACCAGATTCGGCCCAAAATACCTGCCACCACGCCTCCCCTGACACCAGCGGACAATAACGCCACAAACCCCGATGCACCGTGTCGTCCAGCTGGAAAACACAACAACAACAGTTGAACCGCTAGAGACCGCCCGCCTTGACCTCGACGAGCACCTCGCCATCGGCCGGGACGGGGCGGGGCACGTCACGAACCTGCAGCACGTCGACCCCGCCGTATTCATCGAATTGCACTGCTCTACTCATCTCTCCTACGACGAGCCGGCGCCCCGAAACATTCCCCCGGACGCGGCCAGGGCGCTGCTCAGAATCGCTTGCGCTGTCCCACACAGCATTTCAGCGGCATCCTGGCGAGTTACGCCGGCCACGTCAACGAGCCAGACGAACGATTCGATGCCGGTGGCCGCACGGATCGCGATGGCCAACCGGTGGATGTCGACATGGGGATGAGTCGACCGCAGCGGGGCCAGCGCGTCCTCGATCCAGGCGACTGCGTGGCCGCGGCGTAGCACGGGCAGCTCCGCGTTGCCGGGTTCGAGGGACAGACGCAGCGAGGTCCGCAGTTCGGGTTCCCACGTCGTCGTGATGCGCACGGATTCCCGCATGACAAGGTCCAACCGGCGGTGCGGGTCGTCGGGCGCAGGGTCGGGCAGCAGCGAGGTGGCGTCGATCTCCGGGTGCACCGCGGCCAGCAGGCAGCGCTGGTTGGGGAAATAGCGATAGGCGGTGGTCCGGGAAATGTCGGCAGCGTGAGCGGCGTCTTCGACCGTGGGCAGCAGACCTTGCGCGAGCAGTTCCCGAGTCGCCGCGACGAGTGCGGTACGGGTGCGCGCCTTCTGGCGACGTCTACCTGTCGCCTCATATGGTACTTCGATGCCCATGACGGTATGTTAGTTCCATATTGATGTGCGGCGAGGAGGCGGATGCCGGATGAAAGTCGCGATCAGTGGAGCAGGCATCGCCGGCCCGACGTTGGCCTACTGGCTGTGCCGGAGTGGACACGAACCGAGCCTGATCGAGCGCTCACCACAGCTGCGCACCGGCGGCTATGTCATCGACTTCTGGGGTGAGGGATACGACATCGCCGAGCGCATGGGCCTGGCCGCCCAACTCGACGCGACGGGCTACCAGGTCGGCGAGGTGCGACTGGTCGACACCCGCGGACGTAGGGTCGGCGGATTCCCGACCGATGGCTTCCACCGGGTGCTGGGCGGCAGATTCACCAGCCTGCCCCGCGGAGATCTGGCGGCGATGATCTACGGCACCGTCGCCGACGACGTGGAAACGGTGTTCGGCGACAGCATCACCGCGATCCACCCCGACGATTCCGGCGTGCAGGTCGAACTCCAGAACGGCGGGTCCCGCCGGTTCGACCTGGTGATCGGCGCCGGCGGGTTGCATTCCCCGGTGCGACGCCTCGCGTTCGGCCCGGATGCGACGTTCGAGCGAGATCTCGGCTACCGCGTCGCCGCCTTCGAGACCCGCGGGTATCGACCGCGCGACGAGCTCGTCTACGTGTCCTACGGTCTGCCGGGACGCATGGCGAGTCGGTTCGCGATGCGTGACGACCGCACGATGTTCTTGTTCATCTGCACCACCGACCAGCTGAACGGCACCGACCCGGCCGGAATGGACGAGGTGAAATCGTTGCTGCACAACGTGTTCGGCGATGCCGGCTGGGAATGTCCGCAGATCCTCGAGGCGCTGGACCGCGCCGAGGACGTCTATTTCGACCGGGTGAGCCAGATCTGGATGGACCGCTGGTCGAAGGGCCGGGTCATGCTGATCGGCGATGCCGCGGCCGCGGTGTCGCTGTTGGCCGGCGAGGGTACCGGGCTGGCGATGCTCGAGGCGTACCTGCTTGCCGGCGAATTGCACCGTGCGGGTACCGATTTCCGCGCCGCCTTCGACCGCCACCAACGGATGCTGCGGCCGTTCATCGAACGCAAGCAACGAGCCGCGCAACGATTCGCATCCGCCTTCGCACCGCGAACAGCGCCGGGCGTATGGGCGCGCAATCGGATGAGCAAGATGCTCTCGCAGCGGCATGTCGGCGACTGGCTGATCCGACGGCAGTTGCGCGACGACTTTCCGCTGCCGCACTACGCCTTCTGAGCGGTGAACCGACAACGTTGGGCCGCAATCGAATCGACACGGGCCGCAGCGAGTCGCACCCGACCGACAGCATCCATACAGTTGCCTTGTGCAAGGATCGCACCGTCGGACAATCGAGGCTCCCTGCGGCGGGATGGAATGCGGAAGGACCGCGACAGTGACGCTCACCGGCATTCGGTTATCGAACCTCACCGGCGTGATCAGCCGGGTGGCCGTGGTGGCCTTGATCGTCGCCGTTCTCGTGACGGCCTGCCAGGGTGCACCTCCCGACCGGCGCGCAGACGTCACCCGGCTGGCGAACATCCTCGGCCAGATGCCCGGGGTGCACGCGGTCAGCAGCCGGGTGACCAACCGTCCCGCGCAAGGGTGGGTGTCGTTCACCGTCACGGTCGAACCCGCCCCGGACATCACTGCGGCGCAACTGGCCGCCGTCACCGCCCGCTACCTGCAAGACCTCCACCTCGTCGACTACACCGGCTACCGCTCGGAACTCGACGTCACCAGCGGCTGGAACCGGTTCGCCGTGGACGGCGGCGAACTACCCATCGTCAACGACCAGCAGATCATCAGCCAAGCGCGCGACTGGGTCGCTCTGCGAGCACAGTTCCCCGCCGCCACGACCAGATTGCGCGCCACCATCACTCACCCCGGCAACCAGTCCCCCATCCGTGATGCCGGGCATGCCAACGTCGCCAAGCTCCAGTTGCCCGACGACGCGGACTACACCGACGCCGCCGCGGCCGCCGCGACCCTGGCCGACAGGTTCCCCCAACTGGCCGGCCTCACGTGGACCATCAGCACCGGAAGCCAGCACCCTGCCGACATCAAGACCACGCGACGCTACCCCAGCGCCGCCGAGCTAGATGTCTGGCGCCAGGTCAACGCCGAGCAGACCATCCCGCACACCAGTCAGCTGACCATCAACGGGCGCGTCGCCGCACCGGTGTGGATCGCCGCCCAGACCCGCTCCCACGATCCAGCCGCGGCCGCGGCACTCGCGCGGCAGCAGTTACCGCTATTGCGGGCACTCCCCGCGCCCGTGTTCTACACCAGCAGCGACCAGATCCAAGGTCATGTCAACGGTGACGGACGCGCCACCGGACCCATTGCCATCACCGTCGGCGGCTGCACCGACCGCGACACTCTCGTCTACCAGTCGCCACCGGCCGAGCAGGCCCTGCGCACCGCCTACGAAACCTGTCCCCACCCCGCGCCCTGACGGCGCGGCCGGGGTCAGTGCGTCGGGGTACCGCCCGCCGGGCTGGGCCGAGCCGCGGTGAAGAACGCCGCGACGACGGCGATGACGCTGATCATCGCGGCGACCGTGAACGCCGCGTGCACACCAGGCAAATCCGGCGCCCCGCCCGACTGCGACGCCTTGGTCATGACCGTGACGAACAACGCGGTCCCCGCCGCGCCCGCGACCTGCTGCAGTGTGGTGAGGATGGCGCTGCCGTGCGAGTAGAACCGGTCGGGCAGGACCCCGAGCGCGTCCGTCATCAACGGCGTGAACATCATCGACAGCCCGACCATCATGATCGTCTGGAGGACGACCAGCTGCCAGACCGGTGATACCGCCGAGAGCGTGGTGAACCCCCACAGCGACGCACACAGCATCAGCGATCCCGGCACCACAAGCACCCGGGCGCCGTGGCGGTCGTAGGCCCGTCCCACCAGCGGGCCCGCCAGTCCCATCAGCAACCCGCCCGGCAGCGTCGCCAAACCGGCTACCAACGCACTCTGTCGCAACACATCCTGTACGTAGAGCGGCACCATGATGATCGCGCCGAACAACCCCATGAAGCCGAGGATCACCAGACCCAGCGACACCGAGAACCGCCGGTAGGTGAACGGCCGCAGATCCAGAAATGCGCGGTCGCGGCGCTGCAACTGCACCTGCCGGGCACCGAAGAGCACCATCGCCACCGCACCGACCGTCATCGGCAACCACGCCGGTACCCCTTGGCGACCATGGGCGGATTCACCGAGCAGCGAGAGCCCGAACACCAAGCCCGCGAACGCGATCGCGGACAACGGCACGGAGATCGCATCGATCGGGGTCGGTTCCTGCCGCTCATCGTCGACCCGCAGCCACGTGAGACCCGCCGTCAGCGCGACCAACGCGATGGGCAGCACGATCCAGAACATCCAGCGCCAGTCGAGTGAGCCCAGGATGAAACCCGAGAGCGTAGGACCGATTGCCGGCGCGACCGCGATGACGATCGAGATGGTGCCCATCATCTGCCCGCGCCGGTCGGCCGGAATCAAGGTCATGACCGTCGTCATCAGCAACGGCATCATCACGGCGGTACCGCAGGCCTGCACGATCCGTCCTGCCAGCAGGACCGCGAAACCGGGCGCCAGGGCGGCCACCAGCGTGCCGGCACAGAACAGCGTCATCGACGCCAGGTAGATCCCCCGCACCGGGAAGCGCTGCAGCAGCGATCCCGACATGGGGATGACGACGGCCATGGTCAGCAGGAAGCCGCTGGTGAGCCATTGCGCCGTGCTGGCAGCGATATTCAGGTCGACGATCAGGGCGGGCAACGCGACGCTCATGATCGTCTCGTTGAGGATCATCACGAACGCGGAGCCGACGAGCAGCCCGATGATGACGTTCGCGCTCGACTGGGCACGCGGTCGCGTCGTGGTCGTCCCGGTGCTCGGGCCCGTCGTCATGTCCCTCCCCTGTAGTTGGTTTGTGCGGCTAACCAGAGTAGGTGTGAGCACCGCACGCAGGGAAACGAGTTTCTCGGCCCGCGTCGCCCGTCCCCGGCGAAGCGCGGTTGCGGTCGTGAAAACTCAGCGTTCTCACAGCGGTTACTTGTCACTCTGATAGGCACCGATTTCTTCAAGGGATCGCCAACCGGCCCTGCAACGGAAAGCCACGAGTATGAAGGTCCTGATCGTCGAGGACGAGCAAAGGCTCGCCGGTGCCTTGTGCAGAGGCCTGCAAGCCGAGGGTTACGTCGTGGTGCACGCGAGCACCGGGACCGAGGGGCTGAGTGAGGCGACGGCCCACGAATACGACGCCGTCATCCTCGACATCATGCTGCCCGGCCTCGACGGCTACGAGATGCTGCGGCGCATGCGCGCGCAGCAGGTGTGGACGCCGGTTCTGGTACTGACGGCCAAGGACGAGGACGACGCTCAGGTCAAGGCCTTCGACCTGGGTGCCGACGACTACCTGACAAAGCCGTTCTCGTTCATCATTCTGGTGGCGCGCCTGCGGGCACTGATCCGTCGTGGTGCGCCACGCCGACCCGTGGTCCTGACTGCGGGCAGCCTGTCACTCGATCCGGCGCGACGGATAGTCGAACGCGAATCCACGGCGATCGACCTGACACCGCGCGAATACGGTCTGCTCGAGTTCCTGATGCGCAACAAGGATGCCGTCGTCACCAAATCGGAGATCCGGCAGAACGTCTGGGCCAACCAGACCGGTGGCGACAACACCGTTGAGATCTACATCGGATACCTGCGCCGCAAGATCGACCTTCCGTTCGGCACCAACACCATTCAGACGGTCCGCGGCTTCGGTTACCGCATCAACTCTCCCGCCTCGGCACACAGCGGCTCACCGATGCTCGACGCTGTGCTGTGAGCCGGTCCGGCCGAGCAGCGGCCGGCGTCAGTTGTCGTCGCGGATGCGATCGCGGACACACCACCAGTTCCAGTCGCACCCGGCGAATCGGCCCTCGTTGAACTCGGCGGGCGGCGGACCGTCACCGCCCCAACCGACGTCGCCGGCGTGCGCGTTCCACGGGAAGTTCGCACAGATGTCGGCGGGATATCCACCGCAGTCCCACAGTGGATGATCGGCGTGGGCTGCGGGGGCGCCGATCATGACGGCACCGGATCCCAATGCGCCTGCGATGGCTGCGGCAGCCACGAAATCTCGTAGTTTCACGGCAGACTCCTCATATGCGAGCCCCGACTGACGGTACTGGCGGGCGAAAGCTAACACACAGCCGCCGACGTTGCCCGCGCTTTGGCAAAGTCGCCAACACACTGCCAGGCACAGCCGAATATTAACGGAGACAACGATTTTAGCGTTGACGTCACCGCACCGTTGGCAGCGTCGCCACGGGTGCTGCATGCTTGTTCACTTATGGGTGATCTCGGCATCGTCGGCGCCTGGCTCCTGTTGGCCGGTGTCGTCATCGTGGCAATCGGCGTCGCGGTCGGCAGCGTGCTGCTGGCTCGCCGCATCGTGGACACGGATCCACAGCACAACTCGGTGCTCTCGCCATTCCTCACCGTCGTGGGCCTCGTATACGGAGCCCTGCTGGGCTTCACCGTCGTCGTCGGCTGGCAGCAGTACCTCACCGCCGAGACCAACGTTTCCAACGAAGCAGCGACCCTGACAACGCTGTACCGCCAAACCGTCGCGATGCCACAACCCGAACAATCTCAGGCACGTGAGCAGCTCCGCAACTACGCCGCGGCCACGCAGGGACCCGAATGGGGCAAGGCCGAATTCGGCGACATCACCAACAACGGCCGTGCCGCACTGACCCAGCTGTACCGCATCGTCGGCACCCAAACATCCGGCGCCGCAGCGCCTCCGATCAACCAGCCGTTCCTCGGCGAGTTGACCAATCTGGCATCCGACCGCAGCGCCCGCATCCTCGACGCCCAGCGCCGCGTCCCACGACTCCTGTGGTGCGCCTTGATCTTCGGCGGCCTCGTGTTGATCACGTTGACCAGCTTCATGCGGCTGTCGAACGACCGCTACCACATGCTCCTGGTCAGCACCGTGACCGTGCTACTGGCACTGCTGCTCTACGTCATCTTCTCCCTCGACCACCCGTTCGGCCCGGCCGGCGTGACGCCGCAGCCGTTTTCGCACGCGGTCGAGGTGTTCGACCTCGTCGACCGCGGAAGCTGATATTTTCCCGTGTATCAATAGCTTTCGTCGATCTCGGGGATACCCGTCTTTGCGTCTTCCCGCGCGGTACCGGCGTTACGACGCGTCCGTCGACCTGCTGCGACACCCATCTACCGAGGGATTCCTGCGATGACGGACGATGCCTCCCGGTTCGGCAATCCGCGTATACCAATCGGAATTGGCGCCACCATCAGTGCTGCTGCTCAAGCGGCCGTCGTCGTGACGACGACACCCGCGTGTTGCGATAGGCGGTGGGCGTCATATCGAACCAGCGTTTGCACGACCGGGTGAGCACACTCTGCTCGGCGTAGCCCAGCTGCCGGCACAACTGATCGAGGCTGAGGTCGGTATCGAGCAGAAGACGCTGAGCGGTCTCGCGGCGCACCTGGTCGACGAGATCGCCGAACGTCGCCTTCTCGGCGGCCAGCCGCCGCTGCAGGGTTTTGGGGTGAACCCCGATGTGGCGGGCGATGTCGGCCAGCCCGACCGCGCCGGTCGGCAGTAATTGCCGCACCAGGGTGCGCACCAACTGGCTGGTGGCCGGACCGAACTCGCCGATGACCTGGGCGAGGTAGTCGACCGCGGTCTGGTGGGCCACGTGATCGGTCGGAAGAGGGCGTTGCAGGTCGGACGTGCGCAGCGTGAACCCCGCGACCGGTTCGCCGAAGCTCGGCGGACAGCCGAAATAGCTCTGGTAGTCATCGGCAGGCGTCAGCGCAGGATGCGGCAGATGCACCGCGACGGGCCGGTAGTCCGCGCCGAGGAACAGGCGAAGGACCCGCAGGGTGACTCCCAACGAGAGTTCGATGGCCTGCGCTTGCGGCGGTGATGGGTCGAGCAGGTATTCGAACTCGAAACGCCGCAGTTCCGGGTCGAGGTGCGTGGTCACCCGTGCGGTGATCGACGGGCCGTAGGCCGCCATGAACTTGTCGAAAATCAGGAAGGCCTCGGCGACAGTCCCCGCGTTGCGTCCCGCGAGCCCGACCGGCCCGAGAATCTCGATGCCTTGGCGGAGCGCCAACCGCCGCCCGAAATCAGGGGTGTCGAGGGCGGCGGCAGTATCTTCGAGCATCCCGGCCCCGTTGGGTAGCGAGATGAACCGGTCGTGGCGACCGACATCGTCGTAGGGAATGTGCGCGGCGGCTACGAAAGTGCGACTGTTTCCGCCCAGTTCGGTAACAAGCTGATGAAAGTTCGTGAGCGCGGTCCCACGAATCACAGCCATGTCCCAGACTGTCAAAGATTTGTCCTGGAATGTCAAGACGGAAGGCTCGGGTTTGCTGCACAGTAGATGCCCGGGTCGGGATGAGTCGGCTGCGCGGCTTGCCCCATCGGTGGCCGGCTGCACAGACCAAGGTTCCTATCGAGGAGAGGGGCACGGTGTCTGACGTGCAGGGTGATCAGTTGGTGGCGCCGGTTCTACCCGGAGGCGGGGTTTTGCCGTTTCCGCCCGTCGGGTCGGGCAGCACTGCGGGCCGCACGTTGCAGGAGTCGACGTACAGTCCGCGCCCGGCGCCCAAGCGTCTGCACGAGAACTCGCCCAACGTCGTCATCGTCCTCATCGATGACGCCGGCCCCGGTTTGCCGTCGACGTTCGGCGGTGAGGTGACCACCGCGACGCTGGACCGGATCTGCGGCGAAGGCGTCTCCTACAACCGCTTTCACACCACGGCCATGTGCTCGCCGACGCGGGCATCGTTGCTGACCGGCCGCAACCATCACGAGATCGGTAACGGCCAGATCGCCGAACTGGCCAATGACTGGGACGGTTACGCCGGCAAGATCCCGCGGTCCAGCGCGACAGTCGCCGAGGTGCTCAAGCAGTACGGCTACGCAACCTCTGCGTTCGGCAAGTGGCACAACACCCCAGCCGAGGAGACCACCGCCGCCGGACCGTTCGACAACTGGCCCACCGGCCTGGGCTTCGAATACTTCTACGGCTTCCTCGCCGGTGAGGCCTCGCAGTACGAGCCGAACCTGGTGCGCAACACGACCGTCGTCGCCCCGCCCAAGACGCCCGAAGAGGGCTACCACCTGTCCGAGGACCTCGCCGACGACGCGATCTCCTGGCTGCACCGGCACAAGGCTTTCAACGCCGACAAGCCGTTCTTCATGTACTGGGCCAGCGGCTGCCTGCACGGACCACACCACATCATGAAGGAGTGGGCGGACAAGTACGCGGGCAAGTTCGACGACGGGTGGGACGCCTACCGGCAGCGCGTATTCGAACGTGCCAAGGACAAGGGGTGGATCCCGCAGGACTGCGAGTTGACCCCGCGTGATGACGCCATGGCGGCCTGGGATGACATCCCCGAGGACGAGAAGCCGTTCCAGCGCCGTCTGATGGAGGTCGCTGCCGGCTACGCCGAGCATGTCGACGTCCAGGTCGGCCGGATCGCCGATGAGCTCGAAGCGCTGGGCTACGCCGACAACACCCTGTTCTTCTACATCTGGGGTGACAACGGTTCGTCGGGAGAAGGCCAGAACGGCACCATTGCGGAACTCTTGGCGCAGAACGGAATTCCCACCACCGTCCGTCAGCACATCGACGCCCTGGACGAACTCGGCGGCCTGGATGTCCTCGGTTCGCCGCTGGTCGACAACCAGTACCACGCGGCGTGGGCGTGGGCGGGCAGCACCCCCTACAAGGGAATGAAACTGCTCGCATCGCACCTCGGTGGCACCCGCAACCCGATGGCGGTGCGCTGGCCGGCCAAGGTCACGGCCGAGGCCGCGCCCCGCGATGTGTTCCTGCACTGCAACGATGTCGTGCCGACCATCTACGACGTCGTCGGCATCGAGCCGCCGCGGGTGGTCAACGGCGAGCCGCAGATGCCGCTCGCCGGTGCGAGTTTCGCCCGCACCCTGGCCGACCGAAATGCGCCCGGCGGCAAGAAGACCCAGTATTTCGAAGTCATGGGCAGTCGGGGCATCTATCACGACGGGTGGATGGCCTCGGCCCGCGGTCCCCGGCTGCCGTGGGTGCCCGGCCAGCCGCCGGGTATCGCCACCTGGACCCCCGACAACGACACGTGGGAGCTGTACCACCTCGACGAAGACTGGTCACAGGCACACGATCTCGCCGACCAGATGCCCGAGAAGCTGGCGCAGATGCGAGAGATGTTCATGGTCGAGGCTGCCCGTAATGCGGTGCTGCCCATCGGCGGTGGCCTGTGGGTGCCGGTCTACCACCCCGAACTGCGCATCGCCCCACCGTACACAGAATGGGATTTCTCGGGCGACACCGTACGCATGCCCGAGTTCTGTGCTCCCGCCCTGGGCAACAAGAACAACGTCGTCACCATCGACGCGGACATACCCGCCAACGCCAACGGCGTGCTGTACGCACTCGGCGCCGCGGCGGGCGGGTTGACCCTGTATCTCGACGAGGGCTACCTCTGCTACGAGTACAACCTGTTCATCTTGTCGCGCACCAAGATCCGCACGGCAGACAAGGTGCCGCCGGGACGCGCGACCATCACGGTCACCACCCAGTACGCCGAGCCACGCCCGGCCGGCCCACTCGACGTCACCGTCGCACGCGACGGTGAGACGATCGCCGCTGGACAGGTTCCGATCAGCGCGCCGTTGCTGTTCACCGCCAACGACTGCCTCGACATCGGCACCTGCCTCGGCTCACCGGTGTCGCTGGACTACCGCGAACGTGCGCCGTTCCCGTTCGAAGGGCGCATCCACCGCGTGCACGTCGCCTACACCTAGACCGACGAACCCGCCTGCCCCGCTGCCGCCACCGGCGACAGCGGGGTCATCAATTGCGCCGTCCTGCAACAGGTTGGCGACACCACGTCCGCACAGCAACCATTTCATGACACGAACATCTCCGTATCCCAAGCTGTAACGAGACGACAGCAAACTCAGATAGACATGGCGAACCCTGAAGAGAGGAACAAGTTTTCGTGACCGGGAGATACCGGCGGCTGGCCTATTGGCTGGCCGCCCTGGGCACTTCGGTGCTCATGGTCGCGACGACGGCGTGTTCACCGTCGTCGTCCGACAAATCCGACAACCCCGACAAGCCCACCTCGGGCCAACTCACACCCGACGAGGCCAAAGCCATCGCGCTGGATGCCTATGTCTACGGGTATTCCCTTGTGACCGTTGAGATGACCCGGCGAGTGATGACCAACGTCGAGAACGTGGGCGGCACGCGCGCACCCATGGGCCAGTTGATGCGGATGCGGGAATACCCGAACGCGCAATTCCGCGATGTCACCGCGCCCAACGCCGACACCCTGTACACGAACGGCTTCATCGACGTCAAGAACGAGCCGTGGGTGCTGAGTCTGCCCGACGCTCACGACCGCTACTACCTGTTCCCGATGCTCGACGGCTACACCAACGTCTTCGAGGTCCCCGGGAAACGCACCACCGGCACCGGCCCGCAGACCTACGCCATCACCGGTCCAGGCTGGAAGGGCACGCTGCCCGCCGGGGTGAAAGAGTACAAGTCACCGACCTCGACGGTGTGGCTGCTGGGCCGCATCTACTGCGATGGCACACCGCAGGATTATGCCGCCGTCCACAAGATGCAGGACGAGATCTCGCTGGTGCCATTGAGCTCGTACGGCAAGCCCTACACCCCGCCGGCAGGCACGGTCGATCCCACCATCGACATGAAGACACCGGTCCGTGACCAGGTCAACAACATGAGCACCGAAGCGTTCTTCGACCTGATGGCCACGTTGATGAAGGACAACCCGCCGACAGCTGCCGACCGGCCGATCGTGGACAAGATGGCCCAGATCGGCATCGTGCCCGGCGAGAAGTTCGACATCAACAAGCTCGGCCCTGACGTCGCCGCCGCCCTGCAGTCGGTCCCCAAAGAGGGCGTCGAGAAGATCTTGGCCCGCTTCACCGCGACCGACGCCATCAACGGCTGGCGGTTCACCACGCAGACCGGTCAGTACGGCACCGACTACCTGCAGCGCGCGATGATCACCTACATCGGTCTCGGCGCAAACCGGCCGCAGGACGCGGTGTACCCCACGTCGGAAGCCGACACCAGTGGCCAGCCCTACGACGGCTCCAACAGGTACACACTGCATTTCGACAAGGGCCAGTTCCCGCCCGTCGAGGGCTTCTGGTCGTTGACCATGTACGACGAGGGCTACTTCTTCGTCGACAATCCGCTCAACCGCTACACCCTGAGCCAGCGAAACACCTTTGTTCCCAACCCTGACGGGTCGGTGGACCTCTACCTGCAGCACGACAATCCGGGACCGGACAAGGAAGCCAACTGGCTGCCCGCACCGGCAGGCAAGTTCAATCTCATGCTGCGTCTGTACTGGCCCAAGGAAACTCCGCCGTCGATCATCGACGGCACCTGGAAGCCACCGGCCGTCACGAAGGTCGCCTGACCGCCGCAGCGCGGCCAGGCTCAAATATCCACATTCACAAGGAGATAACCGATGAAGAAGCGCACAGTAACGCTACTGGCGGCCGCGGCCGTCACGGGCGCAACTCTTGCCGGTGCCCCACTGGTGGTCGCCCCGAGCGCGAGCGCGGATGTCTGCGCAGGTGCCGGAGGCCGCCACTTCTCTGCCGGTGGCTGCACCAACATCGCCGGTGACGTCGCCACCGGCGCGGCCATCGCCGCAGCCCACGTTCCGTACGTACCAGGCGAAATCCCCTGCTACACAGTCGAAGGTGTCCCCTACTTCACCCCGCCGGGAGATCCCTGCTAGCCATCGGATGAGCACTCGGCCGGGACAGGCACGCCTGTCCCGGCCGAGTGCGTCAGCGGGTCGACCAACGCCCACAGGGCATTCACAGGAAATGCCCATATCTTCACGATGGTGAGCCAAGATCACTCACTGCGCCCCGTGATGCGGGGCATCCTGCTCGATGTCGCCCCACCCCTGCTCGCCTACTACGGGCTGCGCGCCGCAGGAGTGTCGGAATACGTCGCACTGCTGACGGCCACCGTGCTCGCGGGGATCAAGGTGTCATACGACGCGATCAAGGCCCGCCGCCTCGATCCGTTCGCGGGCTACCTGATGCTGAACTTCGGCCTGAGCCTCGCGGTCGGCCTGGCTACCTCGGATGCCCGAATGCTCATGGTCGGCAACACCCTCGTCGGGGGCATCGGTGCGGTCGTGTTCCTGGGCAGCTGCTTCATCGGCACACCGCTGACCCAGATCGTCGCCGAGCGGGTCCGGGTCATCTCCGGGGAGAACCCCGACCCCGGCGAGGCGGAGTTCAAGAGGCGCGTCAACGTTTCGCTCTCAGCGATGTGGGGCATCGGATTGCTGCTCGGGACGCTGATCAGTTTGGCGATCATCTTTTCGCTGTCCGTCGACGTCGCGAACGGTGTGAACACGGTCGTATCGCTGGCGTTCACGGCCGTGCTGATGGTGGTGACGGTCGTGATGGCCAAGCGGGCCAGGGCCAAATGGGACCACCTCCGGGAACAAACCAGCGCCTGACAGAGTTGAGCGCATCAGACTGAACTTTGGAGGTTTGATGTCCGAACAAATATCTGTGCCGGTGTTGTTCGTCCAAGAACCGATCCTGCTGCCGGGCATGGTGGTGCCGATCGGGCTCGACGACGCTGCCCGTGCGGCTGTCGATGCAGCTCAAGCGAGCGAATCCGGCAAACTGCTGATCGCGCCACGCCTGGACGACCGCTACCCGACCCACGGCGTGATCGCGTCGATCGTGCAGGTGGGCCGTGTACCCGGGGGCGGCGCCGCCGCCGTCGTCCGCGGTGAACGGCGCGCCCACATCGGATCCGGCACCACCGGACCCGGCGCCGCGCTGTGGGTTTTCGTCGAGGAGGTCGGTGAAGATCCGGCGAACGAGTCGACATTCGCGCTGGCCGCCGAATACAAGAAGCTGCTGCTGGCGATGCTGCAACGCCGTGAGGCCTGGCAGATCGTCGACGTGGTCAACAAGATCACCGACCCCTCGGCGCTGGCCGACACCGCCGGTTACGCGTCGTACCTGACCGACGTCCAGAAGCGTCAGCTGCTGGAAACCGCCGACGTGGCCGAGCGGCTGCGGGTCCTGATCGACTGGACCAGCGAGCACCTGGCCGAGGTCGAGGTCAACGACAAGATCGCCGAGGATGTCCGCTCGGGCATGGACAAGCAGCAGAAGGAATTCCTGCTGCGCCAGCAGCTGGCCGCCATCCGCAAGGAACTGGGTGAAGGCGAGCCCGAAGGGTCCGATGACTACCGGGCCCGTGTCGAAGCCGCCGACCTGCCCGAAAAGGTGCGCGAGGCCGCGCTGCGTGAGGTCGGCAAGCTCGAGCGCGCCAGCGAACAGAGCCCCGAGGGTGGCTGGATCCGCACCTGGCTCGATACCGTGCTGGACCTGCCGTGGAACGTCAGGACCGAGGATTCGACGGACCTCAAGGGGGCCCGCGAAATTCTGGACGCCGATCACCACGGGCTCGACGACGTCAAGGACCGCATCGTTGAATACCTGGCCGTGCGGGCCCGTCGCGCCCAGCGCGGCATGGCCGTCGTCGGCGGACGTGGTTCGGGTGCCGTGATGGTGCTGGCCGGCCCGCCCGGGGTCGGCAAGACGTCGCTGGGTGAGTCCGTTGCCCGCGCGCTGGGCCGCAAGTTCGTGCGGGTCGCCCTCGGCGGCGTGCGTGACGAAGCCGAGATCCGTGGCCACCGCCGCACCTACGTCGGCGCGCTGCCCGGCCGTATCGTGCGGGCCATCGGCGAGGCAGGTTCGATGAATCCCGTTGTGCTGCTGGACGAGATCGACAAGGTGGGCTCCGACTACCGGGGCGATCCGTCGGCCGCGCTGCTGGAGGTGCTGGACCCCGCGCAGAACCACACGTTCCGCGACCACTACCTGGAGCTGGACCTGGACCTGTCCGACGTGGTGTTCCTGGCGACGGCCAACGTCATCGAGAACATCCCGTCCGCCCTGCTGGACCGCATGGAGCTGATCCAGCTCGATGGCTACACCGAGGACGACAAGGTCGCCATCGCACGCGACTACCTGCTCCCCCGGCAGGCCGAACGCGCGGCCCTGACGGCCGAGGAGGTGTCGGTGACCGACGCCGCCCTGCGCAAGATCGCCGCGGACTACACCCGCGAGCCGGGCGTGCGGCAGTTCGAGCGGTTGCTGGCCAAGGCGTTGCGCAAGGTCACCACGAAACTCGACGACGGCGGAATCGTGAACGTCATCATTGATGAGCCGGATCTCGTTGACTACCTGGGCCGTCCGCGGTTCACGCCGGAATCCACCGAGCGCACCGCGGTGCCGGGGGTGGCGACCGGTCTGGCCGTCACAGGTCTGGGCGGCGACGTGCTCTACATCGAGGCCAACGCCAACGATGGGGAGCCGGGGCTCAAGCTGACCGGTCAGCTGGGTGATGTGATGAAGGAGTCGGCGCAGATCGCGCTGTCCTACGTGCGGGCACACGCCGACCAGTTGGGCGTCGACCCGAAGGCACTGGATCGGCAGATTCACGTGCACGTGCCCGCGGGCGCGGTGCCCAAGGACGGCCCGTCGGCCGGCGTCACGATGGTCACGGCACTGGTGTCGATGGCCACCGGGCGCCAAGTGCGCGGCGACGTCGGCATGACCGGCGAGGTCACGCTGAACGGGCGGGTGCTGCCCATCGGCGGCGTCAAGCAGAAACTGCTTGCGGCGCAACGGGCCGGGCTCAAGACGGTCTTCATCCCGATTCGCAACGAGCCCGATCTCGACGACGTGCCCGCGGAGGTGTTGGAGGCGTTGGAGGTCAAGCCGATGACCGACGTCGCCGACATCATCGCCCAGGCGCTGGAGCCGGCTGAACAGCTCGCGACGGCGGCGGCCTGACGACGAGACTGCGCTGAGGGTTGTGAACGCGCACGTGCAACGACCCTCAGCGCAGTCTCGCGCGGAGGTCTGCAATCCTCGGGATGTGACGTCAGATACCTCTACGGGCGAGCGGCACCTCTCCCGTCAGCTGCCCAACCGGCACATCCAGCTCATCGCGATCGGCGGGGCGATCGGCACCGGGTTGTTCATGGGCTCGGGCAAGACCGTCTCGCTGGCGGGCCCGTCGGTGATCTTCGTGTACATGATCATCGGCTTCATGCTCTTCTTCGTCATGCGGGCGATGGGCGAGCTGCTGCTGTCGAACCTGCACTACAAGTCGTTCGCGGATTTCGCCGCTGACCTGCTCGGTCCGTGGGCCGGTTTCTTCACCGGCTGGACGTACTGGTTCTGCTGGATCGTCACCGGCGTTGCCGACGTGGTCGCGATCTCGGGCTACGTCACCTACTGGTGGCCGCATCTGCCGCTGTGGATCCCGGCCTTGGTGACCGTCGGCGTGCTGATCGGGTTGAACCTGCCCACGGTGCGGGCGTTCGGGGAAACCGAATTCTGGTTCGCGTTGATCAAGATCGTCGCGATCGGCGCTCTCATCGTGGTGGGTCTGGTGATGGTGTTCACCAGCTTCGAAGCCCCGGGCGGAGCCCATGCCAGCTTCGCCAACCTGTGGAATGACGGCGGCTTCTTCCCCACCGGCCCAATGGGATTCGTGGCCGGCTTTCAGATCGCCACGTTCGCGTTCGTCGGCATCGAACTGGTCGGCACCACCGCGGCCGAGGCCAAGAACCCCGAGAAGAACCTGCCCAAGGCGATCAACTCGATCCCGGTGCGCGTGATGCTGTTCTACGTCGCAGCGCTGGCCGTCATCATCTCGGTCACCCCGTGGCGCGAGATCAGCGCCGACCGCAGCCCGTTCGTCGCGATGTTCAGCCTCGCCGGCCTGGGCGTCGCCGCGTCGGTGGTCAACTTCGTGGTGCTCACCTCGGCGACCTCGTCGGCCAACTCCGGCATCTACTCCACCTCGCGGATGGTCTACGGCCTGGCCCAGGAAGGCGATGCGCCATCGGCCTTCGGCAAACTCACCTCGCGCCACGTGCCGGCCAACGCGCTATTCCTGTCCGGGGTGTTCCTGTTGTCGGGTGTGGTGATGGTGGCCGTCGGCGGCTCGATCATCGAGGCGTTCACCATCGTCACCACCATCTCGTCGCTGTGCTTCATGTTCGTCTGGACGATCATCCTGGCCAGCTACATCGTCTACCGCCGCACCCGCCCGCAGCTGCACGAGGAATCGAAGTTCAAGATGCCCGGCGGCATCGCGATGTGTGTGGTGGTGCTGGCGTTCTTCGTGTTCCTGGTGTGGGCTTTCACTCAGAAGGCCGACACCCTGCACGCGCTGCTGGTCACCCCGGTGTGGTTCATCGTGCTCGGCATCGCCTGGTCCGTGTTGCGGAGCAGGCCGCGGCACCTGGCCCGGGAGGTCGCGTTCCGCGCCGAGCTGGAATCCCAGGACACCACGGACGAGTGAGCCGACCTCATGGCCTTCGACCCCGACCTCGCTGACCGGATCCGTGAACTCGTCGCCGCCGAACACGGGGTCGAGGAGAAGCGTATGTTCGGCGGACTGGCGTTCCTGATCAACGGCAACATGGCGATCGCGGCCAACCGCGGTGGCGGGCTACTGGTACGGGTGCCGCCGGAGGACACCGAGCAGTTGCTGAGCCGCGAGCACGTCGAGCTGATGGTGATGGGCGGACGCGAGATGCGCGGCTGGCTGCGCGTCGACGCGGCCGGGGTGCGCACCAAGCGGCAACTGCAGGGCTGGGTTTCGCGCGGCGTCGGTTTCGCCAGCGGCCTGCCACCCAAGTAACACCCGGTTTCCGCGACGCAGCATCGGGTACGCGGACGGCATGGCCAAAGACGATCTGGTCCGGCGCCTGCTCGACACCGCCGGGACGACATACGCCGAACAAGCCGGTATTCACCTGCGGGACAAGCCCATGCCGCTGTTCGAGCTACTCGCGATGTGCATGCTCGCGAGCAAGCCGATCGACGCCGAGATCGCTACGCAGGCCGCCCGCGAATTGTTCAGCTGCGGGTTGCGCACGCCGCGGGCGGTGCTCGACGCCGACCGGCAGACGATGATCGAGGCGTTCGGCCGGGCGCACTACGCCCGGTACGACGAGAGCTCCGCCACCCGAATGTCGGCGATCGCGGCGGCGGTGCGCGACGAGTATGGCGGAGATCTGCGCCGGCTCGCCGACACGAGCGAGCACGACACTCATGCGGCCAAGCGATTGCTGATGCGGTTCAAGGGAATCGGCGACACCGGCGCAGACATCTACCTGCGCGAAGTGCAGGACACCTGGCCGTGGGTACGTCCATATTTCGACGATCGCGCGCTGGCCGCCGCGGCGGATCTCGGACTGCCCGACACTCCTGCGGCGCTGGGCCAGATCGCGCCGCGCGATACCGCCAAACTGGCTGCAGCCCTGATCCGGGTTTCGCTGGATGCGGATCTGCACGCCGAGCTGACCGACGGCTCGAAGTCCAGCGCATGACATAGCCAATCTGGCCGAACTACCCCGCCCCCGCCAGAATGACCATTAACATAGAGCACGACGACGGGGGTTACACGCTTCATGCTGACCGCAGTACGCAAGATCTTGGGTTTTCAGATGACGATCGCCGAGTGGATCGGCACCGCGATCATCCTTGCCGTCCCCTACCTGGTCATCGGCGTGGCATGGTCGGCGACCCACATGGAGCACCTGCACGGCATGGACCGCACCGACGCCGTGGTGTCGTTCCTCGGTTCCATCGTGTCGTGGCCGGTGCTGCTGTTCGCCAACGTCTGTATGAGCTGAAGGGATCCGCATCCATGTCTGTGGGCAACGACGTTCTCGCCACCCGGATCTCGGTGAAACGCCGCACCTCCCGGTGGGACGACTACCCGGTCAGTGTCGCCGACGCCATGGACTTCTGGGCCTTCGCCGCGGGCGCGGCCAACGTCATCATGCAGCTGGCCCGCCCGGGCGTCGGGTACGGAGTGGTGCAAAGCCCGGTCGACTCGGGCAATCTCCTCAAACATCCGTGGAAGCGGGCCCGCACCACGTTCAGTTATCTGGCCGTCGCCATCCTGGGCAGCCCCGACGATCGAAAGGCGTTCCGCGCCGCCGTCGATGTCGCGCACCGGCAGGTGCGGTCAGGGCCGTCAAGCCCGGTGGCCTACAACGCCTTCGACCGGGACCTGCAGCTGTGGGTGGCGGCCTGCCTGTTCGTCGGGTTGGAGGACACCTACCAACTGTTGCGTGGCGAGATGTCCACCGAGCAGGCCGAGCAGTTCTACCAGTCCGCGGCAACACTGGGCACCACTCTGCAGGTCACGCAGGACCAGTGGCCTGCCACTCGCGTCGAATTCGACAGCTACTGGGATGCCGCGTGCCGGCAGGTGGCCATCGACGACGTCGTCGGCGCCTACCTGCACGACCTGGTCGCACTGAAGATGGTGAATCCACTGCTGCGGGTGCCGTTCCGACCGTTGCTGCGGTTTCTCACCGCGGGCTTTCTGGCCCCGGTGTTCCGTGACGCGCTGGGTGTCGGCTGGGGGCCGGCGCGCCAGGTGCTCTTCGAGCGGCTGTTCCTGCTGGTGTCGTTCGGCAACCGATTCCTGCCCGTGTTCCTCCGGCAGGGCGGCAGCTACCTGCTGCTGGCCGATGTTCGCCGGCGGGCCCGGGCCGGCCGCCCGCTGATCTGATGTTCCGCCGGGTCCTGGGCCGACGCGTCAGCGTCGAGCAGATGCTCGAAACCCTGATGTGGCTGGCCATTCCGTATCTCGTGGTCGGCCTCGGCTGGAGCTTCGTTCACGCCGAGCAGGTCGCGGCCATCGAGAAGGCGCTGCTGACGCGGCTTCCCGCGGGCGCGAACCTGGTGGCGTTCGGCGTGGAGACCGCGCTGTGGCCGCTGCTGCCGTTCGCCGGTGATATCTGCATGACGCCGTGAGACGAGTTCAGGCCGCCGGGCTATGGTTGCGCGTCGTGAGACGTTGTGCGGTCCTGATTGCGGCAGCTGCGGCCCTGGCCGGGTGTACGTCCGGCACGGTCGTCAACACCGGGGAGGCACCCCCGCAAACCCCCACAAGCACCTCGACGGCCATGCCGCAGTACGGCACCGCGAACCTGGTCGACGGCTCGGGCTACGCCACCGAGGTCAACGGCCGCACGGGCTACTACTTCAGCACCCCCAGCGGGCGCTGGCGGTGCGCGATCCTGCCCCGCGACAAGGCGGGCTGCCAGTCGGCGAGCGGGTTGTCGGCCATCTCCGTCCCCGGTGCGCCGACCGCCGTCCCCGACGGCAGCGGCGGGACCAGCGCCCCCAACGCGGTTGCCGTCGACCGTGATCACGACGCCGGGTTCATCGCGCTGGCCGAACCCGAGTTCTCGGTCGACGGCGCCAAGCCGCTGCCGTTCGGCAAAGTGCTTGCGGTAGCGGGTTTTCGGTGCAACGTGCAGCCATCGTCCGGCGTGTCGTGCGTGCGGGAGCTGACGGGCAAAGGTTTCACGTTCTCGGGCGACACGTTCGCTCCGCAGTACACCGACGTCCCGTGACTAACGTGGAGGCTGCGGACGCGAGGAGCAGGGGTGGCCATGATCCGGATCGGCACGTCGGGCTGGTCGTACGACCACTGGACCGACGTGCTGTACCCGACCGGGACACCGGTGGCGGCCCGGCTGGCCCGCTACACCGAGGAATTCGACACGGTCGAACTCAACGCCAGCTTCTACCGCTGGCCCCGCGACACCACGTTCGCCGGATGGAACCGGCGGCTACCCGTCGGATTCACCATGTCGGTCAAAGCACATCGGGGCCTGACCCACTTCCGGCGGCTGCGCTCCCCCGAACCGTGGATCGAGCGGTTCGACCGCTGTTGGACCGCGCTCGGCGACCGCGCGGAAGCCCTGTTGGTCCAAACCCATCCAGCACTCGAACGTGACGACGAGCTGCTCGCCGGATTCCTCTCACAGCTGCCCCCGCGCATCCCCGCTGCGATGGAACTACGACACCCGTCCTGGCATGAACCCGCGGTCTACGCACTGCTTGAGCGGTTCGGCGCGGCGTACGTCGTGATGAGCGGGCCGGGATTGCGGTGCGAACCACGCGCCACCAGTCACCTGGTCTACGTCCGGCTCCACGGGCCCGCCGACACCATGATGTACGCCGGCTCCTATCCGGACGACGAACTGCGGCAATGGGCCGAGAGGATCCGCACGTGGGAGACCGAGGGCCACCGCGTCGTCGTGTATTTCAACAACGACCTCGGTGGTCATGCCGTGCGCAATGCCCGAACCCTCAGGCGGTTACTCGCGGCACGAGTACGCTGAGTAGGCATGACTCAGTCTGCGTCACAGTCATCCACGTTCGTGATCGTCGGGGGCGGCCTGGCCGCGGCCAAAGCCGCTGAAGCGCTGCGGGACAACGACTTTGGCGGGCATATCACCCTGTTCGCCGCCGAGGACCAGCTGCCCTACGAGCGCCCGCCGCTGTCCAAGGAATTCCTGGCGGGCAAAAAGGCCCTCCCCGATTTCACCGTCCACGACGGCGACTGGTACCGCGACCACAACATCGATCTGAGACCGGGCACCACGATCACCGCCATCAATCCCGCCGACCACACCGTCACCCTGCCCGACGACAGCACCGTCGCCTACGACAAGCTGCTGCTGGCCACCGGATCGGCGGCGCGGCGGCCACCGATTCCCGGCAGCGATGCCGACGGCGTGCACTACCTGCGCACCATCGACAACGCCGTGGCGTTGCGCGACATCCTGACCGAGGGCGCGTCGCTGGCCATCGTCGGCGCAGGCTGGATCGGCCTTGAGGTCGCCGCGGGTGCTCGCGAACGCGGCGTCAACGTCACCGTCGTCGAATCGGCCCGGCTGCCGCTGCTGGGTTCCCTCGGCCCCGAAGTCGGCGAGATCTTCGCGCAGCTGCACCGCGATCACGGTGTCGACCTGCGGCTGAACGAATCGGTGCAGGAGATCACCGTGTCCGACGGGCGCGCGACCGGTCTGCGGCTGGGTGACGGGTCGACCGTGGCGGCCGATGCGGTGTTGGTGGCGGTCGGCGCCGCGCCCAACATCACGCTGGCCGAGCAAGCGGGGCTGACGATCACCGACGGCGGCGTGCAGGTCGACGCGGCGCTGCGCACCAGCGATCCCGACATCTATGCCGTCGGCGACATCGCCGCCGCCCAGCATCCCCTGCTGGACGCCCGCATCCGGACCGAACACTGGGCCAACGCCCTCAAGCAACCCGCGACCGCGGTGGCGGGCATGCTCGGCAAGCCTGCCGAATACACCGAACTGCCGTATTTCTTCACCGATCAGTACAACCTCGGCATGGAATACGTCGGCCACGCCCCCGAGTACCACCAGGTGGTGTTCCGTGGCGACGTCGCCAAGCTCGAGTTCGTCGCCTTCTGGCTGTCGGCGGAGAACCAGGTGCTGGCAGGCATGAACGTCAACGTGTGGGACGTGCTCGACGACATCAAGACCCTGATCCGGTCACGGGCCCAGGTCGACCCGCAACACCTGGCCGATCCCCAGCGGTCACTGGCATCCGGTTAACTGGTCCCCGAGACCATTTCGACGGCTGGGCCCGAACTCGGCGCACGGCGCGGTGATCCGCGCGGGCCCGGGCCCCGGCGCGAGCCGATCCCGGCAGGAAGGTGACACCCCCGGTGAGTGTGAGCCCCGACGAGCTGACCGGCACCGAGCAGGCAGTTCTGCTGGTGCTGATGGCCGAGTCCCGGCCGGTAGCCAACCCGGAACTGGAACGGCTCGGCCCGAAACTCGACAAGCCGGCCCGCGACCGGCTCAACCGTCTCGGCCTGATCGAGACCACCGCCGGACGGCCCCTGGTGCACGAGCTGACCGACGCGGGCTGGGCGGTGGCCCGGGAGCTGTTCGGCGCCGACACTCCGCCCCGATCGCTGGGCCAGGGCCGCGCCCTCTACACCCTGCTGCGCGCCCTGCGGCGCTACTTCGACCACGCCGACCTGGTGCCCGCCGAGGTGTTCCTGCCGCCTGACGAGGCCGCAGCCGGGGTGCCCGACGGCGCCGACGGCACGGAGGACCGGCTGCGCGCGGCATACACGCGGCTGGCCGCTCGGCCCGGCGGCTGGGTCAGCCTGCTGCGGCTGCGCGAAGAGGTTCCCGACGTGGCCCGCGCGACCGTCGACGCCGCGCTGATCAGCCTCTACCAACAACCCGGCGTCAGCCTGATCCCGGAGGAGAACCAAAAGGTGCTCACCCCCGCCGACCGCACCGCCGCCGTGACCATCGGCGATCAGCACAAGCACCTGATCGCGATCGAGTCCTGATGGAGTTGCAACACCGCGAAGCACTCAGCGCCCTGCGCTTGACCTGGGCACCCACCGCCGACGATCTCTGGCACTCGCAAGGTGCGCTGCACGTCGGCGGACTTCACGACCGGCCGATGGCCGACGTGATGGCGGCGTTCGGTGATGCCCAGCGCGAAGCCGATTCCAGCCCGCTCGGCGTGGTGGTGCGCGGCCCCGCCGGGTCGGGCAAGACCCACCTGCTGGGCCAGGTGCGCGAACAGATCCAGCTGGCCGGCGGGTATTTCTTCCTCGTCGAACTGCTCGATGCGGCCGGGTTCTGGCAGTCCGCCCGGTCGGGAATCCTGGAGAGCCTGGGCCGCCCCGGCGGCGAGCGGGACACGCAGCTCAAGGATCTGCTCTGGGAGCTGTCCTCGGTCGCCCACATCTCGCGAGCCAATCGCCGGGCCATCATCGGCGACGATGAGCTGACCCCTGAGATCCTCAGCGACTTCGTCAACGCCCTGCACAAGGCGCGGCGCGAGACCGTGCGCCGCACCCACCACACCGTGCGGGCGCTGGTGCTGCTGGCCGCCGGTGACCTGGAGCTGCAGGACATCGGCGAGGCGTACCTCACCGGCAACGACAGTTCCGGGCGCGACGAACGCGCCGTCTGGGGCCTGCCCGCGCCGACGCTGACCGCGCAGGAATCCGTGCGCGACATCTCCCGGATCGTCGCGCTGGCCGGGCCCGCGGTGCTGGCCTTGGACCAGATCGACACGCTGCTGGCGCAGACCGTCGAGCGCACCGACACCGGCGGGGACGTGCCGTCTCCCCAGCAGCGCAAGGCCGCCGAGGCCGGCAATCGCGACCTCGAGCACGTCGCCCACGGGCTGATGGCGATCCGCCAGACGATGCGCCGGACGGTGTCGGTGGTCGCGTGCCTGCCCGCGGCGTGGGAGGCCATCGAAGACCGGGCCACCGCGACGGTGCACGACCGCTTCCGCACCACCGCGCTGCTGCAGGGCCTGCCCACCCCCGATGTCGGCCGCGCCATCCTGGAACGGCGCTTCACCGCCAGTTACCGGGCCGTGGGGTTCACCCCGCCGTATCCGAGCTGGCCGATCCTGCCGTCGGCGTTCGACGACGCGACCCAGTACACGCCGCGGCAGTTGCTCAAGCGCGCCGATGCCCACGTACGGCGCTGCCTTGAGCGCGACACGGTCGAGGAACTGGCCCGGCTGACCGGTGAGGTGGTCGAGGCGCACGAACGGTCGAATGGGGACGCGCCGCGCGGCGACACCGGCGAACTCGATCGCCGGTTCGCGGAGTACCGTCGGCGCGCGGTGCCCGCGGCCGCCCTCGACCCCGATGGTGAGGACACCACGATGCCGAGCCTGCTGACCGCGGCGCTGGAAGCGTGGATCACCGAACGCGGCGAGGCCGAGCAGTCGTTCCGGCCCGACCCACCGCCGGGATCGCGGGTGGTGCTGCACGCCCGGTTGCGCCAGAGCCTGGATGCCAGCACCGACGACGAACGGCACTGGGCGTTTCGGGCCATCGCATCGGGCAACGCCGTCGCGGTGCTCAACAGGATTCGCAAGGCCTGTGAGGCAACAGGTTTGAGCAGCGAACGGACCGACCGGCGGCGATTGTTCCTGCTGCGCAACACCGCTTGGCCCAACGGAGCCAAGACCGCCGCGATGCTCGACGAGTTCGAGGCGGCCGGTGGCAAGGTGCTGCCGTTGAGCGATGACGACCTGCGCACCATGACCGCACTACGCGACCTGATCGACGACAATCACCCCGACCTGCCGGAGTGGCTGCGCCAGCGCAGACCCGGGCACGGCATCGCGGTGTTGCGCACCGCCCTCGGCGACCAGGCGGGTGAGGCACCGCCGCCGATGCCGGCGCCCGAGGCCACGCCGTCCCCGCCGATCGCCGCATCGCTCGAGGCCCCGCCGGTCCCCGTCGAGCACTCCCCCACGGCTATCACGCTCGGCGTGGATGCCGTTTCGGGACAAGGGGTTTCGGTCGACCTGGCGGCGCTGCGCAAGCACACCGCCATCTTCGCCGGCTCCGGATCGGGCAAGACGGTCCTGATCCGCCGACTGGTCGAGGAATGCGCACTGCGCGGAGTGTCGTCGATCGTGCTCGACCCCAACAACGATCTGTCCCGGCTGGGCAGCCGCTGGCCCGAACCGCCACCGGGCTGGAACCCCGCCGACGACGAGCGCGCCGAAGACTATTTCGACAACACCGAGGTGGTGGTCTGGACGCCCCGCCGGGCGAACGGCCGGCCACTGAGCTTCCAGCCGCTGCCGGACTTCGCCAGCGTGCTCGACGACGAGGACGAGTTCGGCGACGCCGTCGAATCCGCCGTTGCCGCGCTCGAGCCGCGGGCGCTGATCTCCGGCAACACCGCCAAGGCCACGCAGTCGCGGGCGGTCCTGCGGGAAGCGTTGCGGTACTACGGCGCCCAGCGCTCCGTGACGCTGAGCGGCTTTCTCGACCTGCTGAGCCACCTGCCGCTTGAGGTCAGCAAATTGGGCGAAGCCCGCAAGCTCGCTGCCGCGCTGAGCCAGAACCTGCGGGCCGCGATCGTCAACGACCCGCTGTTCGGCGGGGCCGGGACGGCCGTCGACCCCGGGGCCCTGCTGACGCCGTCACCGGGCTATCGCGCCCGGGTCTCGGTGATCAGCATGGTCGGCCTGACCAGTGAGCAGCAACGGGAAGGGTTCGTCAACCAGCTGCAGATGGCGTTGTTCGCGTGGATCAAGCGCAACCCGGCCGGCGACCGGCCGCTGGGCGGGCTGCTGGTGATGGACGAGGCCCAGAACTTCGCGCCGTCCAGCCACACCACGGCGTGCACCCACAGCACGCTGGCGTTGTCGTCGCAGGCCCGCAAATACGGGCTCGGCCTGGTGTTCGCCACCCAGGCACCGCGAGGCCTGCACAATCACATCCCGGGCAACGCCACCACCCAGTTCTACGGACTGCTGAACTCACCGGCCCAGATCGCCGTGGCCCGCGAGATGGCCAGGGTGAAGGGCGGTTTGGTGCCCGACATCAGCAAGCTGCGGTCGGGGAATTTCTATCTGGCGCTCGAAGGCGACGCGTTCCACAAGATCCGCACCCCCTGGTGCCTGTCGTATCACCCGCAGAGTCCGCCGACCTCCGACGAGGTGCTCGAGCTGGCCCAGCGGGAACTGGCCGACCGGTGACGCGTGCGGGGCCGGTCCACCCGGGACCGGCCCCGCCGCGCATCAGGGCTGTTTCTGGCCGGGGATGCCTTCGTAGGCGATGTCGCCGGTCTGCAGATTCTTGTTGGTGAGTTCGACGAGCCCGTCGAGGAACTTCTGCCGGTCGGTCACCACGTGTGCCAGTGCGACATCCACGTTCTCCTTGGTGATCGCGGGCATCACGTAGACCGGGTCGGTCTTCACGTTCTCCTTCTTGACCAACGCGTTGGCCACCGCGAGGCCTGCCGACAACTCGACGGTGCCGTTCTGCAGTGAGGTGCCGATGAAATCACCGGACTTCACGGCGTTCAGGCCGTCCTCGATCCCGTCGATCCCGACGATCGGAACCCCGCTGCGGCCGGCCTCCTTGAGCGCCTGCAGGGCACCCAGGCCCATGTCGTCGTTCTCCGACACCACGCCGTCGATCTGGTTGCCGAAGCTGGAGATCCAGTTCTTCATCTTGTTGACGGCCTGATCGCGCTTCCAGTTGGCGGTGTCCTTGGCCAGCACCTTGATGCCCGGGTACTTCGCGAGCACCTGGTCGATTCCCTTGCCGCGGTTGATCTCACCGGATCCGCCGAGCGGTCCCTGCAGGATGACGATGTTGCCCTTGCCGCCGAGCTTGTCGGCCATCATCTGCATCTCCTGGGCACCGGCCGCGACGTCGTCGGGTTGCACGTTGCCGGCCAGGTCGGGGCTCTGCAGTTCGGCGTTGACGGCCAGCAGCGGAATACCCTTGGCCTTCGCGGCGGCCACCTGCGGCGCCAGCGAATCCGCCTGCACCGGAACGACGATGATGGCCTCGACGCCCTGGTTGATCAGCGAGTCGACCTGGCTGGCCTGTGTCGACACATCGTCGTTGGCCGAGTTCCACACCAGCTCGATGTCGTTGGCCTTGGCGTAGGTGTCCATACCCTCCTTGCCCGCGGTGATGAACGAGCTCATGTCGTACACCGTCACGCCGATGCGGTGGGTGGACTTGTTGGCGTTCGGGTCACCCGCACCGCATGCGGTCATGCCGAACCCGAGTACGCCGGCCGACGCGATCACGCCAAGCTTGCTCGACAGTCTCATCTGGTTGTCTCACTCTCTACTCGATGGGTTGGTCTGCTCAGTCCGGATGGGGCGGTCATGTTCGGCGCCGGGACGACCACACGTCGACGGCGACGGCCGCGACGATCAGCACGCCCTTGATCACGTCCTGCCAGTAGGCAGGCACGACGAGGATGTCCAGGCCGTTGTTGAGCGTCTGGATCATCAACAGGCCCAACGCCGTTCCCCAGATCGTGCCGCGCCCGCCCATCAGGCTGGCCCCACCGATCACCACCGCGGCGATCGCGTCGAGCTCGTAGCCGCGGCCCAGGTTGGGCGGACCGGAGATGACCCGCGAGGCGAGCATGACACCGGACAGACCGGCCAGCACACCCGAGAAGGCGTACACGCTGAACAGCACGTTGCGGGCGTTGATGCCGGCGATCTCCGCGGCGTTGCGGTTGCCGCCCACCGCGTAGACCCGCATGCCGTAGGTGGTGCGTTTCATGATCACCGCCAGCGCGATGATGCCGACGATCATCAGCAGCACTGGGATCTGCAGGCCCAGGATCTTGGTGTTGGCGATCTTGCCGAACTCGGCGGGCAGCCCGTTGATCGGTGCACCGCCACCGATCACGTACGCCATGCCCGACCCGGCGGTCAGCGTGCCGAGGGTGGCGATGAACGGCGGAACGTTCAAGCGGGACACCAGCAATCCGTTGACACAGCCGACGGCCAGCCCGACCAGGATGGCCACCAGCACGGTCAGCCAGACCTGGCCGGGATTGGCCTTGGCCGTGGCGGCGGCCGCCATCGCCGACACCGCGATGACGCTGCCGACCGACAGGTCGATACCGCCGGTGAGGATCACCAGCGTCTGGCCCAGGGCGATCAGCGCGAACGGCGCCGCGGCCACCAGGATGGTGACCAGATTGTCCGGTGTGGCGAATCGCGCACTGCGGTAACTGAAGTACGCGATGACCAACAGCATCACGATCACCATGGCGTAGCGCACGGCGATCCCGCCGAACCACTGCGGGGAGAACAGCCGTACGGGCTCGCCGGTGGTCGGCGACGCCACCGTGGCGGCGGGCTCGTCGGATGTGGTGGTCACGATGCTTCCTCCTGCTCAGCGTGGTCTTCCCGGGCGGCGAGGGCGGTGGCCATCCGGAACACCGACTCCTGCACCTCGGGATGGTCGAGGGCGTCGCGGTCGAGCTCGCCGACCAGCGCGCCGCCGCGCATGACGAACGCGCGGTGGGACAGGCCGACGACCTCGGGCATGTCCGACGACGCCATCAGCACGGCCATGCCCTGGGCCGCGAATTCGGTGATGATGCGGTAGATCTCGCTGCGGGCGCCGACATCCACGCCGCGGGTCGGCTCGTCGAGCAGCAGCACGTTGACCTGACCGGTGAGCCAGCGTGCCAGCACCACCTTCTGCTGGTTACCGCCGGAGAGGGTGCCGACCTCCTGTCCGAGCCCGCGGCTGCGCAGCCGCACCGAGGACATCACCTCCGAGACGGCCGTGGTCCGGGCCTTGCCGCGCAGCCAGCCGGCCACGCTGAACGACGACATCCGCGGCAGCGTGCCGTTGTCGAGCACGCTCATCGACAGCACCGCGCCCGACAGTTTGCGGTCCTCGGGCACCATGGCCATTCCTGCGGTGATGGCTGCGGCGGGGTGATTGCGCTTGACGATCTTGCCGCGCACCGTGACGTGTCCGGTGCTGCGCCGGGCCCCGAAGATGCCCTCCAGCAGTTCGGTTCGCCCGGCGCCGACAAGCCCTGCGAGCCCGACGATCTCGCCCGCCTTGACGCTGAACGACACCGGCTCGGATGCGCCCTCGACGTGCAGGTCGCGGACCTCGAGCACGGTCTCGCCGGCGGGTTCGCCGCGATCGGGGAACAGTGTGTCGAGCTCGCGGCCGATCATCGCGGTGACGATGTCGTCGTCGGAGACGTCGGCGATCGCCTTGTCGAGGATGAGCCCGCCGTCGCGCAACACCACCACCCGATCGGCGATGGCGCGGATCTCGGCCATCTTGTGGGTGGTGTAGACCATCGCGACACCCCGGTCGCGGAGTTGACGCACGATCTTGTACAGCCCCTCGACCTCACGCTCGGAGATGGCCGAGGTGGGCTCGTCGAGCATCACCACCTGGGCGCCCGTGCGGGCGGCCTTGACGATCTCCACGATCTGCCGCAACCCGACGGGCAGGCTGCCCATCCGGGCGGTGGGTGAGATCGTCACGTCGAAGACCGCGAGCGTCTCACGGGCCTCGGCGATCATGGCGCGCCGGTTGAGGAACGGTCCGCGCTTGATCTCCCTTCCGACGAACAGGTTTTCGTAGACCGTCATGTCCTCGATGGAGGCCAGCTCCTGCGGCACGATGGCCACGCCGTTCTTGACCGCATCGCGGGTGCTGCCGGCCGTGAGGTGATTGCCCTGCACCGACACGGTGCCGTGGTCGGCGCTGTACTGCCCGGAGACGATCTTCATCAGCGTCGACTTGCCCGCCCCGTTCTCACCGGACAGGGCCGTCACGGTGCCCGGTTCCAGCCGCAGGGTGATGCCCTTGAGCACCGGGACCCCGCCGAAGCTCTTCCGGATGTCCGTGCACTCCAGCAGCGCCTGGCTCACGACGGGTCACCCGCGCCGACGGTGACGAGCACCTTGACGTTCTCGGCGTCGGCCGAGGCGGTGAATGCCGCTGCGGCATCGGCCAGATCGAATTCCGCACTGATGATCTCGTCGACCGGGACGGCTCCGGAGGCCAGCAGGTCGACCGCCGCCAGGAAATCCTCCCGCACGTACATGAGGTTGCCGATCAACGCGAGCTCGCGGTCCTGGATCAGCCCCAGCGGCACCGGCGTCGCACCCTCGGCCACGCCGACGATCATCACCGCGCCACCCTTGTCCACCAGGTCCACCGCCTGGGCCACCGAACTCTCCCGCGACACACAGTCGATCACCACCGCGGCGGGCCCGCCCATGAGGGCCAGCGCGGTGTCGACCGCGTCGGCCGCGGTCGGGTCGAAAGTGCCTGCCGCGCCGATCCTTTCGGCTCTGGCCCGCTTGGATTCGAGCAGGTCCGCGACGATCACCCGGGCGCCGGCGTGGCGGGCCGCCAGCAGTGCGAACAAGCCGATGGGGCCCGCGCCGAGCACCACCACGGGCCGGTCGGCCAGATTGCCGACCGCGGCCGCGGCCCGGCGCACGGTGTGCACCGGGGTGGCCAGGGGTTCGATCAGGATGGCGTGCCGATCGTCGAGCCCGTCGGGCAGCGCGACCAGCCGGTCGGCGGCGATGGTGAACGAATCGGCCAGCGCCCCGGGGGTTTGGCAGCCGAACACCAGCAGCTCCCGGCAGATGTTGTACCGGCCCGCGGCACACTGCGGACACTTGCCGCAGGCCAGGTTCGGTTCGACGGCCACCCGGGTGCCGACCCAGTCGCCCTCGACGCCGGGGCCCACCGCGTCGACCACCCCGACGGCTTCGTGACCGGGCCGATAGGGCAGGTCGATGAAGGGATGCCGGCCGCAGGCGGCGTGCAGATCCGACCCGCAGATGCCGACCACGGTGGTGCGGACCCTGACCTCGCCGGGGCCCGGTACCGGCTCGGGGGTGGTCTCCAGGGTGACGTCGTCGAGCGCGCTGACGACGACCCTTCGATTGAGTGCGCCGGTTTCTACCATGCGGTGTAGCCCCCGTCGGCCACCAGCACCGAGCCGGTGATGAACGAAGCCGCGTCGCTGGCCAGGAACACCACGCTGGGTGCGATCTCCTCGGGCAGGGCGTAGCGCAGCTGTGGGGTGTCATCGATCCAGTGCCGCTTGAACTCCGGCCGGTCGACGGGCGCCATGTCGGTCTTGACGTAGCCGGGGGCCAGCGCGTTGACCCGGATGCCGAGCGGGGCCCATTCGGCGGCAAGCGATTTCGTCAGGTGGTGCACGGCCGCCTTGGAGGCGTTGTAGGCCGGCTGCATCTGCGGCCGGTTCACGATGATGCCCGACATCGAGCCGATGTTGACGATCGAACCGGAGCCCCGCTCGCGCATGTGCGCGCCCACCGCGAGCGAACACGCCCACAGCGCTTTGACGTTCAGGTCGAAGACGTCGTCCCACTGCTGCTCGGTGACGTCCCACGACTCGGCGTGGTAGCAGGTTCCGGCATTGTTCACCAGGATGTCGATATGCCCAAGGGCGGCAATGGCTTCGGCCGTCATGCGCTCGACGTCGGCGGCCTTGGTGATGTCCGCGGTGATCGCGTGCATCCGGTGGCCCGCGGACGCGGACTCGGCGACGACCTTCTCGTTGCGCTCGGCGTTGCGGCCGGAGAACGCAACGCGAGCACCGGCTTCGGCGAGCCCGACGGCAAAAGCCTTGCCGAGGCCCTGGTTGCCGCCGGTCACCAGGGCGGTGCGGCCGGTCAGGTCGAACGGGGATGTCTTGCTCATGGCGGGTTTCTCACTCACTGCGGGTGGACGATGGACTTGAGGCTGGCCGGGTCGGTGTCGCTGTCGAGGGCCTCGCCGACGTGTTCGAGGTCATAGCGACCGGTCACCATGGCGTCGAGGTCGACGGCTCCGCTGGCCGCCAGATGGATTGCGGCGGGCCAGGTGTCGGTGTACCGGAACACCCCGGTGACGTTGATCTCGAGGTTCTGGATATGGCTGACCGGCAGCGCGTACTCGTCGGCTCCCATGCCCACCAGCACCACGTGACCGGCCGGGCCCACTGCCTTGATACCGCTCACGACCGCCACCGGGACACCGGTGGCATCGACGAACGCGTCGACCGGCTCGATGGCCGACACGTCGACGGCCGTGGGGTCGAGCACCTCGGTGGCGCCGAACTGCAACGCCTTCTCACGGCGCGAGGCCACCAGATCGGTGACGACGATGCGGGCCGCGCCGAACGCGCGTGCGGCCTGCGCGCAGATCACGCCGATGGGGCCCGCGCCGGCGATCAGGATCGACGAACCGGGCACGACGTGCGCCTTGCGCATCGTGGCGACGGCGACCGACAGCGGCTCGAGCAGCGCGGCGGCCTCGTCGGACACCGAATCCGGTACGGCGTGGGCCATGTCGTCGTCGATGGTGACGTAGCGGCAGAACGCGCCGTCCACGGGCGGGGTGGCGTAGAACTTCATCTCCGGGCACAGGTTGTACCGCCCGGCCAGGCACTGCTTGCAGCGTCGGCACGGATGCTGCGGTTCGACGGCGACACGCTGGCCGACTCGGTCGGGATCGACACCGTCGCCCACCGCGACGATGCGGCCGGACAGCTCGTGCCCCAGGATCATCGGTTCCTCGACGACGAAATCGCCGATCCGGCCGTGCCGGTAGTAATGCACGTCGGAGCCGCACACGCCGACGGCGGCCACCTCGACCAGCACCTCGTGGGGTGCGGGTGACGGCACGGGCCGGTCTTCGATCTGCAGCGTGCCGACACCGGTCATCACGCTCGCACGCATCGTTGTGGTCATCTGACTGTCTCCTCTCGGTGGTCTGGGCTTGGGGTGAGTAGCGCGGGCCCGCCGGAATCCAGGAGCGGCGAGCGGGCCACCTCGGCCCACCGGGCTCGAAGGGCGGTGAGGTCACGGCGGTGGTGCCGGGGTGCGACGCGGGCCCGTACCGGTGGTTGCCAGCGTTTGGCCAGCTCGACGAGTCCCGCGACGTCCATCTCCCCCGCGACCGCAGCGGCCTGGACGCACGCGCCGCGGGCGGTCGCCTCGTCGGCGTCGAGCACGGTCACTTCGTCATCGAGCAGATCGGCGAGCAGCTGCAACGTCGCCACCGACCGGGTGCCCCCACCGACCGCGACGGCAGCACCGCCGAGGTCGACGTTGCACGCGCGCAGATGATCCCGCGCGTTCATCAAGGACAGCAGCGGACCTTCGACGAAGGCTCTGGCCAGTTCTTCCCTGGTGGTGTGACTGGTGACATCGACCAGGCCGCCGCGCGCGTCGGGACGGTCGGGTTTGCGCTCGCCGTCGAGGAACGGGACCAGCACCGGGCCTGGCGCATCACCGGCGGCCAGCGCCAGCTCGGCCAACCCGGGCAGATCGGTACCGAGCAGCCGGGCCGCGACCTCACCTACCCGGGCCGCATTGAGCGTGCTGACCAACGGCAGGTAACCGCCGGTGAGGTCGGCCACGCCGTCGACCATCCCGGTCGGATCGAAAACCGGTGCGCGCCGAGATGTTGCGACGACGCCGGAGGTCCCGATGCCGATGTACTGGTCACCGTCGTCGAGACCGAGGCCCAGATACGCCGCGTGCTGATCACCGCCGCCGGGTGCCACGGTGATCCCGGCGTCGAGGCCCAGTGCCGTTGCGGCCGCCGCCGTCAGGGTGCCGGCAGGCCGACATGGCCCAAGGACCGTCGGCAGCATCGCCGACCAGTCCCGCGGGCCGCCGGCCAGATCGAGGTAACCCGGGATCCATTGCCCCGCATCGGTGTTGAAGTATCCGGTGCCCGACGCGTCGGAGCGGTCGGTGACCCGCGCACCGGTCAGCCAGTAGGTCAGGTAGTCGTGCGGCAGCAGCAGGGTGGCGGCCCGATCCAGCGTCGCGGGTTCGTGCGCGGCCAGCCACGCCAGTTTGGCGATGGTGAACGCCGCGGTCGGCAGTGAGCCGACACTGCGGATCCAGCGTCCGGACCCGATGCGGTCGACCAGAGCGGCGAGGTTCGGCGCCGCGGTGGTGTCGTTCCAGAGCTTGGCCGCCCGCAGCGGCTCGCCGTGCGCGTCGAGCAGGACCAGACCGTGGCACTGGGCGGCCACCGAGATGGACCGGATCGCCGGGGTGACGGTGCATGCGGCCAGTGCGGCACGGGTCGCCTCGATGAACGCACCGACCCAGTCCTGCGGGTGCTGTTCGCTGCATGGCGGGAACGCGGGCGGATGGGCGGCCGATCCGGACCCGAGCAACCGTCCGGTGGCCAGCTCGCGAATCTCGACCTTGCACGACTGAGTGGACGAATCCACGCCCAGCACAGCATCTTCGGTCATGCCCGTACCAACGGAGCCGCGGATTCACGTGACCACACCGCGCCGGTCGGGGCGACCGGAACGGTCTCGTCCTCGACGGTCATCCGCTGGTCGCCTCCGCTCATCTGATATTCAAGATCCTCATCTGATCAACTGTGACTCGGATCATGCAGTGCTCTATGCTCATATGTCAATGCGGCTGCACATATGTGCATTCTGTCGGCCGCGCGAGTCCGGAAGGGGGCATGCGTGGGGCCGGACGAGCTGTTCCAGCGGGCGATGATCGCCCGGCGCTACTACCTGGAGGGCCGCACGCGCATCCAGATCGCCGACGAACTCGGCATCTCGCGGTTCAAGGTGGCGCGCGAGCTCGACGAGGCGGTCGCGTCGGGCATGGTGGAGATCAAGATCCACGACCCCGGTTCCATCGACGTCGCGCTGTCCTCGGCGCTACAGACCCGGTTCGGACTGCAGCACGCCTACGCCGTCACCTCCGCCGACTCCGGCGACCGGGTCGACGCGGTCACCCGGGCGACCGCCGAACTGCTGCAATCGGTTCTGCGCGACGGGGACGTCATCGGCGTCGACTGCGGGCGCACCCTGGCCCGCATCGCCGATCACCTCACCACCCTGCCGCCCTGCGATGTCGTCCAGCTCACCGGCATGGCCGGGGCGATCACCCACAACGGCGCCGATCTGGTCCGGCGGATCAGCGAGGTCAGCGGCGGAACCCCCTGGCCGCTGTACGCGCCGCTGGTGGTCTCCGACGCGCGTACCGCCGCCAGCCTGGCCGGCAACCAGCAGATCCAGGACACCTTCGCCCGCTACCCGCGGGTCAGCTGCGCGCTGGTGTCGGTCGGCGCCTGGACCCAAGGCGCCTCCCAGGTCTACGCCTCGCTGTCGGACGCCGAGGTCCGCGAGTTCACCACGGGCGGCGTGTGCGCCGAGACGTGCGCGCTGCTGCTCGACGCCGACGGCCACCGCCTGCCCGGCCTCGACGACCGGCGCATGGGCATCGACGAGGCCACCTTGCGCGCCATTCCCACGGTCATCGCGCTCGCCACCGGCGCGGAGAAGATCGCCGCCACGCGCGCCGTGCTGCGCTCCGGGATGGTGTCGGCGCTGGTCACCGATTCCGAGATCGCCGCCGCGATCCTCGGCTGAGCGCCATTCAGAGCAGGTTCGCGGTGCCGTCGGCGTGGACGGTGACCTTGGCCCCGGCGATGTCACCGGCCACCGTCGCGGCCGCGTCGGACGAGTCGGTGATCAGCGCCAGGGTGCGCGCGTCGTCGGGCGTTCGCACAGCCAGATAGGCCTTCTCGGGCGTGCCGTCGCGCTGGAACGGCGTGGTCCACGATTCGACGGTGCCGACGCCCGACCACTCGACCGCCAGCCGGCGGGTGGGTTCCCGGTCGACCGCGGATTGCACGTCCTCCCAACGGAATTCATCGCGGGGCGGTTCGGTGCCATAGACCCCGAAACTGTGCTTGGTCAGATAACCACCGTTGGCGGTGATCAAGCCGCGCGTTCCCGGGCGGGCCACCAACTGCTCGGCCATCGTCGCGATCGAGTGCGTGACGTAGTTGTTCCACGGTCCGCCCGCGAAGCTCAGCCCGCCGGTGACGGTCAGCGGCCGCGTCGGATCCCGCAGCGGCAGGCCGAGTTCGGCCGCGGCTACCTGCACCGCCGACGGGAAGCACGAGTACACGTCGACCAGGTCCACCTCGTCGACGCCGAGACCAGCCAGCTCAAGCACCCGGCGCCCGGCGATGCGGATCGCCGGGGACCGGAAGAATTCCGCGCGCTCCCCGATCGCGTACGTATCGTGCGCATCGGTCCCCGCGTGCGGGAAAACCCAACGGTCCCTGGGTATCTGGAGATACTGCGCCGTCTGAACCGACGTGAGGATCAGGGCCGCACCCTGATCCACCATGTTGTTGGAGTTCATCAACTTGGTATAGGGCCAGCTGATCATCCGGTTGTCCGGTCCGGGTTCGGTGATCTGCTCGGCCGTGAACCGTTCGGTGGTCCAGGCGTGTGGGTTGCCCGCGGCAACCGCGCTGAAGTGCGACCACAGTTCGCCGATGCGGTGCCGATGGACATCCGGAGTCTCCCCTGCCGCGATCCGCACCGCTTGCTCGAACATCGGATACACATACGCCGGGCGGTCGAGCATGATCCGGATCTCGGCGTCGCCGGCCATCGGCACGCCGTCATCGCTGCCTGGCGCCAACGGCACGGATTCGTCCTGACGGGTCCAGTCGGGCTTGACACCACGAGCCCGCAGACGGCTACGCGTGCGCCAGGTTTCGGCACCCGCGATGAGCACCGCACCGGCCCGGCCTGCCTGCACGTCCCGGCACGCCTCGTTGACCAAGGTCTGGGGCACGTTGCCACCGATCCCCGTGTAGCGCGTCGACGCATTGCGGGCACCGATCCGATGTGCCAACAACCGTCCCGGATCGCGATAGCGCCACGACAACAGGTTGACGATGCGGACGGAATCCACGGCCTCCAGCACCCGTGGGTCCGCGGCGTTGCGGGCCGCCGCCACCATCAGATCGACCGGTTCCCGACCGGGGTTCTCGTCGCGCTGATTGACCTGGCCGTACCCGACGAGTACCGGCGTCCTTGGGTCGGTGGGCATCGGTGCACCATATCCGGCCGGCGGCCACGACGATTCGCGACATCGCCGCCGTCGGCGTCAATAATTCTCACCCACTGTTCACCGATCGGGGCCATGATGGGATAGATGACTGCACAGGCGCTCACCCCTACGCTGTCCGATGCCGAACTGACGCTCATCGATTCTTATTGGCGGGCCGCCAATTATCTCTCGGTCGGCCAGATCTACCTGCTGGACAACCCACTGCTGCGCGAACCGCTGGTGGCCGAGCACGTCAAACCCCGCCTACTGGGGCACTGGGGCACCACGCCGGGACTCAACCTCATCTACGCCCATCTCAACCGCATCATCCGCGAGCGGGACTCCGACGTCATCTACATCACCGGGCCGGGTCACGGCGGCCCGGGACTGGTCGCCAACGCCTACTTGGAACGCACCTACAGCGAGGTATACACGGGCATCGGCGAAGACGCCGACGGCCTGCGAAAGCTGTTCCGGCAGTTCTCTTTTCCCGGCGGAATTCCCAGCCACGTCGCGGCCGAGACGCCGGGCTCCATCCACGAGGGCGGCGAGCTGGGCTACGCGCTGGTGCACGCCTACGGCGCCGCGTTCGACAACCCCGATCTGGTGGTGGCCTGCGTGATCGGCGACGGTGAGGCCGAGACCGGGCCACTGGCCGCCAGTTGGCATTCCAACAAGTTCCTCAACCCGGTGACCGACGGGGCGGTGCTGCCGATCCTGCATCTCAACGGCTACAAAATCGCGAATCCCACTGTGCTTGCCCGCATTCCGGCCGAAGAACTCGACGCCCTGCTCTACGGGTACGGCTACCGGCCCATCACGGTCGCCGGTGACGATCCGGCAAATGTGCACCAGCAGCTGGCCACCGCGTTCGACGAGGCCTTCGACCAGATCGCCGCGATCCAGCGCGCAGCGCGGCTCGACGGCGAACCCGGCCGCCCGCTGTGGCCCATGATCGTGCTGCGCACCCCCAAGGGCTGGACCGGCCCCAGCGAGGTCGACGGCAAACAGGTCGAGGGCACGTGGCGCTCACACCAGGTACCGCTGTCGGAAACCCGCACCAACCCCGAGCATCTGGCCCAACTCGACGAATGGCTGCGCAGCTACCGCCCCGAGGAGCTGTTCGACGAAACCGGGGCGCTGAGAGATGAGCTGCGCGCCGCCGCACCGACCGGCAGGCGGCGGATGAGCGCGAACCCGCACGCCAACGGCGGGCTGCTGTTGCGTGACCTCGACCTGCCCGACTTCACCGACTACGCCGTCGCCGTCGAGGAGCCGGCAGTCGCCACCGCGGAGGCGACCCGGGTTCTCGGCGCGTTCCTGCGCGACGTCATCACCCGCAACCCCGACCGATTCCGGTTGATGGGACCCGACGAAACCGCGTCCAACCGGCTGGCGTCGGTGTTCGAATCGACGGATCGGGCCTGGCAGGCCGAGATCGAGCCCGGCGACGACCACCTCTCGCCCGACGGCCGGGTGATGGAGGTGCTCTCCGAACACCTGTGCCAGGGCTGGCTGGAGGGCTATCTGCTGACGGGCCGGCACGGCCTGTTCAACTGCTACGAGGCGTTCGTGCACATCGTCGACTCGATGCTCAACCAGCACGCCAAATGGCTGTTCAGCAGTTCGCACCTGCCGTGGCGGCGGCCCATCGCATCGCTGAACTACCTGCTGACCTCGCACGTTTGGCGCCAGGACCACAACGGCGCGTCACACCAGGACCCCGGGTTCATCGATCATGTGGCCAACAAGCGACCCGAGGTGGTGCGGGTGTACCTCCCGCCGGATGCCAACACCCTGCTCTCGGTCGCCGACCACTGCCTGCGCAGCCGCGACTACGTCAACGTCATCGTCGCGGGCAAGCAACCGGCGCTGACCTACCTGACCATGGACGAGGCCATCGCCCACTGCACCCGGGGATTGGGCATCTGGGAATGGGCGAGCACCGGCTCCGACGAACCCGACGTGGTGCTGGCCTGCGCCGGTGACATCCCGACGCTGGAGACCCTTGCCGCGGCCGACATCCTGCGCCACCGACTGCCCGATCTGAAGGTTCGGGTGGTCAACGTCGTCGACATCATGCGGCTGCAACCCGAGTCAGAGCATCCGCACGGCATGTCCGAGCGGGAATTCGATTCGGTCTTCACCACCGACAAGCCCGTCATCTTCGCCTATCACGGCTATCCGTGGCTGATCCACCGGCTGGCCTACCGGCACGCCAACCATGACCAACTGCACGTCCGGGGATTCAAGGAGCGGGGCACCACGACGACACCGTTCGACATGGTGATGCTCAACGACCTCGACCGGTTCCACCTGGTGATGGACGTCATCGATCGGGTCGACGGATTGTCCGCCCGCGCCGCCGGACTGCGGCAGGAGATGGTCGATGCCCGGCTGGCCGCGCGCAGCTACACGCGCGAACACGGAGAAGACGATCCGGCGATCTCGGGGTGGACCTGGGAACGGATGTGACCTGGGGTATTGCGTAGCGCCCGTATGATGGGCAAGTTATGTCTGACCACGCCGCGGTAGCCGAGCATCCCCTCGTGGGCCAGCTGTCGGCGTTGCATCACTTCCGCATCTACGCCGATATCGGTGTCGTGGTGGTGGTGCTGACGCTGACGAATGTGATCGCGCACTTCACCACACCGTGGGCCAGTATCGCCACCGTGCCTGCGGCGGCGATCGGATTGCTGGTCCTGGTGCGGGCACGCGGTCTGGGATGGGCCGAGCTGGGACTGAGCCGCGAGCACTGGCGTTCAGGCGCCGGTTACGCGCTGGCGGCGGTGGCGCTGGTGCTGACGGTGATCGCGATCGGCGCACTGTTGCCGTGGACACGGCCGATGTTCATGAATAATCACTACGCGACCATCTCCGGCGCATTGATCGCCTCGATGGTGATCATCCCGTTGCAGACCGTGATCCCCGAGGAACTGGCCTTCCGCGGCGTCCTACACGGCGCGCTCGACCGGGCCTGGGGGTTCCGCGGTGTCGCCGCGGCCGGTTCTCTGCTGTTCGGGCTGTGGCACATCGCCAGTTCCCTCGGCCTGACCAGCGGCAACGTGGGATTCACCCGGCTGCTCGGGGGCGGGTTCTTCGGCATGGTGGCCGGGGTCGTCATGGCCGTGATCGCCACCGCGGTCGCCGGATTCGTGTTCACCTGGTTGCGGCGACGCAGCGGCAGCCTGCTCGCGCCGATCGCCCTGCACTGGTCATTGAACGGGCTGGGCGCGTTGGCCGCGGCGGTCGTCTGGCACCTGTCGACCTGATCCTCCGGCGCCCGCATCACCTCGCGCCTCCGGCGCGGTAATCACCTCGCGCCTCCGGCGCGCCTGCGCGCCCGGAACTCCCGATTCTTGAGCTTGTTGCCGCAGTCGGCCATGTCGCACCAGATGCCGCCGTGATTGCGAGACCTGTCGTAGAACGCCCACGCGCATTCATCGTTGGCACATGCCTTGAGCCGTGACCAACTGCCGTCGCGCTGGGCGTCGCGGATCACCACCAGAAGTTCGACGAGACGCTCGCGCAGGCTGTCACCGGACGCAGACAGCGTGACCTGCCCGTCGGCATCCAGCCCAGCCAGCGCCGTGGCTCCTTGGGCAACATCGCGCAGTGGCCGCAGGGCGCGCGGCCCGGGCGCGGCGCCCCCGGCGTTGTGAACCAGCAGCGCCCGCAGCCCTTCGCGAACTTCGCGCAGAAACTCCAATTCGTCGGGCGTGGGGCTGGCGCCCGCGCTCAGCAGACCGTGGTCGATCAGCCATGGGGCGGCCTCGTCGGCGCGGGCCAGCCGATCCGGACCCGCGGGCAGTTCGACGGTGTTGACCAGCGCTTGGACCCGGGCCAGCGGCCAGGGGGCAGGTTTGGTCTCAGTCATGGCACCACGGTACCGCAGAGTGACCGTCTAAATCGTTTGACCAGTCACCCGTAACCGGCGTAGCGTTTTCACCAGTCACGTTTCACAGACCCGATATTGAGCAAACTACGAGGTAGCGGCCATGAGCGACAACCGATTTTCTGCGGCGTCAGTCCCCACCCACACGCCCACCGCAGATTCGCCGACCATGGCACGGCCCTCGATCCGGGCCCGCATGCTCGCACGCCTCAACGCCGCAAAACTCGATGCCATGTTGGCCGTGGGCGCACCGACCCCTGCGGGCAGCGCCATCGCGATGCGCGCGGCGCGCCTGACGTCGATCACCGAACGCGAGGAGATCGCCCGCGTGCTCCATGAGATCGTGGCGCAGACCAGCGCCGACCCGACCGCATGGTCGGTGCGGGTGCCGTTGCACCACACCAACGTCGCGGCTGCGGAGGCCGTCATCGACGCGATCAGGTTGCGGCTGCACGCGCCGCTACCGGTCAGCGCACGCGGCATGGCACGGTTGAACCGGGTGCTCACCGATGGCTGCGGTCCGCTCTACGAGTACGGGCGGGGAGATCTGGCCGGCCGGCTGGGCGCGGCGCTGGCCGCGATGTAGCTCGGTCAGGGTACGAGGACCGCCGCCCCGGCAATCCGCCCTGCGCTCAGATCGGCCAGCGCATCGGCAGCACGGCCCATGTCATACCGCGGCGTGGTGAGCTGCACCCGGTGCGTCCCGACGAACGCCAGGAACTCTCGGGCGTCATCGCGGGTATTGGCGGTGACCGACCGGATCTCGCGTTCTTGGAACAGATGCCGTTGGTAGTTCAGAACCGGGATGTCGCTGAGGTGAATGCCTGCGATCGCGAGCACGCCGCCACGGTCGAGCGCTTCGAGCGCCGGAAGCACCAACTCCCCCACCGGCGCGAACAGAATGGCGGCGTCCAGCGGTTCCGGCGGGCGGTCGGCGCTGCCCTGCACGGATGCGGCACCGAGCGACGTGGCGAGTTCACGGGCGCGCTCGCCACGCGTCATGACATGGACGGTGGCACCCTGGGCGATCGCGACCTGTGCGGTCAGATGCGCACTGCCGCCGAATCCGTAGATACCCAGCCGCCCGCCGGTCGGCAGATCGGTTCGCCGTAGCGCGCGGTAGCCGATGATGCCGGCACAGAGCAGTGGCGCCAGTTCGGAGTCGGAATAGCCCTCGGGTAGCCGGTGAACGAAAGAGGCCGGGGCGGTAGCGAATTCGGCGTAGCCGCCGTCGGCATCCCACCCGGTGTATTGAGAATGGGGGCACAGGTTCTCCCGCCCGCGGCGGCAGTACGCGCACTGTCCGCAGGTGTGCCGTAACCAGGCCACCCCGACGCGGTCACCCGGCGCATAGCTGTCATCGACATCAGGGCCGACCGCCACGACCTCGGCGACGATCTCATGCCCCGGTATGACGCGAGGGCGGTGCACCGGCAGGTCGCCCTCGGCGATGTGCAGATCGGTGCGGCACACGCCGCACGCCCGCACCGCGACGAGCAGCTCACCCGGTGACGGCTCCGGGATCGGAACCGTCACCCGCTCAAGCGGATTGGTGCTCACCGGGCCCGGGCTGGCAACCTGCCAGGCGCCCATACTCCCATTGGGCATGCGGCGGGCCGATCAGTTGCCTCGGCGTACCAGTCCGACAATCCAGAGCAGGACCACGGCGCCACCGAAAGCAACAAAAAAAGTAAACCAGTAGCCGCCGCTGTTTACGTCGACATGGAGAAGGTTTAGCACTAGACCAGCAGCAAAAGCACCAACGACACCTGTGATGATATTCATCAGTATGCCCTGGCCACGGCCTTGTACAAACTTGCTCGCGAGCCAGCCGGCGATACCGCCGATGACGATGTAGCCCAACCATCCGATGCCGGTTTTGCCATCAAGATTTAAAGCGAGGAACTCGGTCGTCGCCATTACATCCATTGCAGATCTCCTGCCTATCGCTGGCTCAGCCCAGCGGGGCCCGCGGGGCCTCTCCTAGATGTACCCATCGAACGTAACAATTGATCTGACGAATTGGGAACGATCGGCCGACGATCGCCGTCAACACGGTGCGACCACATCCGCGCACCTTCCGCTGAGCAAATCGTTATCACATTGTCGGCGTGTCGCTACGCGACTATTCTCTGTCTCATCTGGCAACTCGCTGTGGATCAAGTCCGGCGCCGCGCAGATGCGACGCCCCTGAGAGTGCGGAAGGTCGCGGTGTGCAGCACAGATGCGTCAGGTGGGCGACGTGGGTCACGCGCCCGGATCAACCCCGAAAGTACACCAGGGTCGGCGTCCAGCAATCTCACACAAGCCACTCCCGTCACACCAGCACCACCAGCCTCAGCGCGCTGTCAGCAAACACATTTCGCGGGTTCGGCGAGGAGACGACGATGAAAGCGCTGATAGGACTGGCGGTCACCGCGCTGGCGGCGAGTGGCATCGCATTGGCGACAGCCGCACCGGCCGGTGCCGGTTGCCAGGGCGGCTGGACACCCTGGGGCGGTGGCACGACCTGCGACGGACCGATCGCGCAGGACGGCACGTTCCAGCGGTGCGTGACGGCGGGGGCGATGGGCTTCGGCGGCACCAACTGCTACCTGATGAACGTCAACGATCTCGCGGGCACCGTGCCGTATGTAGGCCCATAGTCAGGTAGGCCCGGATAAACCCGCCGGGCCTACCTGACTACCCAGAGATGGCCGTCAGGACGGCGGCATCATCTCCGGCGGAGCGTTGGTGACCGGAACCGGCACACCGAGGGCCGGCCGTCCCGGCGGAGCATTGGGCGCAGGCGGCGCGTTCGGATCGGCCGGCGGCGCAGCAGGGGCGTTCGGGTCCGGCGGCGGTGCGGCCGGTGGCGTCCACGGGCGGATCGAATTCGCCAGGGCCACCGCGGCGTTCTTGTCCACCGGGTGGGTGGCCGAGCCGAGCCAGACCACGAACCACCGTTCCGGCGTGCGCTGCCCGCGCGGGGCGCCCGCAGGCGTCGGATTGCCGACCACCCCGGCCCAGATCTGACCGTTGGGCTTGTTGGCGTCGGTGAACTTCACCTCGTAATACGAAGCGGCGCCGGGCAATCCGTTCGCGTTGAGCGGCACGGTCTCCTGGTTGACCCGCGTGCCCGGGAACGGCATGAAGAACTCGCCCATGTCCGAGGCCAACCGGACCGCGGCCTTGCCGTTGTCCGCTTCGGCACCGGCGAACAGTTTCAGGTCGAGCCGGCCGAGCAGGACGCTCGTGTCATTGGGCGGCTCGGGGGTGCCCTCCGGCGGAACCTTGGTCAGCAGCGCCTGCCCGTACGACAACTGAGTGGCGTCGGAGACTTTCCAACCGGCGGGCAGGACGTAGCTGAATCCGCCCGCGGCGTTGTCGATGCGGCCGGGCTCCGGCGCGGGGGGTGCGGGAGGCGCGGGCGGGGCGTTCGGATCGGCAGGCGCGGGGCGGGCGCACCGGCTGGCGCGGGGCGCCGGGAGCCGGAGGGGCTGCCGGTGCCGGGGCTCCGGGTGCAGGCGCAGCGTTGGGATCGGCGGGGGGCGCGGGCAGGAAGGTATTGCCGGGCGGCGGGGGCGGCGGCTCGGGATCCGCCTGAGCCACCGCGGGCAGCGCAACGGCCACCGCGGTCACGCTGGTGACCGCGGCCAGTGCCAGTTTTTTCGACAGGCCCCTACGTCGAGGAGACATCGCGTCCGACTCGTCCATGGGGAAGAAACTACCGTGTTACCGCCGTGACGCAAGTGTGAGTTGCTCTTAGAGTGCTTAACTGAGAGATTGCTGGCGACAACAAAAGGCCTTGCCACAATGCATCTCATAGATTGCTGACACGACAAGGCCCGAGCCGCCACGCCCGACCCGGCAACCGGGCCGCGCAGGCGGCAATCTCACCGGTTATCGCCTGCGCATCGGGCACCGTTACGGCGCGGGATGGACCGCAACCTCCTGCGCCTTGACGGTGAAGAAGACCTGCTCCCCCGGCGCCAATCGCAGCCGTGCGGCCGACTCGGCAGTGATGTCGGCGGCAAGGCCGGGCGCGCCGTCGGGTTGCTCGTCGGCACGCACCCGTATGCCGGGTCCGCGGCTGTCGAGTTCGGCGACGGTGACGGCGACAGTGTTGCGTGGGCTCCCGTGCGGTTCGTCGCGGTAGACGGCCACGGCCGACGGCGCGAACACCGCGACCGCCGGACCGCCTACGACCACGTCCTCGGCCGGTATGCCGTGCCAACCGGTACCCCATGCCGTGGTGAGGCCACCCGCACCGTCGGCGACGCCGGTGACAAGGTTGACACCCGCGAGGTGCGCCGCGAAGCGGCTCTTCGGTACGGCCAATACCGCTGCGGTAGAACCACTTTCGACGATACGACCGGATTCCAGCACCACCACCCGGTCGGCCAGTGTCAAGACGTCCAGCAGATCGTGGGTGATCAGCACCGCGCAGCGGCCGTCCGCCGTCAACACCCGGCGCAGCACTTTGCGCATCGCGCCCGCCACCGCGACATCGAGACCCGCCATCGGCTCGTCCAGCAGAAGGACATCCGGCTCGGCGGCCAGCGCCCGGGCCAGCGCGACCCGTTGAGCCTGGCCTCCGGACAGCTGACGCGGCGTCCGGCCGGCCAGATCGCTCGCGTCGACCTCGGCCAACCAGCGATGTGCGCAGTCACGGGCCGCCGTGCGAGTCATCCGGCCTCGGCTGCGCGGGCCGAACGCTACGTTCGCCCCCACGCTCAGATGCGGAAACAACAGTGGGTTCTGCAGCATCAACCCGACGCGGCGCGCGTGGGGTGGCACCCGGATGCCGGCCTCGGTGTCGGTCACCACCCGATCGCCGATCCGCACGCGGCCCAGCTCAGGGGTCACCAGGCCGGCGATGACGTGCAGCGTCGTCGACTTCCCCGCGCCGTTGGGCCCCAACACCGCCAGCACCTCGCCCGGCGGGACCGCGAACTCGAGATCGAGCCCGCGGCGTTCGACCACGGCATGCACGGTCAGCCCGGTCATGCCCACGCTCCCGAACGCAGCCGGCGGCCGCCCAGGCCGATCACGACCACCGCGGCCACCACCACCAGCACCACCGACAACGCCACCGCGGCGTCGGCGTCGCTCTCGCGCTGCAGATAGATCTCCAGGGGCAAGGTTCTCGTCACACCCTGACGCGAACCCGCGAATGTCAGGGTGGCGCCGAACTCCCCGAGCGCGCGGGCGAACGCCAGCACCGCACCCGACAACAGCCCGGGCGCCAGCAGCGGCAGCGTCACCCGCCACCACACCGTGCTGGGCCGCGCCCCCAGCGTCGCGGCCACCACCTCGAATTCGGCACCCGCGGTACGCGCCGCCCCCTCGAGCGAGATCACCAGGAACGGCAGCGAGACGAAGGTCTGCGCAAGCACGACGGCCGTGGTGGTGAAGGCGATGTGCACCCCGCCGGCCTCCAGATACCGGCCGATGAGACCCAGCCGGCCGAACGCGTACAACAGCGCGATGCCGCCCACCACCGGCGGCAACACCAACGGCAGCAGGATCAGCGGCCGGGTCAGGCGCACCACTCTGCCGTCGCTGCGTGCCAGCACCAATCCGAGCGGGACCCCGAGCAGGACGCACAGCAGCGTGCTCGCCGCCGCAGTCTTGAGACTCAGCAGCAGCGCGGCCGTGGACGAATCACTGGCGATGAGCGTCCAGAACCGCGTCCAGTCGACCTTCACGACCACGGCCACCAGCGGCAGCACGACAAAGACGGCGCCGATGGCGGCAGGCAGATAGATCCACCGTGGCAGTCCGGGCGTTGCGCTCACGACCGGCGCACACCGGTGCTGATCCACGTCATGGCACAAACCGTAGGCGAACTAACAGCCAGATTGATGCGCGTCAGGTTTCGTCAGATAGCTACCGTCCAGTAACATCGGCGGGTGTTCGTCCCCGTCCGGGTGGCGATCCCCAGGTACATGGAGGTACATCATGGCGGAGGTGCTGGTCACCGGCGGCGATACCGAGCTTGGTCGCGTCATCGCGGCGGGCTTCAAAGATGCCGGCCACAACGTGGTAATCGCCGGTAGTCGCCCTGACGACCTGGAGGTCGCCGCCAAGGAGCTCGAAGTCGAGTCGATCGTCTTCGACAACACCGACGCGGCCAGCCTCGAGCAGGCCCGCCGACTGTTCCCGCATCACATCGACACGCTGGTCAATGTGCCCGCTCCGCGGTGGGACGCCAAGGACCCCCGCACCTTCACGCTGGCCGATCATGCCGCCGCGTGGCGCAACGCACTCGACACCACGGTGGTGTCCGCTGCGCTGACGGTGCAGATCATCGGCGATCACCTGCGTTCGGGCGGCACCATCATCAACGTCATCACCGAAAGCCCCCGCCCGGGCAGCGCGGATGCCGCGGTCAAGGCCGCTCTGGCCGACTGGACCGTCGGGCAGGCCGCCTACTTCGGTACCCGTGGGATCACCGTCAACGCCGTCGCCCCTGGTCGCAGCTCGGAGCCCGGCTACGCCGGCCTGAGCAGCACGCCGCCGTCGGTCGCCGACGAGGTGGCCCGGCTCGCGGTGTTCCTGACCACGCCTGCCGCCCGCCACATCACCGGCGAGACCATGCACGTCGGCCGGGGCGCGTTGGCAAGCTTCGCCTGAAATATTCCGCCGTTCACCCGGAGCTAAACGGGGTTGCCGCTCCGCTTAGATGCTGGTTACGTGAAGACGTGACCATCAAACTAGGCCTCCAGATCCCGAACTTCTCCTACGGCACAGGCGTTTCCGAACTCTTCCCCACCGTCATCGCGCAGGCTTCCGAAGCCGAGAACGCAGGCTTCGACTCCGTCTTCGTGATGGACCACTTCTACCAACTGCCCGGCCTGGGCACGCCCGACCAGCCGATGCTGGAGGCCTATACCGCCCTGGGCGCACTGGCCACCGCGACCGAACGCGTCCAGCTCGGCACCCTGGTCACCGGCAACACCTACCGGAACCCGACCCTGCTCGCCAAGGCCATCACCACCCTCGACGTGGTCAGCCAGGGCCGCGCGATCCTGGGCATCGGCACCGGCTGGTTCGAGCTCGAGCACGATCAGCTCGGCTTCGAGTTCGGCACGTTCACCGAACGGTTCAACAAGCTCGACGAAGCGCTGCAGATCATCATCCCGATGATCGAGGGCAAGCGCCCGACCTTCAGCGGCAAGTACTACAAAACCGTCGAGGCCATGGCCAATCCCCGGTTCCGGGAACGCATTCCGCTGATGATCGGCGGCAGCGGCGAGAAGAAGACCATCCCGCTGGCAGCCCGGCACTTCGATCATCTGAACCTCATCACGACCTTCGACGAACTGCCTCACAAGATCGCCGTCATCAACCAGGAGTGCGAGAAGATCGGCCGCGATCCGGCGACCTTGGAGACCAGCATGCTGGTGATCGCCCTGATCGGCGATCAGGTGAGCGTCGACGCGGTTCCCGACGACTTCAAGGCACGGGCCGCGGTCGGCACGGCCGAGCAGGTGGCCGAGCAACTGCAGGCCAAGGTCTTCGACGCGGGCGTGGACGGGGTGATCCTGAGCCCGGTCACACTCGGCGGCTACGTGCCCGGCGGCATCACCGCTGTCGGCGAAGCGCTCAAACCGTTGATATCGGGGTAAACAATCCGTGCGATGAGCCATCTCACCGCGCTGGCAGGAATCCTGCCGACTACCCTGTCGGTTGTATTGAACAGGTATACGTTCGCGAGGAGCAACGAATGAGCCACCCCGGAGCCAAGGCAACGGATCGGCATAAGGTCGTCATCATCGGATCGGGCTTCGGCGGGTTGAACGCCGCGCAAGCGCTCAAGCACGCTGATGTCGACATCAAGTTGATCGCCCGCACCACGCATCACCTGTTCCAGCCGCTGCTGTACCAGGTGGCCACCGGCATCATCTCCGAAGGCGAGATCGCCCCGCCGACGCGGCTGATCCTGCGCAAACAGCGCAACGCGCAGGTTCTGCTCGGCGACGTCACCCACATCGACCTGGAGAAGCAGACCGTCGAATCGGTCCTGCTCGGACACACCTACTCGACCCCGTACGACAGCCTGATCATCGCCGCGGGCGCCGGCCAGTCGTACTTCGGCAACGACCACTTCGCGGAGTGGGCGCCGGGCATGAAGTCGATCGACGACGCCCTCGAGCTGCGTGGCCGCATCCTGGGCGCGTTCGAGCAGGCCGAGCGGTCGAGCGACCCCGAGCGCCGCAAGAAGCTGCTCACCTTCGTCGTCGTCGGCGCGGGTCCCACCGGCGTCGAGATGGCCGGTCAGATCCAGGAGCTCGCCGATCAGACGCTGCGGGGCAGCTTCCGCCACATCGACCCCACCGAGGCGCACGTCATCCTGCTCGACGCCGCACCGGCCGTGTTGCCGCCGATGGGCGAGAAACTCGGCAAGCGAGCCAAGGACCGGCTGGAGAAGATGGGTGTGGAGATCCAGCTCAACGCCATGGTGACCGATGTCGACCACAACGGCATCACCGTCAAGGACAAGGACGGCACGCTGCGCCGGATCGAGGCGGCGTGCAAGGTGTGGTCTGCCGGAGTGTCGGCCAGCCCGCTCGGCAAGGATCTGGCCGACCAGTCCGAGACGGAGATCGACCGGGCCGGCCGGGTCAAGGTGTTGCCGGACCTGACGATCCCGGGCCACCCGAACGTGTTCGTCGTCGGCGACATGGCGGCGGTGGACGGCGTGCCGGGCATGGCACAGGGCGCCATCCAGGGCGGGAAGTACGCAGCCAAGCTGATCAAGCGTGAAGTCAGCGGCACCAGCCCCAAGATCCGGACCCCGTTCAAGTACTTCGACAAGGGCTCGATGGCCACCGTCTCGAAATGGAACGCGGTCGCCAAGGTCGGCAAGCTGGAGTTCAGCGGCTTCTTCGCCTGGCTGGCCTGGCTGGGCCTGCACCTGATCTACCTGGTGGGCTTCAAGACCAAGATCGCGACCCTGCTGTCGTGGGCGGTGACGTTCCTCAGCCGCCAGCGCGGCCAGCTCACCATCACCGAACAGCAGGCCTACGCCAGGACCAGGATCGAAGAGCTCGAAGAGATCGCCGCCTCGGTCAAGGAGACCGAGAAAGCCGCGTCCTAGCGCCTAGCCGGCAGGCAGCCGGTCACCCTGCCAGGTGGCCAGGCTGCCGCCGTGCGCCAGTTCCAACACTGTCCCGGCCGTCTCAAAAGACCTTGCGGGATAACGCAATTCACTGACACACGCGCGCGGTGCGGCGAGCGCGTCGTCGCCGACGGCGCCGCTGCCCAGCTCGACGCGGTGGCGCAGCAGCGGCGTCGCGCCGACATCGACGCAAAGTGTTCCCGACCAGAAACCGTCGCGCTCCCCGCAGCGGCCGATCTGGACGCGTTCCCGCAATCGCAGCCGCGCGGTGTCCGCGAGCCCGATCCGCACAGCGGTGCCGTGGCTGGATCCGCCGGCGACGACCGTGGGTTGCGGATCGATATCGAGCTCGCCGGCGTTCTCGATGTCCCACCACGCGGTCGAATGGTCGGTGCCGGCACCCGGCAAGGTCACTGCGGCCGCGACGGTACGGATGAGCAACCGCGCCCCGGGCTCGACCACCACCCGCACCTTCAGCGAGTCACCGCCGAGCGGAGTGGCCGCCGTCGACACCAGATGCACGGTGTCCGGTTCGGTGTGCCGGCCCGCGATCCCACCACTGCCCTCGATACGCGGCAACCGGCCCGGGCGCGCTATGACGACGATGCAGGCCCGCATCACACGGTCGGCGCCTGCGCCAGCGCCAACTGCTCACGCACCCAGGTCAGTACGGGGCCGGCCGACGGGTCGTCGGTGAGCGAGATCAGTGCGGTCGGGCGGTCTTCCCGAACCCGGGCGGCGTCGCGACGCATGACGTCGAGGTCGGCCCCCACCAGTCGGGCCAGGTCAGTCTTGTTGACCACCAACAGATCCGAGAACGTCACCCCTGGGCCGCCTTTGCGCGGGACCTTGTCGCCGCCGGCGACGTCGACGACAAAGATCTGCACGTCCACCAGGCCCGACGAGAACGTCGCGGTGAGGTTGTCACCGCCGGACTCGACCAGGATCAGGTCCAGACCAGGGTTGGTGTCGATCAGATCGTCGATGGCGTCGAGGTTGGCGGTGATGTCATCCCGGATCGCAGTGTGAGGGCAGCCGCCGGTCTGCACGGCGGCGATCCGCTGGTCGGGCAGGACCGCGTGCCTGCGCAGGAAATCCGCGTCCTCAGTGGTGTAGATGTCGTTGGTCAGCACGGCCAGCGACAGCTCGTCGCGCAGCTGCCGGCACAACGCCGCGACCAGTGCGGTCTTCCCGGAACCGACCGGACCGCCGATGCCGATGCGCAGCGGTTCGCCCGGCTGCCGCGCCCGCTTGGGCCGCGGCGGATGTGCATGCGGCTCACCGTCGATGAAATGTGGTGGCATGGTGCAGGATTCCCCTCTCTCAGGAGACGAACAGCGGTCGCTCACGCTCGGTGTGCTGCTGGGCCAGCACATCCAGGAGCGGGTCGGACAGATCGGCCAGGCCTGCGGCGGCCGCCGCGGCGGTGGATTCGCACAGCCCCGACAGGTCGAAGGTCAGCGCCGCGACATCGCCGGGATCGAGTGCGAGCAGTCGTTGCGCGGCGGTGGCCGATCCGGTCATCGTGGTGTAGACGAGCGCGAGCGCGATCTGTATCGGTGTCAGATCCGCTGCGGCGCCGACTGTTCCGGCCGCGACGGCCAGATGCGGTTTGGCCCCCAGTGCGTCCCAGTCGTGGTCGAGCCACACCCGGCGGGCCAACCGGACCAGCCCACGCCCCTGCGCGCGCGACGTCGCACGGGACGCCGGCGCCGGTGTACGGGCGTCGGTTTCGGCGTCGGCCGCAGGAGCATCGAGCAGGCCGGTACGGACTGCGACGGCAAGCGAGGCCGTCACCAGGCCGTGGCTGCGGATACGCCGTACGAGATACGCCCGCACCGTGTCGACATCGCTGAGCAACCCGCGGGCCACGGCTTCCTCGACACCACCTGAATGCACGTGCCCGCCGATGGGCAGGCGGGAATCCGCAAGCGTCAACAGCGTTGCCAGGCCGGTCATTTCCGCGCTCACTCAGAACAGGAAGTATCGCTGGGCCATCGGCAGTTCGGCCGCGGGCTGCTCCTGCCACACCTCGCCGTCGATGCGCACCGTGAACGTGTCGGGATCCACCTCGATGCGCGGCAACGCGTCGTTGAGCGGCATGTGCGCCTTGCCGATCTTCCGAACATCCTTGACAGGAGCGAGCTTTCGCCGGACATCGAGCCGCTCGGCCAGCCCGTCGGCGACGGCCTGGGGCGAGACGAAGTGCAGCGACGTCGCAGCCGCAGCCGCGGGCGCGGCGCCGAACATGGGCCGCGGCAACACCGGTTGCGGGGTCGGAATCGAGGCGTTGGCATCACCCATCGCCGCCCAGGCGATCATCCCGCCCTTCAGCACGACGTGCGGCCGCACCCCGAAGAAGGCCGGATCCCACAACACCAGATCGGCGAGCTTGCCCACCTCGACCGAGCCGATCTCGTCGTCCATCCCATGCGCGATCGCCGGGCAGATGGTGTATTTCGCGACGTAGCGGCGGACCCGGAGGTTGTCGGCGGCGCCGTCGCCGTCGAGTGCACCACGCCGCCGCTTCATCACATGCGCGGTCTGCCAGGTGCGCAGCACCACTTCCCCGACGCGGCCCATGGCCTGCGCGTCACTGCCGATCATCGAGATGGCGCCGAGGTCGTGCAGCAGATCCTCGGCAGCGATGGTCGACGGCCGGATGCGGCTCTCCGCGAACGCCAGATCCTCCGGGACACTGGGGTTGAGGTGGTGGCACACCATGAGCATGTCGAGATGTTCGTCGAGGGTGTTGACGGTGTGTGGCCGCGTCGGATTGGTCGAGCTGGGCAGCACATTGGGGTGAGCGGCGACGGTGATGATGTCCGGTGCGTGTCCGCCGCCCGCGCCCTCGGTGTGGTACGCGTGGATGGCGCGTCCCTTGATCGCGGCCAGCGTGTCCTCGACGAAACCGGCCTCGTTGAGGGTGTCGGTGTGGATGTTGACCTGAACCCCCGCGGCGTCGGCCACCGTGAGGCAGGCGTCGATGGCCGCCGGTGTGGTGCCCCAATCCTCGTGCAGTTTGAAACCCGCTGCCCCCCCGCGCAATTGCTCCCACATCGCCTCGGCGCTGACGGTGTTTCCCTTGGCCAGCAGCGCCACGTTGAGCGGCCAGCCGTCGAGCGCCTCGAGCATGCGGGCCAGATGCCAGGCGCCCGGGGTGACAGTGGTGGCCTTGCTTCCCTCGGCCGGGCCGGTGCCGCCCGCGACGATCGTGGTGATGCCGCCGCCGAGGGCCTCGGCCATGATCTGCGGGCAGATCAGATGCACATGACAGTCGATGGCACCGGCGGTGACGATGCGCCCGTTGCCCGCGATGACCTCCGTGGACGGGCCGACCACCAGGTCCGGATGGACTCCTGCCATGATGGCGGGGTTGCCGGCCTTTCCGATGGCGGCGATGCGACCGTCGCGGATGCCGATGTCGGCCTTGATGATTCCCCAGTGGTCGATGATCACCACACCCGTGATGACGGTGTCCGGAGCGCCGTCGGCCCGGGTGACGCGGGCCTGGCCCATCGATTCCCGCAACACCTTGCCACCACCGAACACCGCCTCGTCACCGGCCAATCCCGGCCCGCCGCTGCGGTCTTCGGTGATCTCGACGAACAGCTCGGTGTCGGCCAGCCGGATCCGGTCCCCGGTCGTCGGCCCGAACAGCGCGGCGTAGCGCGCCCGGCTCAGCTCACTCATGAGGTTGTGTCCAATCGTCCCGGCGGATTCAGGCTGATGCCGTACACCTCGCGGGAGCCGGCCAGCGGGACCAGCGAGACACGCTGCAGCACACCGGGTTCGAACCGGACGGCGGTACCGGCCGGAATGTCGAGCCGATGGCCGTAGGCCGCCTCGCGGTCGAAATCGAGCGCGGCGTTGGCCTGTGGCAGGTGCACGTGGCTGCCGACCTGGACCGGGCGGTCCCCGGTGTTGACGACGTCGATGGTGCGGCGCACCGAGTCGGCGTTGATCGTGATGGGGCCGTCGCCGAAGACGATCTCTCCCGGGATCATCGTCAGCCGATCGGGTGGTGGACGGTGACCAGCTTGGTGCCATCCGGGAAAGTGGCCTCCACCTGCACTTCGTCGAGCATCTCGGGCACACCCTCCATCACCTCGTCGCGGCTGAGCACACCGCGGCCACTGACCATGAGCTCGGCGACCGTGCGCCCGTCCCGCGCACCTTCCAGCAGGTGATCGGTGATCACCGCAACGGCTTCGGGATGATTGAGCCGCAGCCCGCGGGCCTGTCTGCGCCGAGCCAGTTCGGCGGCATAGGACAGCAGCAGCCGCTCGGTCTCGTGCGGGGTCAATCGCATAGAGCGCGATACTGCCACGGCGCGCGCGAGTCAGCAGCGCACGCGAATTCGGGCTACTCCGTCGGGAGGTTCTGCAACCGCACCTGGCCGCGGGCCACGAGCTTGTCGTTCTCGTCGGTGATGGTGATCAGCCACAGCTGCTGGCGGCGGCCCCTGTGAATCGGCGTGGAAACCGCTGTGACAGTGCCGGATCCGATCGCCCGCAGGAAGTCGGTGTTGTTGTTGACGCCCACGACGGTCCCCCCGCCGTGCTCGGAGAGCCAGACGTGAGCCGACACGCTTGCCAGGCTCTCGACGATCGCGCAGTACACGCCACCGTGCATGATCCCCCACGGTTGCAACAGCTCATCGGTGATGGTCAGCTGCGCCCGGCCGCCGTCGGGACTGAGCTCGACGTACTTCAGGCCGATTACGTTGTCGAATCCCTTGCCGAGGTCCTCGGGCACGTCTGTCGTCACAGTCCTCGTGTCTACACGGCCGATCGTCGTAAGAAAGCGGGCGGGTCCCGCGCAATACGCGCGGGACCCGCCCTTCGAATGGACCGGGGGTCTCTGCAGCCCTCAGGACTCCGGCTCGGTCCGTTAGCTTGTTCTCCAAATAATAGGCAAGGCTGCCCTAATTAAGCAACACCTTCCCTGCCCGACCCGCGCCGCGAACCGGCAACCCGAACCCGGCCAGCGCGTCCAGCACCGCCTGACCGCGTCGCATGCTGACGAACTCGCTGCACCCGGACAGCAGCGGCACCTGCGTTGCGGCACCGACAACTGCGGCGCCGACCATGTGCCACATCGCCACAGTCGATATCGCCCCACCGCTGATGTCGACCAATTGATCGAACAGCGGCGCGAGCGCGCGGTGACTGCGATGCGCCACCCAAGTGGTGAGTGCGGCCTCGTTGGGCAACGCCACGATCCCGTCCCGCGTCGCGTCGGCGATGCGCGAGGGCCTGCCGCTGAAGTGGATGTCGTCGGGCAGGGCCCGCAAGACCGGGTCGACCACACCGACCCAGTCGATGGCCCCCTCCGAGTCGACATGCACCCAGAGGTTCTCCAGGCCGGTATCCCAGGCCCGCCCCTCCAGAACCAGCAGTGGCACCACGCGGCCGATGACGACGTGCGCGAGTGTGGCGGCAAGCTGCTGGGCCACCGCAGCCCGGTTGCCCGTTTCCGCGACGGCCGCGTCGAACATCCCCTGCAGCCGGCCGGCGCTGATGGCCTCCTCCAACGGCCACCAACGGCGCCGCGACAGGTCCCGCATCACGGCCACGCCATATACGCGTGGGCACTCCGGATACAGCTCGCGCAGCCGTCGGCTCGATTCGTGCAGCGGCAGCATCCGCCTGATGGCCATACCCGCGATCAGGGGGTCGTCGACCACGACCGTCATGACACCTCCCAAGGCTCCCGATTGAGTTAGGTTAGCCTTACTATATCTACACGGCGGGCAGGTGCCAGGCGGTGTGACTCGTTTCACAGGGGCTGTCGAACATGCGCTGACCTTGGGCTAACCGACCGAGACACGCCATCCACCAACCGCCGCAGAATCGATACGACGCGCGGTAGTAACGCCGTAGTACGCTGGCCTTACTGCTCAGGAAGTGAACGGAACATGGCGAAACTGACGCGCCTCGGGGAGCTGGAGCGCGAGGTGATGGACCACCTGTGGTCTGCACCCGAACCCCAAACGGTTCGCCAAGTCCACGAGGCGCTGGCCGCCCGCCGCGACTTGGCCTACACGACGATCATGACCGTGCTGCAACGACTCGCGAAGAAGAACCTGGTCGTGCAGCACCGCGATGATCGGGCGCATCGTTATGCGCCCACCCACGGCCGCGACGAGCTCGTCGCCGGCCTCATGGTCGACGCCCTCGATCAGGCCGCAGACTCCGGCAGCCGCCGGGCCGCACTCGTTCACTTCGTCGAACGGGTCGGAGCGGACGAGGCCGAAGCCCTGCGGCGGGCTCTCGCCGAGCTGGAGAGCAAGGACCGAATTCCGCCACCGGCTGGCAATTCCGGCATCTCCTGAGAGAGACTTACGGCGTGTCCGCGCTGGCCTTCACTCTCGTAGCGCTGGCCCTGGTGGGGCCGGTGCCCGCGATGTTGGCACGTGCTTCCTGGCCCCTGCGGGCACCCCGCGCGGCGATCGTGTTGTGGCAGTCGATCGCGCTGGCCGCCGTGCTGTCGGCATTCTCGGCCGGAATCGCCATCGCCAGCAGGCTCTTCGTACCCGGCCCGGACGGCCGCCCGACGGCCACCATCACCGGCGAGATCGCCGCACTGAGCTTGCCACTCTGGCTGACCTACGTGGTGGTGTTCACGGTCACGCTGTTCATCGGCGCGCGGCTGTGCCTGGCCGTCGTACAGGTGGCCATCGCCACCCGGCGCAGGCGCGCACATCACCGCATGATGGTCGATCTGCTCGGTAAGTCCCGCGACGGGCTGCCGCCGCATCTCTGTACCCCCGCGGGAATCAACGTCCCGCTCGCACGCGGTGGCCTACGGATCCTCGACGTGGCCCAACCGCTTGCCTACTGTCTGCCCGGCGTCCGGAGCCGCGTCGTGGTCAGCGAAGGCACCCTGACCACCTTGTCCGACAGTGAGATCGCCGCGATCATCACGCATGAACGAGCACATCTGCGGGCCCGCCACGATCTGGTGCTCGAGATGTTCACCGCGGTGCACGCCGCATTTCCCCGGTTCGTCCGTAGCGCCAGCGCACTCGACGCGGTCCGGCTGCTGATCGAACTACTGGCCGACGACGCCGCGGTGCGGACCGCCGGGCCGACGCCCCTGGCACGCGCCCTGGTCGCCTGCGCCTCAGGCCGCACCCCGTCGGGGGCCATGGCCGCAGGCGGTCCCACGACAGTGATCCGCGTGCGGCGGCTCGGCGGAAAGCCCAACAGTGTCCCGCTCGCAGTGACCGCCTATCTGGCCGCGGTCGCCGTCCTCGTCGTTCCCACGGTCGCAGTGGCCGTCCCCTGGTTGACCGAGCTGCGCCGCCTGTTCAGCGGTTGGTCCGGTTAGGCGTAGTTGCGCTGCCGGTGGAAAAGCGTTCTGCGATAACAACAATCGAAAGGCTGCTGCATGACGAACACGGGTAGGACCGGGACGGCACAAATCGGGGTGACCGGTCTGGCGGTGATGGGCTCCAACATCGCCCGCAACTTCGCCCGGCACGGCTACACCGTGGCCCTGCACAACCGCTCGGTGGCCAAGACCGACGCCCTGCTGGCCGAACACGGCTCCGAAGGCACCTTCGTACGCAGCGAAACCATCGCCGAATTCCTCGACGCCCTGGAAAAACCCCGCCGCGTGCTGATCATGGTCAAAGCCGGCGACCCCACCGACGCGGTGATCAACGAACTCGCCGACGCCATGGAACCCGGCGACATCATCATCGACGGCGGCAACGCCCTCTACACCGACACCATCCGCCGCGAAAAAGCCATCCGCGAACGCGGCCTGCACTTCGTCGGCGCCGGCATCTCCGGCGGCGAAGAAGGCGCCCTCAACGGCCCCTCGATCATGCCCGGCGGCCCCGCCGAGTCCTACACCTCCCTGGGCCCGCTGCTCGAAGAGATCTCCGCCCACGTCGACGGCGTGCCGTGCTGCACCCACATCGGCCCGACGGCGCCGGACACTTCGTCAAGATGGTGCACAACGGCATCGAATACTCCGACATGCAACTCATCGGCGAGGCCTACCAACTGCTACGCGACGGCCTGGGCCTGACCGCCCCCGAAATCGCCGACGTGTTCGCCGACTGGAACACCGGCGAACTCGACAGCTACCTCGTCGAGATCACCGCCGAAGTCCTGCGCCAGACCGACGCCAAGACCGGCAAACCACTGGTCGACCTCATCGTCGACGAGGCCGAGCAGAAGGGCACCGGCCGCTGGACCGTCAAATCCGCCCTCGACCTGGGCGTCCCCGTCACCGGCATCGCCGAAGCCGTCTTCGCCCGCGCCCTGTCCGGCTCCGTCCCCCAACGCAAGGCGACCTCCGGGCTGGCCTCCGGGACCCTGGGCGACAAACCCACCGATGCCAAGCAGTTCATCGAAGACGTCCGCAAGGCGCTGTACGCCTCGAAGATCATCGCCTACGCCCAGGGCTTCAACCAGATCCAGGCCGGCAGCGCCGAATACGGATGGAACATCACCCCCGGCGACCTGGCCACCATCTGGCGCGGCGGCTGCATCATCCGGGCCAAATTCCTCAACCGCATCAAAGAAGCCTTCGACGCCCAACCCGACCTGGCCACCCTCATCGCCGCCCCCTACTTCCGCGACGCCGTGGAATCCGGCGTCGACGGCTGGCGCCGCGTCGTGGTCACCGCCACCCAACTGGGCATCCCCGTCCCCGGGTTCTCCTCGTCACTGTCCTACTACGACGCCCTACGCACCGAACGCCTGCCCGCAGCCCTGACCCAAGGCCTGCGCGACTTCTTCGGCGCCCACACCTACGGCCGCACCGACGCCGAACCCGCAGCACGCTTCCACACCCTCTGGAGCGCAGACCGCACCGAAATCCAGGCCTGAGTAGATTCGTTGCCGTGAGGTTTTTGGACGGACACACCCCGCCGTACGACCTGACCTACAACGATGTCTTCATCGTTCCCGGCCGGTCGGACGTCGCATCCCGCTTCGATGTCGACCTGTCCACGGTCGACGGCTCGGGGACGACCATTCCGGTGGTCGTGGCGAACATGACGGCCGTGGCAGGCCGTCGGATGGCCGAGACCATCGCGCGCCGGGGCGGCATCGTGGTGCTCCCCCAGGACCTGCCGATCACCGCGGTGGCCGACACCGTCCAGTTCGTCAAGAGCCGCGACCTGGTGGCGGACACCCCGGTGGTGCTCGGCCCGGAAGACTCCGTGTCCGACGCCATGGCCCTGATTCACAAGCGGGCTCACGGCGCGGCGGTGGTGACGTTCGAGGGCCGGCCGATCGGATTGGTCACCGAGGCCAGCTGCACCGGGGTCGACAGGTTCGCCCGGGTCCGTGACGTCGGCTTGTCCGACTTCGTGACGGCGCCGGTCGGCACCGAACCACGCCAGGTGTTCGACCTGCTCGAGCATGCGCCGGTGGGTGTCGCGGTGCTCACCGCGCCGGACGGCACCCTGGCCGGCGTGTTGACCCGGACCGGCACGATCCGGGCCGGGATCTACGCCCCCGCGGTCGACGCTTCCGGACGGCTGCGGGTGGCCGCGGCCGTCGGCATCAACGGTGATGTCGCGGGCAAGGCCCGCGCCCTGGTCGAGGCAGGCGCCGACCTGCTCGTCATCGACACCGCACACGGACACCAGCACAAGATGCTCGACGCCATCAAGGCGGTCGCCTCGTTGGATCTCGGGGTACCGCTGGCGGCGGGCAACGTGGTCTCCGCCGAGGGCACGCGCGACCTGATCGAGGCCGGCGCGACGATCGTCAAGGTCGGGGTGGGCCCCGGTGCCATGTGCACCACCAGGATGATGACCGGCGTGGGCCGGCCGCAGTTCTCCGCTGTGGTCGAATGTGCCACCGCGGCAAAGCAACTCGGTGCGCACGTATGGGCCGACGGCGGCGTGCGTCATCCGCGGGACGTGGCGCTGGCGCTGGCCGCGGGCGCGTCGAACGTGATGATCGGCTCATGGTTCGCCGGCACCTACGAATCCCCCGGGGACCTGCTGCGCGACCGCGACGACCGGCCGTACAAGGAGAGCTACGGCATGGCCTCCAAACGCGCCGTGGCAGCCCGCACCGCAGCCGACAGCCCGTTCGACCGCGCCCGCAAGGCACTGTTCGAGGAAGGCATCTCGACCTCCCGGATGGCGTTGGATGCCGCGCGCGGTGGTGTTGAAGACCTCCTCGACCACATCACCTCGGGCGTACGCAGCACCTGCACCTACGTGGGTGCCGCCACCCTGCCCGAGCTGCACGAGAAGGTGGTGCTCGGGGTCCAGTCGGCGGCTGGTTTCGCCGAGGGACATCCCCTGCCCAGCGGTTGGTGACGCAGCCGGCTGCTCGCGGCCGCGATAAGATGGACGCTCATCGCATTCACTGCTGGCCAGATCTCGCTGCGCCATCCGAACGAAAGGGTTCACGTGCCGCAGGCACCCGCTGAGGCCTCCGGTTCTGAACCGGCCTTCTCCGCGGAACAGCAGACAGCTTCGGACGCCGACACGGGCGACCCATCTACTAGTCGGCCGGGCCTTCTGCCCGGCGCCCCGGCTGCGAGGCCCCGATGAGCTCCGACCTGGTCTTCTCGCTGCTCTCGATCCTGGCGATCGTTCTGCTCACCGCCGGTACCGCGATCTTCGTCGCGGCCGAGTTCGCGCTCACGGCCCTGGAACGCAGCACTGTCGAAGCCAACGCCCGCACCGGTGACCGCCGCGACCAGATGGTCCGGCGCGCCCATCGGACCCTGTCCTTCCAGCTCTCCGGTGCTCAGGTTGGCATCTCGATCACCACGCTGGCCACCGGTTATCTGGCCGAACCCGTCGTCGGCCGACTGATCCGGCCGGGTCTGGACGCGCTGGGCATCCCCGCCAACATCTCGGGTGGCCTCTCGCTGTTCTTCGCCGTGGTGATCGCCACGTCGCTGTCGATGGTCTTCGGCGAGCTGGTGCCCAAGAACCTGGCGGTGGCCCGCCCGGTCCCGACGGCCCGCGCCGCGGCCCCGTTCCAGCTGCTGTTCTCGACGTTGTTCACCCCGGTCATCCGGATGACCAACGGCACCGCGAACTGGATCCTGCGCCGGCTGGACATCGAGCCTGCCGAGGAACTGCGCTCGGCCCGCTCGGGCCAGGAACTGGCGTCGCTGGTGCGCAATTCGGCGCGCAGCGGCTCGCTGGATCCGACGACAGCGCTGCTCGTGGATCGGTCACTGCAGTTCGGCGAACGCACCGCCGAGGAGCTCATGACCCCGCGGTCGAAGATCGAGGCGCTCGAAGCCCACGAGACCGTCACCGACCTGCTGGAGGTGGCGATCAGGACCGGCTACTCCCGGTTCCCCATCGTCGAGGGTGACCTCGACGAGACCATCGGCGTGGTGCACGTCAAACAGATCTTCACCGTCCCGCTCGAAGAACGCGCCCGCACCCGGCTGGCCGCGCTGGCGCTGCCCGTCGCAAGGGTGCCGTCCGCGCTCGACGGCGATGCGGTGATGGCCCAGATCCGGGCCAACGGGCTGCAGACCGCCCTGGTGGTCGACGAGTACGGCGGCACCGCGGGCATGGTGACGGTCGAGGACCTGATCGAGGAGATCGTCGGAGACGTGCGCGACGAACACGACGACGCCACCCCGGACGTGGTGCCGGCCGGCCGCGGTTGGCAGGTCTCGGGTCTGCTGCGCATCGACGAGGTCGCGACCGAGACCGGCTTCCGCGCCCCGGAGGGCGAATACGAGACGATCGGTGGGCTGGTGCTGCAGGAACTCGGCCACATCCCAGAGACCGGTGAGGCCGTCGAGCTGACGGCATTCGATCCGGACCAGCCGAGCGACGAACCCGCCCGCTGGCTGGCCACCGTGGTCCGGATGGACGGGCGGCGCATCGACCTGCTCGAGCTGACCGAACTCGGCCCGCGCTCCACACAGGGGGACGACAGCCATGGGTGACGTCTTCGGGGTGCTGCTCACGCTTGTGCTGCTGGCGGCCAACGCGTTCTTCGTGGCTTCGGAGTTCGCGCTCATCTCGGCGCGCCGCGACCGGCTGCAGGCGTTGGCCGAGCAAGGCAAACGCAGTGCGGTGACCGTGATCCGCGCGGGCGAGAACCTGTCGCTCATGCTCGCGGGATCGCAGTTGGGCATCACGATCTGTTCGATCCTGCTGGGCCGCGTGGGTGAGCCTGCGGTGGCCCATCTGCTGTCGAAACCGTTCGAGCTCGTCGGGGTGTCCGACGCGGTACTGCACACGGTGTCGTTCGTGGTGTCGCTGGCGATCGTGGTGACGCTGCACGTGCTGCTCGGCGAGATGGTGCCGAAGAACATCGCGATCGCCGGCCCGGAGTCGGCGGCCATGCTGCTGATCCCGACGTATCTGGTCTACATCCGCGCGGCCCGGCCGTTCATCGCGTTCTACAACTGGTGCGCCAACGCCACACTGCGGCTGTTCCGGGTCGAGACCCGCGACGAGCTCGAGTCGGCGGTCTCGACCGTCGAGCTCTCGGAGATGATCGCCGAATCCCTCTCGGAGGGCCTGCTCGACGCCGAGGAGCACCTGCGGCTGACCCGGGCATTGCAGACCCGGACCCGCAAGGTCGCCGATGTCGCGATGCCGCTGTCGGAGATGCATGCGATCCGCGTCGCCGCCCCCGGCTCGGGTCCGACAGTCGGCGACGTCGAGCGGGCCCTCGCCGAAACCGGTTACTCCCGCTTCCCGGTGGCCGATTCGTTCGGCGAGTTCATCGGGTACCTGCACATCAAGGACGTGCTGCCGGAGGTCGACGATCCCGAGGCCGTCCTCGACGTGTCGATGGTGCGGCCCCTGCCGCAGGTGCCCGCGTCGCTTCCGGTGCCCGACGCGTTGTCGCGGCTGCGGCGCAGCAACAGCCACCTGGCACTGGTTACCGATGACACGGCCGGCGGCGCCGTCACCGCGATGGTGGCGCTGGAGGATCTGGTCGAGGACCTGGTCGGCACCGTGCGCGACGGAACCCATCGTGTCTGAGCTGGTGCTCGAAGAGGCGGACTGGACCGGACGGGAGCAGCGGCACCGCACCCGCGTCGACCGTTTCCTGGCGCCGCATCTGCAGCGCCGGGAACACGGCCAGGCGCACCCGGTGTGGGACTTCCTGTTCACCTACTACAGCCTGCGGCCGCGCCAGCTGCGCCGCTGGCACCCGGGGTTCGGCGTGGTGCTCGCCGGCCCGGCAGCGCGGCGCTATCTCGGTGCGAGCGGCTACGGCAGTGTCGGCGACGGCGTCGGGGTGACCCCGGCGCATCTGCGGTCGCGCGCGGACACGGTCCGGTTCGTCGCGCAGCTGCTGCGCGCGACGGCGGCCCGTCCGCCGCGGCTGAACTGCTTCGGCCTGCACGAGTGGGCCATGGTGTACCGCACGCCCGAGAAGCGGCACGGCCAGGTGCCGCTGCGGCTCGGCGCCGCCGGAACCGACGCCGTCGTCGACTCGCTGCCACTGCGCTGCAGTCACTTCGACGCGTTCCGGTTCTTCACCGAACCCGCCGTCCCCCGCAACGAGCAGCCGCTGCGCCGCGAGACGCAGATCCGCACCGAGCAGCCGGGCTGCATCCACGCCGCCATGGACTGCTACAAGTGGGCCTACAAGCTGAGCCCGCTGGTGGCCTCCGAGCTGGTCATGGATGCCCTGGAGCTGGCCGCCGACGCACGGGCCGTCGACATGCGGGCCAGCCCGTACGACCTCGAAGACTTCGGTTTCGCGCCGATCGCCATCGAAACGCCGGCCGGGCGAGCCGAATACGTGCGCGCGCAGCAGGACATCACCGAGCGGGCCGCTCCGTTGCGGGCCCGGCTGCTCGGCGAGTGTGACACGCTGCTCGAAGCGCTGGACACCGAAACATCGCGGGGCCGCACGCGATAACCAAGATGCACGAGCGCCGACACGCTCCGAGTCAGGGAGGCCATCCATGCGAGCAACGACCGTGACCGCGTTGGCAGCGCTGTTGCTCGGCACGGCGGGCACCGTCGGGCTCGCGCCGGCTCAGGCCACCCCGGAATGCTCACCGGGCACCGTAAGGCTGACGGCGGTGAGCACCGACGCCACGCAAGGCACCCTCACCGGCTCTCCCGTCGGCGGCGGCGCACCGATCACGCTGAGCGGTCCGCTCGACGCCTACCAGAAATCCGAGGGGTTCGGCGACAACCCGCCGCCCGCGGTCAAGCAGTGGGACGACACGCTCGACGAGGTGAACGTTCCCATCGCCCCCGACGATCCCAACTGGTACGGCCGCGCCAAGAGCCGGGCGTTCGCGTCGCGCACCTTGAACGATCTGGCCGTCTCCTTCCCGGCAAACACCCTGGTTGTCCACTACTGGCAGGGCGACCCGCCCGGTGCTGCATGCGCCATGTCGTCCATTCAGCCAGTGGCCCGGTAGAGCGCTCGCAGCGAACCACACACGTGCCGGGAAGGCCCCGAACAGCGCCGCACCCGTGATCGGCGCAATTACTGACCGGTACGATGAGCAAATTGCCGCTATCCCGGAATAAGGATTGAGAACTGATGACCGATCGCGTGAAGGTGGGCAACCTAGGGGTCGCCAAGGTGCTGCACGACTTCATCACCAATGAGGCGCTGCCCGGCACCGGGGTAGATCCCGACACCTTCTGGTCGGGTGTGGACAAGGTCGTCGCCGACCTCACCCCCAAGAACGAAGAACTGCTGGCCCGTCGTGACGAGCTGCAGGCTCAGATCGACAAGTACCACCGCGCCCACGTCATCGAGCCCTTCGACCTGGCCGACTACAAGCAGTTCCTCACCGAGATCGGCTACCTGCAACCTGAGCCTGCCGATTTCAGCGTCACGACCGCCGGGGTCGACGACGAGATCACCACCACGGCGGGCCCGCAGCTCGTGGTGCCGATCCTCAACGCGCGGTTCGCACTCAACGCCGCCAATGCGCGGTGGGGTTCGCTGTACGACGCGCTGTACGGCACCGACGTCATCTCTGAGGATGACGGCGCCGAAAAGGGTTCGGGCTACAACAAGATCCGCGGCGACAAGGTGATCGCCTACGCGCGCAAGTTCCTCGACGAGTCCGTGCCGCTGGCCGCCGGTTCATGGAGCGACGCCACGGGACTCAAGATCGACGAAGGCCAGCTGCTGGTCACCTACGGCGACGATCTATCGACGGGGCTCGCCGCGCCCGACGAGTTCGTCGGCTACACCGGTGAACTCGGCCAGCCGCAGTGGTCGGTGCTGCTCAAGCATCACGGGCTGCACATCGAGATCCTCATCGACCCCGACTCCCCCATCGGCGCAGGCGACGCCGCGGGCATCAAGGACGTCGTCCTGGAATCCGCGATCACCACGATCATGGACTTCGAGGACTCCGTGGCCGCCGTCGACGCCGACGACAAGGTGCTGGGCTACCGCAACTGGCTCGGCCTGAACAAGGGTGACCTGGCCGAAGAGGTCAGCAAGGGCGGCAAGACCTTCACACGTGTCCTGAACGCCGACCGCACCTTCACCACACCGGACGGCGAGGGCGAGCTGACCCTGCCCGGCCGCAGCCTGCTGTTCGTCCGCAACGTCGGACACCTGATGACCAACGACGCCATCACCGATGCCGAGGGCAAGGAAATCCCCGAAGGCATCCAGGATGCGCTGTTCACCGGTCTGATCGCCATGCACGGTTTGAAGACCGGTGACGCCAACGGTCCCCTGCAGAACAGCCGCACCGGCTCGGTGTACATCGTGAAGCCCAAGATGCACGGGCCCGACGAGGTCGCGTTCACCTGTGAGCTGTTCAGCCGCGTCGAGGACGTGCTGGGCCTGCCCGAGGCCACCCTCAAGGTCGGCATCATGGACGAGGAGCGCCGCACCACGGTGAACCTCAAGGCCGCCATCAAGGCCGCCGCCGACCGCGTGGTGTTCATCAACACCGGCTTCCTGGACCGCACCGGCGACGAGATCCACACCTCGATGGAGGCCGGCCCGATGATCCGCAAGGGCTCCATGAAGACCCAGCCCTGGATCAAGGCTTACGAGGACAACAACGTCGACGTCGGCCTCGCCACCGGACTGTCCGGCAAGGCCCAGATCGGTAAGGGCATGTGGGCCATGACCGAGCTGATGGCCGACATGGTCGAGCAGAAGATCGGCCAGCCGAAGGCCGGCGCCACCACCGCGTGGGTGCCCTCCCCGACCGCAGCGACGCTGCACGCCATGCACTACCACGCCGTCGATGTGTTCGAGGTGCAGAAGGAATTGGCGGGCCGCGAGCGCGCGTCGGTCGACAATCTGCTGACCATCCCGCTGGCCGACTCGTCGCTGACCTGGTCGTCGGAAGAGATCCACGAGGAGGTCGACAACAACTGCCAGTCGATCCTGGGCTACGTGGTCCGCTGGATCGACGCCGGTGTCGGCTGTTCGAAGGTGCCCGACATCCACAACGTCGCGCTCATGGAGGACCGGGCCACCCTGCGGATCTCCAGCCAGCTGCTGGCCAACTGGCTGCGCCACGGCGTGATCACCGCCGACGACGTCAAGACCAGCCTGCGCCGCATGGCTGCCGTGGTCGACGAGCAGAACGCGGGCGATCCCGACTATCTGGCCATGGCCCCGAACCCGGACGCGAGCATCGCGTTCCAGGCCGCCCAGGAACTCATCCTGTCGGGCGCGGCGCAGCCCAACGGCTACACCGAGCCGATCCTGCACCGCCGCCGCCGCGAGTTCAAAGCGAGCACTGCTGCGCAGTGACTAGACTTCGGCGGCGGAACCGGACGTTTGGTCGACGCGACGAGTACAGAGGCTAGGGATGGGTAGGCACAGCGTTCCCGACGACCCCGAGGACTCGGCCGACGACCCCGAGAACGAACCGGGTCGGTACGGCCCGGGCGGCTACGACTCGGACGATGACGACAGGCCCGGGTACGGGCGGCAGTCGAGGTCCCGTGATTCCGGTTACCGGTCGGCAGACGACGACCGCGGCGCTCCCGATGCCGGTCGGCGCTACCGGGATTCGGACTACGAGGATCCGTACGGCGACGCCGAGTACGACGACGCCGGCTACGCGGGCTATCCCGACGACGACGATTACGCCGACGACGACGAAGACGTCGATCGCGACGCACCGACGACACAGTTCAGTGCCGTCGGCAGGCGGCAGCCCAGTGGTCGCCAGCACGGCGGCGAATGGGACGGCGGCGAATGGACGGGCAGCCACCGTGCCGTCTCGACCGGTCGGCGCGGTGTCAGTGTCGGGGTGATCGCAGCGCTCGTCGGCGTCGTCGCGATCGTCGCGGTGGTCATCCTGTGGCGGTTCTTCGGTGATGTGCTCTCCAGCCGCAAGGATGCCGCGGCGGCCCGCTGCGTCGACGGTGACCTCGCGGTCGCCGTCATCGCCGACCCCACCATCTCCCCGACTGTCGAAACCCTGGCCGACAAGTACAACGGGTCGGCCAACCCGATCGGTGACCGCTGCGTCAAGGTGCAGGTGAAATCGGCCGAATCCGACCAAGTGGTCAGCGGTTTCGCCAACACCTGGCCCAAGGATCTCGGTGACAGGCCTGCCTTGTGGATCCCGGCCAGCGGGGTCTCCGAGGCACGACTCGAGGCCACCGCGGGCGCCAAGACCGTCAGCGACAGCCGCTCCCTGGTCACCTCACCTGTGCTGCTCGCGGTGCCGCCACAGCTCAAAGATGCCTTGGCGCAGCAGAACTGGTCGACGCTGCCGAACCTGCAGAGCAATCCGGCCGGCCTGAACGACCTGAAGCTGAACGGCTGGGGCGCGCTGAAACTGGCTCTGCCGACCCGCAACAACGGCGACGCCGCCTATCTGGCCGGCGAAGCGGTGGCAGCGGCCTCGGCTCCGTCGGGGGCACCGGCCAGCGCCGGGCTCGGCGCCGTCAACACCCTGATCGGCGGTGCGCCGAAGCTCGACAATGCCGAGCTGGGAACGGCTTTCGACGCCATGCTCAAGGCATCGGACCCGGCCGGTGCGCCCGTGCATGCGGTTGTCACCACCGAGCAGCAACTGTTCCAGCGCGCAGGCTCGCTCAGCGACGCCAAGAGCGATCTGGCCGGTTGGGTGCCGCCGGGCCCCACCGCGACGGCGGATTACCCGACGGTGCTGCTGACCGGAGACTGGTTGTCTCAGGAACAGGTCACCGCCGCCAGCGAATTCGCGCGTTTCATGCGTAAACCCGAACAGCTCGGCGAGCTCGCCAAGGCGGGCTTCCGGGCCGAAGGCACGTCGGCGCCGTCCAGTGACGTGACGAAGTTCGCGCCCGTCAGCGCGCCACTGTCGGTCGGAGACAACACGATGCGGGTCACCCTCGCCAATGCGATGGCGACTCCGGCGACGAGCCCGGCAGTGACGATCATGCTGGACCAGTCGATGCCCGCCGACGAGGGCGGCAAGTCGCGGCTGGTGAATGTAGCTGCGGCACTGAACTCGCGGCTCAAGGCACTGCCTGCGACCTCCGAGGTGGGCCTGTGGACGTTCGACGGCACCGAGGGCCGCTCTGCGGTGTCGAGGGGCCCGTTGTCCGACCAGGTCGGCGGTGAGCCTCGCTCGCAGGCGCTCAGCTCGACTCTCGACGAGCAGACGGCGTCGGGCGGCGGTGCGGTGTCGTTCACCACACTGCGCCTCATCTACACCGACGCGACGTCGAACTTCCGTGATGGCAAAGACAATTCGATCCTGGTGATCACCACCGGCCCGCACACCGACCAGAGTCTCGGCGGGCAGGGCCTGCAGGATTACATCCGGGGAGCGTTCGACCCGGCACACCCGGTCGCGGTGAACGTCATCGACTTCGGCGGCGACACCGACCGGGCCACCTGGGAAGCGGTCGCCCAGACCACCGGCGGCAAGTATCAGCACCTGACCAATTCGGCCTCGCCCGAACTGGCCGCTGCCGTGGCCACCATGCTGAGCTGACCCGGCAAAAGAGGTGCGTCGTTGCTCCCGGTGAACGGGAGACAATACACACACCGACTTTTCAGGGGGTGCGATGACACTGACGGTGTCGCAGGTGTTGGGATCCCAGCCCCAATCACTGGTCAACGCCGCAGAAGAGGTGGCCAGTTCTGCCAACCGGCTCGACGCGCAGATCTCGTCGCAGCGCTCGCATCTGAGCCGGCTGGCAGGCAGCTGGACCGGCGGAGCGTCGACCGCGGCGCAGAAACAGGGCGCCGACATGCTCGTCGGGCAAGAGGGCTACCGCGACAAGCTACACGCCATGCAGCAGGTGATGTCCTCGGGCGGCCAACAGCTGACCGGTATCAAATCGGCCTTGGAAAGCATGGTCAACGGCGAGGCCGGCCAGTTCTGGAAGGTCGGCGACAACGGTTCGGTGACCCCGGGGCCGGTGCTGCAGCAGTACGCGAGCCTCTTCCCGGTGCTCGGCATGCAGATCAAGCTCAAGGCGCTTGAGATGGAGACGGCGGTCAAGAAGATGCTCGCCGAGTTCGAGCAGGCCGACAAGTCCACGGCGGACGCGCTGCGCAAGTTCGCCGACGAGCCCAAGGACGACGGCAAAGGCGACAAGAAAGACGGCGACACGAAGCCCGAGGACAAGCCGGAAAAGCCGAAGTCCTCACCGACAGGCCAGAACCCGGCCGACATCGCCAAGGACTTCCTCGGCCGCAATGCCTCAGAACTCAAGGGCAGCGGCGACCTCCCGATGGATCCCAGCGTGCCGAATGACGTGTGCTGCGCGAACTTCGTCACCGCGACCCTGCAGAAGGCCGGGCTGATCGATTGGCACAGCAACGGCGTCGCCGACATGTCGCAGCGGCTTCAGGCCCAAGGCTGGCATATGGTGCCCGCCTCGGAAGCCAAACCCGGTGATGTCGCGGTGATCAACGGCAGTCAGCACACCGAACTCGTCGCCACCAACGACGGTGGCCGGATCACGCTGATCGGTTCGAACAACAAGAATGCCGACGGGAGCCAGGTGGTCAGCTACGGAAATCCGTACGGCCAGGTGATGTACCTGTCGCCACCTTGATCCGGTGTGACGGAGGCGGTTCAGACGGTCGGGATCCGGAAGATCGCAGCGGGCGCCCCATAGCGTTCGGCCCAACCGCCCCATGCCAGGTCGGTGGGGCCGACAGCACTGTCGACCCTCGTCCATGCGGTGCCGTCGTCGCGGAACAGGCCCGCGTAAGTGCGTGACCTGCCGCCGTTGGCGGCGGCCTCGGCAAACGGTGTGCCGCCGTAGTCGAACGGGCGGCCGTCGACACCGACGATCGTGCCGTAGACGAACGCCCAACCGTCCTCGATGTTGACGGTCTTCTCCTCGAACTCCGCGGGCACGCCGAGTTGAGCCGTGAGATCAGCCATCACCGGATGCACACCGCCAGGGTAGATCCCGGCAACGGCTCGGCAAAACGCAATTTTGGTGCGCGGACCGGCGGTATCGGCCTACTACGATCATCTTCGGGCGGCAGTCGTCGCCGCGGGGACGATCGACAGGCGGGGGATGCCGTGCCGTGACCGAGACACTCAACGTCAACCCTGCGGCACTGCGCGAAGCCGCCAGCGGCCTGAGCGAGGCGGTCACCAGTTTCCGTGGTCCGGGCAACGCGCTGTCCGCCGCGGCCGGCCCGCTGTCCGGCCTCGACGTCGCGTCCGCGTGCGGCCAGGTCGCCGATGCCATCGACCGCCAGGCCCAGTCGCTGGGCACCAAGGTGACCAAGTTCGCCGACAACCTCACGGCCGCGGCGGGCGCCTATGAGAAAGGGGACCGCGAAGCCGCCGAGCGCGTCAAGTTCGAACCGGGCGACGAGCCCAAGGACAAGCCGGGCGACACCCCGCCGCCACCCACCGACAAGGGTGACTATCGCCCGATCACCGTCGAGCAGCTGCGCAAGATCGTCCCCGAACTCAGCCAGGCGAAGGCCGAGGAGATGATCGGCCCGCTGAACGACGCCATGAAGCAGGGCGGGATGAACACGCCGCAGCGCCAAGCGGCGTTCATCTCCCAGATCGCGGTGGAATCCGACCGGTTCCGCACCTACGAGGAGTATGCCGACGGCAGGCAGTACGAGGGCCGCACGGATCTGGGCAACACGCAGCCCGGCGACGGCAAGAAATACAAGGGCCGCGGCGTCATCCAGATCACCGGGCGGTCCAACTACACGCAGATGAGCAAGGACCTCGGCGTCGACTTCGTCAACCACCCCGAACTCGCCGCCACACCCGAGTACGCCTTCAAAAGCGCTGTCTGGTACTGGAATTCACGTGATGGTAACTCCATCGCCGACGGCGGAAACATCACGGCTATCACCCGAATGGTCAACGGCGGCACCCACAATCTGGCCGAGCGGACCGACTACTACAACCGAGGATTGCAGGTACTGGGCGGATGACCATCTCTTCGAAACTCGCTGTGCTGTGCGCTGTTCCGGCCCTGGCGATCGGTATCGCCGCATGCGGCACATCAACGCAGCAGCAGGGGGCCTCGGCCACCACCGAGGCGGTGTCGACGGCGCCCCGCACGGTGGTGGTGCAGTCCGCTCCGGAGGCGACGGCCGTCGCAACCACCACGGTGCGTCCCGACGTGTCACCCGACGAGGAATGCCCGGGCGCGGAGTTCAAGGTCGAACAGTTCATCGGATCCTGGCAGGAGTCGGATGACCCGACCGTCACGACGCTGTCCCCGCACGGATCGCTGGAATCGAATTCCGGCGGTACGAAGGAATTCGGCACGTGGCAGTTCACGCCGTGGGACGCCACGCCCGCCAAGACCAGCAAGCCGTCCTCGGCGCCGAATTCCTGTGTGCTGTGGCTGCATTGGATCGCCGACTCCGGCAATCTCGACCTGGTCTACCTGCCGCTGAAGGTCACCGACAACAGCATCCAGCTGAGCTATGTCGGCCGCGGCAACACTGTCGACTGGCAGCGCACCGCCGCGCAGTAACTGCACGGCTGTCCCCTACGCGAACGCCTCGACCGGCGGGCACGAGCACACGAGGTTGCGGTCGCCGTACGCGCCGTCGATGCGGCGCACCGGCGGCCAGACCTTCGGCCGGAAACCCTTGCCGAGCGGGTAGGCGGCCTGCTCGCGCGTGTACGGGTGGTCCCAGTCCGCCACCAGCAGGCATTCGGCCGTGTGGGGCGCGCCCCGCAGCGGGTTGTCGTCCACCGACCACTCGCCCGAACCGACCCGGTCGATCTCGGCGCGGATGGCGATCATCGCGTCGCAGAACGCATCGACCTCGGCCAGGCTCTCACTTTCGGTGGGCTCCACCATCAGCGTGCCCGCTACCGGGAAACTCATGGTCGGTGCATGGAAACCGTAGTCGGCCAAGCGCTTTGCCACATCATCGACCGTGACGCCGGTGTCCTTGGTGATCGCGCGCAGGTCCAGGATGCACTCATGGGCCACCATGCCGTTCTCGCCGGTGTAGAGCACCGGGTAGTACTCGTCGAGCCGCCGCGCGATGTAGTTGGCCGACGCGATCGCCGTGAGCGATGCCGCCCGGAGCCCGTCGGCCCCCATCATCCGGATGTAGGCCCAGGTGATCGGCAGGATCGAGGCTGAGCCGTACGGCGCCGCGGACACGACGGGCCGCGCGGCCCCATCGGCCTGAGCCTGGTCGGGCAGTTCCTCGGCGAGCGGGTGCCCCGGCAGGTACGGCGCCAGGTGCGAGCGCACGGCCACCGGCCCCACGCCTGGTCCACCGCCGCCGTGCGGGATGCAGAACGTCTTGTGCAGGTTCAGATGGCTGACGTCGCCGCCGAAACGGCCCGGGCGGGCGAGCCCGACCAGCGCGTTGAGGTTCGCCCCGTCGACGTAGACCTGACCGCCGTTGTCGTGCACGGCGGCACAGATCTCGGCGATGTCGTGCTCGTACACCCCGTGGGTGGACGGGTAGGTGATCATCAGTGCCGCAACACGATCGGCGTGTTCGGCGACCTTGGCGCGCAGATCGTCCAGGTCCACGTCACCGTTGGGCCGGCACGCCACGACGACCACCCGCATGCCTGCCAGTGCGGCCGACGCGGCATTGGTGCCGTGCGCGCTCGACGGGATCAGGCAGATGTCACGGCCGGCCTGGCCGCGTGCCACGTGGTAGGCCTTGATCGCCAACAGCCCGGCGTACTCCCCCTGCGAACCGGCGTTGGGTTGCAGCGACACCTCGTCGTAGCCGGTGATAGCGGTCAGCCACTCCTGCAGATCGGCGATGAGCCGACGCAGCCCCGGATTGTCCGACGCGGGCGCGAACGGGTGCTGACGGGCGAACTCGGGCCAGGTGATGGGCTCCATCTCGGCCGCGGCGTTGAGCTTCATGGTGCACGACCCCAGCGGGATCATCGTGCGGTCCAGAGCCAGGTCCCTGTCGGCCAACGACCGCAGATAGCGCATCATCTCGGTCTCGGTGCGGTACCGGGTAAACGCCGGATGCGTGAGGAACTCGGAGGTGCGCGTGGCGATATCTGCGGACGCGAGGAGCACATCGGGTTCTGCAGATCGCGGTGTGGTGGCGCTGACGCCGAACGCGTCCAGCACGGCGGCCACATGCGCGTCGGTGGTGGCCTCGTCGCACGACACCGAAACATGGTCGGCGTCGACCCGCCACAGGTTGATGCCGTTGGCCTTGGCTGCGGCGATGACGTCGTCGGCACGGCCCGGCACCCGGGCCAGCACGGTGTCGAAGTACGTGTCGTGCACCAGCGCGTCGCCGAGCGCCGCGGCGATCGTGTCGGCGTGGCTGTGCACGCGGCGCGCGATGGCGGTCAGCCCTTCGGCACCGTGGTAGCTCGCGTACATCGCCGCCATCACGGCGAGCAGCACCTGAGCGGTACAGATGTTGCTGGTGGCCTTGTCGCGGCGGATGTGCTGTTCGCGGGTCTGCAGCGCCAGCCGGTACGCCGGTGCCCCGTCTGCGTCGACGGACACCCCGACCAACCGGCCCGGCAGCTGGCGGGCGTGCTTGGCGTGCACCGCCAGATATCCGGCGTGCGGGCCGCCGAATCCCATTGGCACACCGAACCGTTGGCTGGTCCCGAAGGCCACGTCGGCGCCCATCTCGCCGGGCGTGGTGATGAGGGTGAGCGCCAGCAGATCGGCTCCGACGGCGACCAGCGCACCACGCTCATGGCATTCGGAGACCAGCTCGGTCCAATCCACGATCCGGCCGCTGGCGCCGGGCAACTGCACGATCGCGCCGAAGAAGTCACCGTCGGGCAGGCCCTGGGTCAGGTCGGCGCGGACGATCTCGATGCCGAGCGGCTCCGCGCGGGTCGCCAGGACCGCTGCTGTCTGGGCGTAGATGTCGGTGTCGACGGCCAGCCTGTTGGCCGGCCCCTTGACGGCGCGGTGCATCAGCGTCATCGCTTCGGCAGCCGCGGTGGCCTCGTCCAGCATGGAGGCATTGGCCACCTCGAGGCCGGTGAGGTCGCAGATCATGGTCTGGAAGTTCAGCAGCGCCTCCAACCGGCCCTGGCTGATCTCGGGCTGGTACGGCGTGTAGGCCGTGTACCACGCCGGATTCTCAAGAATGTTGCGCCGCAAGACCGGTGGGGTCAGCGTGTCGAAGTAGCCCTGCCCGATCATCGACGTCGCGACCGTGTTGGCGTCGGCCAGCGCTCGCAGCTCTGCCAGCGCCTGCTCCTCGGTGGCGGCGGGCGGCAGGCGATCCAGGCCCGGTGCCAGGCCGTCGGCGGCGAGTCCGTCGAGAATCCCTGCGGGCAGTGCCTTGGCAGCGAGGTCGTCGAGCGATGCCACGCCGATCACGTCGAGCATCGTGGTGACGGCGGCGGCGTCCGGCCCGATGTGCCGGTCGACGAAACGTGCTTGCTGCTGATCGGACAATCAAGGCTCCCTCATTGCGGCCCCGCCACGGTGGGTCGAGGTGGCAGCCCCGTCTGAGGACGTGCTGCGCTCCCCTCTCCCTCTGTCGTCAACCCGGTCCCGGGCGCCTGAGAGATTCGACGCCGACGGGCGTCTTTCCCCATGGGCGGGCGCTCGCGCGGAGCGCCGCTTTCCAGAGGCATCGGGGCCCGTGCGGTCCTGGGTGCCTGAGAGGTTGACGGAGAGGTGTTGCTCCTTCGGCGTCCGTAGCTGGCGGCCACGAAGCTCTCCCGCACAAGGGCGATGCGCAGCCGATTCTACCGGCCGCTACCGGCACGGGCGAACACGCCGCGCGCAGGCACGCGGCGGGGCAATCACGAAGTGACGGGTCAGCCGATCTTGCGGTCGCGGCTCTTGCGCCGCGACGCCAGTTCGTCCTCGGGAGCGGCGATGGACTCACCACCGTCGGCACGCTCACCCGGGAAATCGGCGATCGCGCCGGTCAGTTCGCGCATGGCGCCCGACACCGCGATACCGAACACACCCTGACCGCCCTGCAGCAGATCGACCACCTCTTCGGCCGAGGTGCACTCGTAGACGGTGGTGCCGTCGGAGAACAGCGTGATGTTGGCCAGATCCTGAACGCCGCGCTGACGCAGGTGGTCCACGGCCACCCGGATGTTGTGCAACGAGATGCCGGTGTCGAGCAGTCGCTTGACGATCTTGAGGACCAGGATGTCCTTGAACGAATACAGCCGCTGGCTGCCGGAACCGGCCGCGCCGCGAATCGAGGGCACCACCAGTGACGTGCGGGCCCAGTAGTCCAGCTGCCGATAGGTGATGCCTGCGATCTGGCAGGCACTCGGACCGCGGTAACCGACCAGTTCGTCCGGTACAGAATCGTCGGGGAACAACCCGCCCTGAACGGGCTCGCTGGCCGGCCGAACGGGCGGTTCAACCCCGCTTCCCGTGGTCAGATCCAACTCTCCCTGCCGTGGCGTGTCACCCACTGTGAATCCTCTCGCCGATCGAACCCGCCTACCTCATCCGCTGCCGTGACCTGCACCGCAGCGGGTTTGCTGCGAGCCCGAATGTGTCGAGCATACGCTTCCCGCCGAGCCCTGACTGCTCGTCGCCCTCAAAGTATGGCTGCCCAAAACGGACTTGGATGACACCCACACCGCGTGTCGACGCCTCGCGCGTCAGTTGAGACGCATCCGTGACCTGGGAACTACGGTCACGTGGCCTTGAAATCGTCGGGCGACACGCTGTCGAGGAACTCTTTGAATTTCTCCACCTCGTCCTCACGGACGGTGCCTGCAGCTTCCTCATCGTTCTCATCCGGGATCAACAGGCCGGCCTCGGCCAGCACCGCTTCCTCCACGTAGATCGGGACCCCGACCCGAAGGGCGATGGCCACCGAGTCAGACGGTCGGGCCGACACCGTGATGTCACGGTCGAAGATCAGGTCGGCGTAGAACGTGCCTTCCTGCAGGTCGACGATCCGTACCTCTTTGAGTGAATGCCCAAGCGCGGCAATGAGATCTCGGATCAGATCGTGGGTCAGCGGACGGGCAGGCTCGACGCCCTGCTGTTCCAGCACGATGGCGGCAGCTTCCGACTGCCCGATCCAGATCGGCAGGTAGCGGTCGCCATTGGACTCGCGGAGCAGCAACACCGGCTGGTTCTGCGGCTGTTCCACGCGAATGCCGACTACCCGAACCTCAGCCATCTGTGCCTACCCTCCGCACCGCTGTGCTGCCACGTCGTTCATAACCGTCTGTCGCCAATTCGTCTCCAGGCACATCGACCTCGAGCGAAATGGCCTCAACGCCAAGTCTAATCCTCAGCGGTCGAGAACGTCCCGCACCGCCGACTTGATCAACGATGTGTGCAGGGTGATCGCGAGCGCGGCCACCTCCCGCGCAAGGTCGTCAGCCCGGTCCCTGGCGCCCGCTTTATCGGCCTTGACCACCGGTCCGGCGATCTGGGCGATCAGGTCGGACTGCCGGTCGGCAGCCGATCGGAATGCGCGCAGATGCCGGGGCTCGACGCCGTAATCGGCGAGCGCCCCGGCGCACTGCGCGATGACCACCGAATGTTCGTCGAAGAATCCGCCCGGCCCCGTGGTGATCACGCCGTACTTGACCAACGCGCTCAACATCTCGTCCGCGACGCCCGACCGGGCCAGTACGTCCTCGCGGGACAGCCGCACCTGCGTCGGTGCCACCGCCGACGCCGCTGACGCCGCGGCAGTGCCGTCGGCCTGCTCGACGGCCACCAAACGCGGTACGCCGTAGGCAGATCCGCTCTGCGGCAGCTCACCGTCGGGTTGCGCGTCCAGCTGCGCCTTGATCACCTTCAGCGGCAGGTACTGATCCCGCTGGGCGGTAAGGATGAACCGCAGCCGCGCACAGTCATACGCGGTGAAACGCCGATAACCCGACGCGGTGCGTTCCGGTGTGACCAGCCCCTCGGCTTCCAGGAACCGGATTTTCGAGATGGTCACATCCGGAAAGTCACCGCGGAGCAGATCCAGGACAGCACCGATCGACATTCCGGCCAGTGCAGGTCGGTCAGGCTGAGTCATCGGCTCTTCGCGCGAGCGCTCATCACTGTCATCGGCTTGTCCCGCGACCGCTCATCACTGTCATCGGCTTGTCCCGCGACCGCTCATCACTGTCATCGGCTGTTCCAGCGCACGCTCATCAGCTAGCTGGACGAGCTGCTGTCGTCGTCGGACCTGGGGCCGGTCAGGAACACCAGGCGGAACTTACCGATCTGGACCTCGTCGCCGTTGGAGAGCACCGCAGAGTCGACCGGCTCGCGGTTGACGTAGGTGCCGTTGAGGCTGCCGACGTCGACAACCTGGAACTCGGCGCCCTCCAACCGGAACTCGGCATGGCGACGGCTGACGGTCACGTCATCGAGGAAGATGTCGCTGTCCGGGTGCCGCCCGGCCGATGTGGTCGGCTGGTCCAGGAGGAAACGAGAGCCCGCGTTGGGGCCGCGTTTGACGACGAGCAACGCCGAACCCGAGGGAAGGCCCTCTACCCCCGAGACGGTGCCCTCGGCACTCGTCGTCGCAGGCGCGTCCAGCTCGTTGAGGAAGTCCGCACGGAAGACGGATGTCGTCTCCACCGTGACTTCGTCAGACGTCTGGTCGGCCCCCACATTGCTGTTTTTGTCCGTCACCCGCTGCTCCTCACTGGCTGCTGTGGCGTTGCCCGGCGGGGCCCCCAGCCGTCGTCGGTCTCACGTTGACCGTACCGCGCAACGGGCCTTGTTGTGTCCACCACTGCCGGATCTGATGTGGTGGAAATCTGTGCGCTGCGTACGGTCGAACAGGTCGCTGCAAACCCTAACAACTCGTTACTCCGACGCGACGGCGCGGTAGCCGTCCGCATCGAGCAAGCCGGTCAGCACGTCCGCGAGCACGCCCGACTCCAGCTGCAGGTCCACCAGCCATCCCTCGCCGTACGGGTCGGAGTTGACCAGCTGCGGGTTGCCCTCCAGATCACCGTTGACAGCAACAATTTTCGCCGTGACCGGCGCATACAGGTCGGAGACCGACTTGGTCGATTCCACCTCCCCGAACGAGTCGCCCGCGCTCAGGTCGGCGCCGACGTCCGGCAGCTGTACGAACACCACGTCGCCCAGCGCCGACTGGGCGTAGTCGGTGATACCCACGCGTACCGTGTCATCACCGGTGCGCTGCACCCACTCGTGCTCGGACGTGTAGTACAGGTCGGCTGGAATATCGCTCACGGCGCTCCTTGGTTTGTCAGGTCGGATCGGTCGGACTCACTTGACGGGCTGAGCGTATTGGCGTGGTTTCGGTTGCCGCAAGGCGGTTACGTCGACCCGCTGGGCTTGTTGTACCACAATCGTCCCGCCGACCCGCTTGATACTGTCCATCGCGCCGCCGGGAATGTTCATCGCCGCTGCGAGAGTAGGCGGATCGCCAATGGCGAGAACCGAATACGGTGGCCCCACGGCCACGTTGTCGATGATGAGCTGACCTGGCGTGCCGACCACCCAGGTGTCAACGCCGACGCGGACAGCGGTTTGCTGATCGGCCCCGCCACCGCGGATCTCGATGGCCTCGGCGCCTGCCGCGCGCAATTCGTTGATCACATCGAGCATGGTCTCGGCCGCGACACCGGGAGCGTTGTCCTCGATGGTCAGCGTCACCCCCGGACCGGTGGCGGCGACCGTACCGATCTGGATGGACAGCGCGGCCAACCGGGCCTGGGCGTTCTCGATCGCGGTCTGGTCGCTGCTGCCCGATGCCTGCAGCTGTTGCAGCGTGCGCTGCAGGTCGGCCACTTCGGTGCTCAGCGACGCCTCGCGCTGCTGCAGGGAGTCCAGCAGGATGAGCAGGTCGGCCGGTCGAGCGGTTTCCAGCGAATCGCCGGAATCGTTCTGCCGGACCTGCGTGACGATCGCCGCCCCGAGCAGTACGCACAGCAGTAGGCCCAGGGCGCCGAAGATCAGCTGGGAACGGCCTTGCTGCGCAACGGCCAGGCTCTTCCAGCGGGTCCGCGGTGTGCCGTCGGGCATCTCGTGCCGCCCGTGATGATCCGCGGGTTGCTCGTGCGCGGGCACCTCCGGCGCGCCGGCGGCGTTCTCGACCGCCTTGTCGGTGGCGCCGTCGGCCTCGGGGGCCTTCTCGGCAGGCGTCTCCTTCACCTCGGCCTCGGGTACCCCGGCCGGCTCGGACGGCAGGTCGGGGTGTTCGGCGTCCTGAGGGCGCTCGGCGTCGCTCATGTCAGGCGCCGAACAGCCTGCGTCGCAACGCGGCCGCGTTGCCGAAGATCCGGATACCGAGCACCACGATGATCGCCGTCGACAGCTGGGTGCCGACCCCAAGCTGGTCACCGACGTACACGATCAACGCAGCGACCAGCACGTTGAAGACGAACGAGATGACGAACACCTTGGAGTCGAAGATGCGTTCCAGGTAGGCCCGCAGGCCGCCGAACACCGCGTCGAGCGCCGCGACGACGGCGATCGGCAGGTAGGGCTCGACGACCTCGGGCACGTTGGGGTGGAACACCAACCCCAGCACGATCCCGACGACAAGTGCGGCGATTCCGATCATCTACCTGGTCAATCCTGTGTTTCTCAAGGTGGTCCAATCTGCTTGGCGAAGTTCACATCTCGTACCGAGACCGCCGGTACGCTCAGGCCGTCACCGGCACTGACGCTGACCCCGACACCGTATGAGGTCTCCAACAGCCGGAGCCGTTGCAGGCCGGGACTGCGGTTGAAGACGTCGGCCATGCCGTGTGGCGGTCCGATGGCCACGATGGCATACGGACTGGTGATCGGCTGATTGTCGACCAGAATGCCGCCGCCGGCCTGCCGGATGGTGACGCCCGGGCCGACGCGCACGCCGCCGACCGAGATCGCTTCGGCGCCACTGACCCACAGCGAATTGACCACGAGTTGCAGGTCCCGGTCGAGGATCACCTGCTGGCTGCCCGCCACTCGCTGCTTGGACACGTCGCTGAGATCCTTCGACATGCCGGGATCAGTCACCGTGACAGTGAGGCCCGGACCGATCATCGGCGTTGCGGCAGCGGCGATGTTGGCCGTATCGAGGCTGCCCAGCAACTGTTGACCGTTCTCGTCCATACCCAGCTTGGCGCGTCGTTCGGCGTCCACCTGATCGGCCAGCTCGTCGCGCGTCGCGCCGGCGTGTCGGGTGCTGGCCTCGGCGGCCCGCACGCGGCCGGCCAGAGTGTGCTGGGCCTGCCGGGCGGCGGGCGCGGCGATGTCTGCCTGTGCGGCCGCCACCGCGAAGACGGTGGCGATCGCGAGCGCCGCCAGCACCTGCCAGGCCCACTCACCGAGCCGGGGCCGCGGCTTGGCACCTGCCTCGCGGGCGGCGGCCGCCGCCGCGTAGCCGGGATCGAGGTGCTCGGAGAGCAGGGACCGCAGCAGCGACGGCACCGGGATGCGGGTCGGCGCGTCGGCGTCGTGGCTGTTGAGTCCTGCACCCGAGGCGTACCCCCCGAGTGAACTGCCCTCGGCGCTCACGGTCGACCTCGGCTCATCGCGCCGCCCTCGGGAGTCGGCGCACCACCAACACCACCTGAATCAGGTAGAGCACCGCCGACCACAGGTACAGCGCCATGCCCCAGATCAAGAAGGCCCAGCCGCAGTACAGAATCACCCTGCTCCACAACGCATCCCATTGCCCGAGCAGAACCAGCGGAAACCCCGACATCAGCGCGAAGGTGGCGGCCTTGCCGATGTAGGTCACCGGCAGTGCGGTCAGCCCGCGGCTGCGCACCACCGGCAGGGTGGCCGCCAACACGATGTCGCGTCCGATCAGCATGGCCACGAACCACCACGGCACCACACCGTAGAACGCCAGCGCGATCGGGATGGTGACCATGTAGATGCGGTCCACCAGGGGGTCCAGCAGCTCGCCCAGCCGAGAAGACTGGTTGGCGATCAGCCGGGCGATCTTGCCATCGGCCCAGTCGGAGAACCCGCTGAACATCAGCACGGCCACCGCCCAGCCGTTGGCGTGCACGCCGAACAGCAACCACAGGAAGACCGGCACCAGCACCAGGCGCAATGCGCTCAGAATATTGGGCACGGTGAGTATCCGGTCCGGCGCCGCGGTCACGTCCGGGGGTGCGCTCCTGCCCTTGGGAGCAGGCGCGTTGTCCATGGCTAGAACTTAGCGGAACACCCCGGGCAGGCTCAGTGCAGACATGGTGTCGTCGTTGAGCGGGTTGTCGTGGACCATGTAAGTCCACGTCGAGGTGGGGCGGGCCAGCTTGGACAGGTCGATGCCGGGTTCGTCTTCGATCGAGTCGGCGGTGTCGAAGGTCTGCTGGGCTGCCTCGATGGCGTCGGCGGCCAGTGAGGCGAACGCGTCGACCGCCATCCGGTGGAACTCGTCGAGCGGGTTCTGCCTGCCCAGGGCCCGCAGGTGGATGCTCTCGCGGATGTCGGCCAGGTACGCCAGGTGCTCGCACCAGCCGCGGTCCAGGTGGTACAGCATGATCAGCCGGCAGATCTTGACCAGCTTCTCCTCGCCGTCCTCCCCCAGTTCCTCGACCAGGCTGTCATAACGTTCCGGCGAGCGTTCCTTGAGTTCGTCGCGCGCCGTCTCGGTGCGCAGCAGGGTGTCGCGACGGTCCACGATGATGGCGCGCTGCTGGGCGATCAGCTGGTTGTAGCGCCAGGTGTTGGCGTGCACGTCGAGCAGCCGGCCCTCGGCCACCCGTTGGGCGTGGTCGAGCAGCCCGGCGGCCTTGGGGCTGATGATCCGGCCGTCCTCGTCGGTTTCCGTCGGCAGCTTGCCGCTGTCCAGGTGGGCGGCCACCACCTCGTCCTCCCAGCTGGAGAAGAACACCGACGAGCCAGGGTCGCCCTGGCGGCCTGCGCGGCCGCGCAGCTGGTTGTCGAGCCGCTCGGTGTGGTGCCGACCGGTGCCGACGACGTGCAGACCGCCGAGCTCGGCCACTTTTTCTTTGTCCGCGGCGTCGTCGCCCACGTCCGAGCCGCCCAGGCGGATGTCGGTGCCGCGGCCGGCCATCTGGGTGGACACCGTGACCGACCCGAGCTTTCCGGCCTCGGCGATCACCGCGGCCTCTTCGGCGTCGTTCTTGGCATTGAGGACCACGGCGGGCACGCCGGCCTTGACCAGCTTCTCGTGCAGCTCTTCGGATTCGGCCACGTCGTGGGTGCCGACCAGGACGGGCTGCCCGGTCTCGTGCACCTCGGCGATGTGGTCGACGATGGCGTCGGTCTTGGCCGCCGCGGTGATGTACACCCGGTCGGTTTCGTCCTCGCGGATGTTGGGCATGTTCGGCGGGATCGGCGACACCCCGAGCTTGTAGAACTGGCGCAGCTGCTCGCCTGCGGCCAGCGCGGTGCCGGTCATGCCGCACACCGTCGGGTACCGGTTGATCAGCGCCTGCACGGTGATGGTGTCAAGGACCTCACCGGTCTCGGTGGTCTCGATGCCCTCCTTGGCTTCCACGGCGGCCTGCAGGCCGTCGGGCCAGCGCTGCAGCGACGCGATGCGCCCGCGCGAGGAGTTGATCAGGTGCACGGCGTCGTCGCGCACGATGTAGTGCACGTCGCGCTGCAACAGCACGTGCGCGTGCAGCGCGACGTTGACCTCGGTCAGCGTGGTGCCGACGTGCTCCTCGGAGTAGAGGTCGATGTTGCCCAGCCGGGCTTCGAGCTTGCGCGCACCCGCGTCGGTGAGATGCACGTTGCGGTTGTCGTCGTCGGTCGCAAAATTCTCGTGCGAGTCGGGTCCGCTGATCAATTCGCCGACGAGCCGGATGATCTCGACGCGCGGCTGTTCGCGATGGCTGGTGCCGGCCAGCACCAGCGGCACCAGCGCCTCGTCGACCAGCACCGAGTCGGCCTCGTCGATGAGTGCGACATCGGGGTTGGGCGACACCAGGTCGGCGACATCGGTGACCAGCTGATCACGCAGGACGTCGAAGCCGATCTCGTTGACCGATGCGTAGGTGACGTCGCACTCGTAGGCCGCGCGCCGCTCCTCGGCCGTCGAATCCTCGGTGATCCAGCCGACCGTCAGGCCGAGCGCCTCGAGCAGCGGGCCCATCCATTCGGCGTCGCGTTTGGCCAGGTAGTCGTTGATGGTGATGACGTGCACGTTGCGCCCGCCGAGGGCATAACCCGCGGCGGCGATCGCGCCGGAGAGCGTCTTGCCCTCACCGGTGGCCATCTCGATCACGTCGCCGGCCAGCATGCGCAGCGCCCCGAGCAGCTGTACGTCGAACGGACGCAGCGACGTCGTCCGCTCCGCGGCCTCGCGGGCGATGGCCAGGAACTGCGGGATGTCGGCGGCCTCGGCGAGGTCCTCGAGCTGCAGCAGCTTGGCGGCCTTGGTCAACTGCTCGTCGTCGAGGTCGGCGGCCTTCTCCTCGAACTTGGCAGCACCTTTGACCTCCGAGAGCGAACGGGCTTCGTTGCGCTCGGTGGTGGCACCCAGGAGCTTCCAGAACTTGCTGCTCAAGCGCCCCGGTTTGGCGCTGGACGTCTTCGGCACATGTTCACGTTACGCGGAGGTGGATTCGCGTCGGCCACGCCCGTGGCAGCATCGCGGAGTACCTTGCCCGCATGGAGATGTTCAGCCCGACACTCGACTGGGGCGGGGAACTCGTCGCCTCACTCAGGTGGATAGCCATCGCGTGGCTCATCGCGGCGGTCAGCACGCTGGTGGTGGTGACGGCGGTCGGCGCACTCACCACGTGGGGACGGCAGTTCTGGCGCATCACCGGCGCGTATTTCGTCGGCCCCGGGGCCGTCAAGGTCTGGCTGTGGCTGGCGGGGATTCTGCTGTCGGTGATCGTCGGGGTGCGCCTCGAGGTGCTGTTCAGCTATCAGGGCAACGATCTGATGACCGGCGTTCAGGTTGCCGGTCAGGGCCTGGCGGCAGGCGATGACGCCGTCAAACAGTCCGGTATCCACGGCTTCTGGACGGCACTGGGCATCTTCTGCATCCTCGCGGTCATCTACGTCGCCCGGATCATGCTCGACCTGTTCGTCATGCAGCGGTTCATGCTGGCGTGGCGGACGTGGCTGACCGGCCGGCTCACCGGTGACTGGCTCGACGGCAGGGCTTATTACCGCAGCCGTTTCATCGACGACACCATCGACAACCCCGACCAGCGCATCCAGTCCGACATCGACATCTTCACCGCCGGTGTGGGACCGCTGCCCAACAATCCGAACAACTTCAGCAAGAGCACCCTGTTGTTCGGGGCCATCGATGCGGTGGCATCGGTCATTTCGTTCACCGTGATCCTGTGGAACCTGTCCGGCGAGCTCACCCTGTTCGGGATCACGATGCCGCGGGCCATGTTCTGGATCGGCTTCCTCTACGTGATCATCGCGAGCATCGTGGCGTTCTGGATCGGCCACCCGCTGATCCGCCTCACCTTCGACAACGAGAAGTTCAACGCCGCCTTCCGGTACGCCCTGGTCCGGTTGCGCGACGCCGCCGAGGCCGTGGCCTTCTACCGCGGCGAGGCCGCCGAACGGCTGCAGCTGCAGCAGCGGTTCGCTCCCGTCGTCGCCAACTACCGCCGGTTCATCAACCGGTCGGTGAAGTTCTACGGCTGGAACCTCTCGATCTCCCAGATCATCGTTCCGCTACCGTGGCTGCTGCAGGCGCCGCGCCTGTTCGCCGGTGAGATCAAGCTCGGCGACGTGTCGCAGACGTCGTCGGCGTTCACCAACATCCAGACGTCGCTGTCGTTCTTCCGTAACTCCTACGACGCGTTCGCCGGCTGGCGCGCATCCATCTTGCGTCTGCACGGCCTGGTGGTGGCCAACGAGGAAGGCAGGCAGCTTCCCGAACTCACCGTCGAGGTGGGCGACGACTGCCTGGTCGAGCTCGAGGACGTCTGCATCAACACGCCCACCGGCGAGCGGCTGATCGAGGACCTCGACCTGCGCCTGAACACGGGCGACACGCTGATCGTCACGGGCCGCTCCGGTGCGGGCAAGACCACCCTGCTGCGTTCGCTGGCCCAGCTGTGGCCGTATGCGACGGGCACGTTCCGCTGCCCGCAAGGCGTCGAGGAGACGATGTTCCTCTCCCAGATGCCCTACGTCCCGCTTGGCGATCTGCGCGCTGTCGTGTCCTACCCGAAGAAGCCGGGCGAGATTCCCGACGAAACCCTCTTCTGGGCCTTCGAGCAGGTCGCGCTGCCGCAGTGCAGCCAGCGCCTGTCCGAGGTGGCCGACTGGGCCAAGGTGCTGTCCCCGGGCGAGCAGCAGCGCATCGCGTTCGCTCGCGTGCTGCTGACCAAACCCAAGGCGGTCTTCATGGACGAGTCCACCTCGGCACTCGACGAGGGCCTCGAATACATGCTGTACGCCCTGGTGCGCAAACACCTCCCGGAAACCATCCTGGTCAGCGTCACGCACCGCAGAACAGTCGGCCAGCATCACGAGCAGCACCTCGAGCTGCTCGGCGAAGGACGGTGGCGGCTCGGCGAAATCGATGAAAACTGCCCCCGCAACCCCGCGTTGGTAGACCAGTAGGCAGCTCGCCTTGCCGGTAGGTTCCCGGCATGGAGATGTTCACCCCGGCGCTGAACTGGGGCAACGAGATCCTCGCGTCGTTGCTGTGGGTGGCCAAGGCCTGGGCCATCAGCGCGGTGGTGATGCTGGCAGTGCTGGCCGCGCTGGCCCGCATCACCACGTGGGGCCGCCAGTTCTGGCGGATCACCGGCGGGTATTTCACCGGGCGCCAGAGCGTCACGGTCTGGGCCCTGCTGGCGGTGCTGCTGCTGTCGGTGCTGGTGTCGGTGCGGATGGACGTGCTGTTCAGCTACTACGCCAACGACCAGTCCTCGGCCCTGCAGGTCGCGTTCGAGGGCGCGGGGGCCGGTGACGAGGCGGTCCGCAATTCCGGTATCGCCGGGTTCTGGCGTTCGATCGTCATCTTCGCCCTGTTGGTGGCCGCCGACATCACCCGCACGTTGCTCGATCTGTATCTCATGCAGTACTTCATCATTCGTTGGCGGGTGTGGCTCACCGACCATCTCACCGGCGACTGGTTCGGCGACCGGGCCTACTACCGCGCCCGGTTCCTGCCGTCGTTCGGCGGCGAGCCCGTCGACAACCCGGATCAGCGCATCCAGCAGGACATCGACGTGTTCACCACCGGTACCGGTCCCGAGACCAACACCCCGACCGTGGGCACGGCGCAGACCCTGATTTTCGGTTCGGTGAACTCGATCGTCTCGGTCGTGGCGTTCACCCCGATCCTGTGGAATCTCGCTGGGCCGCTGACGCTTTTCGGTGTCACGGTGCCCAAGGCGTTGTTCTGGATCGCGCTGTTGTGGGTGGCGGTGACGACCGTGGTGGCGTTCTGGATCGGCCGTCCCATCATCAGGCTCACCTTCCGCAACGAACTCACCAACGCCGCGTTCCGTTACGCGCTGGTGCGCATCCGCGACGCCGCCGAATCGGTGAGCTTCTACCGCGGTGAACACACCGAACGCAGCACGCTGGCACAGCGTTTCGCCCGGATCATCGCCAACTACCGCAGGCTGGTGCGCCGCGGCGTGGCGTTCCTCGGCTGGAACCGGTCGATCAGCCAGATCATCTCCCCGCTGCCATTGATGGTGCAGGCGCCGCGGTTGTTCGCCGGTGAGCTCAAGCTGGGCGATGTCATGCAGTCGGCGGGCGCATTCGGGTCGGTGCAGAGTTCGTTGAGTTTCTTCCGCGCGGTGTACGACGCGTTCGCCGGCTACCGCGCCGCGATCATCCGGCTCGACGGACTGGTGACCGCGAACGAAAAGGCAAGGACGCTACCGAGATTGGCGGCCGAGCCCAGCGTGGATGGCCTTGAGGTCGATGCCGTCGAGGTGCGCTCACCGACCGGCCTGCTGTTACTGGATCACCTCGACCTGCGGCTGGGCAGCGGTGAGGCGTTGCTCATCACGGGCCCGTCGGGGACGGGTAAGACCACGCTGCTGCGCAGCCTCGCCCAGCTGTGGCCGTTCGGCTCCGGCACCGTCCGGTTTCCCGACGAAGGCGACGTGATGTTCGTGTCCCAGTTGCCCTACGCCCCGCTCGGGGATCTGCGTGCGGTGGTCAGCTATCCGTCGGCCGCGGGCGCCTTCGCCGACGATGCGATCGCGGCCGCGCTGACCACAGTCTCGTTGGGGCACTTGACATCCCGACTGGACGAGGAGTCGGATTGGTCGAAGGTGCTCTCCCCCGGCGAACAGCAACGCATCGCGTTCGCCCGGGTCTTGCTGGCCGAGCCGCGGGCGGTGTTCCTCGATGAATCGACGTCAGCGCTCGACGCCGGTCAGGAGTTCGCGATGTACACCGCTCTGCGCACCCGGCTGCCCGACACGATCGTGGTCAGCGTCAGCCACCGCGACACCGTCGAACAGCACCACGACCGGCGCCTCGAACTGCTGGGCGCCGGCCGGTGGCAGCTCACCGAGCTGCGCACCCCTGCCTGATCAGCGGGCCGCCGCGTGCGCTCCGGCCCGGCGGCCGAAGAACGAACCCTCCCCCAGCTGGGTGCCGCTCGCGTAACCCTTGCCGTCGTGGGCGATGTTGCACGCGCAGGCGCCCGCGGCGTACAGCCCCGGGATGGCGCTGCCGTCCGCACGCAACACCTCGCCGTCGACGGAGACCGAGAGACCACCCATCGTGAAGCCCGAGTACATCGCGCGGCCCAACGACAGGTCGAATGCCGCCCACGGCGCCTTGTCCTGCACCGCAACGTATTCCGGTTGCTTGTGGAAGTCCGGGTCCTCGCCGTTGGCGGCGTTGGCGTTGTAGCGCTGCAGCGTTGCGGTGAGCTTGTCCTCGGGCAGCTCGAGAGCGGCCGCCATCTCGCCGATGGTCTCGTAGCCGTCGATGAACTTGATCAGTGGCAGCCCGGGCATTTCCATGTGCGCCTCGTCGACGATGAGATATGCCACCTGATCGGGCTGTTCGAGTACGAAGGCCGAGGTCCGGGAGTGATAGGAGTCTTCGGCCACGAACCGCTCGCCCTGGTTGTTGACGATGATGCCGGTGAGCAGGATCTCGGGCGGGTACGCGGCGGCCGTGATGAACAGCTCGTCCATGTTGAGCGCCACACCTCCCGCAGACACGCCCATCCGGATGCCCAGCCCGTCGTCGTTCGGGTTGCCCAGGATGTAGGGCGCCACCAGACCGTGATGTTTGGTACGGCGCGGCTGACCCAGGGCGGGCGTGTGCTCGGCGACCATCTCGGGGTTCATCGCGAATCCGCCGGCAGCGATGATCACCGACTTCGCCCTGACCACACCGGTTTCGGTGAAATGCTTCCATTTGACGCCGACGACGGCGCCGTCGTCCGCGACGACGAGGTTCGTGGCGCCGGTCTCGTAGCGGATCTCCACCCCGAGCTGCTCGGCACGCTTGAGCAGCAGCTCGATGACCATGGCGGCACCACCGACCTCGCCGGGGACAGGCACCGAGTGACCGCGCGGGGCCGGCTTGGCCTGCTCGATGAACGGCCATACTTTCTCGTTGCCGGTGTAGGACAAGCCCTCGGTGCCGGGCGGCACCACGATCTTGCCGGGATAGAAGCTGCGTTCGAACTGAAAGCCAAGTCCCTCAAGCCAATTGAAGTGCTCGACGCTGCCGTCGCAATACGCCCGAATCTTCTCCAGATCCGGCTGTTCGGACACCGCGACGAGGTACTTGTACATCTCCTCGGCGCTGTCGGCATGTCCGGTGGCCTCCTGCACTGCCGTGCCGCCACCGAGGTAGAAGTGCCCACCGGCCATTGAGGTGGTGCCACCGGCGCCGCCGGCCTTTTCCAGCACCAGCACCCGGGCCCCCGCGGCGGCGGCGCTGACCGCAGCGCAGCCGCCGGCGATGCCGAAACCGATCACCACGACATCGACCTCGTCGGCTGACGTGACCTCCGCGGCGTCGAGGACGTCGGGAATATCGGTCATTGTTGCTCCTTCTTCACATAATCGAAGAACGCCCGGATCTCGGGCGGGATGTAGGCGATTTCCAGGTAGGGCACGCCGGGGGCAGTGAGGTAGGCGAAGCGCATGCCGCCGGGCATGGTTCCGTGGCACACGGCCGGTGTGCCGTCGCGCTCGGCGTCACGCAGCCTGGCATCGAACGATGCGGCGTCGGGCTCTTCGACGCAGACATGATGCAGGCCCGGCCCATGGGCGTCGAGGAACTCGGTGTAGATGCTGTCGCCCCGGACCGGGGCGATGAGTTCGAGTTGCGTGTCACCGGCGTAACTCAGTGAGATGTCGGCGACGAAATCGGCGGGCCTGCCCCGGTAGGTGCAGGTGTCGGGCGCGAAGTGAACCGCGGGCATGCGAATCCACCGGCGCGCGCCCAACAGCGTGCTCAGTGCCGTCTCGGTGGCGTCCAGGTCGGCGGCGACCCACGCGATCTGGACAGGTGTCTGATTGAGCATGTTGCTCAGAGGATAGCGCCGCGCCGACGGCATGGCTAGAACGTGTTCTAGTTTTGTGGCTCTCCGAGATAGAACCCGCGGCAGCGGTCGGACGCCGCGCGCGCCCACTGCGAATCCAGCCCACCGTCCACCGCGGCCTGGCGCCAGCCTTCGGCAGCCTTGGTCACGAACTTCCTGCCATCCTCACTCATGGACCACTGCTCGAACCGCGCGGGGTCCACGCGCTCGCCGGTGCTCAGATGAATGGCCAGGCCGCACATGCCGAGCTCCCAGCCGATGCCGACCGCACCCGGACCGTACTGTTGCCAGATCGGATCGTCGGCGCGGGCGATATGCGCAAGTTCGAAACGGGACCGGTCCTCGCCGTCGTCGAACACCCGGACCTCGATCCAGCTGACCGCTCCGTTGAACTCCCAGGTCGCGGTGAACTCCCGCGGTGGGTCGCAGCTCAGCACCGTACCGCCGGCGTTGCCCTCCAACTGGTAGCGACCACCTATCTGCAGGTCGCCACTGACCGGCAGGAACCAGCGCGGGATGCGATCCGGGTTGGTCAGCGCATCCCAGAGGTCCGCGGCGTCGGTCGGATACGCCTGACCGATCGTCACGACGTGCGCCTCACCCGCCTCCAGTACGCGTCCACCCACGCTGCGACGCGTCCTGTTCATCTGATGGGTGACATCAATCATGTTGTATCCCTTCACTTCTCCGCTGCCGTTTGCCGCGTGCAATCTCGGTCGCCAACGCGTCCAGGTGCGGGGTCCAGAACCGCCTGAAGATGCCGAGCCACTGGTCGATATCCCGCAGCGGCGCGCTGTCCACCGAATACAGCCGACGTTGCCCGTCGGGGCGTACCGATGTGAAACCGTTGTCGCGCAGCACTTTCAGGTGCTGCGACACGGCGGGCTGACTGATCGCGAATTCGGCCTGGATGGTCGCGCCGATCGCACCGGCGGTCAACTCGCCGTCGGCGAGCAGTTCGAGTATCCGACGCCGCACGGGGTCCCCCAGGACGTCGAAGGCGTGCACACCGCCAATATAAAAGCCGTTACTTATATAAGTCAATGCTGCTATATCACCGGGCCAGTATCTCGACGAGCAACCCGATCTGAACCTCGAACGCCAAGCCCGGGTCCGTCAGGGTGTCGGCACCGTATTGTCCGAACACCTCCAGGCTCACCGCACCGACCAGCGCAGCCCACAGCAGGAAGCACTTCGCCAAGATGCTGTCGCCGCCGGGAAAGTCGAACTCCGCGCGCAGCCGGTCGAAATCCGCCGAGAGCGGTTGCCCCACAGCAACACCCGGGTCGGCCAACTCCCCCGCGGCCATCGCGGCAGCCACCACCGAGAAGAGCGCACCGACCACGCGCGTCCCGGGCCCGACGGTACGTTCGGCCGGTGCGTGATAGCCGGGCACCGGGCTGCCGTACAGCAGCGCCCAGCGCGCAGGCTGCTCGACCGCCCACTGGCGCACAGCCCGGGCCATCGCGACAACCCTCGCCTGCCAATCCAATTCGGCGGGCACACTGGCGACGGCCCGGTCCACGGCGTCGCCCAGTTCGGAGTACGCATCGATCACCAGCAAGGTCAGCAGGTCATCGCGGTTGGCGACGTACCGATAGACCGCCGAGGACACCATGCCGAGTTCACGTGCGATCGCCCGTAGCGACAGCCCGGCCGCCCCCTCGGTGACCAGGTGCCTGCGGCCGATCTCGACGATCGCGGCCTCGATGCGCTCGCGGCCTTCTTGACGCTTACCCACGACAGCAGTCTGACACAACCGAGATCACTGCTCTTGAATTTTCGCCGCCGCCGTGTCACGCTGTTAAGCGAGAGCGCCGCTCTCGTTTGGATCCCACAGGAGGCCCATCATGACCACGCGATACGACGCTCCGGGCCCGCTGGCCCGCGCCGGCAACGACCTGATCCGCCGGCTCGCCGAAGTCGGTGTCAGCATCGCCGGCACCACCGCGCTGCGCATCCGCGGCCGACGCACCGGGCAGATCCGATCGGTGGTGGTGAATCTGATGACGCTGGACGGCAAGAACTTTCTGGTGTCACCTCGCGGCGAGACCCAGTGGGTCCGCAACGCTCGAGCCGCCGGAGTGGTCGAGACCGGCCCGCGCTGGCGGCGTTCGACCCGACAGCTGTCCGAGGTGCCCGACGATGTCAAACCCGCGCTGCTACAGCACTACCTCGCGCGCTGGTACTGGGAGGTCAAGGGACACATGGGCGGGCTGACACCGCACTCGTCGGACGCCGAACTGAGGGCCGCGGCCCCATCTATCCCGGTTTTCGAACTACTCGACTAGTGCTGTGGCACAAGCCTATTGGTGACCGTCGACCTGGTTGGAGGCCTGCACCATGCCGCGGGCCTGGCCGCTGGCGTTCTGCCATGACACCGCAGCCGGGAACTGCCCCCACGTGCTGTTGAACACGCCGACGATGGCAGCCCGCCCGTCGGGCGTGATGACGTACACCGGGCCACCCGAGTCACCCTTCTGGCTGACCACGCCGTGGGCCATGGTGAACCACCCGTTGTTGACCGCCTCGACGGTTCCGCACGTCTCGCCGGTGATCACGCCGAAATGGCACACGGGCAGGCCCGGGGTGGCCACTGCGCCAGGGTCGTCGACGAGCATCCGGCCGCCCGGCAGGATGTTGTTGACCGCGACGTCACCGGCCAGCTGGATGGTCTCCCAGTCGGCGATCACGTGATCGGTGTCGATGGTCGCGCCGTCGGGCGTGTTGTCCTGGAAGGACATCTGCTGGCCGATGAAGTTGCCGTCCCGGTCACCGACGGCACCGCTGCCCCGGCAATGTCCCGCGGTGTACGCCACCCGGGCCACCGGATCGACGAACCCCAGCGTGCACACGTTGGTGTCCTGACGGATCTCCATGCCGGGGTAGACCAGCACTCCCGGAGTGGCAGAGGCAGGGGCCGACGCCACGGCCAGGGCCGCCATCGGCGTTGCCGCCGCGAGAAGGACCCGCGACACGAGCAACCACGGCTGGAGCACGTCGGTGCCTCCGATCTGGTCTGGTAACCGCCGAGTTTAGCGGCGAACGAAGACGGCCCGGACCGAATGGCCCGGGCCGTCTTTTTACGCAGGTCAGGGAATCGTCAGAACCTGGCCGGGATTGATCAGGTCAGGGTTCGGGATGCCACTGGCGTTGGCGATCTCCTGGTAGCGGTTGCCGTCGCCGTAGAAACGTTCGGCGATCGCCCACAGCGTGTCGCCGGGCTCCACCGTGTAGGTGCGCGGCTCGGGGGCCGGCGGCGGTGGCGGCGGCGCGGCAGGCTCGGGCTCGGGCGTGGGTGCCGGCTCTTCGACAGCGGCGGGCTCCACCACAGGCTCGGGCGCCGCGGCCTCCGGGGCCGGTGGCGGCGGCTCGGTGGTGTCGGTCTTCGACGACCAGGCCGGTCCGTCCGCCGCGTAGAGCACGAGGTTGCGGTCGTCCTGAAGAACGAGCTTCACGTCCTTCTTGCCCTTGGTGTCGGTGTGCCACACCGGCTTCTCGGATGTGTACAGCACGAAGTTGCCGTCGGTCTGCACCTCGGCGCGTTGCACGTCCTGGCCGTTGGTCTCCGTCGACCACACCGCTTGGTCGCGTGAGTACAGCACCAGGTTGCCGTCATCCTGCAGCGTCAACGTGTAGGCGCCGTTGTTGGAAGTGAGCGATCCCCCCTTCTCGAGCTTCTGCCCTTCGGTCAGTGTGTCTCCCACTCAGATCCCCTTACTCTCTGGACGGCCCACCGGATCGAGCCCGGCTCCGACCGAGCCTACTGATCTTGGTCTTGCTTGTGGGGCGTTATGCTCGGCGCAATTCAAAACGTCAGGCAAACTCCCCGTGACATCCTCGGCGGGCGCCCAGCCGGGCGGCCCGAACACGTAACCGAACCGGTCTCTCCAGCGGGTCGCCCGCCCTACGTCGCGCGCAATCGCGCCGTATTCGTGTGTCTGCAGCGTCCAGATGTTGAAGCTGTCCACCGGTTTGGTCAACCCGTAGTGCGGCCGGAACAGCTCAGGTTGGAACGTGCCGAACAGCCGGTCCCAGATGATCAGGATGCCTCCGTAGTTACGGTCGAGGTACTGCTGGTCACGGCCGTGGTGCACGCGGTGATGCGACGGCGTGTTGAAGATGTATTCGATTGGCCGCCAGAGCTTCTCGATCCGCTCGGTGTGCACCCAGAACTGATACACCAGGTTGATCGAGAAGCTCGCGAACACCAGCCAGGGCGGGACACCCAGCAGGGGCAGCGGGATCCACGCCACGATCTCGCCGCTGTTGTTCCACTTCTGCCGCAGAGCTGTCGCAAAGTTGAAGTACTCGCTCGAATGGTGGGACTGGTGTGTCGCCCAGATCAGGCGGACACGGTGTGCCACACGGTGATACGAGTAGAACAGCAGGTCGACGCCGACGATGGCGACCACCCAGGTGTACCAGCTGCCGGCGGGCAGGTGCCACGGTGCGACATAGCTGTACAACGCGGCATAGCCCAACAGCGCCAACAACTTCCAGCCCGCCGTGGTGGCGACGGACACCAGGCCCATCGAGATGCTCGCCCACGCGTCGCGCGTCTGATAGGCGCCTTCGGGCACCCGGTCGGCGCCCTCGACGGATTCGAGTTTGCGTGCCGCGGCCCATTCCAGGATCAACAACAGCAGGAAGAACGGCACCGCGAACAGTACCGGGTCCCGCATGGCCGGTGGCAACGCTTCCAGCAACGCCCGAATCGGCTCCATCGCACACCACTCCTAGCGGAAGTTGAGCACCTCGTCGCCCCAGGCCGTGCGCAGCTCACGGTCCAGATCGGCCACGGTCCGGTCCTGCTTGTCGATCAACAGCACGGCACGGTCGTCGCGGCGGTACGGTCGCCACACCGGCTCCCCGGGTGCCCCTTCGGGCGTCCCGGTCGTCGCAAAGGTGGTCCAGCGGCGACGCATGCGTTCCGATACCGCCCGGCCGTGCTTGAGCCCGCCCAGCTTGAACGTCGGGTCCTTGGGACCGGCGACGAGATTGCCCCACATGAAGGGCAGCTCGGTGGCGTGGGCCGCACCGAGCCGCAGCAGGCGCAGCATCGGGGTGGCGAAGTCGAACCGGTAGAAGTAGACGGGCGCCGCGGCGCTGTGTCCTTCGGCGAACCACAGTGAGGGCATCCGGAATCCGATGTCGCGGGCCACGCCCATGCCGCGCGCCTTGGTACGCAGCCCCGGGTACGCGGCGGCGATCTGGGCCTCTGACGGCAGCAGCAGCCCGGGTTGCTCGGCGGCGATGCCGTCGAACATCGCCCTGATCGCCTCGGGGGTGATCGGCATCAGCGGCGACTTCATCCACCGGAACAACGCGGCCTCGTGCTTGTTGGTCCCGATGATCAGCGGCACAGGGTGGGTGCGGCCTTCGCGGGCACAGTTCACCGGATAGTCCGGCACCACGTCCCCGTCGACGATCGGGGCGAACGCCAGCGTGCCCGGCGTCTGCTGCGGTACCGCGTTGAACACCCGCTGGGACGCCGACAGCACGGCCGACACGGGCAGCCGCGCGAGCTGCCCGGCATCGCCGGGGGCCACGCCCAGCTCATCGAGCACCTGGCGCGCGACGCGCCGGGATCGTTCGGCATCGTAGATCGAGGTGACCGGCGAACTCTGTGCGATGGCCGCGCCGAACAGACCCTCGGCCGCGGGGCTGGCCAGCAGTGTGGTGACGATGCCACCGCCTGCCGATTCCCCGAACAGCGTCACGCGGTCGGGGTCGCCGCCGAACGCGGCGATGTTGTCCCGCACCCAGCGCAGCGCGCACAGCACATCACGCAACCCTAGGTTGGTGTCGAAACGCATTGCGGGCGTGCTCAATTCGGACAGGTCGAGGAACCCGAAGGCACCCAGCCGGTAGTTGACGGTGACGACGACGACATCGCCCTCGGCGGCGAGCACCCGGCCCCGGTACAACGGCTGGCTGGCCGACCCGAGCACGTAGGCGCCGCCGTGCACCCACACCATCACGGGTTTACCGGCACCGGGTTCGGCGCCTGCGGGCGCCCAGACGTTGAGCCGCAGACTGTCCTCTGATTGCCGTGCACCGAGGTCGATCGGGATCCGCGGGTCGACGGGCTGCGGGCACACCGGCCCCACCACGGTGGCATCCTCGATGTCCTGCCACGACCGCGGCGGTTCCGGTGCGCGCCAACGCAGCTCGCCCACTGGCGCGGCGGCGTAACGAATTCCCCGCCACGCCTTGACCGTTCCGTCGTCGGTTCCGCGGACCGGTCCGTAGGTGGTGTCGACCACCGGGCCGTCGGCGACAACGGTGGGTTCGGACATGACTGACTCCTCGGTGACCCAACTTTCACGAACTCCCCCACGTTACGCAGACCCGCCGGTCACATCACCGATCAGCGGGTTTCTGACAAACATTCTCCGTGGTCGCAAACCTCGGCGATCCCGCGTGCCGGCCGTACCGTCACCGCCCATGAGCGTCGACACCGCCCCCATCACCACCACACCGACACCGGCTTCGGCCCAGGCCGCACTGGCCACCGCCGACGCACTGGCCACCGAACTCGCCGTCGACAGCGCCGAGCGGGAACGCTCCGGCGCGTCGCTGCTGCCGCAACTGCGCCGGGTCGCGGAATCAGGACTGCTCGGCATCGTGGTACCCGCCGAACACGGCGGCCCAGGGCTTTCCGCGTCGACCAAGGTCGAGGTGCTGCGCCGACTGTCCCGCGGCGACAGCGCCGTCGGGCAGCTCCTGCTGGCACATTTCGTTATCGCACAAGCGATCTCAGGTCTCGGCGGACAGGCTCCGGCGCCGCGCATCTACGCCGACATCCTGGCCGGCGCCCAACTGGGCAACGCCTCCGCCGAGCGTGGCACGGCCACCGCACTGGACCGGCACACCACGGTGACCCGGCGCGCCGACGGCAGCTGGCTGCTCAACGGCACCAAGTACTACGCCACCGGCACCTTGGGTGCCACCTGGATCGCCGTGGCTGCCGTCGTCGCAGACCGCGTCGGCGAGACCGCGACCGTGTTCGTCCGGCCCAATCAGGACGGTGTGACCCTCGATCTCGATCAGTGGTCCGCGTTCGGACAGCGCGGTACGGCCAGCGGCGAGGTCCGCCTGGTCGACGTCGTGGTCGAGGGCGACCTGGTCATCGAAGAGGGCGTGACACCCGACCCGCTCGACGCGCCACCCAGCGTGCTCGGCGCCTACGACCAGGCGCTGCACGCCGCGATCGACATCGGCATCGCCCGGGCCGCGCTCGAGGACGGCGCCGAATTCGTCCGCACCCGGTCCCGGCCGTGGAAAGAGGCGGCGCTGAGCGGGGTCCGCCGCGCCGACGAGGAACCACATGTGGTGCGCCGGTTCGGCGAACTCACCGCCCGGCTGTATGCGTTGGAGGCCCTGCTGGCCCACGGCAGCGCGGTGGTCGACGCCGGGCTGGCCGAGCCGGAGCTGTCCCGCGACACCGCAGCGCAGGCATCGCTGCAGGTGGCCGCCGCCAAGGCGCTGGCCCAGGAATACGCCGTCGAGATCGCAGGCGGCATCTTCGAACTGACCGGAACGTCGGGCACCGATTCGGCGGTCAACCTCGACCGGCACTGGCGCAACGTGCGCACCCACTCACTGCACGATCCGGCGCGTTGGAAGTACGTGCACCTGGGCAACCACACCCTGCGTGGCGCTCGGCCACCGCGGCTGGGGCTCGTCCTGTAGCGCACCGCCCTTTCGCTAGGTTGGTGCGGTGCGGAAGTGGGCGTTGCTGATCGCTGCGATCGCCACCGAAGTCGCGGCCACCCTGTCATTGCGCGCCTCCCAGGACCATGCGGCCTGGCTGGTCGTGGTGGTCATCGGCTATCTCGGTGCGTTCGTGCTGTTGACCCTGGTGCTGCGGGGAGGCATGGCGGTGGGCGTGGCGTACGGCATCTGGGGTGCCATGGGCACGGCATCGACAGCGGTGCTTGCCGCTGTGCTGTTCGGTGACGCGTTCACCTGGCCGATCGCGGCGGGCATCGGCCTGATCATCGCCGGGGTGCTGCTGGTCGAGCTGGGGTCACCCGCGGAGGATGCGCCGCAATGATGTGGATGGTGCTGACCTGCGCGATCCTGTGCGAAGTGTTGGCGACCCTGGCGCTGCGGGCCTCGGACGGTTTCCGGCGCAAGGCCTGGATCGTGCCGGTGACGCTCGGGTACGTGGTGTCCTTCACGCTGCTGTGGTTCGCGTTGTCGTTGGGCATTCCCGTCGGCATCGCCTACGGCATCTGGACCGCGTGCGGGGTGGCGCTGGTCGCGGTCGCGGCCCGGTTCCTGTTCCACGAGGCCCTGACGCCGGTGATGATGATCGGGATCGCGCTGATCGTGTCGGGTGTGTTCACGATCGAGCTGGCCGGGGTGGCGCACTGATCGCGTCACTCGATCCGTGAGTGCGTTCCAGCGCCCCCGCCAGTGCCATCACCAGCAGGCCGGCCACCGGTACGACGAGCAGCCCGACCCGTAGTCCGGCAGCGTCGGCGACGAAGCCGACCAGCAGGGGCGCGCCGAAGAAACCCACCCGCATCAGCCACGTCACCACCGTCAGGCCCGTACCGGGGCGCAGACCGGGCAATTGGTCGGCGCCGTGCATGGCCGCCGGAATCAAGGTGGCCACGCCGAGTCCCGCGGCGGCGAACCCGCCGACCGTGCCGAGCACGCTGGGGTACGCCAGCGCGGCGCCCATACCCGCGGCGGTGATCAGCCCACCGACGCGCACCACCGCACGTTGGCCGAACCGGTCCACCAGCCGGTCGCCGAACAGCCTGCCCACGAACATGAATCCGACCACCGCGATGTAGCCGAAGGTCGCGATGGCCGGGGGTGCGTGCAGGGTGTCCCGCAGATAGAGCGTGGCCCAGGAGCTTCCGGAATCCTCGACGGTGGCCCCGGCGATGGCGATCACCACCAGCGCCGCCAGGGTCAGATAGACGGTCCGGCGCGGCCGGGTGGTGGCCCGGGCGCCGGCAGCCGGATGATCTTCGTGGTCGGGCCCGGTGAGCAGGAAGCGATCGGCGACCAGCACCGTCGCGCAGACCAGCAGCGCGATCACGCCGAGGTGGGCACCGCGCGGCACTCCGAGGGCGATCACCGCGGCGCCGGTCAGGCCGCCGAGGATGGCGCCGACGGCCCACACCGCGTGGAACGAGTTGATGATGGACCGGCCGTAGGTGCGCTGTACCCGCAGGCCGTGTGCGTTCTGGGCCACGTCGGTGATCGCATCGCAGGCCCCGGCCAGGAACAGCGCCGCCGTGAGCACCACGGCGCTGCCGGTGATTGCGGCGACGACGACGAGCACGGCCAGCCCGATCGTGGCCACCACCGCGACCCTGGCCGACCGGTAGCGCCGGATGAGCAGGCCCGCGGTCAGGCCTGCGACCAGTGCACCGGCCGAGAACGCGGCGACGGCGGCACCGTAGGCGGCGTTGCTCAACTCCAGGTCGGACTTGATCTGCGGATAGTGCGGCACCAGATTGGCGAAGATCGCCCCGTTGGTGAGGAACAACGCCGCCACAGCCAGCCGAGCCCGCTGCAACACGGTCGAATCAAGCTGTCCCGAAACCACTTCGGCGACGATACCGCCGTCAACTGCAGGCAGACACCAGCTGGTCGCTGACGCGCCACAGGTCAGCGGCCAAGGACTCGTCGTAGGAATCGCGTGATGACCGGACCTGGCGGGTGCCGTCGAAGTAGGCGCCGGTGATGCCGTCGTACCGCGGATCGGCGACCAGCGCGGCGAGATGGGCGCCGGAGCGCCGCGTGCTGCGGACGCCGGGCAGCACCCGCAGGACCGGCAGCACGAAGCGCCACACCAGCCGTTGCGCAGGCGGATAGTCGCGCGCCAGGCCCGAGCCGGGCATCATGCCGGGGTCGAAGGCATTGACCGTGATGCCCGCGGCGCCGTGGCCCAGCCTGCGGTCCAACTCGTAGCTGAACAGCACGTTGCACAGTTTCGACGTCGTGTAGCGTCTGCGGCCCTCGTCCGTCGAGTTCCCGCCCTCCACCGGGCTGCTGAGTTCTTCCGCGGTGGTGTAGCGCGGCGCGGGCATGCCGGTGTACTTGTCCGGGTCGTGGGTGCCGCTGCTGACCACGACAATGCGTGCCGGGGCGACGATTTGGTCGAGCAGCCGCCGAACCAGCGCGAAATGACCGAGATGGTTGACGCCGAAGGTCATCTCGTAACCGTCGCGCGTGGTGCGCGAACCCGAGAGCAGCTGCACTCCGGCGTTGCACACCAGGGCCTGCACCGGCGGAACATCGAGTTGGCTGAGGGTGCAGGCGAATTCGTCGACGGAGTGCAGCGACGCGAGGTCGAGCGCGACGACGGCCGTCCGTCCCGGATGTCCGAGCGCCGCGGCGGCGTCCGCACCGCGACCGGGGTCACGCACCGCCAGCAGCACATGCCAGCCGGAATCGGAATCCAACAGCGCGCGGGCACATTCGAAGCCCAGGCCGGTGTTGGCCCCGGTGATGACGGCGGTCCTGGTGATCGTCACGGTTCCTCCAACAGAATCGGGATGAGCGCCGTGACGGCCTGCCACAGCCTGCGGTACATGACGGCGACGTCGGTGGTGTCGGGTTCGAGGTGTCTGGCGTAGAAGATGCCGTCGGACTGCGCGACGGCGAACGCGGTGAGTTCGGCCACTACCCGCTCGGCGCGGTCGGGCTCGAGGTCGGCGGGCAGTTGCTGCCGCACCGCCGCGCCGAAGCGGGCGATCGCGGTGCCCCGCGCCCGGCGGACCACCGCCGCCACCGCCGGATCATCGGTGCGTTCCATGGACAGCAGGTAGAACAGCCGCAGGAAGTCCGGATGCTGGTCCTGCAGGCCGGAGGTGACGGTCAGTTGTTCGTCGATGGTGCCGTCGCGTGGAATCGCGGCGAAGAAGCGGTCGACGCCCCGTTCCATGACCGCGGCGAGCACACCGTCCTTGGAGCCGAAGTGCCAGTAGATCGAGCTGGCCGGAAGCCCGGACGCCTTGCGGATGTCGCTGATCGCGGTCGCGGCATAGCCGCGCGTGGCCATCAGGCGCTCGGTGGCGTCGAGGATCTGTTCGCGCGAATTCGCGCCCTGCTGTTGCCTTCTCGTGGCCGGAGCGTCCATGCCCACCCTTCTGTAAGGATCGTTACAGACAGACTAGCCGAAGCGTCGCCCACGGCACCACCACGGATTTCGTCGCGTTTGGTCAACCTGCTCACGCGGCGGAGCACGAGTGGCACGCTGAGGCGGTGTCCACCGACCTGATCAGCCACACCGCGCAAGACCTGATCGGCCTGTTCCCGCCCGGAACCCGCCCCGACACCGACGGCACCCTGATGGTCGGCGGCTGCCGGCTCGACGACCTCGCCGAGCAGTACGGCACGCCGGCCATCGTGGTGGACGAGGAGGCGCTGCGCCGCCGAGCGCGCGACTACCTCAGGGCGTTCCGTAGCCGGTGGCCGCGCGCGGATGTGGCGTTCGCGTCGAAGTCGTTCCCGTGCACGGCAGTTCAACGGGTGATGGCCGAGGAGGGCCTGCACCTCGACGTCGCAGGCGGCGGCGAGATCGTCACCGCGGTCAAGGCCGGCGCCGACCCGGCCCGGCTCGTGCTGCACGGCAACGCCAAGACCGACGAAGAGTTGACGCTGGCCGTCCAGCACGGTGTCGGTCTGGTGGTGGTCGACAACTTCGACGACATCGACCGTCTCGAGCGCCTGGTGCCCGCCGGACACGTCCAGGGCTGTCTGGTGCGCGTGATCCCCGGCGTGCAGGCCGAGACCCATGCCTCGCAGGCCACCGGGCACGCCGGTTCGAAGTTCGGCCTGATGCCCGACGCGGCCCGCGAGGCCATCGCCCGGATCGAGGCCAGCCCCCGGCTGCGGATCGACGGCGTGCACACCCACGTCGGCTCCCAGTTGCTCAACGTCGAGCAACTGGCCGAGGCCGTCGAGCCCATCGCCAAACTCGGCACGTTCGAGGTCTACGACCTCGGCGGCGGGCTCGGCGTGCGCTACACCTACGACGAGCACGCACCCAACCTCGACGACTACGCCGAGGCGATGGTGACCCAGGCCCGCGCCCTGCTGCCGGAGGGCAGCCGGATCATCGTCGAGCCCGGCCGCAGCATGGTCGGCAGCAATGCCTGCACGGTGTACCGGGTCACCACGGTCAAGCGCGGTCCGGTGGTCACCCACGTCGCAGTCGACGGCGGGATGGGTGACAACCTCGACGTGTCGCTGACCGGGCAGCGGTTCGAGGCGACGATCGTCGACCGGGTCGGTGGCGGAGAGGTGGTCAGTCTCGTGGGCCGACACTGTGAGTCCGGCGATCAGCTCATCGACCGCGTCGAACTCCAGGACCCCAAGGTCGGTGATCTGGTGGCGGTCCCGGTCACGGGCGCCTACACCTACACGATGTCCAACCAGTACAACGGCGCCCGGCGGGTTCCCGTGGTGTTCACGCGCAACGGTGAAGCCCGGCTCGTCGTCCGCCGCGACACGTGGGACGACCTGCTGATCCGCGACGTCGACTGACGCGATCGAGGTTTGGGCACCAAGATTGGCAGCATGACGGGATTACCCCAGACCTTGGTCGAGCTGGCTCAGCGCTACGGCGTTGCCACCGAGTACGACGACTGGACCGGATACCGCACCACGGTGCCAGAAACGACCCTGGTGGCGGTGCTGGAAGCACTCGGCGTGGCGGCCGGCACCGAAGGCGACCGGGCGGCCGCGCTGACCGCTCACGAACACGACTACTGGCAGCGTTCGCTGCCACCCATCGTGATCGCCCGCGCGGGGCAGCCGACGGCGTTCTGGGTGCACGTCACCCACGGCGATCCGGTCGAGGTCACCCTGAGGCTCGAGGACGGCAGCGTGCGAGCCGGGCTGCGGCAGCTGGAGAACAACCGGCCGCCGTTCGACATCGGTGATCGCCTCGTCGGCGAGGCCACCTTCGAGCTGCCGGCAGAGCTGCCGCTCGGTTATCACCGGCTGATCGTGGCGGTCGGTGACTTCCACACCGAGACCCCGGTCGTGGTCTCGCCGGCAAGCCTGGCCCTGCCGGCCCGGCTCGGCGACCGGCGGGGCTGGGGGCTCTCGGTGCAGCTGTACAGCGTCGCGTCGCAAAACTCCTGGGGCGTCGGCGATCTCACCGATCTGACCGATCTCGCCGTGTGGTCGGCCGCGGCCCATGACGCCGACTTCATCCTGGTGAACCCGCTGCACGCAGCTGCCCCGATCGCGCCGATGGAACCGTCGCCGTATCTGCCGACCTCCCGGCGCTTCGTCAACCCGCTGTACCTGCGGGTCGAGGCCATCCCGGAGTACGCCACCGCGCGCCACCGCGGCCGCATCCGCAAACTGCGGACGACCGTCCACGAGCGGTCCCAGCGCCGCGAACTGATCGACCGGGACGACGCGTGGGCGGCCAAATCCGCCGCGCTCAAACAGGTGTACCGGGTGCCGCGCTCAGCCGGGCGAGAGCTGGCGTACGGCGCCTACCGGGCCCGGGAGGGCACCGCGCTCGATGATTTCGCGATCTGGTGCGCGCTGACCGAGATCCACGGCGGCGACTGGCACAACTGGCCGCTGGAGTTGCAGCATCCGCACAGTCCGGACGTCGCGGCGTTCGCGGCGGCCAATCCCGAGGCCGTCGATTTTCACCGCTGGCTGCAGTGGCAGCTCGATGACCAGCTGACTGCCGCACAAGCCACCGCGGTGCAGGCCGGGATGGCGTTGGGAATCCTGGGTGATCTGGCGGTCGGCGTCGATCCCGACGGCGCCGACGCGTGGGCGCTGCAGGACGTGCTGGCGCTCGGCGTGACCGCGGGTGCCCCACCCGACGAGTTCAACCAGCTGGGCCAGGACTGGTCGCAGCCGCCGTGGCGGCCGGACCGGCTCGCCGAGCAGGCCTACGAACCGTTCCGGGCTCTGGTCTCGATGGCCCTGCGACATGCGGGAGGGCTGCGCATCGACCACATCATCGGCATGTTCCGGCTGTGGTGGATTCCCAAGGGCGCGGCCCCCACCGAGGGCACCTACGTGCGCTATCACCACGACGCGATGATCGGCATCATCGCGCTGGAGGCACACCGCGCCGGGGCGGTCATCGTCGGCGAGGATCTCGGTACCGTCGAGCCGTGGGTCCGCGACCATCTGCGCGACCGCGGTCTGTTCGGCACCTCCATCCTGTGGTTCGAGGCCGACCACAACGGCGCGCCGCTGCCCGCCGAGCGCTGGCGCGAATACTGCCTGTCCTCGGTCACCACGCACGATCTGCCGCCGACGGCGGGGTATCTGGCCGGCGAGCATGTGCGGCTGCGCCAAGAACTGGGCCTGCTCACCCGGCCCGTGGAGGTGGAGCTGGCCGAGGACCGGGCCGCGCAGGACGCTTGGTTGGCGGAGCTGCGTCGCGTCGGCCTGCTCGGGCCCGACGCCGACCCGGAGGAGATCGTTACGGCGCTGTACCGCTATCTGGGGCGGACCCCGTCGAAGTTGCTGACGTTGTCCCTGGCCGATGCGGTCGGTGAGGTGCGGACCCAGAACCAGCCGGGCACCACCGACGAGTATCCGAACTGGCGGGTGCCGCTGGGCGGTCCCGAAGGGCAGCGCCTCCTGGTGGAAAATGTGTTCGACGACGCCCGGGCGAACGCCTTGTGCGACGCGATGGCAACACTGGTGAGACCGGCTATGTAACGCGCGGCGGCTGTGCAACGGTTTCACAATCGTCACAGCTGCGATATGTTCGCAGCTCACCCGGACGTTCGGAGACTTGACGTGAAGAAGCAGCTTGTAGTGCTCGGCGGTGGTGTAGTCGCTGCCGGCTCGATCGCCCTGTTCGGCGCGGGCATCGCGACCTCGCAGCCCAATGCGTCGGCGATCAATGTCGTCGGTGAGCCGTACATGAAGGCGCTGCAGATTCTCAAGAGCCAGGGCGTCAAGGCGTACTTCGGCGGTTCGTTCGGGAGTGCGCTGCCACAGGCCCAGTGCCTCGTCGATTCCCAGAAGGTCACCTCGCAGGGCCGCATGCTGTTGATGCTCGATTGCAGCCAGGCCGCCCTCGAGCAGGAGCAGCAGACCCAGAGTTCGGGTGGGGCCCCGGGTGCTCCGCACGTGGGCTCCAACGGCGTGACGACGGTGACGCCGACGCCGGTCGTTCCGGTGCCGGGTGCACCGGGCGCGGGCACCCCCGCACCGGGCTAAAGCGGGCTGATGCGGCACGCCGGGCCCTCGCGTCCGAGAGCCCGGTACCGGCGTTCCCACCTAATTTCGTAGACTGCACGGGTCCCCAGTTACGAGGAGGCCCGCGATGCTGCGTCCGCACCGATTCGCCACCGAGATCGATCCTGGTCCCGTTCAGATCCAGGCCCGCAAAGTGCACTTCGATCTCTCCGGCATCCCCCTGCATTGGATTCCGGAGCACCCGGTCGCCTCGACCATGGTGAACCTGTTCAACGTGGTGCTGCCGATGGCCGAGCACTGGTTCGTCGCGACGTTCAACGAAGCCCTGCCGTATGTGCGTGATCCCAAGTTGGCCGACGACATGCGCGGATTCATCGGCCAGGAGGCGACGCACGCCGAGACCCACGACCAGGTGCTCACCGACTTCCTGACCGCCCACGGTGTGGACTACCAGCCGGTGCTGACCATGGTGGACCACGTGTTCACCAACCTGCTGGCGCCGATGTCGTCGACCGACCCGCGCCGCAGGCTCAACGATCTGTGCGACCGGTTGTGGCTGATCGCTGCCATCGAGCACTACACCGCGGTACTCGGCGATTTCGTGCTGAACTGCACGTGGGAGGACTACGACGCCGATCCGACCATGACCGACCTGTTCCGCTGGCACGGCAGCGAGGAGGTCGAGCACCGCAGTGTGGCCCACGATGTGGCGGTCTATTTCCAGGACAGCTACTTCAGCCGGGTCCGGGCCATGTCGATCGCCGCGACCGCGGTGTATCTGTTCTTCCAGCGGGGCTGCTGGGACCTGGTCCGGCGGGACCCGACGCTGAACCTGGGTTGGTGGCAGATGCAGAAGCTGCGCATGAAGGACTCCAAGCTGGGCTTGCTGCCCAAGTTCTCCCGCATGTTCGGGTCCAATACGTTGGCGTACTGCCGGCCGGGCTTCTCCCCGGAGGAGATGGGGTCGACCGCCCAGGCCGTCGCCTACCTGGCCAGTTCACCCGCGGCGCGGGCCGCGCACCTGTAGAGGACCGCCGCCATGCCGCTGATGTCACCGTTGATCGAGCGCTATCGCCGGCTCCCGCCGAGTGCGTCCGGACGATTCCGCCACGATCCGATGCTGGGCCTGGCCGATGTCGCCATCTCCACCATGTGGGGCCTGACGCGGTACATCCGGCGCGCCGCGCTTCCACCGGAGCTGGACCGCACCATCGAACTGACGGTGGTCGACCGCGCGGTTGTCGCCCACGACCAGGACGTCATCGCCCTGACCCTGGCCGCCGCCGACGGCACCGCCCTGCCGCCGTGGCATCCGGGCGCCCACATCGACGTGCTGCTGGCCAGCGGCCGGCTGCGCCAGTACTCGCTGTGCGGGGATCCGTCCGCCGACACTTACCGCATCGCGGTGCGGCGCATTCCCGACGGCGGCGGCGGTTCCGTCGAGGTGCACGACAGCCTGCAGGTCGGGGCCCGGCTCGCCACTCACGGCCCGCGCAACGCGTTCCCGCTGACGGTTCCGGGCTACGGCTCCCCCACCCAGCGCTTCCGGTTCATCGCCGGCGGCATCGGCATTACCCCGATCCTGCCGATGCTGGATCTGGCGCAGCGTCTCGGCGTCGACTGGTCGATGATCTACGCCGGCCGCAACCGCGAGAGCCTGCCGTTCCTCGGCGAGCTGACGCGGTTCGGCGATCGGATCACGATCCGCACCGATGACGTCAACGGTCTTCCGACGCCGACCGAGCTGCTGGGCGACTGTCCCGACGGCACCACGGTGTACGCCTGTGGGCCGGCGCCGATGCTGACCTTTGTGCGCGCCGCGCTGGCCGGACGCGATGACGTCGAGCTGCATTTCGAGCGGTTCTCCGCGCCACCGGTGGTCGACGGCGCCGAGTTCTCGGTGTCGATCGCCTCGTCCGGCGCCGACCTGACGGTGGCCGCCGACGAGACGCTGCTGGCCGCCCTGCGACGTACCGGGGTTACCGCGCCGTATTCCTGTCAGCAGGGATTCTGTGGCACCTGCCGGGTCCGGGTGCTCGACGGCACGGTGCAGCATCGCGACACCCTGCTGACGGATCCGGAACGGGCCGCGGGTTACCTGTTGACCTGCGTGTCCCGGGCCGACGAGGGTGAGCGTCTGACGCTGGATCTGTAGCCGGACGACGGTACTATTCCGCGCATGCCGCTGGCCCCTGGTGCGACTTTCGCGGGATATACGATCGTCCGACCGCTGGGGTCCGGCGGGATGGGTGAGGTGTATCTCGCGCAGCATCCGCGGCTGCCCCGCCGGGATGCGCTGAAGGTGTTGCCGACGGCGGTCTCGGCCGACGGTGAGTACCGCGAACGATTCAACCGGGAAGCCGACATCGCCGCGTCGCTGTGGCACCCGCACATCGTGGCGATCCACGACCGCGGTGAGAGCCAGGGGCAGCTCTGGATTTCGATGGACTACGTCGACGGAACCGACGCCGCCAAGGCGCTGCGGGAGCGGTATCCGGGCGGTATGCCCAAAGATCAGGTGTGCGAGATCATCTCGGCCGTGGCCGAGGCGCTCGACTACGCCCATCAGCGCGATCTGCTGCACCGCGACGTCAAGCCGGCCAACATCCTACTCGCCCAACCGGATTCCGAAGATCAGCGAATCTTGTTGGCGGACTTCGGCATCGCCCGCTACGCCAGTCAGGCCAGCGGGCTCACGGCCACCAACATGACCGTGGGCACCGTGGCCTACGCCACCCCTGAGCAGCTGCTGGGGAAAGATCTGGATGGACGCGCCGATCAATATGCCTTGGCGGCCACGGCTTTTCACCTTCTCACCGGCAAGCCGCCGTTCGAGAACTCGAATCCCGCCGTGGTGATCAGTCAGCATCTGTCGTCGTCACCCCCGGCGCTGGCCGCCAGTCACCCCCATCTCGCGCCGCTCGATCCCGTGCTGGCCAAGGCCATGGCCAAAGATCCGAAGGACCGGTTCGAGCGCTGCGTGGACTTCGCCCGAGCCCTGCGTCATCAACTCGACACCGGTGATGCCGACGGCACCCGGCTCGCGCCCGTCGCCACCGTGCCGCACCGGCGCCTGCTACGCCCCGCGGTGCTCGTTCCCGCGGTGCTCGCGGTGTTGTTGATCGCAGCGATTGTCGTTGCGGCAGTGGAGGTCCGGCGCGCGGACGAGCGTCCGACGGCGAAGACCACGACGCCGACCACCACTACCGCCGCACCACCTCCGGCGCTGCCACCACCACCGGCACCCACCGACACGATGACGGTCACGACGACAGCGCCGGCCGCGGTCGTGGTCGGCGCCAACTGCGAGCCCAAGGGCGCGACCGGTACCACCGCCGACGGCACCACGGCGTACTGCTCGACGCTGCTGAGCAGCGGCGCCACGATCTGGTCGCTAACCCCGGACGACATTGCGAGCCCGACGGTGACTGTCGACCCCACCGAGACGCAACTGCCGACCACCGACGAGTCTCCGGTGCGGGTCTGCATGCAGCAGACCGGCAAGTCGCGGCTGGAATGCTGGATGTCGATTCGCCGAGGTAACGGTCGATGAGTCTCGCCGTCGCCGACCGGCTGGCCCTGGCCGACCTGGTGCACCTGTACGCCGCCGCGGTGGACGACCGGCGGTTCCGCGACGTGGCCGAATTGTTCACCGAGACAGCGGAATTACGCCTTCCCGATCCGCCCCGCGAGCTGCAGCCGGTACGCCACTGGCACGGCCGCGACGGCGTGTTGTCGGCCCTGTCGTCGTTGACCGAGGTGGCCCGCACCCAGCACGACATCGTCGGCGAGGTGTACGCCGCCGGGCCGGAAGCCGATTACGCGCTGGGCCGGATCACGGCGGTGGCCCATCACTGGTCCTTCGGCCCGGAGCACCCGACCGATCTGGTGTGGTATCTGCGCTACGACGACGAGTATCTGCGCACCCCGGTTGGCTGGCGTATCCACGGCCGGGCGTTGACCATCAACGCTGTCGAGACTCGGCCGTTGCGTCGCCTTCGTGGCACCCCGCCAAGTCCGGGGCGGCCATCAACTGATCCAGCAGCGGGCGCTGGCCGGCCAACAGCTTCTCCCGGGCAGCGGCAACCGGAAACCATGCGGCCCGGTCGACCTCGGGAAACTCCCTGAGCTTTCCGGAACCCCTCGGCCATTCCATGGTGAAGGTGTTGCTGTGAGCCACCGTCGCGTCGAAGTCTCCGCGCACCGCGAACACCGTGACCACCTTGCCGCCCGCCTGCCGCACCGCGACCAGGTCGACCCGGGGCCCGTCGGGGGCCGGTGTGCCCAGTTCCTCGGTGAACTCCCGTCGGGCGACCGCCCACGGATCCTCGCCGTCGGTGTATTCACCCTTGGGCACCGACCATGCCCCGTCGTCCTTACGCGCCCAGAAGGGCCCGCCGGGATGGACGATGAGGACTTCCACAGCGCCGCCGGTGACGCGGTACAGCAGCAGTCCGGCGCTCAGTCTCGGCATTGGCTGCAGCCTACGGGCCCGCGCGGCGGCGATGCGACGCGATGACGGATGCTGGGGATATGACACGTTCCGGGTCGGCCCGGCGGTGGGATCCGCTGCGGCCATTGGACCTGCTGACGTCACTGTGGTCGGTGGCCGCCGTGACGCCGGTCACCGGAAGCGCGTCCGCGGCCTACCGGACGCTGTTCCTGACAGCGCGCCGCCTGGTGGTGGGACGCCGGGTCGGCGTGCGGCTCGACGATCGCGAGCTCACCCTGACCGTGACGGAGTTCGACTCCCGGTTGGACCTCCGCGCGCTGTCCGCAGGTCAGATCGGCAATGTCCACCTGGCTGCCCGTGACATCCGTTGGGGAGATGCCACTTTCGAGCGGGCCACCGCGGTGCTGCGCAACGTGCACGTCTCCGCGTCCCCGCAGCCCGAGTTGGTGGCGGCTCCGGTCGAGTTGACGGTGGAGGTGCCCGCTCCCGTGCTCGACGATCTGTTCGCCTGGGCGGCTCCGCGGTACCGCGCCCAGGTGGGACCCGACGGCGTCGCCCGGATCCGGCTGAACCGCAGGCCCGGCCTGGGTCACCTGGAGATCGACACGCGGCTCGACGGCTCGACACTGTGGCTCACGCCCGGCGCAGTGACTTTCGGCCGTCGACGTTGGGCGTTGCCTGCGCGGGTTCCGTCGTATCCCGTGCAGTTGCCCGAGCTGCCGCATGGTCTCGAGCTCACGGGCATCGGTTTCGCACCGCATCTGCTCTGCCTGCAAGGCACGCTGCCGCAATGGCGGATGCCCGTCGCCCGCACGCGGCCCGAGGACATTCTCGGCCAGCTCGGCGCCATGGGTGTCACGCTGAATCCCACGCGCCTGTTGCGCTGAGCGTTGCCCTCATCACTTTGCTGGAGAAGTGTGGTGCCGGTCACGCGCGACGCCTCGGACCGCCGTCTCAAACCGCCTGGTCGGTGATGCAGCCGACACCGTTGTCGATGCGTGGGACAAGATTTCGTCTCAGTTGGAATTAAACGGCTGAACTGCCGGTTTAAGCCGATGTAACACATTCGGTTACTAGTGATGCGTTGCGCCGAGAGCGCGGCCGGCACGGGGGCCGTCGCCCGCTCGACGGATAACTGAAGAATGAAAGAAGGCACAGAAGATGAAGAAATTTGCATTTGCTAGCGCACTTGTCGGCGCAACCGCAGCAGCGGCCATCGGGCTCGCCGGAGCGGCCCAGGCCGCGCCGAGTGGACCCGGGAACGCCCAGCAGACGATCTCTGAGCTGCAAGCACAGGGATACAACGTGATCGTCAACCGCACCGGCTCGGCGCCGTTGGACCAGGCCACCGTCGTCGCCGTGCGACCGGGCCAGACGTTCTCGCAGACCGATCACCGCAACCCGGGCGGCGATCTGCAGACCACGGTCACCGGCAAGACGGTTTACGTGGACGTGAAGTAACACCGAACAGCACGAAACATCAAGAAGGGGCGCCCGTTTCGGGCGCCCCTTCGTCGTATGCGACGGCGTGCCCGTGAGTTGCCACAGGTCATGGCGGCGCTAGAGTCGCCAGAGTGCGAGGCTTCACCCGTTTTGTCGCACTCGGCGACAGTCAGACCGAAGGCCTGTGGGACGGCGACGACGACTCCGGCCTGCTGGGATTTGCCGACCGCCTGGCGGTCCACATCGACGGGCTCTACCCGGGCCTGGAGTACGCGAACCTCGCGGTGCGCGGCCATCGCATCGGCGACGTGCTCACCGGTCAACTCCCGCAGGCGTTGTCGATGCGTCCCGACCTGGTCACGGTATGCATCGGGATGAACGACGTGACGCGACCCGGGCGCGCCTTCCACCGTGCGCTGGACGATCTGGACCGGATCTACGCGCGGCTGGCCGACTCCGGTGCCACGGTGGTCACCACGACGTTTCCCGACATCACCCAGATCCTGCCGGTGGGTCGCCTGCTGGGAAAGCGGGTCGTCCACATCAACGCCGCGATCGCCTGCGCTGCCGAGCGTTACGGGTTCCGGCTGGTCGATCTCTACTCGGCGCCTTCGATGCGCGAGCCGCAGACGTGGAGCCCCGACCGGGTCCACGGCTCGGCGCTGGGCCACGAACTGTTCGCGGCCGCGGCGGCCGAGGCGCTGGATTTGCCCGGCAGCAACCATGATTGGGCCCACGCGAGCGGTCCGATACTTCCCCAGTCACTGCGGGCCAGGGTTTATTCGCAGGCGCTGTGGACTCAGAACATGCTGATGCCCTGGATCTGGCGGCATCTGCGGGGCCGTTCCGCCGGGAATGGACGCGGCCCGCGTCGTCCGACGCTGATGAGTCTGAGCGCGTAGGTAGGCGCTCAGACGCCTTTCCACGCGGACTGGATTTCGGTGCCGATGTCGATGACCTTCGCCTTCTCCGATCCGGGACTGTCGATCTCGCCCGCCACGTGGGCGGAGATGAACCGTTTGATCTCGGCGTCCACCCCGGCCATGATGCGCAAGACCTCGGCGCGCAGCGATTTCGAGGTGACGTGGATGGAGATGTCCGACGGGCGGGGCTTCTTGACGTCGAGGATCAGCAGCAACGGTTCGGCGGCCAACGCGGTGGCGCGCAGGGCGATCTCCCCGAACACCATGAACTGGGGGCGGTCGATCCGAAGGTCGATCACCATGTCGATCTCCAGCGGGATCCGGATGGAGAAGGTGATGGTCTCGCCGACATTGCGGGTCACCCGCGGCTTCTGGATCTTGACGCGCGCGGAGACTTTGGCGATCTTGCCGGGTCCCTGGCCGATCGGGCCCATCTCGAATTCGTCGCCTGCGATCGCTCCGATCGCGTCACCGACGCGGTCCTCGGAGACGGCAATCTCGAAGAATCTGCGACCGAATTCCTCGTAGGTGATGTAGTCGTGGTCAGCCATGGTCCTGATACGGTCTCACGTCCGCCTGCCGCTGCGGTACAACCGGGCCGAAACAGGTGTGCCGTTTCGGCTCACGCAGCGAAGTATCGCAACCGGCTGACCGTGAGCGGTTTCGGTGTCAGATCCGCGATCAGCACCGCTCGGCCCCGCTCGCTGCGCAGGCCCGCCGCCAGGCTGTAACCCGACGCGACGAGCTTGTCCCACTGTGCGCCCGCACACAGCTCGATCAGCTGCGATACCGCGAGCGGGCCGGATTCCCCGGCGTGCACAGTGGTGTCGCGGGCCAGCCTGCGGCGAACGGCGACCTCGTTGCCCGCACACAGTTCGTCGAGCAGCCCGGTGATCAGCCGCTTGCCCGGCCTGCCCGCACCACGGAAGCCTTCGGCAAACCCCATCGCGCCGGTCGGGCCTTGATTGCGCAGCAGGGCCCGGGACAGCTGCAGGCCGGCCGGCAGCGCCGCGAGACCGGCGCGCAGGAACTGGGCCACCATCCTGGGCAGCTCCCAGTACGCCTGCAGTTCGGCGATCCGCAGCTCCGGCGTGACGACGTACCGCAGGTAGGCCGGGATGCGCATGGTCACCGCCCCCATGGCCACCTGCAATTCGAGGTCGCGGATCACCGTGGCGTCGGCGACGATGTCGACGACAGGGTGAAAGGTGATCTGCCGCGGCCCGATGAACGTGTCGTAGAACCGTGCGATCTGGCCCGCCCCGCGGTGCGGCCGAGAGCCGACAGGATCTTCGACATGTCCGCCGTCAGCGAACAACCCGACCCAGCCCTCACGGTCGCGCGCGCCCGCCGCCTGCAGAGATCGGCGGGCGGCGGCGAGTCGATCAGCGGGTGTGAAAGCCATATGGTTCGTTTACCATCCTGGCGTTCACCGGATGCGCGCACACTGGTGTTTGACGCCCGGTTGGCTGAGGAGGACGTGATGAGCGGCAACGGACCATTCGGATTCGATCCTGAGGATTTCGACCGCGCCGCGCGTGAGGCATTGGACGGCATCGGCAAGCTTCTCGGGAGCGGCAGGCCGGGCTGGAGCGGGCTGGTCGATGAACTCGGCCGGTTCGCGCGGCCCCGGACCGAGCCGGAGACGACCGGCGAGGCCGGTGACGGGGTGTGGGCGATCTACACCGTGGACAGCGACGGCGGCGCGCACATCGAACAGGTGTTTCCCACTGAGCTCGACGCGCTGCGCGCCAACAAGACCAACACCGATCCGACCCGGCGGGTCCGTTTCCTGCCGTACGGCATCGCGGTCAGCGTGCTCGACACCGACACCGACACCGACACCGAGGACTGACTCGCAGCAAAAGGTGACCGGGCCGCCGCGCCACCGACTAGGCTGCTGCCCCAGGGCCGACGAGCCCGGCCCGTGGGCCGGTGAACCTGAGGGTGGGACATGATTCGCGAACTTTTGGTCACCGCGGCAGCCGCCGCGGCCGCTGTGGCAGCCGCACCGGGGGCCGCGGCCGACAACACCAACATGTATTTCGATCAGCCGGGCCACTACGCCACCGATGTACCCGGGATGAGCTACGACGCGTCCAACGGGGCGCCGTGCTTCAGCTGGGAAACCAACGTCTTCGGCCGGGGCCCTGGCGGCGAGGCCATGCAGTGCCGGTGGATCCCCAATCAGTGGCCGCCGGTCGACACGGGCTTCTGGACCTACGCCTACCCGCTGCAGGGGGTGCAGCAGATCGGTTCGCCGTGCCCGGGCCCGCAGACTGCGGCGCAATCACCCGACGGCCGACCCCTCTTGTGCCTCGGCGCGCAGGGTTGGCAGCCGGGCGTGCTGACGGGAGACGGCTTCTTCCCGCAGTGATCGTGGCAGGGGATCCTGTCCCGCGTGCGTGACCCGGGCCACTCGGCCATACAGTGATGTGATCGATGTATGGTCGTGAGGCCTTTCAGTCCGCGCACACAGGAGTGCCATGAGCGGTGACGTGTTGTTCAACCTGTCGACAGTCTTTTCCTCGGTGGCCCGTGCCATTCCCGACCAGACCTTTCTGGTGTGGCGGGACCGCCGGCTGAGCTATGCCGACTTCGATGCGCGCGTCGACGGCTTCGCGCGCTACCTGGTCTCGGCCGGCCTGGGGGTGCACACCGAGCGCGAGGCTCTCGCGGGTCACGAGTCCGGCCAGGATCACCTCGGGATCTACCTGCGCAATGGCAACGAGTATCTCGAGTCGATGGTCGGTAGCTACCGGGCCCGGGTGGCCCCGTTCAACGTCAGCTACCGCTACGTCGAGGAGGAGCTGCTCTACCTGCTGACCGACTCGAACGCGGCGGCGCTGATCTACAACGCCGAGTTCGCTCCGCGCGTCGCGGCGATCCGCGACCGGCTGCCGAACCTGCGGGTACTCATCCAGGTGGCCGACGACTCCGGTAACGCCCTGCTGCCGGGCGCCGTCGATTACGAGATGGCACTCACCACACCCGTACCCGATGCCGGCATGCCCGAGCCCTCGGGCGACGACCTGTACATCCTCTACACCGGCGGCACCACAGGCATGCCCAAGGGTGTGCTGTGGCGCCAGCACGACATCTTCCTGTCCTCCATGGGTGGCCGGCCGTTCGGCAGTGACACCTGCATCGCGTCGTACGAAGAACTCGCCGAGCGCGCCCGGACCGCGGCCGGCGGGATGTCGCTGCTGATGATCCCGCCGTTCATGCACGGGGCCGCGCAATGGGCGGCCTACAACACCGTCACCATGGGCGGACGGCTCGTGATCCCCGACGACGTCGTGCGGATGCGTCCCGACGCCGTGCTGCGGCTCGCCGAACGTGAGCGCGTGCTGGGCATTCCAGTGGTGGGCGACGCCATCGCGCGGCCGTTGGTGGACGAGATCGAGTCCGGCGACTACGACCTCTCCGGCCTGATGACGATCACCAACGGAGGCGCGCCGCTGTCACCGACGGTCCGGGAACGCATCCTGACCGCACTGCCGCACCTCATGCTGCTCGACGCGGTGGGTGCGTCGGAGTCCGGCGCACAGATGAGCACCTATGCGACTGCCGGCGCGGATACCGAGGTGGCGACGTTCAATCCGCAGTCCGACACCGCGGTGATCGCCGAGGATCTGTCCCGGGTGCTCGACCCCGGCGAGGGCGGCGGCTGGCTGGCCCGGCGCGACCTGATCCCGCTGGGCTATCTGGGCGATGCCGAGAAAACCGCACGCACGTTCCCGACCGTCGCGGGCGTGCGCTGGTCGGTACCCGGTGACCGGGCAAATATCTTGCCCGACGGGCGGATTCAGCTGCTAGGCCGTGATTCGGTCACCATCAACTCGGGCGGCGAGAAGATCTTCGCCGAAGAAGTCGAACGGGCCGTCGCGGCGCACCCCGCCGTCTACGACGTGGTGGTGGTCGGTCGTCCGTCCGAACGCTGGGGCAACGAGGTGGTGGCCGTCGTCCAGTTCACCGAGGGCGCCACGGCCACCGACGACGAACTGGCCGCCGTCTGCGAGCGGTCGATCGCGCGGTACAAGATTCCCAAGGCGTTCGTCCGGTCGGCGCAGATAGTCCGCTCCCCCGCCGGCAAGGCCGATTACCGCTGGGCCAAATCAGTTGCAACAGAGAGCAATTCGGTCACCTAGCGCGTCTCGAACTTCCGCGCGACCGCGGCCAGCATCGCGATGTGCGCCTTGACGGCCTGCCCGACCGTGAACCCCAGCAGCGGCGCCGGCGCCCGGATCGTCAACTGCTCCGCGACGCGCGTCCCGTCCTCGATCGGGTCGAAGGTCACCCGGCTGTTCAGCCGCACGCCTGGGAATTGACGTGCTTCGGCCGTCACCGCGCCGGTCGTCGCAACGGTGATCCGAGCGGCGTAGACGACCGGTAACGTCAACGGCCCCAGTGGAATCCGATCACGAACCCGGTAGTCCGCCTGGTGCCCCGCGGCCACCTCACGGCGTGCGGTGCACTTCACCGACACCACCAGCGGGTGCGTCTGCGGCAGGTTCGACAGGTCGACGTAGAAGTCGCGCACCTGCCCGGGCGGCGCAGCCACATCCTGCACGAGGGTGCGCACCGCTCGGCCGCTGCACCGCATGTCAACGCGCCTCGTCGCGCAGCCGGGCGTAGACCGGATATGGGTCGGCCACGATGCCGATGTCATACGGGTCGTAGTACGGTCCGTCACCGGCCAGGCCAGAGTCCACCATCGGGTACCCTCGATTGTTGCGCGATCGCTCAGTTTCTAAGCTGTGAGCATGTCTAGCAGCCGCCCCCGCGGACGGTCAAGGGTCGCAACGGCATGGTGACGGTACTGCACGAGCTGATCTCGCGGGCGTCCACGCCGGACCGGCCCGCGTTGATCGGCGACGACGGAACCCCGACCACGTATGCCGAGTTCGATCGTCAAATCCGTTGTGTCGCAGCCTGGGTCACCGCCCGGACGGTCCCGGGCGACCGCGTTGCGGTCGTCGCCGACAACAGCACCGGTTATGCGGTGCTGTATTACGGGGTGCCGCGCAGCGGGCGGGTACTCACGTTGATCAACCAGCGACTTGCCCCGGCAGAGCAGGCCGCTCAACTCGCCGTCACCCGGCCCACCGTGCTGTTCGGCGACCCCCGGTATCTGTCGGCGCTGCCCGCCACGACCGCCGAGCACATCGTCGCGTTCGACTCGGCGGGCTGGCAGGCGGCCGTCAGCGGCGATCCTCACTTCATCGACGTGGCACAACCCGAAGACCCGGCCTGGTTGCTGTTCACCAGCGGTTCCACCGGAGTGCCCAAAGGCGTTGTCCACAGCCACCGTTCGCTCTTGGCCGCAGTCAGGGGCACGGTCGAGGGCCGGTCGGTCGAATCCTGCGGGGTCTATCTGCTGCCCTTCCCCATGTGCCACATCGCCGGCTACAACATGCTCGTGCACCACTCGACAGGGTCGACGGTGGTGCTCACCGCCCAGTTCCGTCCGGAGGCGTTCGCCGACATGGTCATCAGGCACGAGGTGCGCTCGTGTTCACTGGCTCCGACCATGCTGCATGCGCTGCTGGGTTATCTCGAGCGCTCGGGCCGATCGCTGCCGACACTGCGCTCGGTGGCCTACGGGTCGGCCGCCATGCCGCTGGATCTGCTGCGCCGGGCCATCGACACTCTCGGCGTCGACCTCCATCAGGGCTATGGCATGACCGAAACCGGCGGCAACGTCACGTTTCTCGGGCCCGCGGCGCACCGCGCCGGCGCTGCGGGCGATGCCACGATCCTCACCAGCGCCGGCTACCCGCACAGCTCGGTCGAGGTGGCCATCGTCGACGCTGCCGGAGCGCGGTTGCCGGCGTCAGAGGTCGGCGAGATCGTGATCCGCGGCGCTCAGGTCGCGCCCGGGTACTGGCCGGACGGTATCGGCGCCACCGGCGGCTGGCTGGCGACGGGCGACGTCGGACGGATGGGTCGCGACGGCAGGCTGTACGTGGTCGACCGGCTCAAGGACATCATCGTCACCGGCGGGGAGAACGTGTCCTCGCGCGAGGTGGAGGACGTGCTGTCGCTGCATCCCGACGTGGACATGGTGGCCGTGGTCGGGGTGCCCGACGACTATTGGGGCGAGGCGGTCTGCGCGGTCGTGGTCCCGGTGGCCGGCCGGCACCCGACCGCGGATGATCTCATCGCTCATGTCCGTTCCGCCGTCGCCGGATTCAAGCGGCCTCGTGAGGTGCTGTTCGTCACGGAGCTGCCGCTGACCGGCAACGGCAAGGTCGCCAAGGCCCAGGTGCGTACCTACGCGCGGTCGGCCCTGGGACGCGACGACGTCAACGCTGCGACGCCGCCCCCAACGTGGTGAGCAGATCGGGTTTCATCCGCTGCAGTTCCTGCCCCCAGTAGCCCCAGCTGTGGATGCCGTCGGGAAAGTTGAACACGCCGTTGTGCCCACCGGCGGCGATATAGGCGTCGGTGAATGCGTGGTTGGAGTCGATCGCGAAACCTTCCAGGAAGCCCAGCCCGCCGATGGGGACGTCCGGGCTGGCCAGCGACGGGTCGCGCGCAGTGCCGTTGCCGCAGTAGATCCAGATTCGGGTGTTGTTCGCGACCAGCCGCCCGACGTTGACCGTGGGGTCGTTACGGGCCCAGGCGGGATCACCGGGTGGCCCCCACATGGCGTCCGGATCAAATCCGCCGTTCCACATCATCGCGATACGCACCTTGGCGGGCCAGTCCGCCGCCGACAGGTTCAAAAAGCCTGACAGGGAGCCGGCGTAGATGAACTGCTGGGGGTGATAGGCGGCCAGCACCAGGGCCGACGAGCCGCCCATGGACAGACCGACCACGGCGTTGCCCGACGATGCGACTTTGCGGTTGGCGCTCAGCCATGTGGGTAGCTCGTCGGTGAGGAAGGTCTCCCACTTGTAGGTGTAGGTGCCGCCGTTGCCCACGGCAGGGGCATACCAGTCGCTGTAGAAACTCGACTTGCCGCCGACCGGCATCACCACCGATATCCCGGTGCCCTGGTACCAGTCGAACGCCGCGGTGTTGATGTCCCAGCCGTTGCGGTCATCACCGGCCTCCATGCTGTCGAGGAGGTACAGCGCGTGCGAACCCGGTCCACCATCGAGAAACTGGACCCGTACGTCGCGGGCCATCGCCGCGGACGGCACAACCAGGATTTCGCTCGGGGCGTTCGAATATGCGTGCGCCGGCGGGACACTGACGGTACCAGCGAGGCCCGGCGCGGCGAGCGATAGCAGGGTCGCCAGAATCGCGACCGCCCATCGCCGTATGGCTGCAACGATGGTCATCAGCGCCCCATCCCGCCGCGCGCGTGCGCTCACATGGACGACGCGGCCAACCCCTCGAACGGCCCCGACAGCTTGACAATACGCGATGTCCAACAGTTTTCGACGAGTTTTGCAGAATGCCGACATTCGTTAATTTGACGGTCGCGATAATCGATGGCACGGACACTGCTGAGTGTTAGTGTTCCGCCACCATCGTGACGGCAGGAGAGCGAATATGACCGGCAAAGAACAAGACTGGAGCAGGCCGGCCGCGATGGCCATCCCCAAGGAGGGGTACTTCGAGCTGGAGCGCGGCCGCTACGGGCCGCTCTACCCGAAAACACCTGCCTGCTACGGGTTTTCCATCATCGCCAAGGTCAAGGAGGGACGCGAGGAGGCGGTCCGCGCCTACGGCAAACAGATCGAGGACGCCGTGGCGGGCAGCCCGGATGTCTTGGCGCCGTTGCGGCTGCACTACTTGCGATGGCAATTATTCGATGTGGGCTCAGGATTGCATTTCCAATACCAGGGCATCTTCGACACCGACTTCGACAAATACACCGAGGATGCCGTCGCCCTGTTCAGCGCCACTGGCATCACGACCGTCTTCACCAACTTGGAGGGCTTCCCCGAGGATTGGAAGGAGAACCCGGCGGCGTTCGTGAAATTCGTTCGGGAGCATCAGGTCCCGAGCTTCCTCGAGTACGGCGAGTACCCGTACGTCAGCGCCGACGAGATCAAAAAGGCACTCCGGCTCAAGGCGGCGTTCTCCGACATGCTCGACCAGATGCAATGAGCGGCACGCCACTTGGCGCCGTCAAGGCGTATCTGGACGCATTCAATGCCGAGGACCCCGTGGCGATGGCGGCGGCGTTCGTGCCCGACGGTTCGATCCTCGACGGGATGGCACCCCATGTGTGGCACGGCGCCACTGCTGTCACCGACTGGTACCGCGATGTGATGGCCGAAAGCGCGCACCTGGGCGCGTCGGGCTACCACGTCACCCTCGGCGACCCGGTGCACAACGACACGACGAGGGACGCCGCCTATGTGGTGGTGCCCGCGACGATGACCTTCGATCTGAACGGCACCCGCGTCACGCAGACCGGTGCGACGTTCACGGTGGCGCTGCGCCGCGGCGCCGACGGGTGGCGGGTCGCGGCGTGGGCGTGGGCGAAAGGCCAGCGCACACTGTGACCGACGGATCACCCTTGGAGCTCGACGATATTCAGCACATCCTGCTGACCCGCACCCCTGCGATCACCGGCCGCTATGAGTTCCTCACCTTCGACACCCCCGCCGGCGGCCGGGCGTGGCTCTCGGAGTTGCTGGACAAAGTCCAGTCGGCAGCCGATGTCCGGGCCACCATGGACTCGTCGGATCGCTGGGTCACCCTCGCGTTCACCTGGACGGGGCTGCGGGCGCTCGGGGTGCCCGAGGACGCGCTGGCCAGCTTCCCCGACGCCTTCCGTGAGGGGATGGCCGCTCGGGCCGGCATTCTCGGTGACACCGGCGCCAACGCGCCCGAGCATTGGGTCGGTGGCCTGGCCGGTGAGGATCTGCATGCCATCGCGATCCTGTTCTCCCGCACCGACGAACAGTGCCGGCGGTCCATCGAGGAACATGACAAGCTGCTGGCACGCACCGAGGGCGTACGCAGCCTGTCGCATCTCGACCTCAACGCCACGCCGCCGTTCAACTACGCGCACGACCATTTCGGCTTCCGCGATCGGCTCTCCCAACCGGTGATGAAGGGCTCCGGCGAGGAACCGACCCCAGGATCCGGGGACCCGCTGGAACCCGGAGAGTTCATCCTGGGCTACCCGGACGAGGACGGCCCCGTCACCCTGCTCCCGCAACCACCCGAACTGTCGCGCAACGGCAGCTACATGGCCTACCGGCGACTGGAGGAGTATGTCACGGTGTTCCGGGAGTATCTGCGGGAGCATTCCGACAGCCCGGAGGGTGCGGATCTGCTGGCGGCGAAGTTCATGGGCCGCTGGCGCAGCGGTGCCCCGCTGGTGCTGGCCCCCGTCCACGATGACCCCGAGTTGGGGGCAGATCCCATGCGCAACAACGACTTCGGCTACAAGGAGATGGACCCGTTCGGCTACGCCTGCCCATTGGGCTCACACGCCCGTAGGCTCAATCCGCGTGACACCGCGCACAACATGAACCGTCGCCGGATGATCCGCCGCGGCGCGACCTACGGGCCCGAACTACCCGATGGCGCACCCGACGACGGTGTCGACCGGGGCATCGCGGCGTTCATCATCTGCGCAAATCTGGTGCGCCAGTTCGAGTTCGCCCAGAATGTCTGGATCAACGACAAGGCGTTCCACGAACTCGGCAACGAGCACGACCCTATCTGCGGCACCCAGGACGGAACGCTCGACTTCACCGCGCCCAAGCGGCCGATTCGCAAGGTGTACAAGGGACTTCCCGCGTTCACCAGGTTGCGCGGTGGCGCGTACTTCTTCCTGCCCGGGCTGCGGGCGCTGCACTACCTCGCTTCACTTCAGGAGTCGTCATGACCGCCGCACGCACGTACAACCAGCTTCATCTACCCCGCGTGCACAACGGGCGCCGGCGCATCAGCATCTACTGGACGTGGAGCTACCCGTGGGAAGCTCAGCGGGATCCGGCAGAGATGTACAACCGGTTCTCCACCATGACCGAGGTCCGCAACGTGTTGTGGCCGGCCTACGAGACCCCGGAGTACGACGCGGCGCATTTCCTGCAGGGCATCGCTGGCACGCTGGAACTCTTCCACCGGTCCACGCTGGCGTTCCAGGAGCTGGCCGGGTCGGTCACCGGGCACCCGGTGGCGGTCTTCCAGCGCATCGATCAAGCCGGCTACCACCTGCCGATCGATGAGGGCATCCTCGACGACTGCGACACCTTGATGGTGTTCGGACTCGACCACCTGCTCTCCGAACAGGAAGCCGCCCCCGAGGAGATCGAGGCCATCAGGCAGTGGCTGCGCCGCGAAGGCACCTGCCTGCTGTTGGCGCCGCACCACGATGTCGGGTTCACCGAGGACTTCGAGCAACGCCAGATGGAGCACCTGCATCACGGCGATCCCCTGGTGCCCCGCCAACAACGCTTCGGTCAGTACACCCGGTCCTTGATGACGGCACTCGGGGTTCCGGTGCACAACAATTGGGGTCTGCGGCCTGCCGTCGTGGCGGGTACCACCGAGATCGCCCCGCTGACGGGCAACCATGACCTCGACTCCCCCGGATTGCTGGCCAACGTCACCACGTTCAACTTCCATCCCCACCTACCGCATTACGAGCTCACCGCTCCCGAAAGCGACGAGCTGCGGGTGCTGGGGCGTCAACTCGTGGACCCCACCCGACCGCATCCGTTCACCGCGGCCGGCAACACCGAGTTCAATGCGTTGATCTGGATGCCACCGGCCGCCGACCGCGCGGGCGACATCGTGCTGGTCGACTCGACAAACTTCACGACGCTGTTCGGCGGTACCGACAGCCTGAAGAACCTCTGGAACAACCTCGCGACGATGCGCTAACAGCCGTTACGGCAGGCTGGCGAAGATGTCGAACGGGTTCACCGGAGGAGCCGGTGCCGGCTGTGCCGGTGCCGGTTGCGCGGGCGCCGGCGCCTGCGCGGTGGGCACCTGACTTGCCGCCGCGGGTGAAGCCTGCGGGACAGTCGGGGTCGGCGTAGCCGGGGCGGCCGTGGTGGTCGGTGCGGCCTGCGCGGGAGCCATCGGCGCCACGGCGTCGGCCGGGCCAGGGGCGATCGGCCCCGGCAGGTTCTGCGGCAGGTGGGCGGCGGCCGCCGGCGGGGTGGTTTCGACAGCGAGCGGGGCGGCGGGCACCGCCGGGGTCGGAGTAGGCGGCGCCGACGGTACGGCGTTGGCGGCCACGGCCGGGTGAGCGGCCGGAGTCACCGGCTTGGCGGGAGCGGGCTCCTCGACAGGCGGTGTCCAGGTGGTGACCGGCGTTTCGGCCTCGGGACGGCCCGCGCGTGCGGCCACCTTTCTGGCGGGCTGTACGTCCTGGGCGTGCACGGCGATCGTGGGCGGGGTCAGGCGCGGAACCGCGGCGGTGACGATTTCCGGGGATCCGGCCGCGGTCAGGGCGGCCGCGTCGGCGGCGGGCTCGGTATCGCCCACCATGAACAGTGCGCCCGCGGCGACCACGCCGATCACCACTGCCGCTGCGCTGGCACCGCCGACCCACACCCACTTGGCGGTGCGGCGACGTGTCGGAGGCTCCTCAACCGTCGTCACCTGTGCCGGCACGGCATCGGTCACGACGGCACGGGCGGCGCCGTGAGCGCCGGACACCTCGTCATCGGCGATGAGGTCTGCCGGGACGACGCGGACATCGTCGAACCCCGCGGATGTCAGCGCCGTGATCAGCTTGGCAGCCTCGGCGGCGGTGTCGTCGTCGCAGGTCAGGCCGACCGAGCGCACGTCGTGGCCGCTGGAGGCCGCGATCGCTTGGGCGCCGCGGGCTGCGGCGATACCGCGTTCGGCCAGCTCATCGCCAGCGTCGACGGCGAACGCATCGTCATCGAGGACGGCATCATCGGCCCCGTCGTCACCGGCGAGCAGGGCCCAGCTGACGTCCGTGGACGTCAGTGCCAGTCCGAGCACCGTCTTCAACCGCTGACTCCAATTCCTTCGTCGCCCCGACGCTCTGCCGCCGCGCAGGAGCATATTTTGCTTCGTCGCGGACGGCATCTCGTCGAAAACGCCCAAATTGCCGATACGTGGCATCTATCGGCGCCACCGAATCAGGCGTTACCTGCACTGTTGACGATTCTTCGCCTGGCTGCCGGTGGACACCTGTTCACCCATCGATCACGGAGAATTCATCCGCGGCACGATACGGACGTTGCGGCCGCGGACGCGGGTACACGATCGCAACGACCCAGCGTTCGTCTTCGCCTGAACAGGAGAGCATCATCGGCACATATACGGCTCAATGCGCTGGCGCCCTGGGGCCGTCATGACACCTCTGCTCGAGGGCCAGCTCGCCGAGCGCCGCGAAGGTGTGGCCGTGCGGGCCTTCCCGCTGCCGGTCGGCGGCTTCGGTGATGCCGGCCAGCTCGCCGAGTGGATCTGCTTCATGTTGTCGGACTCTGCCGATTTCCTCTGCGGCAGTGTGGTTTTCGTCGACGGCGGCTCGGATGCCTTCTTCCGCCCCGACGACTGGCCGCGCGCGGTGCCGCTGCGCAGGCTGCCGCAGTACCTGTGGCGGTTCAAGCGCGGTGTGCGGCGCTGAGGCGATCGGGCCCGCACCACCTGGCACCGTCGTCCATCGACCTCATCGGCTCGCCGGACCTGCTGACACATTCCTTGCCGGTTCCCCGTTTTATTCAGGCGCACAGCGGGTTTCATCGAACTCGAAACAAAATCAGACTGGCTTCCGCCACCCATTGCCATGCCTTGCCGGGGGTAGGACGATTGACTGGTCCGGCGGCGCCGTCGAGACGCTGCCCCACATCGACGGAGGCAGATGATGTACGCACGAAGCAGCACAATCCAGGCACAACCCTCCAACCTTGACGTCGGCATTGCCCACGTGCGCGACAGTGTGATGCCCGCACTCAGGCGCATTGAGGGATGCATCGGCTTGTCCTTGTTGGTCGACCGGACATCCTGCCGCTGCATCGCCACCAGCTCCTGGGAATCCGAGGACGCGATGCACGCGAGCGAGGAGACCATCCGGCACATCCGTGACCGAGCTGCCGAACTCTTCGGTGGCAGCTCGCATGTCGCGGAATGGGAGATCGCCGCGATGCACCGCGAGCATCGCGCAGGTGAGGGTGCCTGCGCCCGAGTCACCTGGGTCAAGTCCAGCCCGGCCCAGCTCGACCGAGGCATCGATTTCTACAAGATGACTATTCTGCCCGCCCTCGAGGAACTGGAGGGCTTCTCCAGTGCCAGCCTGCTCGTCGACCGAACGTCCGGTCGTGGCGTGGCCGCCGCGACTTTCGACAACGCCGAAGCGCTCGAGCAGAACAAGCCGGCGTTAGCCAGGATAAGAGCCATGGGCAGCGAGCAAGCAGGCGCAGAGATCCTCGATCAGCGCGACTTCGAGCTGACGCTCGCCCACCTGCGGGTGCCCGAACTGGTCTGACCGCAGGGCAACTTCGCCCGTACTTAACTTGCCATCGCGTCGAACAGCCGCGCGATGTCTGCGGGCGCAACCTGCACGTTGCACTGTTGGCGCAGTGCGCGCAACGGCTGCGCGATGCGTTGCAGATCGGCCCACTCCTGCGGATGGGCGACAAAGTACGTCCGAATCGCGCCCTCAGGGTCTGGCGACCCACCGGCGTTCGTGACCGCGTCGTTTGCGCCAGGATGGCTGGCCAGGTAGTCGCCCGTCTGCGCACCTACTGAGCCGATTGCGCTGGACAGCCCTGCCGCCGTGCATCCCGGCTGGGCGGCAGCTGTCGGCAACGCAATCGTGGTGGCCACGAGTGTTCCGACGGCACCGCCGATACATGCGCCGACGAGTCCCCGACGAATGCCGATGGTTGGAATATGCATTTCCTCACCCCTCTGATCGCGACCCCGACGCAGAGATAAAAACTTACCCGGGTAGCAGACCAAATTTCGGCGTGTTGCCGTATCGCCAAGGCGATCGACGTGAGTCGATCCTGCGATTCAGGTCCGTCGACAACGCCGGTCAGCCACGCTGGTATCAGGTCACCAAAGGGGCTGTGGATATGTGCGGATCCATTCCTGGCTGGTTGCGAGCCTGTGCAGGGTTGCCATTCGTCACTGTTGTTGCGCTGCAGACGGCAGGGTATGTCGGCGCCAACCCGGAAGCAACGGACGTCATAACCGTCGCGGCCGTCAACGCCAACGGTGAACCGGCCAACGGCTATTGGGTGGCCGACCGGACTACCACATCGGTGAGCGTCAGCGGTTGCCCAGGCCCATCGCCCGCCGCCGTGGGCAACAACATCTACTCCTGCGAGCCGAGTGAGGCCGGCGCCAACATATGCTGGCCGGCCCCCGCGTCGCTGTTGTGTGCGCGCGATCCGTGGAACAGAGCACTTCGTCGTTTTGCTTCCCCTGGCACACTCCCCGCGGTGACCCCGCCGGAAACACCGATGCCGTTCGCGCTGGTTCTGGATGACGGCACCCGCTGCGTGCTACGCGCCGGCGACGAGTGGGGCGGCCGCGCTGACGGCCTGGTTCCGACATACGGCTGTGGCATGGCGAATTGGTCGTATGCGGTTCTGGCATCGCCTGACCAGAACCCCGCGGCGGCGGTTGACCGCTCGCAACCGCTGTGGACGGTGCAGACCGGCGAGGTCGGTCCGCCTACCGCCGGATTCTTTCCCCCGCGGCCGCGCAAGGTGATGACGGCGTGGTTCGCCGGCAACACCGGCTGAGCTTCGTTCAGATCGGCCGGGCTTGTCGATGAGGTTGCCCGGCAGCCTAGGGCGTCGACGTCGTCGACAGATCCGTTCTGCGGTAAGCACTTCGGCGAACCCGTTCCGCAGCCGCTCCTCGCCCGCGATGATGGATACCAGACCCGAGTTCGACGAGGAGCGGAGACTCATGTCCACGATCGAAACCAATGCGCCCGCCAGCACCCCGTTCGACCAGGATGTCGCTGCGACGCAGGAGTATTTCGACAGCCCGCGCTTCGACGGCATCATCCGGCTGTACTCGGCCCGTCAGGTGGCCGAGCAGCGCGGCACGATCCCGTCCGACTATCCGGTGGCCCGCGAGGCCGCGGCGGCGTTCTACCCGCACCTTCGGGAGCTCTTCGCCCAGAAGAAGAGCATCACCACGTTCGGCCCGTACTCGCCGGGTCAGGCAGTGGTGATGAAGCGGATGGGTATCGGCGGCATCTACCTCGGCGGGTGGGCCACCTCGGCCAAAGGGTCCATCAGCGAGGATCCCGGGCCTGATCTGGCCAGCTATCCGCTGAGCCAGGTACCCGACGAGGCAGCCGGGCTGGTGCGCGCGCTGCTCACCGCCGACCGCAATCAGCAGTATCTGCGGTTGAAGATGACCCCCGAGCAGCGGGCGGCCACTCCGGCGGTCGACTACCGGCCGTTCATCATCGCCGACGCCGACACCGGCCACGGCGGAGATCCCCACGTACGCAACCTGATCCGGCGTTTCGTCGAGGCCGGCGTGCCGGGTTATCACATCGAGGACCAGCGGCCCGGCACCAAGAAGTGCGGCCACCAGGGCGGCAAGGTGCTGGTTCCGTCGGACGAGCAGATCAAGCGGCTCAACACCGCCCGCTTCCAGCTCGACATCATGCGGGTCCCCGGCATCATCGTCGCGCGGACCGACGCCGAGGCCGCCAACCTGATCGAGGGCCGGGCCGACGAACGTGACCAGCCGTTCCTGCTCGGCGCCACGAACCTGAAGATCCCGTCGTACAAGTCCTGTTTCCTGGCGATGATGCGACGCTTCTACACCCTCGGCGTGACCGACATCAAAGGCCATCTGCTCTACGCCCTTCCCGAAGGTGAATACGCCACCGCGGAAGCCTGGCTGGAACATCAGGGCATCATGGGCCTGATCGCCCAGGCGGCGGCATCGTGGCAGCAGAACCCCGACCAGTCCCTCGACTCGCTGTTCGACGGGGTGGAATCGCGGTTCGTCGAGGCGTGGCAGGACGACGCGGGGCTGCAGACGTACGGGGACGCGGTGGCCGAACTGCTCGAGTTCCGTGCGCGCGAGGGCGAGCAGACCGCGATGACGACTGCGGAATGGCGCAAGTTCGCCAAGACCGCGTCGCTGTACGCCGCCCGGGAGAAGGCCAAGGAGCTCGGCGCCGACGTGGGCTGGGATCCCGAGCGGGTCAAGACCTCTGAGGGGTATTACCAGATTCGTGGCGGCATCCCGTATGCGATCGCCAAGTCACTGGCGGCCGCGCCGTTCGCCGACATCCTGTGGATGGAGACCAAGACGGCCGACCTCGACGACGCCCGGGAGTTCGCCACCGCCGTCCACGCGGTGTACCCCGACAAAATGCTGGCCTACAACCTGTCTCCCTCGTTCAACTGGGACACCACGGGCATGACCGACGACGAGATGCGCCGGTTCCCTGAGGAACTCGGCAAGATGGGCTTCGTCTTCAACTTCATGACCTACGGCGGCCATCAGATCGACGGCGTGGCCGCCGAGGAGTTCGCCACCGCGCTGCGGCAGGACGGCATGCTGGCGCTGGCCCGGTTGCAGCGCAAGATGCGTCTCGTCGAATCTCCTTACCGCACACCGCAAACCCTCGTCGGCGGGCCGCGCAGCGACGCCGCGCTGGCGGCCTCGTCCGGACGTACGGCCACCACCAAGGCCATGGGTAAGGGGTCCACCCAGCATCAGCATCTGGTGCAGACCGAGGTGCCCAAGAAGCTTCTCGAAGAGTGGCTGAAGCTGTGGAGCGAGCACTATCAACTCGGCGAGACGCTCAGCGTTCAGCTCCGGCCGCGACGCGCGGGCTCCGATGTCCTGGAGCTCGGCATCTACGGGGACAGCGATCACAAGCTCGCCGACGTCGTCGTCGACCCCATCAAGGACCGCCACGGCCGCAACATCCTCACGGTGCGCGATCAGAACACCTACGCCGAGAAGCTGCGGAAGAAGCGGCTGATGGATCTCATCCACCTGTGGTTGATCCACCGGTTCAAGCCCGAGATCGTCTATTACGTGACGCCCACCGAGGACAACATCTATCAGACCGAGAAGATGAAGGCGCACGGCATCTTCAGCGATGTGTACCAGGAGGTCGGCGAGATCATCGTCGCCGACGTCAACAAGCCCCGCATCGAGGAACTGTTGGCCCCCGACCGCGAGGCGCTGGGGCGGCTGATCCGCAAGGAGGATTAGGTCGGCGTCAGTTTGCGGAGGTCCGTGCGGTGAGCTGTCCCAGTTCGGCGCGCAGCGCACGGATCTCAGACCGCAGGTCCTCGATGTGCTCGACGGTGGCGGCCTGCGAGGTGGTGTCCTCCTCGGCGACCCGCTGCACGATCCACGACGCGATCGTGGCGGTGATCGACCCGACGAGGCTGATGCCGCCGATCATCAACAGCGCGGCGATGATCCGGCCGGTGGTGGTGACGGGATATTCGTCGCCGTAGCCAACGGTGGTGATCGTCGTGATCGACCACCACAGCGCCTGGCCGAACGTCGTGATGCCGGCGCTGGGATCGTCGCGTTCGGCTTGGAGGACCGCCAGGGATGCGACGTACACCAGCAGCGCCGCGCCGACGAACGTGTACACCACCACCCGTCCACGGATGGCGTTGCCTACGGCCTTCTGCAGCACCGTGATCAGAATCACCAAGCGCACCAGACGCAATGGCCTGATGAGCGGAAGCGCCACGATGGCGAGGTCGAGCAGGTGCCGACGGAACCACCGCCACCGGTCGGGGGCCAACCACAGGCGCACGGCGTAGTCGACGGCGAAGGCACCCCAGCACAGCGCCGTCAACACGCGTACCACCTGCGCGGTGAGCCCGTGCGGCTGTTCCAGGACGTCGACCGAATACCCGATCAGGAAGATCACGGCGACCGCGGCGAGCGGCCATTCGACACGATGTTCCCAGCGGTCCAGCGGTTCTTGTGCAGTCACCCCGAAAGTGTGCGATACGCCGTTGAGCCAACGGTAGATCCTGCGCACGCCCGTGCGCCCAGCACCGCAATCAGGAAGCAGCCCAACGCTGTCCAGCCGATGACACCGCTGAGCCCGCTCTTGGCCATCAGCACCAGGCCGGCCCCGGCCAGGCAGACCAGCACGCCGGTGGCCAGTGCCCAGGTTCCGGTGGGGCGCACGCGTCCGTCCCACCACGGCAACGCCCGATGTTCCAGCGGCGACAGCAGCCGGAAGGCCACCGCCATCACGACGGCGAACACCACGGCACGCAAGGCGAGCAGCCCCCAGAAACCGGGTGCGTGCGGGTCGAAGGCGTCAAGACCGAACGCGTGCAAGGTGAATGTGGCGATCGCGATGGCCGGAATGTGCCACAGGTACAGCGTCATCGCTCCTCCGTTACCGACCGCGACGATCCGCCAGACCCGCGGTCGTTCGGCCCAGCGCCGGATGGCTCCGGCGGCCGCCACGAACAGGCAGGACATCCATGTGCAATGCAGGGCGAGCAGCAGTGTCGGGGGCGACACGTTCGACACCCGCTCGGTGCCGGTGACCACCAGAGACACGTCGTACGGGCCGTGGGCCGCGAGGAAGATCTGCGTGACGAACGCGGTCGCCGCCGCGAGCAGGGCTGCGCGCACACTGATCAGCCGACGTGCGTAGGCCACCCCGATGACCACGGGGATCAGCCAGACGATGAGCAGGTTCGCGGTGCCTGCCGCGGCGTCGTCGACCGCGAATCGTAGGGCGTCCATCGCCGCGGCGGCCACGATGAGTGCAAGCACCACCGCCGCGGCCGCCGCACCGCTGGACAGCCGAGTCAGCGCGGGAACGAACGCCAGCACCACCAGGTAGACGCCGAGGAACCACAGCAGCGCAACGCATTCCCGCCCGAGCGCCTCGGCGGATTCGGGTCCCATGGTCACCTGCACTGCGATCAGGGCCACGGTCCACACCGCGAGGTACCAGAAGGCCGGCCGGCACAGGCGCTGCGCGCGGGTCAGCAACCACGCGCCCCACGACGTAGTCCCGTCGGGGTGCCAGCTGTAGGCGCCTGCAGCCCCGCCGGCGACGAAGAACAAGGGCATGACCTGCAGGAGCCAGGTGATCGGGGCGAGCCCGGGGATGGCGCCGAGGATGTTGCCGATCTCCACACCACCGGCATCGATGGTGGCCAGCAGCAGCGCGCAGTGCCCGAACATGACCACGACGAGTGCGCCCAGCCGGGCCACGTCGACGGCGCGGTCGCGCTCGGGCTTCGCCACATCGGCCGCGGCGCCGGCAGACGACATCACATGAGAATCGGGCATGTCCATAGTCTGCCGCTGCGTGGGGGTGGCGCCGCAGAGTACTTGTACCTATATTTCGGCCGATCCCGAAAGAGGCTGTCATGACCGGCCTCTCGACCCGCGGGTGGAGCCGCCGAACTCGATCGCACCGCGGGTGGCCAATTGGTCTGCGAGTTCGTTGCCTTCGTGTCCGGCGTGGCCTTTCACCCAGCGCCATTCGACGGCGTACCTCGCCGCGGCGGCGTCCAGCCGGCGCCACAGATCGTCGTTCTTGACGGGTTGGCCGGCTGCGGTTCTCCAGCCTTTGCGCTTCCAACCCTCGATCCAGCCGGTGATGCCTTGGCGCACATACTGACTGTCGGTCCACAGCTGCACCGGGTACGGCGTGGTGATCGCTTCGAGGGCCATGATCGCGGCCAGCAGTTCCATCCGGTTGTTGGTGGTGGCCGTCTCGCCGCCGTAGAGCTGCTTCTCGTGCACGCCGAAGCGCAGCACCGCGCCCCAGCCGCCGGGTCCGGGATTTCCGTGGCACGCACCGTCGGTGTAGATCACGATCGTCTGGGTGGCGGTATCGGTCACGCGGACCATCACATCAGGGGTCGGGGTGCCCGGGTCCGGCCGGGGTGGCAAACCGCGCGTTGGCATCGCCGACGAGATAGCCGAGTCCGCGATGCGGCGTGCGGCAACTCAGTAAACTAGCTGCCCGTGAGCGGGAAACTGTCAGCCAACGGCCGCGGTCGGCTGTTGGCGCTCGCCGCATCGGTGACCGTGGCCGCCGCCATGTTCTACGTCCAGAGCACGGAGCATTCGGGGCAAGTCGAGAACCCGGCAGCGCTTTCGGCCCCGCACTCCGCGCGTGCCGTCGCGCCGTCTGTGGCGCCGGTCCCGCCCGAGGCGGCTCTCGTGGCGGCCAATGCGCCCGTGGCGGCCCGCGACTTCCAATTCCCGCTGTCGGCAGGCAAGGCACCCGAGCAGGGCTTGCAGATCCACACCATCTGGGTGGCCCGCGCGATCAGCATGATGTTTCCCGACATCACCACCATCGGCGGATACCGCCAAGATCCGCTGAAGTGGCATCCCAACGGTTTGGCGATCGACGTGATGATCCCGAATTACCACTCCGAGAAGGGTATTGAGCTCGGCAATCAGATCGCCGGTTTCGCGTTGGCGAACGCGAAACGATGGGGTGTGCTGCATGTGATCTGGCGGCAGGGGTTCTATCCGGGTATCGGGGCACCGAGTTGGACGGCCGACTACGGAAACGAAACGGCCAACCATTTCGACCATGTGCACATCGCGACCGACGGGGGCGGGTATCCGACCGGTCACGAAACCTACTTCCTGGGTTCGATGAACCCGTAGGAATCCGAATTCGACTGCGCCGCAGTCAAGCTGCGCTGCCGAAAGGTGCGGCCGACCCTCCGATGGAGGCAGCGCTGTCGCCGATGATGGTGTGCAGCAGGGCCTGCTGCTCACGTCGGCCGCGCGCGACCGCGCGGTCCATACCGCCGGGCAGTGTCATCGCCCCGATGCTGCGGATCACGTTCGCCGGCACGCGCAGTACCGGATACCACGGAGGCATGTAGACGGGCAGGCCGAGGGTGCGCATGGCACCTGGTCCGAGAAAGGCACTGGTGATCGACAGGTGCTGAGCCCAGGCCAGCCGCCGGCGCAGGCGGCCCATGCCGCGGTAGTGCCACGACAGCGGGTCTTCGGCCATCGGCACGGACAGCTGACGGGTGGTTTCGTCGGGGTTCGCCAGCGCGGTGGAGGTGTGGTACAGCACGCGCACACTGTCGCGAAAGCTGCGGGGCAGCCATTCGTCTTCGACACC